>CAVVPD010000006.1:0-260134 GCA_963750045.1 uncultured Actinomycetes bacterium | reverse complement strand
TTCGACTCCCGCCACCTCCACGACCGTTTCGGGCGTGTGCGTTCGGGCGCGTGCGCCGGTGCCGCTGCCGCTGCTGCCCGATCGCGCCGCTAGGCGGTGACCGGCGCGATCGGGAGGTTCAGGTAGCCGCGCACGGTGCTCGTGTAGAGGGGCACCGCGTGCTCGACGATCGACCGTCCACTCCGGCCACCGCTTCAAGGTCTCCTCCAATCCGATGCGTCCTTCCATGCGGGCGAGCGCGGCACCGAGGCAGAAGTGGATGCCGTACCCGAGGGTCATGTGCAGGTCGAAGTCGCGGCGGACGTCGAACGTGTCGGGGTCGGCGTACATGCGCTCGTCCCGTCCGGCCGCGCCGGTCACCAGGACCACCTTCGACCCGGTGGGGATGGTGACGTCGTGGAGCGTCACGTCGTGCGTCGTGAAGCGCGCGTTGACCGGCGACGGCGGCTCGTACCGCAGGCTCTCCTCCACTGCGTTCGGCACCAGCGAGAGGTCAGCGGCCAGCTCGGATCGCTGGTCGGGATGGCGGTCGAGCAGGTCGATCGACCAGCCGAGGTGACGGGCCACGGTCTCAGTGCCCGCCGAGAACAGGACGGTGACGAACTCGGTGAGCTCCGAGTCGGACAGTCGCCGCGTCGTGCCGTCATCGTCGACGATCTCCGCCTCGAGCAGATCGGTGAACATGTCGTCGCGGGGCCGGCGCTTGCGGTCCTCGAACTGCTCGGCGAGGTACTGGTTGATCTCGACGAGCGCGTTCATCGAGACGTCGTTCACCATGCCGACGGCACCCTCTTCGATGTGGAAGATGTCGTCGACGACCTTGCGCAAGTAGTCACGGTCGCATTCAGGCACGCCCAGCAGCGTGGAGATCATCGTGGGCGGGAGGATGGCGGAGAAGTCTTGCACGTAGTCGAAGCCGGACCCTCCCACGTGCGGGTCGAGCAGCTCGGCGCACACCTCGCGCATGCGACCCTCGAGTGACGACACCCGCTTCGCCGTGAAAGCTCGTGACACCAGCTTGCGCAGGCGTGTGTGCTTCGGCGGGTCGGTCCAGATGATCATGCCGGTGTCGACGTTCGGATCCTCGGTCATGGTCTCGACCGTCGTGCCGTGCGAAGAGACGAACGTGTCGTGGTCCTTGTTGGCCTGCTCGACGTCATGGAAGCGCGTCAGCGCCCAGAAGTCGTAGCGGTCGTTGCGCCAAACCGGTGCCTCGTCGCGCATCCGCTTCCAGAGCGGGTAGGGGTCGTTCCGCAGCTCGGGCGTGAATGGATCCCAGTAGAGCTCGCTCATGCTCTCGTCCCTTCCCAGAAGGTTCGGCGCACTCTACCGGTGCACCCGAACGCACGCGGCGGCTGCCCGGAGCTCCGCCAGCTGCTCTTCCAGCCGGCCGCCCGCTGACGGCGAAGCGCTGCCGGTCAGCGGGCCGCCGGCTCGCGGCCGGGCGGTGGTGCCGGCGGGTCGCCGTCGCCGGGGCGAAGCAACGGGCGGGACACGGGAGCGCCCGGGCGCAGCGCCAGCGACTCGTCTTCGTGCAGCACGTCGAGGTCGTCGCCGACGACGAGCTGGTAGCTCGCCGCGTCCTTCGGCGAGCTCGACGCGCACACGACGACCGCACGTCTCCAACGCGAAGGCGAGGCGGGTCACCTGGTCCGGCAGGCGGGGACGGAACCGCAGCACTCCGTCCTGGTCACGCATCCCGCCGAACCCGGCCACCAGCGCGATCCACGTTCCCGCGAGCGATGCCATGTGCAGCCCGTCGCGCGTGTTGCGCTCGAGGTCGTCGAGGTCCATCAGCGCCGCCTCACGCAGGTAGTCGTACGACCGGGCGAGGTAGCCGACCTCGGCGGCCATCACCGACTGGATGCACGCCGACAGCGACGAGTCGCGCACCGTCAGCGGCTCGTAGTAGTCGAAGTCGCGCCGCTTCTGCTCGAGCGTGAACGCGGAGCCGCGCAGGTACAGCGCGAGCACGAGATCGGCCTGCTTCACGACCTGCTTCCGGTACAGGTCGAAGTAGTGGAAGTGCAGGAGCAGCGGGTACTGCTCGGGGGCGGTCGCCTCGAAGTCCCACACCTCGTGGGCCGTGAACCCGTCCGCCTGCGGATGCACGCCGAGGGCGTCGTCGTAGGGGACGTACATGGCGTCCGCGGCAGCCAACCAGCTCGCGACCTCCTCGGCGTCGAACCCGAGGTCCGCCTCGCGGTCCGCGTGGCGACGCGCCACCGTGGCCGCGAGTTGCAGGTTCTGCTGAGCCATGAGGTTGGTGTAGACGTTGTTGTCGGCGAGTGCCGAGTACTCGTCGGGCCCGGTCACGCCGTCGATGCGGAACCGGCCATCCAGGTCGTAGTGACCGAGCGATCGCCAGAGACGCGCGGTCTCGACGAGCAGCTCGAGGCCGACGTCGCGCTCGAACGTGTCGTCGCTGCTCGTCGCGATGACGCGCCCGACCGCCGCGGCGATGTCGGCACCGATGTGGAACGCCGCGGTGCCCGCGGGCCAGTAGCCCGAGCACCCCTCGCCCTGGATCGTGCGCCACGGGAACGCTGCGCCCCGCAGCCCGAGCTGGCGCGCGCGCTCCTTGGCCATCGGCAGGGTCTCGTGTCGCCAGTAGAGCGCGTCGCAGGCGGTCTGGTGCTCGGTGTACGAGAGCACCGGCAACACGAAGGCCTCGGAGTCCCAGAAGGTGTGGCCGTCGTAGCCGGGTCCGGTCAGACCCTTCGCCGGGATCGCCCGCCGCTCGGCCCGGGCGCTGGCCTGCACGAGGTGGAACAGGGCGAACCGCACGGCCTGCTGCACCTCGGCGTCGCCCTCCACCTCCACGTCGGCACGCTCCCAGAACCGGTCGAGGTAGCGGCGCTGATCGGCGACGAGCTGCTCCCACCCGTGCGCGTGCGCGGCCGCGAGCGCGGCCATCACCTGGTCGCGCACGGCCGGGACGCTGCGCTCGAGCGACCAGCCGTAGCCCACCAGCTTCACGAGGCGAAGCGTCTGGCCGGCCTCGAGCGTCGCGGTGATCGTGACGCGACCCCAGTCGTCGTGGCTGTCGCAGCCGATCTGCGTCCCGCCGGGTGCTTCGACCTCGTTGAGCATCCCGGCCGCGACGTGCAGACCGCTGTGCCGCGTGCTGTGCACGAGCTCGACGCCCGATCCCGCGTGCGCGTGGAACTCCGCCCGGAGCGGCGCGTCGAGCTCCGCGGCGGCGCGCGGGTCGTCGCTCGCCGCGGGAAGTGCCTCGTTGACGATCAACTCCGATTGGATCGTCACCTGCGCGGCCCCGTCGAGGGGCGTCACCTCGTACACGAACGCCGCGATCGCCCGATGGGTGAACGACACGAGACGGGTCGACTCGACGCGGATCGCCCGGTGGGCGGGCGATTCCCACTCGGCGGTTCTCCGCAGCACCCCGTCGCGGAAGTCGAGCACACGCTCGTGCGCGCGCAGGGTGCCGTAGCGCACGTCGAACGGCTCGTCATCGACGAGGAGCCGGATGATCTTGCCGTTCGTGACGTTGATGACCGTCTGGTCCGACTCGGGAAAGCCGTACGCGGACTCCGCGTACGGCAGTGGCCGCAGCTCGTACACACCGTTGAGGTAGCTCCCCGGGAGCGCGTGGGGCTCGCCCTCGTCGAGGTTGCCGCGCAGGCCGATGTGGCCGTTGCCGAGCGCGAACAGCGATTCGGTCTGCGCCAGGAGGTCGAGATCGAGCGTGCGCTCCACCAGGCGCCACGGCTCGACCGGGAAGGCAGGGTGACCGATCACGGTGCGAGCATCATCCCAAGAGATCGGCGAGGTCGCGCACGACGACGGTCGCGCCGTCCTCGAGGAGCGCGGCACGCTGACCGACCCGATCGACCCCGACGACCGCGCCGAACCCCCCGGCGTGACCGGCGGCGACCCCCGCGAGTGCGTCCTCGAACACGACCGCGGCCGACGGCTCCACACCGATCGCCTTCGCCCCGGCAAGGTAGGTGTCGGGAGCGGGCTTGCCGCGCAGGTGCTCGCGCTCGGCGACGTGCCCGTCGATCCGGTGGTCGAAGAAGTCGGCGATCCCTGCGGCGACGAGCACGTCGTGGCAGTTCGTGCTCGACGAGACGACCGCCAGAGGGAACCCCGCGTCCCGCACGGCCTCCAGGTACCGCACCGAACCGGGGTACGGCTCCACACCTCGGTCGTGGATCATCTGCAGCACGAGCTGGTTCTTCCGGTTGCCCAGGCCGACGACCGTCTCGGCGTCGGCGCCGTCGACGGGTGAGCCCTCGGGAAGCTCGATGCCGCGCGAGGCCAGGAAGGACCGGGTGCCGTCGGCGCGGGGCTTGCCGTCGACGTACGTGTCGTAGTCGTCGCGCGCGTCGAAGGGCACGAAGTCCGTGTGGTCGCGCGCGCACCGGGTCCGCAGGTAGTCGTCGAACATCTGCTTCCACGCCGCGGCGTGCACCTTCGCCGTCTCGGTGAGGACGCCGTCGAGGTCGAAGAGGAACCCGCGGATCGTGTCGGGCACGCCGAGCATCGGCCAGGATGCTACGCGGCGGGCGCGCGGGCGGCGGCGGCGGGACTCGCACCAGGTTGACAGCGGTCGTCGCTGTGGTTAGTTTCCATATTGGTTAATAATCCGTGTGGGAAAGCACAGGCGCAGCCACGATGACCCTGATCGACGAGGACCGGCTCGACGAGACCTTCGCGGCGCTGGCCAACTCGACGCGGCGGGCGATCCTGGCGCAGCTCGCCGAAGGTGCGGCGACGGTCAACGAGCTCGCCGAGCCGTTCGCGCTGACGCTCCCGGCCGTCTCCAAGCACATCAAGGTGTTGGAACGGGCCGGGTTGGTCACGCGGGGCCAACGAGCCCAGTTCCGGCCCTGCGCCCTCGACGCCACACCGCTCGAGGAGGTCTCGACCTGGGCCGAGCGGTACCGGCCGATCTGGGAGGCCCGCCTCGACCGGATGGACGACTACCTGCAGCACCTCCGACCGCGACGAAGGACCGGCGACGATGACTGACAGCAACCGACCCGACGCGTTGGTGATCGAGCGCGAGTTCGACGCCCCGGTGGATCTCGTCTGGCAGATGTGGACCGACCCGGAGCACTTCGAGGCGTGGTACGGCCCGGTCGGCGCCACGATCCGCGTCGCCGACATGGACGTGCGCGTCGGCGGTCGGCGGCTGGTGTGCATGGAGATGCCGTCCCCGGACGGCCCCATGCAGATGTGGTTCACCGGTGAGCACCGCGAGGTCGTCGAGAACCGGCGACTCGTCTACACCGAATCGATGTCCGACGAGCACGGCAACGTGTCGCGGCCCCCGGACACGGGCACGGCCGGGGGCACCCCGCGACCACCGAGGTCCGCGTCGAGCTCGAGGACGTCGCTGGCCGCACGAAGATGGTGCTGACGCACGCCGGGATCCCCGCGGACTCCCCGGGTGCGGCCGGATGGGCGATGGCCCTCGACAAGCTCGTCGCCCATGTCGGCACCCTCAGCCGTCCGGGCACCTGACCGGCTGCAACCGGCCGAGCCGCCGAAGGCGATGCCTCCGCGGAGCAGCGCCCGCCACCGCCGTCGGTTCCGCAACCCGCGACGGCGCGACCCCGGCCGGTGCCGCGGACTTGACATTGCCGCGCGCGACCGGCTACGAGGAGCGGCGTGGCAGGGCGCAGCGCAACCGTGCAGGTCGGCTCACGCGGTCGGAGGGGACCACGCGGTCCGGTGATCGCAGCGATGCTGTCGGTCATCGCGCTCTTCGCGGCCGCGGCACCCACCACCACGGCGGCAAGCGCCGCCATGGGTTCGGCGTTGAGCAGCTCCCAGGTCACCAAGTCGTTCGCGGCCCTGGACAAGCTCGTCGAGGCCGACATGAAGAAGACGGGTGTCCCGGGCCTGGCGGTCGCGGTCGTCTCCGGTGATCGCGTGGTCTACACGAAGGGCTACGGCGTACGTTCGACCAAGACCGACAAGCCCGTGACCGCGCAGACCGTCTTCCAGATCGCGTCGCTGTCGAAGCCGATCTCGTCGACGATAATGGCGGGACTCGTGGGCAGCGGCGCGTTCGCCTGGGACGATCCGGCCCACCAGTACGTGCCGAACGACCCACTGAGCGATCCTTGGGTCACCGACCACGTGACGTTCGCCGACCTCTTCGCGCACCGCAGCGGACTACCGGGCGCGGCCGGGAACGACCTCGAAGGAATCGGCTTCGACCGAACCACCATCCTCGAGCGATTGCGCTACGTCCCACTCGACCCGTTCCGGATCACCTACAGCTACTCGAACTTCGCGATGACCCTCGGCGGTGAGGCGGCGGCCGTCGCCGCCGGCTCGTCGTGGTCGGACGTCTCCAACAAGGTGCTGTTCGGCCCCGCGGGCATGACGTCGACCAGCATGGACAACGCCGACTACCTCGCCCAGAAGAACCGGGCCGACCTGCACGTCGAGATCGACGGCAAGTGGACGCCCGACTTCCCCAGGGACCCTGATGCGCAGGCACCGGCGGGCGGGGTCAGCTCCAACGTCGTCGACCTCGGCCAATGGATGCGGATCCAGCTCAACGAGGGCAAGCTCGGCAAGAACCAGCTCATCGACCAGCAGGCGCTCGACGCCACGCACACGCCGCAGGTCAGGAATCGCCCCCTCGACCCGATCACCAGCCCGGCATCGTTCTACGGCCTCGGTTGGTCGATCACGACCGGAGCCGACGGGTTGGTGAGCTGGGACCACTCGGGCGCCTTCTCCAACGGCGCGGCGACCGCGGTGAAGCTGATCCCCGCCAAGAAGATCGGGATCGTCGTGCTCACGAACGGCAGCCCGATCGGTCTGCCCGAGGCCATCGCCGCCGACTACCTCACCGACCTGACGACGGGCTCGTCCAACACGAACACGCTCGCGACGTGGACGAAGCGCTTCTCGGGCGTCTACGGCCCCAAGCCGGATCTGACCCCGCCGGCGAACCCGACACCGGCACGCGACGCGTCCGCCTACGTCGGCACGTACCACAACGACTACGTCGGCGACATGCAGATCGTGTCCGACAACGGGAAGCTCCAGCTCGTCGTCGGGCCCGAGAACATGACGTTCGACCTCGAGCACTTCGACGGCGACACCTTCCTGTACACGAGCGCGCCCGAGTTGCCCGACTACCCGTCCAAGGTCACCTTCGAGGTCGGCGGCGGCGGCACGGCGACCGCGCTGACCGACTCGACCTTCGAGGGTGCGGACCAGGCCACGCTCGCACGCGGGTGTAGGGCACGGTGGCGGCCGCCCCGGACACCCAGGCTGCGCGCGTGTCGGGCGCATCCGACGACGAGGTCGGTCGCCATGGGCGAATCGAACGGGAACGGAGCGCCGCGGTCGATCGCCGACGTGGTGGCCGACCACATCCAGGCCGAGATCGACGTCGACCTCGACGGGACCATGGCGACGATGGCGGAGAACCCGCATCTCACCGTCCCCCCGACCGGCGAGCCGGTCGAGATCGCCATGGTCGTGATCGTCGGCGTCGTCGACGGCAAGGTCACCCATGAGCACATCTACTGGGACCAGGCCTCCCTGCTGGCGCAGATCGGCCTCCTCGACCCTTCCGGCCTGCCGATCTCCCCGGGCCACGCCGCGAAGATCCTCGACCCCGGCTTGGCGAACCGCGAGTATCCGTCGGATCGTCCCTGAGCACGCCCGGCGGCGGACGCCTGCTCAGGACATGCGGTACAGGCGGAACTGTGGGTGGTCGACCTCGAGCGCCTCGACCGTGGGGAACCCGGCTTCGAGCGCGTACCTGCGCACCGTGTCGGCGCGGATGACCGTGCCGGTGCCCGCACCGTCGTCCTGCATGCCGACCGCGAGGCAGTGCAAGGTGCTGAACGAATAGAAGAGCCGTTCGGTGTCGGTCGTCGGGACGCTGAACGAGTCCTCGGTCCGTTCGTCGACCACGAGCACGGCGCCCGCGTCACCCGCGAGGTTCTTCATCGTCCGCAGGATGCCGACGGGATCGGGCATGTCGTGCAACATCTCGATCGCCATCACGAGGTCGTAGTCACCGCCCTCCATCGGATCGGCGGCGTCGCGCACCTCGAAGCGCACGCGGTCCTCCACTCCGGCCCGGGCGGCCTGGGCGCGGGCGCTGGCGATCGACGCCTCGTCG
Organism: uncultured Actinomycetes bacterium; assembly: GCA_963750045.1. GTDB lineage: Bacteria > Actinomycetota > Acidimicrobiia > IMCC26256 > DASPTH01 > DASUAS01. The sequence continues at coordinate 252,006 of CAVVPD010000006.1, read as the reverse complement.
AGGTCGTACCCGTCGACGAACACGTTCGGGTACGCCTGGGCGATGACGATCGCCGCCACACCTTCTCCGCAACCGACCTCCGCGACACGGACGGGCGCGCCGCTCGCGAGCTTCTCCTGGACATCGGGCAGCCCCGGCAGCCAGCTCTGGGTGAGGTGGTTGACGAACACCGGCCGCGTGAACGCTGCTTGCACGTCGTGGAGATCGAACAGCCCGAACGCGGCGCCCGTCCCCCGCCGGAACTCCTCCACCATGATGTCGAGCGCCTTGCTCAGCCAGGGCACGACCGCCGCGCACGGCTTCATGCACGCCTCGCTGTCGTCGTCGGTCAGCACGTGGGCGTGCGCGTTCGGCAACGTGAACCGCCGCTCGTCGGGGGACGCGGTGACGTCGTCGACGTCGACGACACCCGCAACCGCCTGTTGCTCGAGCCATTCGCCGCGTAGCGCGGCTGGATGCCGGCCGACGACGCGAGGTCCCCCGCGGTCACCGGTCCCGCGCCGGCCAGCGCCTCGTAGAGGCCGAGCCGGACACCCAACTGCACGTTGGCCAACTCCAGCGACGCCAGACAGGCCGCGAACAGGTCTCCCGCGAACTGCTCGATCCGAGCCTCGTCCGCGTCGGCCAGTTCGATCGTGCTCATGATGCCCTCCCCAGAGTCGTGAGCTGCATCCATTCAATCACCGCGGCGGGCGCGCGGACATCTGTGCAGAAGCCTGCCATGCTCGGGTTCGTGCACTGCGACGCGTGGGAGGGTGCCCCGACCCCCGTCGACCCGGTCGTCGCCGCGCCCGATCGTGGGATGTTCGACACCCTCGTGCGTCTCGCGCTGGCAGTGGGGATCGCGTACCAGGTCGTCCAGCGGTTCACGATCACCGGCTTCGGGCTCAGCGAGTACGGCCGCTCGCTCTGGTACGTGACCTACCAGCACGGCTTCGTGCGCCGGGGGCTCGCCGGCGAGGCGCTCCGCACGATCGTCGGCGGCCGCCCGACGATCGCGACCGTCGACCTCGTGCAGAACGTGGTGGCCGTCACGACGCTCGCCGCGATGGTCGGGCTCGTCGCCGTGCTCTGCCACCGGCGGACGGTGATCGCGTACGCGGCTGCGGCCGCGCTGGTGGTGGCGCCCTTCGCGTTCGACTCGATCGGCGGCCAACGGCGGCCCGACCTGCTGGCGTTCCTCCTGCTCGCAGTCATCGGGCTCTGGGCGGGTACGCGACCGGTGGCGCCGACGCGCCTCGCACTCGTCGCCGGGGCGCTCCTCGCGCTGTGCACGTTGACCAGCGAGGCCGCACCGCTGATCGTGGCGCCGTGGTTGGTGCTGGTCGTGCTGGCGACGACCCGGGCCCGCGGCGGCCCGGCCAGCGCGCCTCGGACTCTCGGCGTTCCTCTGTGTGGGACCGACGGTGATCGTCCTGGGCGCACTGGTCCTGCACGGCGCGCCCGGTCCCGCCCAGGTGAACGCGCTCGAGCTCGACGCGCCGGGGATCATCGAGGGTCACGGATCGATCTTCGTGTACCTGGGTGACACGTTCCGCTCGAGCTTCCAGCGGGTGATCGAGCGGTCCAACCCCGAGTTGTCGATCCTCGTCGGCCTGTTCCTCGCCGGGCTCCTCCTCTTCTGCTTCCGCGGCGCGTTGGCGTACGCGAGCGAGCGAGGCCGATGGATCCTCGCCGGGCGCACGCACCGCATCATGTGGACGAGCGCAACGGCCGCGGCTGTCGTCGTCCTGTTCGCGCTGGGATTCGACTGGCTGCGGTGGATCACGACGATCGGCTTCGCGGCGCTCCTCGCCGGCGCGTCGATCGTCGCGATCGACGGGCGCACGGCCCGAGGCGATCACGACGGCGATCCCTGGCACCGAGCACTGCCGTCGACGGTGACGGTGTCCGCCCGCGGTGTCGCAGCGGTCGCGGTCGCGACCTATCTCCTCGTGCTCCCGCCACTCCCCAACTTCGTCAGTGACGTGGTCTCGGGCGCCCGGTTGCTCCTGGACGTGCCGCAATAGCATCGCGCCGATGCGCGTCCGGGAGCAGGTCCTCGTGTTCGACGCCGACGACACGCTCTGGGAGAACAACCACCTGTTCGAACGGGTGATCGACGACTACCTCGACTGGCTGGCGCACCCGACCCTCGACGCCGGCGCGATCCGCGCCGTGCTCCTCGACATCGAGGCGGCGAACGCGGCGGTCCACGGCTACGGCAGCGAGGTGTTCCTCCGGAGCCTGCGCGACTGCTTCCGGCACCTCAACGAGCGGCCCGCGACACCCGAGGAGCACGCGGCGATCGACGCGTTGGCCGTCCCCCTCCTCGAACACCGGGTCGAGCCCGGCCCCGGCGTCGTCGAGACCCTCGAGGTGCTCGGCGTCCGCCACACGCTCCTCATGCTCACGAAGGGTGCCGTCGACGAACAACAACGCAAGATCGACGCCTCAGCGCTCGCGCCGCACTTTCGCCACATCCACATCGTCGCGGAGAAGAACGTCGACACGTACCGGCGCCTCGTGCGCGACCACTCGCTCGCGCTCGACTCGACCTGGATGATCGGCAACTCGCCGAAGTCCGACATCGCGCCGGCGCGCGCCGCCGGCATGAACGCGGTCTACATCCCGAACGCCAACACGTGGGCGCTCGAGCACGCCGAGCTCGACGACTCCGACCCGAAGCTGTTGCGCCTGCGGACCTTCCGCGAGCTGCTCGACCACTTCTGAGCCACGGAGGAAGGCGGTCGCGGGATCCGGATCAGCGCGGACGCGGTGGGCGCCGCTTGCCGGGCGGCCCCGACGGCGGCGGCTTGCGCGCCGGTGCGGGCTCACCGCTCAGGACCCGCACGAGCAGCCGGGCATTGCGGATCGCGGCATCGGTCGTACGTCCCGAGAACATCACATGGACGCTCTTGGCGTTCGCTGCGAGCTTCTCGAGGCGCGGCACCCACGGTTCGAGATCGGTATCGCGGTACTCGTAGGAGAAGCGGTCCTCGCCGGAGTCGGCGCCGCGCTCCCAGGCATCGGCATTGCGGCCGTGGAAACGCACGAAGGCCGTGTCGGTGGTGGCGACGGTGAGGGGCGGCAACGAGCTGTCGAAGCCGGAGGGAACGTCGACGCACACGTATGCGAGTCGGTGGTCGGTGAGGAACTGCATCGTCGCTTCGCGCTGCTTCCCCGCGACCCAGTCGCGGTGGCGGAGCTCGACCGCGATCGGCAGATCACCGCTGCGGCCGCGCAGCCACTCCAGGTAGTCGAGCGCTCGGGGCCCGGGCGTGAAGTACGAGGGGAAAGGGAACACGACCGCGCCGAACTTGCCTGATTCCCGCAACGACGAGATCGACGCCACGAAGCGATCGAGGGCCGCGTCGAGCGAACGTCCGGGAAGATCTTCGGCGTAGAGCTGGCGACGCGCGCGCAGCTCTGCAGTGAGCGTGTCGCGCACCTCGGGCGCAATCGACTCGATGGGTGCCGCGTGGTGGGTCAAGAGGAGGTGGGCCCGCACGTCGATGACCGCGTTCTCGGGCGTGGCATCCCACCACGGGCTGACGATCCGCTCGGTGAGCGGCTCGTTCGACGCGTCCACCTCCACCACTCGCGAGTGCTTGGCCCGATCCACCACCTGGGCGGGTGCGACCACGGTGCCGATCTGTATGCGCGGGTTCACACGCTTGCGCGCGCCCTGCTCACCCTTCGCGTGGCCCGACGCGCCGCTGCCCGCGCGCGACGGCCCGCCCCGACGCCTGCCGCCCCCTCGCCGATCCGGTCCGCGTCCGCCGCGCGGCGCCTCTCCTGGACTCACCGTGTCTCCTGTGTTCGCCGCGCCGCAGGGTACCTGCGGGCCGACCTCGGGTAGGGTCTCGACGCTCTTCCTCCCGGTTCGGCGGAACCGGTGGGTCCGACGCTCAGGGGGTCCCATGGCATTGCGCGTCGTCGGCGCCGGTCTCGGCCGGACCGGCACCCACTCGTTGAAGCTGGCCCTCGAGCAGCTGCTCGACGGTCCCTGCTACCACATGATGGAGACCTTCGGGCGGCCCGACGACATCCCGGTCTGGCACGCGGCGGTCAACGGCGATGCGCCGGACTGGTCGGCGTTCCTCTCCGGGTACGTCGCCACGGTGGACTGGCCGGCGGCCGCGTTCTGGCGCGAGCTCAGCGACGCATCCCCCGGCGCCATCGTCCTGCTGTCGTCACGCTCGAGTGCGGACGCGTGGTGGAAGAGCGCCAACGACACCATCTTCCAGATCGCCAAGCGGACGATCCCACGCGAGAACGCGACGGTGATGGGCGCACAACTGGCAATGGCCGACGACATGCTGACCAAGACGTTCACCGCCCACTGGGCCGACGAAGCCGAGGCGAAGCGGGCCTACGAGCAGCACAACGCCGACGTGCGCGCCGCCGTCGACCCCGGACGGCTCGTCGACTGGCACCCCGGCGACGGCTGGGAGCCGATCTGCGCCGCCCTCTCGTTGCCGGTGCCCGACGCGCCCTTCCCGCACGTCAACACCACGGCGGACTTCCGCGCCATGGCCGGGTTCGACGAGCCGACGACCTGAGCTCAGACGGGCCGGAGGAGCGCGACCGGCGTCTGCTGCGCGCCCTGGCCGAGCGGGTTGTCCCGCAGCACTGACTCCACGACCTCGGCGTCGACCCCGCTCGACACCCCGAGCACGTTGACCCCGATGTCGTTGGCGTCGATGATCGCGACGCCCACACCGAGCTCGCCGGCGAGCTCCCGGGCGACGCCCGCAGGGTCTTCGGGCCCGAGCTTGGCGTGGCCGTCGTACGGCGGGATGGTGCCGTGGGTCGGACCGTCGATGGCCCGCACGCCCGGACCGGCGACCCGGTAGAAGGCGCCCTTCACACCGAAGGGCTTGGTGAAGGCTGCGGCGGCGGTCGCGGCGAGGATGCGGGGCTCCCCCGCCTCGCGGATCGCCAGCTCCATCGTCGCCGGGATGCCCAGGCCGATCCCCGACGCGGTGCGACCCACGAACTTCGACAGCGTGCGTGCCAGCGGACGCGCGTGCACCTCGCCGACCGGATACGAGCGCCCCTGGCAGATGGCGACGGCCTTCTCGCTGATGGCGATCACGTCGCCCGCCACGAGCTCGACGTCGCCCAGCGCGTCACGAAGACCGGCAACGAGAGCATCGCCGACGACGAACAGCCGGGTGCGGATCGGCGCTCGCGCGTAGTCGCGACCGTCGACCGACGACCGGGCGAACAGGTGGCGCTGGTCGTGGGGGGTGAACTGCGCCAACGCCGCGGCCGCGGGCTCGCTGGTCGCGGCCAGCCACTCGTCGCCGATGCGGGTGAAGTGCGACTCCGGCGCCTCGCCGTGGCGCGACCCGCCGTCGTGCTCGAAGAACACGCGCATCCAGATCTCGGTGTTGATCGCCCGCCAGAAGATCTGCGACGGCTCGACCTCGCCCGCGCAGAAGCGGTCGAACGTTGCCGCGAGCGCTGGAGCGTCCCAGTACGGCCGCGCGCAGAACTCGGGCGAACGGAACAGGCCCTGGATCGTGGCGCGGCGCGCCCGCAACCAGCGCGTCTCCGGGGTGGTGAAGCCGACCTTCCATCGACGCGTGCGCACCTTCTCCGTCAGCACCCCCCGCAGCCCTGCGCGCAGGATCGCCCGGCTCCACCCGCGGTCCACGATGGCCGACGACGGGAGCTGCAGCACCCAGTCGACCAGCTCCTGGTCGAGGAACGGCAGTCGTGACTCCATCGAGAACGCCATGGAGTTGCGGTCCTCGTAGCGCAGCAACGACGGGAGGGAGAACGTCTGGAGATCGGCAACCAGGCGCCGCTTGAGGTCGTCCTGCGAGCGCTGGAACTTCGGCGGCTCCAGGCCGTCGTAGAGCTCCGGGCGCAGCAGGGGCTTGATCGGCAGCGCGCGGCGGCGGTCGGCCAGCCGGCGCTTCACGAGCGGCTTCAGCACGTCGCGCGACTCCCACGCCTCGCGCGTGAACTGGAGGACCTTCCGGTGCTTGAGCAGCTCGCGCAGGTACACGTACTGGTACGGCACGTAGCCGCCGAGCAGCTCGTCGCCCCCCTGACCGTTGAGGAGCACGGTCACCTTCGGTTGCGCGAGGCGCATGACGCACCATTGCGCGTACGGACCGGTCGACACGATGGGTTCGTCCTGGTGCCAGACCAGTCGATCGAGCTCCTCGACGAAGCGCTCCGACGTGGGTTCGGCGAAGCCGGGTTCTGCATCGACCTCAGCGAGCACGGCGTCCATGTACTCCCGCTCGTCGATGGGATCGCCGTCGTAGACGATGGAGAACGTCTTGAGGCGATCGCCGAGCGACACCGCGTCGGGGACGTGCGCGGTGAGCAGTCGGCTGGCCATGCCCACGATCGACGACGAGTCGATCCCGCCGGAGAGGCAGGTGCCGGCGGGGACGTCGGCCACCAGGCGCCGCTCGACCGACCGCTCGAAGCGGGTGCGGAACTCGCCAGGATCCGACGGCGCGTCGCTCGAGAGCGCCGGCGACCAGTAGGTCTCCTCGTGGACACCGTCGGCGTCGACCACCGCCCAGGTGGCGGCGGCGAGCGCCCGGATGCCGACGAACGCGGTCTGCGGCTTGTGGTCGTGCAATCCGTGGAGCAGGTAGTCGTACAGCCACTGGCGGTCGGGGCCGGTCTCGAGCTCGGGATCGGCGAGCACCGCCTTCGCCTCCGACGCGAACAGGACCCGGCCACTCGACGAACGCGCGTAGTAGAGGGGCTTGATGCCGTAGTGGTCACGGGCGAGCACGAGGCGCGGGGCCCGGCCGTCGCCGTCGCGTAGGTCGAGCACGGCGAGCGCCCACATCCCGTTGAAGCGGGCGAAGCAGTCGGTGCCCCATTCGAGGTACGCGTGGAGCACGACCTCGGTGTCGCACGACGTGTGGAAGGTGTGGCCGAGCGGCTCGAGCTCGGCGCGCAGCTCGCGGAAGTTGTAGACCTCGCCGTTGTAGGTGAGCTGCACCGCGCCGTCGTCGGTGCCCACGGGTTGGTGGCCCCCGGCGGGGTCGATGATCGCGAGCCGGCGGTGGCCCAGGCTGGCGAGCGAGTGCTCGAAGAAGCCCTCTCCGTCGGGCCCCCGGTGGGCGATGCGTCCGGTCATGGTGGCCAGGAGGGCGGCGTCGGGCGCGCCCCAGAACCCGGCAATGCCACACATGGTCGTCGCAGCCTACAAGGGGCACCGGGAGGTTCGGGAAGTGCCGTAGATTCCCTCCATGGCCACCGTCCCGCGCCGCCACGGCATCACGGTCCCGTTCCCCGGTGTGGCGCTCCACGGGCACCGCGAGTGGTACGAGGAGATCTGCGCGCTCGGCTTCACCGACGTGTGGTCGGGTGAGGCCAACAGTCACGACGGGTTCACGCCGCTGGCGCTCGCGACCGCGTGGTCGCCCACCCTCCGCGCCGGGGTCGCCATCGCGCCGGCGTTCACGCGCGGGCCTGCGCTCCTGGCGCAGACCGCGGCTTCGATGAGCGATGCCGCGCCCGGCCGGTTCGCGCTGGGAATCGGCTCGTCGTCACCCGCAATCGTCGAACGCTGGAACGCGGTGCCGTTCGAGCGCCCGTTCGAGCGGACGCGTGACGTGCTGCGGTTCCTCCGGACGGCGTTGAGCGGCGAGAAGGTCAGCGAGCGCTACGAGACCTTCGAGGTGCAGGGCTTCCGGCTCGGCGTGGTGCCCGCGACCCCGCCGCCGATCCTGGTCGCCGCGCTCCGCCCCCGCATGCTGCGCCTCGCGGGCCAGGAGGGAGACGGCGCGATCGTCAACTGGCTCTCCGCCGACGACGTCGCGCAGGTGGCACCCTACGTGGGCGACAAGGAGATCGTGGCCCGCATCTTCGTGGTGCCGTCGGACGACTTCGACGCGGTGCGCGCGTTCGCGGTTCGCCAGATCACGAGCTACCTGACCGTCGGCGTGTACGCCGCGTTCCACGAATGGCTCGGGCGCGGTCCGGCCCTGCAACCGATGTGGGACGCGTGGGCGAACGGCGATCGGGCGCGCGCGCTCGACGTGATCCCCGACGAGGTGATCGACGACCTGATCGTGTGGGGTACGCCCGATGCGATCCGGGCCAAGGTCGAGCGCTACGCGGCCAACGGTGTGACCACGACCGCGCCCGCGATCCTCGCGTCGGGAGACGACCTCCGTCGCACCGTGCGCGCGCTGGCGCCCCTCACCGCCTGACCACGGTCCTGAGCTACACCCGGGTCGCGCTACGGAAGCGGTCGAGCGCGGCGGCGTCGCCGAACACCTCGAGCCGATCCGCCGGCACGCGTCCCCACACGAAGAGGAAGAGGTCGGACGCGCTCCCCCGAGCGGCGACGTCGCCCTTGGCGTGCTCACGCGTGATCCGCAGCTCGTCGCCCTCGCGCGCGACGAGCCACTCGCCCGCCACGTCGGTGCAGTGGAAGTGGAGCGTCTCACCGGCGGTGGCGACGTCCTTCCCGAAGCGCGCCACGAACACCGTGAGGAACTCGTCGATGCCGTCGGTCGCGAGCTCGGCGTCGATCGGCGACGTGCTGCCCGCGGCCGACTGGGCGTCGAAGCGGTGGATCGCGGTTTCGTTCGCGCGGCGTCGGATCCAGAACTGCGCGGTGCGGTCCGTCGGAGAGAACGTCCAGACCGACTTCGCGGGATCGGTCGCGGCGAGGAGCTCCACCAGCTGCCTGGCACCCTCGCGGAAGTACGGGACGAGCGCGGCGCCGGTGGGCGCGTCGGGGGGCAGGTCGTGGGAGGCCCGCTCGGGAGTCTCGCTCTCGACGATCCGGCGGGCCCACAGGTCGCCCGACGCGCAGTGGGCGACGAGATCGGCGACCTTCCACCCCTCGACCGTCGGGACAGGGGCTTCGGGTCCGGCCGCGGCCGCGGCGTCAGCAAGCGCCTCCGACTCGCGCCGCCAGGGCCTTCACGTACAGGTCTGGGTCCATGCGCCGCAGACTACGACGCGGAGCGGGCCGGCGTCAGAGAAGAGTGTCGGCGTCGACGCGCCGCACGAGGTCGGCGTCGTTGTTGGCCGGGCTGTTGACGCGGGTGCTCACCGGGTACACGTCGAGCCAGTCGTCGGGCGCGGCGCGAGGAGCGATTCGAGGTACGCGAGGTCGTCGGTCCCGGGATCGAGCCACCGGTCCCACACGTTCTCGTCGAGCACGACGGGCATCCGATCGTGGATGGGCTCGAGCAGTGCGTTGGCGCGCGTCGTGACGATCACGCAGGACCGCAACCACGCGTCTGGCGCGTCGGGATCGTCGACCGCGGGGTCGCGCCAGATCTCCCACAGCCCGGCGAAAGCCAACGGCTCACCGTCGCGTCGGCGCGCCAGGTACGGCTGGCGCGGCGGGTGTCCGACCGACGACCTCTTGACCGGCCGCCACTCGTAGAACGCGTCGGCCGGCACGATGCACCGACGGCGGCGGAACGCGCGCTGGTAGGCCGGCTTCTCGGCGATGGTCTCGGCGCGGGCGTTGATGAGCTTGTCGCCGATGGCGGGGCTGTCCGCCCACGACGGCACCAGGCCCCAGCGCACCAGGGAGAGCACCCTGGTGGTCGGGCCCTCGGTCCCCTTGCGTGGCGGGCGATCGCGCACCACCGGCACCAGGGCGCGCGGGGTCACGTTGTAGTCCGGTTCGCGCTGGTCGACAGTGCTCTCCTGCACCCCGAAGCGATCCACCAGGAGCTGGGGCGACGACACCGACACGAACCGACCGCACATACCCCACCAGTTCTAGCGAAATTCCGCCTACCGGGAAGCACCCCGACGGCCGGGACGATCACCCACGCGGTAGACGAAGCGCAGCCCCGACCAGGTGCCGTCGATGGCCGCGACCTTGTTGTCGACGAGACCGGCGCGGAGCCCGACGGTCTGGACCGACTCGAACTTCAGGTCGGTGGCGACGCCCGACGTCTGCTTGGGCCACGCCACCCACAACCCACCGTCGTCGGCCAGCGCGCGCACGAACGACGGGAACCGCCGCGCCAGCTCGGCGTGCCGGGTCACGAAGAACACGATGACGTCGAGTCGGCCGCGCACGTGGGGACGGACCTGGACACCCGTCGGCAGGGCGCCGAGGGTGGCCTCGAACCCCTGCGGCGGGGAGACGAGGGCGACGCGCGAACCCTCCCGGATGCCCAGCTTCTTCAGGAGCGGGGAGCCCGAATACCCGCTGGTCGTCGTGGTCATCGCCCTCCGCCTCCGCCGCCACCCGGACGGCAGGTTCATCGCGACCGGAGCGCGCTGTCAACCGCTCCTCGGCACGGCATATTTCTGACCAATCCACTCGCCTTTTCGCGGCGCGGTCGGTAACCTCGGACACCCACATCCACAGCACCGAGCAGCACGTTCAAGGAGGAACCACCATGCCGGTTCGATTGGGCGACGACGCCCCGAACTTCACCGCCGAGACGACCGAGGGAACCATCACGCTGTACGACTACTTCGGCGACGGTTGGGGCCTGCTCTTCTCGCACCCCAAGGACTTCACGCCCGTCTGCACCACGGAGCTGGGCGCGTTCGCCGCGCGCAAGGGCGAGTTCGACGAGCGCGGCGTCAAGATCATCGGGGTGAGCGTCGACCCGCTCGAGTCCCACGAGAGCTGGATCGGCGACATCGAGGAGACCCAGGGCACCGCGCTCAACTACCCGCTGATCGCGGACCCCGAGCGCAACGTGGCCTCGCTCTACGACATGATCCACCCCAACGCCAACGACACCCTCACGGTACGTTCGGTGTTCGTGATCGGGCCCGACAAGAAGGTCAAGCTCATCATCACGTACCCGGCGAGCACCGGTCGCAACATCGACGAGATCCTGCGGGTCATCGACTCGCTCCAGCTCACCGCGAACTACCAGGTGGCCACGCCGGTCAACTGGAAGGACGGCGACGACGTCATCATCGCGCCGGCGGTCAGCGACGAGGACGCCAAGGCGAAGTTCCCGAAGGGCTGGGACGCCAAGAAGCCCTACCTCCGGCTCACGCCGCAGCCCAACAGGTAGTTACAGGTACCCGGACGGGTCGACGGGCGTGCCATTCACCCTCACCTCGAAGTGGAGGTGGCACCCCGTCGACTTGCCGGTGGAACCGACGTACCCGATCACCTGACCCTGGGCGACGGACTGCCCGGCGGACACGATGATCGACGACTGGTGCCCGTACAACGTCGAATTCCCGTTGCCGTGGTTGATCACGGTCATGTTCCCGTAGCCGCCACCGTTGAAACCGGCGCTGATGACCACTCCGGTGCCGGCGGCCTTGATCGGCGTCCCGCACCCCGCCCCGAAGTCGAGCCCCGAGTGGAAGGCCCGGGCGCCGGTCACGGGGTCGGTGCGGTAGCCGAACGGGCTGGTGATCGACCCGGAGACCGGGCGGATGAAGGTACCGTCGCCGAGCGCGGGGCCGACACCCGCGTCGACGATCTGTTGCGCGATGCGATCCGACTCCGCCTGGAGCAGGCTCTCGGCCTCAGCCTGCTGGGCCCGCGCCGAGTCGAGCGCGACGCCCTCCTGCTGCTCCGCGGCGGACGCGGCGTCGCGCGCGCGCTGCTGCTGCGCGGCGACGTCGTCGAGCTTCGCCTTCTCGTCGGCCGCCGCGGCACGCGCTTCGTCGGCTGTCTTCTTCTGCTGCGCGACCGCATCCTGCTGAGACGCGAGCTGCGCCTTGAGACGCGTCACCCGTGCCGCGTCGCTCTGGCGCTTGTCCGAGACCCGCTCGAGGTAGTGATTGCCCTCGACGAGCTGCCCCGTCCCCGTCGCGCCGCCGAGGAGCCCGATCATCGCGGCACCGTCGCCGTGCTGGTAGAGGAGCACCGCAGTGCGGCGCACGTCGTCCTGCGCCCGCTCGAGCTTCTTCTGCGTCGCGTCGGCCTTCAGCTGCAGCATCGCGGTGGCGAAGCCGAGACGGTCGACGTCGGCCTGGGCCGCCGCGAGCCGGTCGTTGGCCGCGCTCAGCCGCGCCGAGACGTCGGCCAGCGACGAGTCGAGCTGCTGACGCTGCGCCTGCGCCTGGACCAGCTGCGCGCGGGCGGCCTGTTCGGCGGCGCCGGCGTCGTTGACCTGTTGCTGGAGCTCCTGCTGCTTGCTCGACTGTTGCGCCAGGGCGCGACCGGCCAGCGGCACCGCGACGAGGGTCACGAGGAGCAACGCCGTGAGGTAGCGAGCCCTCCGCATCTGGTGCATCGTAGGCAACACCAGTCACATGAGCAACACTGGCCTCACGCACCCGCCGCGTGGCGTCGCAGGCGGGCAGGAGCAGGGAGCAGAGCCGTGATCAGGTCCTGAGGAAGCGGCGGAGGCCGATGCTGGCTCCCACGATCCCGATCCCGACCCCGATGATCAGCACCAGGAAGGCGATCCAGGTGGCGTCGCCGGTGGTCACGAAGAACTCGCCGAAGAAGCTCTTGGGATCGTTGAACGCCTGGTCGAAGCCGAAGTGCTTCAGCGACAGCACCGCGATGACCGCCAACCCGGCGCCGACGAGCCCCTGCACCATGCCCTCGGCGATGAAGGGGATGCGCACGAACCAGTTCGACGCGCCCACCAGCTTCATGACCTCGATCTCGCGACGGCGCGCGAAGGTGGCCAAGCGGATCGTGTTCACGATGAGGAACAACGACGACGCCAGCAGCACGAGCGAGATGATGATGAAGATCCAGCGGACCGTGTTGGTGACGTCGATCAGCCCCTTGAGCGCCTCACCGGGCGTCGCCACCTCGTCGACGCCCTGCTGCGTGCTGAACTCGGCCTTCACGGTGTCGGTGAGCTCGGCCTTCTGGGGGACCACCCGGAACGACTCGGGGAGGTCCTTGGCGGTGATGCTGTTCACGAGATCCGGATTGCGACGGAAGATGCGCTTGAACTCCGCGTACGCGTCGTCCTTGGTGAGGTGGGTGTACGACTTGACGTTCCCCTTGGGGCCCTTGTCGGCGTCGAGCGCGTCCTGCACGCCTCGGACCTGCTGCGAGGTGGCGCCCGCGGTCATGAAGATCTCGAGGGTCACGCCACCCTTGATGCGCTCGGTGCCGTGGTCGACCCACTTCGACAGCATGAGGATCCCGCCGAACAACGCCAACGACACCGCCACGGTCGCGATACCGGCGACGGTCATCAGCACGTTGCGACGCAGCGAGACCAGCGTCTCGCGCGAGAAGTAGGAGATGCGGGTCCACATGTGGCGGTGTCAGCTCCCGACGCCGTACACGCCGCGCGCCTGATCGCGGACGAGCGCGCCCCGATCGAGCTCGATCACGCGCCGGCGCATCGCGTCGACGATCCGTTGGTCGTGGGTGGCCATGACGATCGTCGTCCCGGTCCGGTTGATGCGATCGAGGATGCGCATGATGCCGACGGTGGTGGCCGGGTCGAGGTTCCCGGTGGGCTCGTCGGCGAGGACGATCAGGGGCCGGTTGACGAACGCACGCGCGATCGACACCCGTTGCTGCTCGCCGCCGGACAGCTCCAGGGGGAAGCGCCCGGCCTTCTTGGCGAGACCGACGAGGTCGAGCACCTGGGGCACCTGCGTGCGGACCACATGGCGGGGGCGGCCGATCACCTCCATGGCGAAGGCGACGTTCTCGTAGACGGTCTTGTTCGGCAGCAGCTTGAAGTCCTGGAAGACGCACCCGATGTTGCGGCGGAGCTGGGGCACCTTCCAGTGGCTCAACTGCGAGATGTCGCGCCCGGCTACCACGATCCGCCCGGTGGTGGCCTGCTCCTCGCGGAGCAGGAGGCGCAGAAAGGTCGACTTCCCGGAACCCGATGGGCCCACGAGGAAGATGAATTCGCCCTTTTGGACCTCGGCCGACACCTCGCGCAGCGCGGCGACATCACCCTTGTAGATCTTGGAGACGTTCTCGAAGCGAATCATTTCAGAGCCGAAAGGGTAGCAGGGGAGATTTCCCGATTGGTGGCTCCGGACACGCCGTTCGCGTCCGGCCCGTCGCCGTCACCTCGGCTGCTGGCGGCGCCACTGCAGGTACGACTCGATGAAGGCGTCGAGCTCGCCGTCGAGCACCGCCTGCACGTTGCCGGTCTCGTGGCGGGTCCGCTCGTCCTTCACCAGCTGGTACGGGTGCAGCGTGTAGGTACGGATCTGGTTCCCGAAGGCGACGTCGCGCTTGTCGCCCGACAAGGCCTCCAACTCGGCATCGCGCTCCTGACGCTGACGCTCCGCGAGGCGCGCCGCGAGGATCTGCATCGCGCGCGCCTTGTTCTGCGTCTGCGAGCGTTCGTTCTGGCACGAGACGACGATGCCGGTCGGCACGTGGGTGATGCGCACCGCCGAGTCGGTCACGTTGACGTGCTGTCCTCCCGCGCCCGACGAACGGTACGTGTCGATGCGCAGGTCGGTGGGGTCGATCTCCGGCGCTTCCGTCACGTCGAGCGCCGGCACCGCGTCGAGAGACGCGAACGCGGTCTGCCGGCGCGCGTTGGCATCGAACGGCGAGATGCGGATGAGCCGGTGCACTCCGCGTTCGCTGGCAAGGAGGCCGAACGTGTACCGCCCCTTCACGGTGAACGTCGCCGAGCTGAGGCCGGCTTCGGTTCCCGGTGACACTTCGTCGATCTCCACCGCGAAACCGCGCTGCTCTGCCCAGCGCAGGTACATGCGCAGCAGCATGTTGGTCCAGTCCTGCGCGTCGGTGCCGCCCGCGCCGGAGTTGACCGTGCAGATCGCGTCGCGCTCGTCGTACTCGCCGGTGAACAGCGCGCGCAGCTCGAGCCCGTCGAGCTGCTTGGCGAGCGCGCCGATCCCGCCGGCGATCTCCCCTTCGAGCGAGTCGTCGCCCTCCTCCCGGGCGAGCTCGGCGAGGGTCTCGAGATCGGACACGGTGCCGTCGAGCTCGTCCACGAGGTGCACGTCTTCGTTCAGCTGCGACAGCTCCCGGTTGACCCGGCGGGCACGATCCTGGTCGTCCCAGAGGCCCGGCTCGCTGGCCGCTTCCTCGAGGGTGGTGATCCGATCGCGGGCCGCGTCGATCATCAGGTACGCGCGGGCGCCCTCGACGCGACGGCGTAGCTCGGTGAGGTCGTCGGAGAAATCACGCATCGGCGTACTTCGGCATGGGAGAGGCGGCGCGACGCGTCAACGACCGTGGCAGAGCTTGTACTTCTTGCCACTCCCGCAGAAGCACGGCTCGTTTCGCCCAGGCGTCTTGTCGACCCGCACCGGCATCATCGACGGTGCGTCGGCCCCGTCGCCCGCGACCACCTCTTCGGGCGGGGCGCCGAAGTCGCCGATGAGCTCGTCGGCCGGCATCGACGCCGCCGTCGCCCGCAGCGCACCCGAGCCCTGGACCGGGTCCTCGGCCGCGCTGTAGCGCATCTTCTCGGTCGCCGGACCCCGGGGTGCCTCTTCGACCGCGGCGACCTGGAGGTGGGACACGTAGGCGACGAACTGGTCCTGGATCTGGCCCATCATGGCCTCGAACATGTCGAAGCCCTCCCGCTGCCACTCGGCGAGCGGATCGACCTGGCCCATCGCGCGGAGGTTGATGCCCTCGCGCAGATAGTCCATCTCGTAGAGATGCTCGCGCCAGTGCTGGTCGATCATCGACAGCATCACGCGCCGCTCGATCTCACGGAGGTTCTCCGCGCCGATCGTCTCCTCCTTGGTGCCGTAGAGATCGAGCGCGTCGTCGGTGAAGAGCTCCACGAGCATGTCGCGGTGCGAGCAGTCGTCGAGTTGCGCGCGCGTGATGCGCGTGGGGAAGTTCGCGCTGAGCTGCAGGTGCAGCTCGTCGAGATCCCAGTCTTCGGGGAACTCGTCCGGGCAGTTGCCGAGCACGGTGCGCTCGATGGTGGCGGTGATCGCGTCGTAGGCCTCTTCCCGGAGGTCGCCGCCGTCGAGGATCTGCTGGCGGCGGCGATAGATCACCTTCCGCTGCTCGTTCATCACCTCGTCGTACTTGAGGACGTCCTTGCGGATCTCGAAGTTGCGGTCCTCGACCGTGCGCTGCGCCGCGCTCGATGGCCTTGGTGACCATCTTCGCTTCGAGCGGCATGTCGTCGGGGAACGCCTTGCCCATGACCCAGTTCATCGCGCCGGTCGCGAACAGGCGCATCAGCTCGTCTTCGAGGGAGAGGTAGAAGCGCGTCTCGCCCGGGTCGCCCTGGCGGCCCGAACGACCCCGCAGCTGGTTGTCGATCCGGCGGCTCTCGTGGCGCTCGGTGCCGAGGACGTAGAGACCTCCCAGCTCCCGGACCTGCGCCCCGTGCGCGGCGCACTCCACCTTGAACTGCTCCACCAACTCCGCGTGCTTCTCGGGCGACTCCTCGATCGTTGTGCCGCTGGCGAGGAGCTCCTGAAGGGCGAGGCCCTCCGGGTTGCCGCCGAGGAGGATGTCGACGCCCCGCCCGGCCATGTTCGTGGCGACGGTCACCGCACCGAGACGACCGGCCTGGGTGACCACGTGAGCCTCCCGTTCGTGTTGCTTGGCGTTGAGCACCTCGTGGTCGATGCCGCGCCGCTCGAGGAGGCGCGAGAGCTGCTCGGACTTCTCGACCGAGATGGTGCCGACGAGCACGGGTTGTCCGCGCAAGGCACGCTCGGCGATGTCGTCGGCCGCGGCCTCGAACTTCGCCGCCTCGGTCTTGTAGATGAGGTCGGGCTCGTCGGCGCGGACCAAGGGCCGGTTGGTGGGGATCGACACGACGTCGAGGCCGTAGGTGTGCGCGAACTCGCCCGTCTCCGTCGTGGCCGTACCGGTCATGCCCGCGAGCTTGTCGTACATGCGGAAGTAGTTCTGGAGCGTGATCGTGGCGAGCGTCTGGTTCTCCTCCTTGATCTTCACCCGCTCCTTCGCTTCGACCGCCTGGTGGAGACCTTCGGACCACCGCCGGCCTTCGAGGATGCGACCGGTGAACTCGTCGACGATCTTGACCTCGCCGCCCTGGACGACGTAGTCGACGTCACTCCTGAACAATTCCTTGGCGCGCAATGCGGCCTGGAGCTGGTGCACGAAGTTCTGGTTGACGTTTTCGTAGAGGTTGTCGACACCGAGCGCCTTCTCGACCGCTTCGACGCCCCGCTCGGTCGGCACGACCGTGCGCTTCGCTTCGTCGACCTCGTAGTCGTGGTCGCGCTTGAGGCCCTTCACGATCGCGGCGAACTGGACGTAGAGCTCCTGCGCGTCGTCGGCCCGGCCGGAGATGATGAGCGGCGTGCGGGCCTCGTCGATCAGGATGGAGTCGACCTCGTCGACGATGGCGAACGCGTGGCTGCGTTGCACCTGGTCCTCGCCCGAGACGGCCATGTTGTCGCGCAGGTAGTCGAAGCCGAACTCGTTGTTGGTCCCGTAGGTGATCCCCGCGGCGTAGGCGCGTCGCTTGGCCTCGTGGTCGTCGAGCTCGGGGATCACGGTACCGACCTCGAGTCCGAGGAAGCGGTAGATCTGGCCCATCCACTCGGCGTCGCGCTTGGCCAGGTAGTCGTTGACGGTGACGAGATGCACGCCACCGCCCGACAACGCGTTGAGGTAGGAGGGCAGGGTGGCGACGAGGGTCTTGCCCTCGCCCGTCTTCATCTCCGCGACCCAGCCGAAGTGCAGCGCGGCGCCGCCCATGATCTGGACGTCGAAGTGGCGTTGGCCGAGCGTGCGGGTGCCTGCCTCGCGGACGGCGGCGAAGGCCTCCGGCAGGAGGTCGTCGAGGTGCCCCAGCCGCGCGTCGTCATCGGGCGCGTTGTCGAGCTGCTCCCGCCACGTGTTGGTCAGCGCGCGCAGCTCGTCGTCGGAGCGCCGCTGCATCTCCGCTTCGAGGTTGCCCACGACCGGCGCGATCGATTCGAGGGACTTGAGCTTGCGGCCCTCGCCGGCGTGCAGGATCTTGTTGAAGAGGCCCATGGGAGACCACAGTCTACCGGCGAGGGAGCGTCCGATCGTCGCCGCGTCGGCCTCCCGGGGCGGTGCTTGGCAGACTGGAGCGATGGCGGTGGACGCACGGGACGGCGACCCCGTCGGCGAGACGATCGCGCAGGTCGACCCGCCTCCCCCCGAGCGTGCGCCGACCCGCTGGCTCGACCGGCGCGACCGGGTGCGTTGGACCCTCGGCGCGATGGTCGTCGCCTGGAGCTCGGTGTTCATCGCGCTGGGATGGATCCGTCACACCCGCTTCGCGACGTTCTCCTTCGACCTCGGGATCTACGACCAGGCCATCTGGTTGATGTCGCGGTTCCACGACCCGTTCATGACCGTGCGGGGCCTCGAGTTCTTCGGCCACCACGTGAACCCCATCCTGGTGGCGTTCGTCCCCTTCTACTGGCTCGGTGCCGGTCCGCTGTTCCTCCTCGTCGTGCAGGTCGTGGTGCAGGCGAGCGGCGCGATCGCGGTCTACCTGCTGGCGCGTGATCTGCTCCACGAACGGTGGCCCGCGGTCGGACTCGCCGCCGTCCTGCTGCTCAACCCGACCTACCAATTCCTCACCTGGGAGTTCTTCCACCCCGATGCGCTGGCGATCGCGCCTCTGCTCTTCGCGTACTGGGCGGCGCGGCGCGAACGGTGGGGGTGGTTCGTGGCGTTCGCGCTGATCGCAGCCGCGTGCAAGGAAGACGTCGCCCTCGCGCTCGCGGTGATGGGCATCCTCATCGCGTTCCGGGGACGGCGGAAGATCGGGGTGGCCGTCGTCGGCGCCAGCCTCGCGTGGTACATGATCGCGACCCGCGTGATCATCCCGTGGCAGAACGGGATCGGGCCCTTCTACGACAGCTTCTTCGGCGACCTCGGCAAGACCCCCACCGACATCGCCGTGCACCTCGTCGAGCATCCCAAGGAGGGCATCGATCTCGCCACGAAAGCCGACCGCGTCAACTACTACGAGATGATGCTGGCTCCGGTGGCGTTCCTCCCGCTGCTGGCCCTCCCCGTGTTCCTCGTCGGCGGCCCGATGCTCGGCGTGAACATCCTCTCGTCGTTCCCCTACACACGCGAGATCCGCTACCACTATTCGTCGTTGGTGCTCGTCGGGGTGATCCTCGGCACGGTCGAGGCGATCGCGTGGATCGCACGGCGGCGCCCCGACGCGCTGCGGTTCCTCGTCGGGTTGGTGGTGGTCACCTCGCTGGCCGCCGCGGTGGCGTGGGGACCGTCGCCCGTCAGCACCAAGTACCACTCGGGTCTGTGGCCGCTGCAGACCGACCGCCAGAGCGCGAAGGTCGCCGCCGTCGACATGATCCCCGACGGCGCCCCGACGAGCGCGATCTACAACCTGCTCCCGCACCTGGCGCACCGTGACCGGATCTACGACTTCCCGGTGCCGTGGAAGAACGTGAACTGGGGCGTGCACGGCGAGCATCTGGATGGTCCGGGCCCCGTCCAATGGATCATCGTGGACCTCAGGGAGATCTCCAGCGACGACCGCGCGCTGCTCGACTCACTCCTGGAGCACCAGTTCCGCGTGCGGTCGGTACGCGACGACATCCTCGTCGCGCAGCGGGTGCACGCGGCGACGCCCGTTCAGCCCGAGGTCTCGATCAGCCCGAAGTGACCGTCGTGGCGCCGGTAGAGCACGGCTGCGTGCCCCGTCTCGGTGTTGGTGAAGAGGTAGAAGTCGTGCCCGAGCAGCGCCATCTGCAGCGCGGCCTCTTCGGGGTCCATCGGCTTGGCCGTGAACCGCTTCGTCTTCACGATGCGGGCGTCGGCGTCGGCTTCCTCGTCGGAGAGCTCCGCGTAGGCGGCGCCGTTGCCGTCGACGACCTGACGACGGCGCGGGTGTGAACGACTGACCCGCTTGTCCTTGATGCGCGAGACCTGGTGCTCGACCTTGTCGATCGCGAGATCGAGCGCGGCCTCGGGCTCCGTCGCCGCGGCATGCGCCTTCACGAAGTGG
The DNA here is from genome assembly GCA_963750045.1 of uncultured Actinomycetes bacterium. Classification (GTDB taxonomy): domain Bacteria; phylum Actinomycetota; class Acidimicrobiia; order IMCC26256; family DASPTH01; genus DASUAS01. The sequence goes on along the minus strand of CAVVPD010000006.1, from coordinate 232,198 downwards.
CGCTTGAGGTGCACGGTGATCTCGCACAGCTGGGAGTTCGCGACGCGCGGGTTCTTCGCCTCCGAGAAGTCGACCTCGACCCGGCCGGCGTCGTGGGTGAACTTCGCGATACGCGCCGCCTTGTCCTGTGCGGCTGCTCTCAGGCGGGACGGCACCGGGCGGTTCTTGCCTCGAACCTCGATGTCCATCGGTACCTCACAGTCGAACCGGCGTACACGAGAGCTGCTCTCGAAGTATACGAGTCACCGCGGTGGCGGGGTCCGGGCGGCCGTGAGCGCGGCGACGTGCGCGGCGCCGGCCGCCCGCAGCGTGACGGCCGCCGCGGTGAGGGTCGCGCCGGTGGTGGCGATGTCGTCGACGACCAGCACGCGCGCCGGCACGCGGCGGCGCGCGACGAAGGCCGGCCCCCGCCGACGCGCCGCAGCCGTCAGCCCGGTCTGCGGCGGGCCGGGGAGTCGGTCGAGCACACCGGCGCAACGCGCGTGCATGCGGCGGGCCACCGCCCGCGCCAGCAACTCGGCCGGGTCGAAGCCCCGGGCCCGCCGGCGCGCCGGCGTGGTCGGGGCCCAGGTGACGGTGCACCCGTCGACCAGCCCGCCCTCGCGGGCCGCGACGACCATGGCCGACGCCAGCCAGGGCACGACCGCACGGACGTTGCGGTACTTGACCCGGGCCACGAGCTCGCGCCCCGCGCCCTCGTAGGCGAAGGGCGCGCACCACGCGTCGACGCCCTCGGGCGGGGCGGCCACCACGGGCGGGCGCAGCCGGTCCGCGCACCGCGGGCACAGCGGCGCGCCCCGCCCACCGCAGCCGGGACACACCAGCGGGAACACCAGGTCGAGCACCGGGCGAACGGTACGACCGGGGTACGACCCTTAACCCTTCCCTGGTTCAAGGAATGCGGCGCCACCGCCGATCACTGTGACGCGAGGCACGTACCGGGGGCGGTGGACACCGACGCACCGAGAGAGGACGGCCCCGATGAGTCTCTTCATGAGCTGGGCACGATCGACCGTCGCCAACGTCGAACAGGCGCTCGGGCGCAGTGAGGACTGGTTCGACCGGATCCTGATCGGTGTGCTGCTCCTGCTCGCGGTGGCGGTCGTCTTCCTGTTCACCCAATAGCGACCTGCGCCGGTTCGGTGGTGGGTGGGCTCAGTAGCGGTAGTGCTCCGGCTTGTAGGGGCCCGCGACGGGGATGCCGAGGTAGGACGCCTGGTCCTCGGTGAGGGTCGTGAGCTTCACGCCGAGCTTCTCGAGGTGGAGGCGGGCGACCTCCTCGTCGAGGTGCTTCGGCAGCGTGTACACCTTGCGCTCGTAGAAGTCGCGGTGGGTGAAGAGCTCCAGCTGCGCCATCACCTGGTTGGTGAAGCTGTTCGACATCACGAAGCTCGGGTGGCCGGTCGCGCAGCCGAGGTTCAACAGCCGACCCTCGGCCAGCACGATGATGCTGTGGCCCGCCCGCCCGGACGTGGCCGGGAACGCCCACTCGTCGACCTGCGGCTTGATGTTGATGCGCTGGATCCCGTCGAACTTCGCCAGACCGGCCATGTCGATCTCGGTGTCGAAGTGACCGATGTTGCCGACGATCGCGTTGTGCTTCATCCGCGCCATGTGGTCGACGGTGATCACGTTCATGTTGCCGGTGGTGGTGACGAACAGGTCCGCGGTGTCGATGACGTCCTCGAGCGTGGTGACCTCGTAGCCCTCCATCGCCGCCTGCAGCGCACAGATCGGATCGATCTCGGTGACGACGACGCGCGCGCCCTGGCCCCGCAGCGACTGCGCGCAGCCCTTGCCGACGTCGCCGTAGCCGCAGACCACGGTGACCTTGCCCGCGAGCATCACGTCGGTGGCGCGGCAGATGCCGTCGACCAGCGAGTGCCGGCACCCGTAGAGGTTGTCGAACTTGCTCTTGGTGACCGAGTCGTTGACGTTGATGGCCGGGAACAGCAGAGAGCCGCTCTCCATCATCTGGTAGAGGCGGTGCACGCCGGTGGTGGTCTCCTCGGTCACGCCGAGCAGGCCTTCGGCCATGCGGTGCCAGCGGTGGTCGTCGTCGGCGAGCACGTCACGCAGGAGGCCGAGCACCACCGCGAACTCGTCGTTCTCGGCGGTCGACGGGTCCGGCACCGCGCCGGCGCGCTCGAACTCGACGCCCTTGTGCACGAGGAGGGTCGCGTCGCCACCGTCGTCGAGGATCATGTTGGGCCCGGTGCTCCCCGACCCGTCAGCCGGCCACGACAGGGCGCGGTCGGTGCACCACCAGTACTCCTCGAGCGTCTCGCCCTTCCACGCGAACACCGGGATGCCCGCGGCCGCGATCGCGGCCGCGGCGTGGTCCTGCGTGGAGAAGATGTTGCACGACGCCCAGCGCACCTCGGCGCCGAGGGCGACGAGCGTCTCGATGAGCACCGCGGTCTGGATGGTCATGTGCAGCGAGCCGGTGATGCGGGCGCCGGCGAGGGGCTTGACGGAGCCGTAGCGCTCGCGCAGGGCCATGAGCCCGGGCATCTCGTGCTCGGCGAGCTCGATCTCCTTGCGGCCGAACTCGGCCAGCGAGAGATCGGCGACCTTGAAGTCCGAGAACTCGGTCGCGGCAGAATTGTCGAGGGTGGTCGTCATGGGGTGGGACTCCTTCATCATTGATTCGCATCAGGTGTGCGTGATGTCAGAGTCGGCCCGGATCACCGGATGACAGCCCGAAGGCCCGACCAGCCCCCAAGCGTAGCGCAGACCAAGAGCCCGCCTGACCGAACGGCCGGGACCGAGCGGCCGGACCGAACGCTCGCCGCCGGTTCGACCGGGAGCTTCCGTCCGACGCATCGGACCGGCGCCGTCGAACGGGACGAAAATGCCGAAAGCACGCCTGCGCTTCGTGACAAGCTCTCGCGATGGACGCCGAGCTCCGCACCGTGCGCGACGACGAGTTGGGCGACTTCCTCCGGGCGACGAGCACCGGGTTCGGGATGGTGTCGCCGAACCCGGACGACGAATACCCGGTGCACCTGCTCCCGGCCGAGCGCTGCCTGGCCGTCCACGACGACGGGGCGGTGGTCGCCACTGCCGGAGCGACGCCGTTCCGGATCACCGTGCCGGGTGGCGCACGGGTCGCGGTCGCCGGGGTGACGGTCGTGACCGTCCACCCGACGCACCGGCGGCGTGGCCTCCTCCGACGGATGATGGCCGAACAGCTCGACGACGTCGCGCGGCGCGGTGAGCCGCTCTGCCGCGCTCACCGCGTCCGAGGCGTCGATCTACGAACGCTTCGGCTACGGCACCGCGACGTTCACCACCCGTTGGGAGCTCGCGTCGGAGTACGCGTCGACGCGCCTGCCCACCCCCGCCGACGGCTCGGTTCGCCTCGTGGAGGGAGACACGGCCGTGGACGCGGCGCGCGCCGTGTACGAGATCGCCGCGACGGCAGCGCGTCGGTGAGCTCGAACGACCGGCCACGTGGTGGTCACCGATCTTCACGCGCGGCGCCGGCGGCGCGCGCTTCTTCACCGCGGTGCACACCGGACGCGACGGGCGGCCGGACGCGTTCGCGCGGTACGCGCTCGACCAGCACTGGCCCGACGGCGTCCCGAGCCACACCTTGCGCGTGATCGAGATCCAGGCCGTCGACGCGGCCGCCGAGGCCGCGCTGTGGAACTACCTCTTCGGCATCGACCTCGTCGGGACGGTGCAGGCGGGTGACCGGCCGGTCGACGACCAGCTGCGGTGGCGCCTCCCGGACCCCCGCCGGCTTCGCGTCCGGGAGCTGCGCGATCACCTGTGGGTACGCGTCGTCGACGTCGCCGGCGCCCTCGGCGCCCGCACCTATGGCACCGAGGACGCCCTGGTGGTCGAGCTGGTCGACGAGTTCCGCACGGCGAACGGCGGGCAGTGGCTCATCGAGGGCGGATCCCACGGGGCCACGTGCGCGCGCACCGACCGCGCACCCGATCTGACGCTCGGCGCGCCCGGAGCTCGGCGCGCTCTACCTCGGCGGCGTCCCGGTCTCGACGTTGGCCGCCGCCGGGCGCGTTCGGGAGCACACGAACGGGGCGGTGCACCGCGCCGACTCCTTCTTCGTCGAGCATCCGTCGCCGTGGTGCACGACGCACTTCTGAATCAGCCGATGGCCGCCTTGAGCTGGGCGATGGCGTCGATCGGGCCCGGGTCGACGTCGTTCTCGAGCGCGAGGTAGTAGCTCGTCCAGTCGCCCAGGTAGATGAGGTCGAGGAGCTGCGCGAGGCGTCCCTCCCCCTCCGCGTCCACGGTCAGCACCTGGCCGAGCGCCTCCTCGATGAGCTCGCGCGTGGCGAGGGCGCGCGCTTCCAGGCGCGGGTGCTCGAGCCCGTGGCGCAGCTCCACCAGCGTGAAGACCTGGCGGGTGACGTCACCGTGTTGGCCCCAGCCGCACACCTCGTTGTGATCGAGCTCGGGGTACTCGTTCCAGAAGGCCGGCGCCTTGGCGTTCTCGTTCACCGACTGCTTCCAGCGCAGGGCGGCGACGCCCCCGAGCCCGCCGCTGCCGTAGATCAGCGGGATGGTGCGGTCGATCTTGCGGGCCAGCTCGCGCGCAGGGTTGCGGGCGCCCTCGACCGCGGGCCGGCACTGGTCGCGACGTCGGGCCAACTGCTGCTGCGCGCGCAGGAGGCCGGCGTGCGCCTCGGGCATCATCCCCATGCGGAACAACACGACGGCGAGCGGCGCGACGAGCGCGCCGAGGGCCAGGCGAGGCATCACGATCCCGTCGGGGCAGGGAACGTGGAGCGAACCCGACTCCGCCGCCAACCGTGCGAGCTCGCCACCGTTCGAGATCGCGACCAACCGGGCCCCGGCGGCGAGCGCGCCGCTCGCCATCTCGAGCGTCTCCTCGGTGTTCCCCGAGTACGACAACGCGAACACGAGCGTGCGCGGACCCACGAACGCGGGAGTCCGGTAGTGCTTCAGGACCGTCAGCGGCACGGGCAGCGTCGCGGGTCGCGACCGCCTGGACCACGTTCCCCGCGATCCCGGAGCCTCCCATGCCGAGCGTCACGAGATGGTCGAAGTCGGCCGCGTCGGGCAGCGCGGCGGGGTCGATCCCGCCCGCGGCCTCGTGGGCCGCCGCGAGCTGCTCGGGCATCCCGCAGAGCGCCTCGCCGAAGTGCAGGGAGTCGGTGGCCACGCCCGCCGCCTAGGCCGCGAAGGTCGGCTGGATCCCGTCGGCCTCCGCCTTGGCGACGAGCCGCGCCGCCTCGGCGTCGTCGACCGTCTCCGCTTCGTCGATCAGCATGATGGGGATGTCGTCGCGCACCTCGTACCGACGCTTGAGGCGCGGGTTGTAGAGCGACGACTCGTCCTCGAAGTAGAGGAGCGGGCCCTTGTCCTCGGGGCACGCGAGGATCTCGAGCAACTTCGGGTCCAACGCCATCGTGACTCCTGTGTCTGGTTGCTACGTGCCGCGTACGAGTGCGAGCACGTCGGCCGTGTGCGCGTCGCACGCGGCTCGGTCGGGGGCCTCGAGGTTCAGCCGCAGCAGCGGCTCGGTGTTGCTGGGACGGAGGTTGAACCACCAGTCGCCGAAGTCGACGGTGAGGCCGTCGAGGCGATCCTGCTCCGCGTCGGGGTAGGCCGCGGCGACCTCTTCGATCACGGCCAGCGGGTCTTCCACCCGGGTGTTGATCTCGCCCGACATGGCGTACCGCTCGTAGGGCTTGCGCAGCTCGGACAGGGCCGTGCCCGTCTTCGAGAGCTGCTCCAGCACGAGCATGGCCGCGATGATGCCCGAATCGGCGCGGTAGTTGTCGCGGAAGTAGTAGTGCGCCGAGTGCTCACCGCCGAAGATCGCGCCGGTCTCCGCCATCACCTGCTTGATGAACGAGTGACCGACCCGGGTGCGGATGGGCGTGCCCCCGAGCTCGCGCACGATCTCGGGCACCGCCTTCGAGCAGATCAGGTTGTGCACGACCTGCTCGCCGGGGTTCCGCGCCAGGATCGAGGCCGCGAGCATCGCGGTGGTGGTGGAGCCGGGCACGGGCTGGGCCTGGTCGTCGACGAGCACCACGCGGTCGGCGTCGCCGTCGAACGCGAGCCCGAGGCCGGCGTCGGCGTCGAGCACCGCTCGTTGCAGGTCCTTCAGGTTCTCCACGGCGGTGGGGTCGGCCGGGTGGTTCGGGAACGTGCCGTCGAGCTCGCCGTAGAGCATGCGTGAGCTCCATGGGGAGCCCGGCGAACACCGCGGGAGCGATGAGACCACCGACGCCGTTGGCGGTGTCGGCCACGACCCGGATCGGCGCCAGGACGTCGAGGTCGACGAACGAGTGCACGTGGGCCACGAACGCGGGCAGGAGATCACGTCGCTCCGTGCGCCCCGGGTCTTCGGCCCGCTCGAGCAACCCGCCGGCGACCATCGCCTTGATCTCGGCGAGCCCGGTGTCCTGACCGATCGGGAGAGCACCGGCCCGGCACATCTTCACGCCGTTGTACTCGGCGGGGTTGTGGCTGGCGGTGAACATGGCGGCCGGCGCCTCGAGGCTCCCGGCGGCGAAGTAGCAGAGATCGGTGGACGCGAGACCGAGGTCGACGACGTCGGCACCGGCGACGAGCGCGCCCTCGATGAACGCGGCGACGAGCGGTTCGGAGGACGGTCGGGCGTCACGCCCCACGAGCACACGGGCCGAGCCCGTGAACGCGACGAAGGCGTTCCCGATGCGTCGGGCGATCGACTCGTCGAGCTCGTCGGGATAGATCCCGCGAACGTCGTAGGCCTTGAAGATGGTGTCGAGCGCGGAGTCGGGCACGGGAGCCTTGGGTCCTCACCGCGGGGAGCGGGACGGAAATCGTACCCTCCGCCGGCGGGATTCCACACCGGACTCCGCCGCCGGAGCGCTCACGACCCCCCACCAGACCAGACCGCCGAGGCCCACGAGGCCCCCGATCGTGAGCACCCGCCCCACCCAGTCGGCGGACGACGTGGCGAAGGTGAGCTTCACGTGGCGGCTGGTCGGCACCACGACCATGAAGTTCGGGGTGGCCCGCCAGGGCCCGTCGGCGCCTTCGGCCTGCCAGTTCGGGTAGTACGACGTCTTCACCATCACCGGCACCCCGGTGCGCGACACGTCGAACTCGACCGACGACTCGGTGGTCCTGATGTTCGACACGTCGACCGCGGGGAGCGCGCGCTTGGTCACGGAGCGTGCGTCAGCGGCATCGGCCCGCTTCCACGAGGCCGGTCCGCCCGCGGCGAGGGGCCGGTCGAGCGCGGCCGGATCGTTGAACCACGGGACCGCGGTGCACTCCCACGGGCTGTACTCGGCGTCGGCGGACGCCGAGTCGAGCGGCTTGTCCTGGCCGTTGCACTCCCAGGACGGCGCGGCGTGCAGGTCGTCGACGACGACCGGTTCGTACCGGAGGGCCTGCACCGTCGGCGCGTCGGCCACCTCGTAGATGCTCCAGCCACTCGGAGGCTTGCCGTCGAGATCGGGCACGGTGGCGACCAGTGAGAGTGCGGGATTCTTCGCGGCGTCCGCCTTGGCGGTGTCGGTGAACGCCGCGTAGTAGCGCACTCCCATGAGCTGCAGGTACTTCACGCCGAGGTCGAAGTCGGCGATCGACCGGTACGGCAGCGCACGCACCGGGTTCGAGGGTGACTGCGCCAGCGTCGCGATCATCATGAAGTGGTACGGCGTGGTCGTCGACGCCTCGAAGTACAGACCCTCCATCGACTGGATCCGACCATGGGTCCAGTACGGGAGGAGCATGAGCGCGAGCGGCGTGCCGTAGGCGCCGATCGCGTCGCCGCCCTCCCACGCCATCCGGCCCGGCGCGAGCGAGTCGGCGGTGTCGAGGAACGCCCGGTACTCCGGCCACGACTTGGCGGTGAAGTCGGCGGCACTCCCGCTCTCGTAGCCGGTGTAGTTGTAGCGGGCCCAGTACGGGAGGAAGTCACGCGTCTGCTGGACGCGCATGAGCGCCGCGGTGGTCGCGACCACCGCGAGGATCGTGATGACGAGGACCCGCGTCGCCGGGCGCGAGAGCCCACGCGTCGGCGGCGCCGACCGCCGCGGGTCCGGGAGCTCGCCCGGCGTCGCGGTCGACGGGTGGCGCGCCCCCGGTTCGCCGGTGCGAGGTGTGGGACTCCGGATCAACCGGGCGGCGCCCGACGCGGCGAGCCGCACCAGCTCGGCCGCTCCGAGCCCCGCGAGCAGGAACAGCATCAGGTACCAGAAGGGCAAGAGGCGCAGGTTCCAGGCCGGTGCCTTGCCCAGCAGCGCGCGCAGGCCCTCCCAGTTGTAGAAGCAGAGCCCCGTGGCCACGGTGATCGCGGCGAGGTCGAGCGTCGCCCGCCGGCGGTAGTAGACGCCGGCGCCGACGGCGACCAGCGCGAGCGGGTACAGGAACCAGTTCTCCGACAGGAACATCCAGTCGAGGTAGTTGCCGATCGGTTCGTAGCGCATGTCGGTGGTGTTGGCGAGGTTGACCGCGAGCGGTACGAACCAGAACGCCGTGAGGAGGATGCCGACAGCACCGATGGCCGCGGCGCGCGTGAAGTTCCACACGGGACGCCGGATCAGCCAGATCACGATCCCGGCGACGATGGCGAAGATGGCAACGACGAGGTGGCTGGTGACGGTCAGCGCGAGCAGCACCGCCGGCAACCACATCGGACCGCGACGGTCGAGCGCCCGCGCGAGGGTGCCGAGGAAGAACAACGAGAGCGCGAGCGCGATCATGAACGAGTACTCGCCGGCGAGGGTGCTCGCGAGGGTGCCGCCCATGATGTGCAGGTCGAACGTCAAGGTCGAGTCGCCCCCGTCCTTGAGGAACATGAAGGCGGTGGCCGCGACGGCGAGGAGCGGAGCCGCGGGGCGGGGCGCGCGGATCCCTCTCGCGAACACGTAGGCGCCGACCGGCAGGGCGAGCGGACCGAGCGCGGTGACGAGCTTGAACGCGACGTTGTAGGGAAGGAAGAGGTCGAGGCCGACGATCAGGATCGCGGGGAACGGGAAGTAGAACTGACCGGCCGGGAAGCCCGCGTAGAAGTCGTTGGACCACCCCGCCACCCGCCACGGCAGCAGGTGCTCGCGCAGGTATTCGGGGAACCACACGTGCGCGCCGGTGTCCCCGCCGGTGATCGTCGTGTTGCGGAGCAACAGCTGCGGAGACAGCTGCACGAGCACGAAGACGCAGCAGGCGGCGACGATCGCCAGCCCGACCCAGTACTCCAGACGGTCGAACCCGTCGCGCACGCGCGCGGACGGTGGTGCCGAGGCACCACCGTCGTCGTCCTCCCGCGGGGGCGCGTCGATCACCTCCTGCGCGGGCGCCATCCGGCCAGCATGCCAGGCGGCGTGGTCAGGAAACGCGCAGCACGCGTGCGGATCTCGAGCTCAGCGTATGCGTGCGAGCTCGAGCACGTGCACGAGGGGCACGGGCCCATCGGCAGTCTCCCACGACTGCGCCTCGCACTTGCCACAGCGTCGGAACGTCAGGTCACGCTCGGCGACGCGCATCCGGATCTCGATCAATCCTGCTTTGGAACATCTTGCACAGTGCACCAGAACCTCCCAGTCCTCAGCCCGTATCTCCATCGGCACCCCGGGCGCAGAACTTGAGCGGGCGGAGCAACCGCCTTCCGAAATCGGTCAATCGGGCGGTCGGCCAGTGAGGTCAGGTGGCGAACAGGAGCACCGCGCTCAGGGCGTTGAAGCCCATGTGGAGCAGGATCGACCGGGACAGGTTCCCGGTCTTCGCCGCCTGGTAGCCCGAGACGAGGCCCAGGACGACGATCGCCGGGAGCGCCACCAGCGTGCCGATGCTGGGGTCACCCGGGATGTGGACCAGGCCGAAGGTGGCGGCCGCCACGAACACCGCGGCGTCGGGTGAGATCTTGCGCAGGAGCGAGCGCAGCAGCGTGCCCCGGAAGAGCAGCTCCTCGGCGACGGGGGCGAGCACGACGACCCCCAACGCGATCACGGGGACCTGCCAGCCCCGCGCGAGGTCGGCCGTCTTCACGACCTCCTGTTTGGCATGGTGCCCGTAGACGGTGTTCAGCAACCCGATCGGCACCAACACGGCGATCTGCAGGCCGATCCCGGCGAAGAACCACGGGATGTCGTCGAACCAGGAGCCCCGGGCCGGGCGCAGGGTGAGCCCGAAGTCCCGGCGGAGGGACCCGGTGCCCTTGCGCCGGGCCACCAGGGCGAGCCAACCGATCATGGCGAAGTTCTGCGCCGCGATCAGCACGATCAGGGTGTTCGGATCGCTGGGGTTCTCGGGGTCGATGACGAACGCCGCCGCGATCAGCGAGACGACCAGCCCGACCACGAAGGCGACGATCGCGTCGCCGATGCCCCAACTGATCCGGGGTCGCGCGCCCGGTGTCGCCGACCGAGGAGGAGGCGGGGGCGGGGGTGGCGGGGATGTCGGAGGAGGCGGAGGGGGCGGAGGCGGGAGGGCGCTCACGGCGGCACGATACCTGCCACGACCAGGCACCCGGCATCAGGAATCACCGATCGCACGGACGCGTTGTGCTCGGTGACGGTCCCGCACCGTGCCGACTCGGGCGGGGCCGTAGCATGGGACCCATTCACGGACGAGGAGCCGGCCCAAGCATGAGCCGCCGCCAGACCGATCTCGAGCCCGGCGTCGAACCCGACGCCGGAGAGCCGGAGTCGTTCGGCGCGCCCAGCGGCCGTCCTCCGACCCCGCCACCCGCGTGGCGCCCCGGTAACCGCCCCCCGGAGGGGGCCCCACGCGACGGGTCCTCCGATCAGGGTCCGCCCGGCGAACGCCGCCCGACCCCGCCGACCGGTGGCGGCGGAGGCGGATCCCCGTCGTTGCGGTGGGTCCCGTGGATCGTGCTGGCGTTGATCGCGGCGGCGTTCGTCGTGAGCAGCCTCGCCGGCGGCGGCTCCTCGAAGACCGACCTCACGTACTCGCAGTTCGTGTCGGCCGTCGACGACGGCAACGTCAAGAGCATCGACTTCAACAAGTCGACCGGGTCCATCAGCGGCACCTTCGAGACGCCCGTCCAGGGCAACAAGGAATTCTCGAGCTCGGGCCCCAAGGACAACCTGCCCGACTCGCTGCTGGCGACGATCAAGAAGAAGGGGATCGACTTCAACTACGTCGACCAGGGCAGCAACATCCTGGGAGACATCCTGCTGTGGGTGCTGCCACTCGTGCTCATCATCGGCCTGTTCGTCTGGATGAGCCGGCGCGCGCAGGGGCAGATGGGCGCGGTCATGAACATCGGCCGCAGCCGGGCGAAGGTCTACAACACCGAGAAGCCCAAGACGACGTTCAACGACGTCGCCGGGTACGGACCGGTGAAGCAGGAGATCGCCGAGGTCGTCGACTTCCTGAAGAACCCCGGCAAGTTCAAGGAGATCGGCGCCCGCATCCCGAAGGGTGTGCTGCTCGTCGGGCCCCCGGGGACGGGCAAGACCCTCATCGCCCGGGCCGTCGCCGGCGAGGCGGGGGTGCCCTTCGTGTCGGTGACCGGATCCGACTTCATGGAGATGTTCGTCGGGGTCGGCGCGGCGCGCGTGCGCGACCTGTTCCAGACCGCCCGCAAGCAGGCGCCGGCCATCATCTTCGTCGACGAGATCGACTCCATCGGCCGCAAGCGCGGCGCCGGCCTCGGCGGTGGGCACGACGAGCGCGAGCAGACGCTCAACCAGATGCTGGCCGAGATGGACGGCTTCGAGGCCACCGAGGGCATCGTCATGATGGCCGCGACCAACCGGCCCGACGTCCTCGATCCCGCGCTCCTGCGTCCCGGTCGCTTCGACCGCCAGATCATGGTGCCGCTCCCCACCCAGGACGAACGCCGCGACATCCTGCAGGTGCACTTCAAGGACAAGAAGGTCGCGCCCGACGTCGACGTGAACATCGTGGCGCGCGGTACTCCGGGCATGGCCGGGGCCGACCTCGCCAACTTGGTGAACGAGGCGGCGTTGTTCGCGGTGCGGCGCGGCGACAACGAGATCCACGGCAACGACTTCGACGACGCACGCGACCGCGTGCTGATGGGCCTACGCCGGCCCTCGATCGTGATGAACGACCTGGAGAAGGAGCACACCGCGTACCACGAGGCCGGCCACGCAGTGGCGGCCTACGTGTTCGAACACGCCGACCCCGTGCACAAGGTCACCATCCTCCCCACCGGCATGGCGCTGGGCATGACCCAGCAGATGCCGGTCGAGGAGCGTTACTCGCACGACAAGGACTACCTGCGCGACTCGCTCGGCGTGTTCATGGGTGGCCGGGTCGCCGAGGACATCATGTTCGGCACCAAGTCCACCGGCGCGCAGAACGACCTCGTGCGTGCCACCGAGATCGCCCGCCGCATGGTGCGGGAGTGGGGCATGAGCGACCGCATCGGGCCGATGGCCTGGGGCTCCGAGGGCGCCGTCTTCCTGGGCGAGGATCTCGTGCACACGCGCGACTATTCCGACGAGACCGCACGAGTGATCGACGAAGAGGTCGAGCGGATCCTGCGCGACGAGGAGACCCGCACCCGCAAGACGCTCGGCGAGCACCGGGCGGGCCTGGTCGCGGTGGCCGAGGCGCTGCTCGAGCGCGAGACCGTCGACGGCGAGGAAGTGTCCCGCCTGGTCGACGAGGCCATGGGCCACAAGAGCGGTGGCCCACGCCGGGCGCTGCGGGCCGACGGCACCGAGGAGACCATCGAGGCATCCGGTGACGGCGACTCCCTCTCCGACTTCGTCGAATAGCCCGGCCGCCGTCACCGGCCGGGTCGCACACCGGGGACACCGGTCGAAGGGCCCGGGTCGGGTCTACGGGACGTCGCCGAGGTCGGGTTCGGGGGTGCTGCCCGGGTCGCGCAGCTCGGCGACCGCGGCCCAGAGGTCGGTGGCGGTGAACGCGCCGACGAAGGCGCGTCGCACCACGCCCTCGGCGTCGGCCACGACGGTCGTGGGGATCGCCGCGAGCTCGTAGCGCCGGTGCAGGTCGCCCCGGTCCTCGGCCTCGATCTCGCACACGGCGACGTCGGACGATTCGAGCGGCACCAGCTTCGCGCCGAGGCCGCGGCACGAGTCGCACGCGACCGACGAGAACAGCGCCACCAGCCAGGGGACGTCGGCGCGGGGAAGTCGTCGCGGTCGAGTTGCTTCGGGACCGGGTACACGTCGCGCGGTGGCGCTTCGGGAGGGCGACGCTGCATCCACCACGCGAGCGCGCCGACGGCAACCAGGATCACCGCGGCGATGACGAGGCGGGAGACCACGGCTCAGCCCCCGTACGCGAGGTCGGGGACGGACGCGCTGAGCGACGCACCGGCATTGCCGAGCACGGTGAGGCCGACGACGACCGGACGGTTGGCCGTGACCACCAGTGCGCCGCTCGACTCGCGGCGGACCTGCACCCGCTGGAACACCTTGGCCCGTCCGGGCGGGATCGCCAGTTCGGGCTCGCTCGTCGCACCCGACGACCGGTCGACGAACGCGGCCGGCAGGATCTCCGCGGTCACCGGTCGGCCGGCGGCGTCGAGGACGGTGACCGTCGCCACGGCGTCGACGTCGGGACCGGGGATCACCCAGCGCCGGGCGGTGACGGTGGAGCCGAGCGTGCTCGCCACCCCCGTCGTCGGCGATGCCGGGGACCACGACTCCAGCTGCTCTGCGACGACCGGCGCGCGGTGGCCGTCGAGGGCGCGCACGGTCGCGGTGACGGCGAAGGCGGTCCCGAGCGGGACACGGGCGGTGACGTCGACGGGGGTGACTCCGCCCGAGGGGACCGAGACGGTCTGCGGAGCCAGGTCCTGGTCACCGACCAGCACGACGTGGACCTCGACGCTCGCATCGGTCGCACCGAAGTTGGCGAGGGAGAGCGATGCGGTGCCGCCGTTCTCCGTGGTGCCCGCGGGGATGCGCCACGCCGTCGCCGGGGCCCGGGCGCCGAGCGACACCGCGATCCCCTGGCGGGTCGGCCCGGCCGCGGGCACGGTGCCGTCGAAGATCTGCGTGCGCTCCACCACCACCCGCCCGACGCGGGCGTGCACGTGGGTGGCGATGCGCTCCTGACGGGGCACGAAGTCCTGGACGGCCACGGTCACCCGTGAGTGTCGTGGGATCACGAACGCCTGGAGCCCGTCGGGCTGCTGCACGCCGGTGTCGGTGACGAACTCGACGTCGACGATGGCGTCGTCGCCGAAGGGGTTGAAGAGCGCGAGGTAGTGCTCGGAACCCTCGACCGTCGTGCCGGCGGCGAAGTACCAGTCGGAGCCCGCGGCGCGGGTGCACGGCTCGACCGCGAAGTCGTCGCCGTGCACGAGCTGATGCGACACGACCGCGCGTCCGCCGAAGACCTCGACGACCACGCCCGGTTCCGGGGTGGCGAGGATGTCGGCGACGCGGACGCGTGTCTCCTCGTCCGGCGCGAGCCGGAGCCGGCGCGAGACGGGGGCCGCGTCACCACCGGGCATCACGGTGACCGTCACGTCGACGCGCGTGTGGGACAGGCTGGCGACGATGACGGTCTCGCCGGCCCGACCGCCGCGCGTCGACGTGCCCTCGGCGCAGTACCACGCGGTCGACGCCGCGTCGGAGTGCGGCACGCTCACGCCGACGACCGCCGCCGGGGTCGCGTCCGACGTGGAGGTGGAGGGCGCGCCCTGCTGCACCACGACCGCCGCGACCACCGCCGCCAGCATGACCACGAGGACCGGCCCGCGCCGCACCTTCCGGGTGCGACGCGACGGCGACGGTGACGGCGCCGGCGTTTCGGGTGCGAGCGCGGGATCGACGTCACTCATGCACGTCCGCTCCCGGCACTCATACGCGTTCCCACCAGAAGGCGTCCTCGTCGAGCACCTCGGCAAGCGGGTCGTAACGCTCCCGACGTTCGCGCCGGCGGCGGGCGGAGGTCGCGCGCGTGCCGGAGTCGCGCCGCGCACGCGTGCGCCGCCAGCGCCACGCGACGACGAGCCAGATCAGCAGCGACCCCGCCAACATCGCCCAGCGCTGCCACTGCGCGCCGTAGGCGATCGAAACCGCACCCCGCTGCCCGAGGGCGAAGCCGTTGCTCCAACCGAACGCACGCTCGTGACGCAACGACGTGCCGCCGCGAGTCGCGGCCCACTCCGAATCGTACGCTTCGCCCCACAACACCGTGCCTGCCGGCACCGGCGCAGACTCGAGCGGTACCGCGTCGGAGAGGTCGGTCACCAATGCCGCCCGGTTGGGACGCGGCGAGTCGACCGGCACGTCACCGGGGACCGCGGCGCGGAGCGGCGCGTACGCGAGGTTCTCGTAGAGCACGAGACCCGCGCTCGACCGCAGGCGCGCCAGGTCCAGCTGCGCGCTCATCGCGGCGCGGACCGCGACGGGTGCCGGCGCCTCCGCGCCGCCACCGCGGCCCTGGCTCGCGGGCACCACGACATACCGGACGCCCATCGGCGCGAGCATCCGGCCGAGTCGGTTGGTGCGCCCCGTGGTGGCGAGCGTGACGGCGCGGTCGACGACCTGGTCGGCCGAGCGCTCCGGTGCGCGCCACTGCTCGGTGACGTCACCGGGCCCGTTCCGGGTCAGGGTGTAGCCGGTGCCGTCAGGCAGGACGACGGGATCGAGCGGCAGGACCGTCGGGTTGCCGACCCACAGCATCCGGAACTCGCCGCGCGCGGAGACCGACTGGGTGAACGCCAGGCTGCTGGTCCAGTCGGTCTCGGGGGCGTGCCAGCGGCCGTCGACGGTGTCGCCGACGAACGACAGCGCGGGCAGGAGGATGGCCACCGCGCCGAGGATGACCGCCGGTTGGCGCCACCCGAACTTGAACGAGTGGATGCCGTCGACGAACACCGACACCGCGACGCCCAGCGTCAGGGCGAGGCCGAGGGCAGCAAGAGTGAGGCCCGCTTCCGGGGCGAGGACCGACGTGTGGGGGAAGAACCGCGCCGGCACCCAGACGACGGCCCAACCGACGAGCGCCAGCATCCAGCCCCGCGCCGTCCAGGCCAACCGATCCCCCGTCGCGACGAACAGCGGCACCGCCGCGGCGATGACCAGGCCCCACATGGCCCATCCGGCCCCCGAGGGGCCGCTGTCGAAACGCATGATCTGCGAGAGGTCGAGGTGGGGACGGAACGAGAACCCGAGCGCGGCCTTGTCGAGACCGGTGTGTACGTAGGCCAACGGCCACGGGAAGAGCATCACGACCGAGATCGCGGAGGCGACGACCGCGATCCCGAACCCGCGCAGCGCCATCCGCGCCGCGCCTGCGATCGGCGCCGCGAGCACCAGCGCCCCCGCCGCGACGACGAACAGCCCCAAGCCGACCGGATACCACGCGGCGAGGAGCGCGGCGAGGAGCGCGAGGCGCAGCACGCGTCCCTTCCGGAGATCGCTGCGTTCGCCCAGGCGGATCACCCGCACGAGCAGGAACGGCAGGAGCGCGTACAGCACGAGCGGACCGAGGCGACCCTCGGCGAGCGCGTTGCGGGCCACGGGGTTGATGCCGTAGGCGAGACCGGCGGCGAGCGCGGGGCCCCGGAGGTCGATGACGTGGCGCCCCAGCCGGTAGGCGCCGAACGCCCCGACCGGGAGCGCGAGGACCACCACCAAGGTGCGGGCCAGTCCGACGGCGCCCAGGAGCACGGTACCCAGCCCGCCCATGAGCGCGAGGGCCGCCGGCGCCGGCGCCGCGGAGCCGAGCCCCGTGTAGCGCCAGGCCGACCCGAACGTGTCGAAGAGGTCACCGACGCCGGGCCAGTGGGCGAAGGTGCCGACGTCGGGCACACCCCGGGTGATGAAGCCGCGCGAGCCGACGGCGACGAGGGCGAGGAACCCGAGGAAGGCGAGGGACGCGGGCGTGCGGACGCCGTCGGAGACCGAGTCGACCGCGCTCCGCGACGCGTCGCCGAGGTTGCGCAATCGCGTGTCGGTGTGGAGGTGATGGGAGAGGAACGCGCCGAGCCGCGCCGTGCTCGAGACCTGCAACTGCCGCAGCTCCGAGTCCTGCACACGCCGGAGCCGCTGCCGCGCGTCGCCGCGAGGCCCGCAGCCGGCGGATGTGCACCACGTTGGAGAACCAGCTGCCGATGGCCGCGCCGGCCCGGCGGGGGCGACCGACGATGAGGTCGCCGATCGCCTCGATCGACCCGACCACGAACCCGAGCGGCACGAGCCACAGGAGGCGGGGCAACGAGTACGAGGTGAAGAGCACCCGCACGCGTGAGCGGGCGAGCGCGAACTCGTCGGGGCGGTCGGCACGGTCGCGATCACCCGCCGCCTCCCGGTGTGCGACCGCGCACGTCGGGCGCGACCAGCACGCGTGCACCCGCGAGCCGGGCACGCCAGCAGAGGTCGAGGTCCTCGGCACCGGGGAACGTGGCGGGGTCGAACCCGTCGAGCTCCTCGAACAGGTCGGTGCGCACGAGCATGGTCGCGTTCGTCACGTAGAAGACGTCGCGTACGCCGTCGTGCTGTTCCTGGTCGACCTCGCCCGGCTCGATCCCCGTGTAGGGCGCGCCGAAGCGGTCGATCGAGCGCCCGACGTCGAGCAGGATCTCGGGGTTCTCGACGCTGACGATCTTCGGGCCGAGGA
This sequence comes from uncultured Actinomycetes bacterium, assembly GCA_963750045.1. GTDB lineage: Bacteria > Actinomycetota > Acidimicrobiia > IMCC26256 > DASPTH01 > DASUAS01. Next base: position 214,657 of record CAVVPD010000006.1, on the reverse strand, counting down.
TGCCGGCGTTGGACCGGTAGGCCTCCTCCACCAGGACCCGGACGACCGGTGGGTCGAGCACCACGTCGTCGTGGCACAGGAGCAGGAAGACGGCGCCCTCCACCGTGCGCAACGCCTCGTTGGCCGCGCCGGCGAACCCTGCGCTCCCGTCGAGGCGCCTCACGAAGGCCCGCGGGAGCACGTCGGCCACGCGTGGCGTCGGATCCTCGTCGGACCCGCAATCGACGACGAGCACGGTCAGCTCGGCATAGTCCTGGGCAGCCAGGCTGGCGAGCGTCGCCTCCAGCCAGGGCCCCGGGTTGCGGGTCACCACCACCGCGACGACGGGCGGGTACAGCGCGAGCACCTCGTCGACCGGCGCTTCGTCGATCGGGGCCTCGACCGGCTCGTCATCCCGCTCGGCCGACAGCTGATCGACCGACGGTTCGGTCGGCGGATCGAGCGCGCTCATCAGGGCCGACAGCGTACCGTGAGGGCGATTGTGAACCGGGGCACGAACGTCTCGGGCGGAGGGCGCCGACGCGGGGGCCGGTACGCTCAGGGGATGATCACGGCGCTGGCGGGCGGTGTTGGGGCGGCACGCTTCCTCCGCGGACTGGTCCAGGTGGTGGACCCGGCGGAAGTCACCGTGGTCGTCAACACCGGCGACGACGACTGGTTCCACGGACTCCTCGTGTGCCCCGACCTCGACTCGGTCACCTACACCCTGGCGGGGGCGCAGAACCCCGACACCGGATGGGGCCTGGCGGGCGAGACGTTCGCCGCGATCGACGCCCTCGAGCGCTACGGCGCCGCCACGTGGTTCCGCCTCGGCGACCGCGACCTCGCCACCCACCTCTACCGCACCCAGCAGCTGGCCGAGGGTCGGACCCTCAGCGAGACGACCGCCCGGATCACCGCGGCATGGGGACTCGCGCCCCGCCTGCTGCCGATGAGCGACGACCGGATCGCGACCCGCATCACGGTGCAGAGCGACGGTGCGACCGCCGAGCTGGCCATGCAGGAGTGGTTCGTCCGTGAGCGGTGCGAGCCGCCCGTGGTCGGCGTGCGCTTCGAGGGCGCGGGCCAGGCGACGCCGGCGCCGGGTGTGCTCGACGCGCTCCACGACGCCGAGACGATCCTCGTATGCCCGAGCAATCCGGTGATCTCGATCGGCCCGATCCTGGCCGTCCCCGGCGTACGCGACGCGTTGACCGCCAGGCGCGAGCGCGTGGTCGGCGTCAGCCCGATCATCGCCGGCCGGCCGGTGAAGGGACCCGCCGATCGGCTCATGGGACCGCTCGGGATCGAGGTCTCCTGCTTCGGCGTCGCGCGCGAGTACCGCTCGTTCTGCAGCACGCTCGTCATCGATGCCGGCGACGCCCGCGCGCCGGCGAGATCGAAGCGCTCGGCGTGCACGCGGTCGTGGCCGACACGCTGATGACCGATGCCCGCGTCGCGGCCGCCCTCGCGCGCGACACGCTCGCCGCGGTCGCCTGAGACCGTCCCCGCGCGTGCAGCCCCTCACCCTGATCCCCGTCCACGGCATCCCCGAGGTCCGACCCGACGACGCGCTCGCCCCGCTCATCGCCGACGCCGCGGCGGCCCAGCTCACCCCTCTCCTCGACGGTGACTGCATCGTCGTCACCCAGAAGGTCGTGTCGAAGGCGGAACGCCGGCTGGTGGAGATCGATCCCGACGACCGCGCCGCGAGGCGATTCCTGGTCGACTCGGAGTCGGTGCGGATCCTCCGCCGGCGAGGCGACCTCGTGATCAGCGAGACCCGTCACGGCTTCGTGTGCGCCAACGCCGGCATCGACCTCTCCAACGTCGACCACGGGTGGGCGGCCCTGCTGCCCGTCGACTCCGACTTCTCGGCCCGTCGCATCCGCGACGCACTCCCGCGCGACGCGCGGCGTCGACGTCGCCGTGGTGATCTCCGACACGTTCGGACGGCCGTGGCGCAACGGCCTCACCGACGTGGCCATCGGCGTGAGCGGGCTCGCGGCCGTCGTCGACCTGCGCGGCACCGAAGACGCGCTCGGCCGCGAGCTGCAGGTCACCGAGGTCGCGGTCGCCGACGAGGTGGCAGCGGCAGCCGAGCTGGTGATGGGCAAGTCGTCCGCGGTGCCCGCCGCCATCGTGCGGGGGCTCGATCCCGCGTGGCTGCGCGAGGGCACCGCAGCGCGACCTCGTCCGCGCGCCCGCCGACGACCTCTTCCGCTGATGGTGTCGCGCGTCCCCGAGTTCATCGACGCCCGTCGTTCGATCCGGGCGTTCCTCCCCGACCCTGTGCCCCGGGAAGCGCTCGACGGCCTCGTCGAGGCGGCCTGCACGGCCCCCGCACCCCACCATTCCCGACCCTGGCGTTGGGTGATCGTCGACGGACCGGACGCCAAAGAGCGCCTGGCCGCGGGTATGGGCGCGCAGTGGCGGATCGACCTCGAAGGCGACAGCGTGCCACCGACGCGCATCGACGAGCTCGTCGCGGCGTCACACGCCAAGGTCACCGGTGCACCGGCCGTGGTGCTCGGATGCCTCACCTGGGACGGCCTGGACCGCTACCCCGACGAGGGGCGTCGCCGGGCCGAATGGGGCATGGCGCTGTTGTCGCTCGGTGCCGCGGTCGAGAACCTCATGATCGCCGCCACCGCGGCCGGGTACGCGTCGTGCTGGGTGGCCGCACCGATCTTCTGCGCGGAGGCGGCGCGCGACGCGCTCGCCCTCGATCCCCGGTGGCTCCCGCACGCGATGGTCGTGGTGGGCGTGCCCGACCCGGCCTACGTCGGCCGGCCCCGCCCGCCGGTCCCCCTGGATCGCCTCCGCGCCTTCCGGTAGCGGTCCGCTCGGTACGATGCTGGGCCTTGTCCAGTCGCCGGAATCCAGGTCGAGAGGTGATCGGGGAGCACCGCCTCGGGCGCCGCACCTTCGTCGGCCTGCTCGCCGCCGGGAGCGTCGCCGGCGCCGCGCTCACCAACGACCTGGTGCGTCCCACCGCCCGTGCCGGCGCCGCGCCGGCCGCCGGGCCACCGGCCGACGGTGTCGTCGCGCTCGGCAAGGCGTACCTCGAGACCCACCCCCGGGAGGCCGACACCCGGTTCCTCCTCGCTCGGCTCCCCGGTATCGACACGACACAGGGCCTCCGGCCACAGCTCCCCAACCTCTCGCCGGCCATCACCGAGGACTTCCGGTCCGGCCGGGTGGTCACGGTCCAGGGCTGGCAGCTCGCCCGCACCGAAGCCCGCGCCGCGGCCGCGGTCGCGCTCGGCGCGTAGGCGATGCTCCTCGACGCCCGCGAGATCTCCGGCGGCACGACGCTCGCCGCCGACGTGTGCGTGATCGGTGCGGGTGCCGCGGGCATCACCCTGGCCCACGCGCTCGCGGGATCGGGGCACTCGGTGCTGCTGCTCGAGAGCGGCGGCTTCGAGTTCGACGACCGCACCCAGGCGCTCTACGGAGGCAAGACCGTCGGTCTCCCCATCGACCCAGCGGTCGACATCGGGCTCGACTCGCCCCGCCTGCGCTACTTCGGCGGCACCACCAATCACTGGTCGGGGTTCTGCCGGCCCTTCCCGGAGCTCGACTTCGAGGCGAGGAGCTACGTGGCGCGTTCGGGGTGGCCGATCGCCCGCGCCGACCTCGATCCGTACTACGCGGCGGCGCAGGACGTCGTGGGGCTGGGCCCGTACGAGTACTCGCTCGCGTACTGGCGCGACCAGGGCCTCATCGAGCAGCCGCTGCTCGAGGACCCGACCACTCCGCACTCGATCGTGCAGCTCACCGGCCGGCCGCAGTTCGGGGAGGTGTACCACGACGAGATCGTCGACTCGATCGACGTGCAGCTGGTGCTCTGGGCGAACGTCACCCGCCTCGCCCTCGCCGACGACGGCAACGCCGTCACCGGGGTCGACGTGAAGACGCTGGGCGGCAACGCGTTCACCGCGACGGCCCAGGCGTTCGTGCTCGCGACCGGGGGGCTCGAGGTGCCTCGGCTGCTCCTCGCGTCGAACGATCGCCGGCCCGATGGCATCGGCAACGAGCATGACCTCGTGGGTCGGTGCTTCATGGAGCACGTCAACATCTCGGTCGGTCCCGTCGCGTTGGCGAACCCCGACACCGCCCTCGCGCCGTACACGCCGACATCGCACACCCTCGAGGTCGACGGCGAGTCACGCGATGTCTCGCTGCAGGCCGTGCTCCTCCTCGCCCCCGAGCTCATGCAGCGGCGGGAGCTACGGGCGTGCGAGGTGACGCTCGAGTACCCGTTCGCGCCGGACGACCAGCGGCTCCACTCGATCTACCCGAACGTGACACGCGGGGTCGAGCTCCTCCACGCCGAGGGCGTCGACGTGCAGACCGTCGCGTCGGCGCGGGTGCTCTGCGAGCAGGAGCCAAACCTCGCCAGCCGCGTCACCTTGGTCCGCGCCAAGGACGCGCTCGGGATGCCCCGCATCCAGCTCGACTGGCGCCTCACCACCGACGACCGGGTCAGCATGCTCCGCACGTTGCGCGTGGTCGGCCGCCAGATCGGCCAACGCGGTCTCGGACGTCTGCAAGTCGACGTCGGCGGCTTCGTCGACGCCGACGCGACGCGCGCCGGCGCGCTCGACTACGCCGTCAACACCGGGTCACACCACATCGGGACGGCCCGCATGAGCGCGAGCCCCCGCCAGGGCGTCGTCGACGCAGACTGCAAGGTGCACAGCGTCGCCAACCTCTACGTGGCCGGGAGCGCGGTGTTCCCCACGAGCGGCGCCAACCCGCCGACGCTCACGATCGTGACCCTCGCGCTGCGGCTCGCCGACCACCTCGCCAAGGTCGTCGCGGGCAGTGCTGCACCGTCCGCGTAGCCCACGCTGACGGACCGACCGCAGGCCGAACCCTCCCGCGGCCGTCAGTCGCCGCGGTCGCGGAACCAGTCGATGGTTCGCAGCAGCCCGTCGTCCAGCGCGGTCCAGGGCTTCCAGCCGAGATGGATGGCGGCGCGCCCCGGGTCGAGCGACGAGCGCAGCAGCTCCCCCGCCCGCTCCGGCGCGCGGTTGGGCGCTCCGGTGTAGCCGGCGAGGCGGCCCATGGACTCGTAGAGCTGGAGCACGCTCGTCTCCACGCCGGTGCCGATGTTCATCAGCAGGCCGCCGCCCTTCTCCGTGGCGCGGACGAAGGCGTCGACGACGTCGTCGACGAACACGTAGTCGCGGGTCTGGCCGCCGTCGCCGAAGATGGTGGGCTGGCGCCCGGCAAGCATCAGACCGGCGAAGATCGCCACCACGCCGGCTTCCCCGTTGGGATCCTGGCGCGGCCCGTAGACGTTGGCCAGCGCCAGCTCCGTGTACTCGAGCCCGCGCACCTCGCGGTAGTAGTGCAGGTAGTCGCCCGCGGCCTTCTTCGACACGCCGTAGGGTGAGATCGGCCGTTGCGGGTGGCTCTCTCGTACCGGCAAGCTCTCGGGCGCGCCGTAGAGGGTGCCGCCCGACCCCGCGAACACCACCTTGCGGGTGCCGGCGGCGAGCGCGGCTTCGCACACGTTGAGCGAGCCGAGCACGTTGATCTCGGCGTCGAAGATCGGCTTCGCCACCGACACCCGCACGTCGAGCTGCGCGGCGAGGTGGAAGATGACCTCCGGCTTGCGGTGGGCGACGATGTCGGCGAGCTGCGGCGACCGCACGTCGAGACGGTGGAAGCTGAACTTCCGGTTGCGTTGCGCGCGCGCGTCCGTGAGGTTGGCGAGCGCGCCGGTCGACAGGTCGTCGATGGCGTCGACGTCGCACCCTTCGGCGAGCAGCCGATCCACGAGCGTCGAGCCGATGAAGCCCGCGCCGCCCGTCACCATCACCCGCACGGGTCAGTCCTCGTTCGCTTCGTCGGGCTCGGGCCGGCGAATGCGCGCGCCGGAGGCCCGCGCTCCCGGCGCCAACGTCGCCCCGGCGCCCACCACCGTCTGGTCGGACACGATGGCGCCCGCGCCGAGGGTCGCCCCTTTGCCGATGACCGAGTCGATGGCCTCCGCGTCGTCGAGGATCATCGCCCCGTCGTGGACGACGGAGCGCAACAGTCGCGCGCCGGGACCGACCGTGACGCCCGCGCCGAGCACGGATCCGACGATGCGGGCGCCCTCGCCGACGACGGCCGCGTCACCGATCAGGGCCGGTGCCTCGATCCGCGCCTCGTCGTGGATCTCGGGCGAGCCCTGCACCCAGATCCCCGGGGAGCGCTCCCGCGCCCCCGGCGCCGGTGCACCGCCGAGGGCGGCCTCCAGCACGTCGCGGTGGGCCTGCAGGTACTTCTCGGGAGTGCCGATGTCGATCCAGTAGGCGTCGCTCGACATCGCGTAGAGGCGGCTCGACTCGTCCAACATGCGCGGGAACGTCTCGCGCTCGATCGAGACCGTCAGCCGATCGGGGATGCGGGCCAGCACCGACGGTTCGAGCACGTAGGTCCCGGCGTTGATCCAGTTCGTGGGCGCGACCCCCTTGGGTGGCTTCTCCACGAACGCGACGACCTCGCCGTCGTGGCGGGTCGGGACCACGCCGAACGCCGACGGGTCCTCGACCTGGGTGAGGTGGATCGTCGCCTCGGCGCCGCGGTCGTCGTGGAAGGCGACCAGCGCGTCGAGGTCGAGGGTGGTGAGGACGTCGCCGTTGCAGACGACGACGCGCTCGTCGATCCCGCGGGTGGCGAAGCGGATCGCACCGGCCGTGCCCAGCGGTTGGTCCTCGACCGCGTAGCGCAGCTTCAGGTCACCGAACCGGTGGTCGGGGAAGTGCGCCTCGAACGCGTCGGGCAGGTAGCCCAAGGAGAGCACCACCTCGTCGACGCCGTGGGACGCCAACCACGCGAGCTGGCGTTCGAGGAACGCCTGGTTGGCGATCGGGAGGAGCGGCTTGGGCGTGGAGTACGTGAGCGGCCGCAGCCGCGTGCCCGCTCCGCCGACGAGGACGACGGCTTTCACGGCAGCTCGTTCACGGTGTGGCCGGTGCGGTGGTCACGGGCGCCGTGGTCGCCGTCGTCCCGCCCGGCGTCGTGGTGGTGGTCGCCTGGCTTCGGCACGGCGAATCCTTGCTCAGCGCCGCGTAGCTCTGGTCGGAGATGTTGCTGAACGCCGTGCACGCCGCCTCCGGGAAGGGCATGTCCGCGCCCTTCGGCAACAGGTAGATCGCCACGGTCTGGCCGTCCTGCTGGTGGTAGTCGGCCGGGTTGCCGCGGTGCTGCTTCCCGTCGACCGCCCACGTGAGCTGGACCTTCTCACCCTTGTACTGCCCGAAGGGGCACACGTCGCCGTTGCTCCACTTCGTCTTCGTCGGTGCCGACTTCGGCCCCGGCCACTGGGTGGGCGTGTCGGTGCTGATCGAACCACCCAGGTCGATCGAGTCCGACGAGAGCCCCCAGCCGCCGTAGCTGAAGAACTTGCCGATGGTGGCGTTCTTGCCCTCTTCCGAGACCACGAAGGGGTGGGTGTGGATGAGACCGTCGCCGTGGGAGTGGATCCCCGCGTTGGCTGCCTGGTTGGGGTTGTCGGCAGGCTTCTCGAACGCCGGCGGGTTGTCGAGCCATTCACCGCAGATGTTGATGTCGAGGGCGGTGTGCCAGTGGTCGCCCGCCACGTTGGCCGCCTGGTCGGGCGCCGGAGGCCCGCTGCCCGCGCTCGTTGGTGCTCCCGCGGGTGAGCACCACCGCGACGACGCCCACGATCACCACCACCGCGATGGCGACGTTCCATCCCATCGATCCGCCCCGCCGCCGCTTGGGCTTGCGGTACTTCGAGCGCATGGCGGCACGTTGGTAGCGAGTCCGGGACTGGGGCATGGCGAGTGGCAGGCTACCCGCTGACTCGCGGAACGTCGGGGCGGGTCCGCAGTGCCTGCGCCGCCATCTCCACCGAGGGCGCGCCCGGTCAGGAACACGGCGGCCGGGGCCAGGAGCAGTCGCCGCGCACCCCGCCAGCGCCGGCTCGCGAACCGGTAGACCGACCGGTGGTGCTCGGCGATCATCCGGTACGGCCGCGCCGCCGTGCTCGCACCCTGCGCGTGCACGGCTTCACCGCCGGGCTCGTACGCGATCCGCCAGCCCATGGCGCGGAGCCGCCAGCAGAGGTCGACGTCCTCCATGTACATGAAGTAGCGCTCGTCCCACCCGCCGACCGAGTCGACCGCGGCGCGGCGCAGGAACAGCATCGCCCCCGACAGCCAGTCGACGTCGCGGCACCGGCTCCAGTCCACGTCGAGCTGGCGGTACCGTCGGGTGAAGCGGTTCCGCGGCCACACCCGGCCGAGCAGCGCATGACCCGCGGCGTCGAGGAGCGCGGGATGGGCCCGCGCCGACGGGTACTGCGTACCGTCCGGGTTGCGCAGCACGGGGCCGACGGCCGCGAGATCGGGCTCGGACTCGAGCCGGTCGAGCATCGCGGCCGCGGTGCCCGGCCGCACCTCGAGGTCGGGGTTGCACACGACGACGAAGGGGGCGGCCGTCTCCGCGGTGCCGCGGTTCGCGGCGGCCGCGTACCCGACGTTGCCCCCGGGGTCGAGCACGCGGCACCGAGGGAAACGCCCGCCGCAGACGACGCAGCCGAGCCGTCGCGCGAGCCGTTGTCGACCACCACGACCTCGGGCGGGCCCGCGCTCGGTGTCGGCGAGGAGCGACTCAACGCACGCGACCAGGAGCGGGCCGGCCTCGTAGTTGACCACGACCGCGGCGAAGCGAGCGCTCAATCGACGAAGCGGTACTTCACGAGGGTCCACAAGGCGACGAAGCCGTCAGGCCAGGTGATCTTCTTTCCCTCGTCGAACTCGCGGCCGGTGTAGGAGATGGGCACCTCGTAGATGCGGATGCCGCGACGCAAGATCTTGGCCGTGACCTCGGGCTCGAACTCGAAGCGCATCGCCCGGAGGGTGATGCCGTCGAGCACCGTGCGGTCGAACAGCTTGTAACAGGTCTCCATGTCGGAGAGCGTCGTGTTGTAGAGGACGTTGGTGACGAACGACAGGAAGCGGTTCCCGATCCAGTGCAGGAACAGCATGTTGCGCCGCTCGCCGGTGAAGCGCGAGCCGTAGACGACCTTCGCCTTCCCGCGGAGCATCGGGTTCAGCAGCTTGGGCCAGTCCTCGGGGTCGTACTCGAGGTCGGCGTCCTGGACGAGCACGAGGTCGCCCGTGACCTGCTCGAGACCGCTGCGGATGGCCGCGCCCTTGCCCCGGTTGCGATCGTGGGTGATCACCCGCACGGTGCTGTCGGCGAGCTGGCCCAGCACGCCGCGGGTGCCGTCGGTGCTGCCGTCGTCGACGATCAGGATCTCGAGCTCCACCGGCAGGTCGACCGCGCGCATGCGCCGCACGATCTCCACCACCGTGTTGCGCTCGTCGTAGACCGGGACGATCACGGAGAGCTTCCGGAACCGTGCCTGGTCGTCAGGTGATGCCACCATGCCTCCGGTACCAGTCGCGGGTGCGGACCAGACCCTCGCGGAGGTCGACCGTGGGCCGCCAGCCGAGGATTTCCTGCGCCAGCGAGATGTCGGGACGGCGCTGCCGGGGATCGTCGGTCGGGAGCGGCTCGAACACCATCTCGACGTGCGCGCCCGTCACCTCCAGCACGAGGTCGGCCAGCTCCAGGATCGTGAACTCGTCGGGGTTGCCGATGTTCATCGGCCCCACGTAGACGGAGTCGAGGAGCGCGAGCAGACCGCGGACCTCGTCGCTCACGAAGCAGAACGACCGCGTCTGCTTGCCGTCGCCGTACAGGGTGAGCGGTTCGCCGCGCATCGCCTGCGCGAGGAAGTTCGACACCACCCGCCCGTCGGCGGCGCCGAGGCGCGGTCCGAACGTGTTGAAGATCCGCACGATCTTGGTGTCGACCCCGTAGAGGCGGTGGTACGCCATCGTGATCGCCTCGGCGTAGCGCTTCGCCTCGTCGTAGACCGACCGTGGGCCGACGCTGTTCACGTTCCCGAAGTAGCTCTCCGGCTGCGGGTGCACGAGCGGATCACCGTAGATCTCGCTGGTGGAGGCGAGCAGGAAGCGCGCGCCGTTGGCGCGCGCGAGGTCGAGCGCGTGGCGGGTGCCGATCGAACCCACCTCGAGCGTCACGATCGGATGTGCGAGGTACTCGGGTGGGCTCGCGGGGCTGGCGAGGTGGAGGACCGCGTCGACGCGACCCTCGACGGGGATCCCGCCGATCACGTCGTGCTCCACCATGGTGAAGCCCGCGTCGTCGGCGAGGTGCGAGACGTTCTCGGCGCGGCCGGTGACGTAGTTGTCGACCGCGACGACCTCCCAGTCGGCGGCGCGCAGCGTGTCGCAGACGTGCGAACCGAGGAAGCCGGCGCCGCCGGTGACCACCGCGCGGGGCATCAGCGACCGACGCCCTGGTACGCGAAGCCGCGTCGGCGCATCGCGGCGGGATCGAGCAGGTTGCGGGCGTCGATCAGCGCGCGGGGCGCGGCCATCGTGTCGACGACCCGCCCGAAGTCGAGCCAGCGGAACTCGTCCCATTCCGTGAGGAGCGCGAGCACCTGCGCGCCGGCGACCGCCTCGTAGGCGTCCGTCACCACGTCGAGTCCGGGAGCGTGCGCGGCGGCGGCCTCGCCGACTGCCGGGTCGTAGGCCCGCGCCACCGCGCCTTCCTCGAGCAGGGCGCGGCTCACGACCAGCGCCGGCGAGTCGCGCAGGTCGTCGGTGTTGGCCTTGAAGGTGAGCCCCCACACGCCGACCCGGACTCCGCGGAGCGAGCCGCCCGCGGCGTCGCGGACCTTCTCGATGATGCGCTCGTGCTGACGTCGGTTCACCTCGACGACCCCGCGCAGGAGGCTGAAGTCGTAGCCCGCGGTCTCGGCCGTGTGGTTCAGCGCAGCCGTGTCCTTCGGGAAGCACGAGCCACCGTAGCCGGGGCCCGGGTGCAGGAACTCGAAGCCGATCCGCGGGTCGTAGCCCATGCCCAGCGCGACCTCGCGCACGTCGGCGTTCACCGCTTCGCAGAGGTTGGCGATGGCGTTGATGAAGGAGATCTTGGTGGCCAGGAACGCGTTCGACGCGTACTTGATCATCTCGGCCGACGCGGGATCGGTGACCAGGATGGGCGCCTGGACGTCGCGGTACAGGTCCGAGACGCGCACCGCGACCGCGGTGTCGTCGCACCCGATCACCACCCGGTTGGGCTGGAGGAAGTCGCGCACCGCGTTGCCCTCGCGGAGGAACTCGGGGTTCGAGGCAACGCCGACGTCGTTGGCTGCCCCGGCCTGGCTCAGCTCACGCGGCGACGAAGCAGGGTGGAGCCCACCGGCATCGTCGACTTGTTCACCACGACCGTGCCGGGCTGGAGCACGGGGGCGATCTCGCGGGCGACCGCCTCGACCGCCGAGAGGTCGGCGGCACCGGTCGTCGGACTGCGGGGTCTGCACGCACAGGAAGACGAACTCCGCGTGCCGGGCCGCCTCGGCGGCGCCCACGACGAATCGCAGCTCCCCCGACGCCAACCCTTCCGACACCAGCGCCGGCAGGCCCTCTTCGAGGATCGGGACCTCGCCCTTCGAGAGCGAGCGCACGCGCTCGGCGTCGAGGTCGGCGCAGGTGACGCGGTGGCCGAGCCGCGCGAGGCACGCGGCGGTGGTGAGCCCGACGTACCCCGCGCCGACGACCGCAACGTCGCTCATGCCTCCGCTCCCGGCGAGTCCCATTCCTTGACGTACGCCGTGAGCGCGTCGCGCCACGAGCGGAGGGCGGGGAGGCCGAGCAGGCGCAGGGCGCGGTTGTCGAGCGCGCTCATGGGGGGCGGGCGGCGGGCCGGTCGAGGTCGCCGGCGGCGATCGGCGCCACTCCCGACGGATCCGCTCCCCACGCCTGCAGGGCGGACACGATCAGCTCGTGGCGGGTCACCGCCTCGTTCCCGCTGGTCACGTGGAAGAGCCCGGCGCGCCGTTCGACCGCGAAGCGCGCCAGCAGGACCGCGAGGTCGGGCGCGTAGGTGGGAATGCTGACCTGGTCGGCGAGGACCCCGTCGAGCTCGCCGCGGTCGAACGCCCCGAAGGCCCAGCTCACGAGGTCGGTGCCCCGGCGGCCGAAGACCCACGACGTGCGGACGACCGCCCACGACGCCGAGTGGCGGGCGAGCTCGACCTCGCCACCGAGCTTGGAGCGGCCGTACTCGGAGATCGGGTGCACGGCATCCCATTCGTCGTATGGCCGGCTCCGGGCACCGTCGAACACGTAGTCGGTGGAGACGTGGACCACGTGCGCGCCGACCCGTTCGGCGGCGAGGGCCAGGCTCCGCACACCGAGGGCGTTGGCGGCGAACGCCCGCTCGGGGTCGCGCTCGCACGCGTCGACGTTGGTCATGGCCGCGGTGTTGACGACGGCATCGGGCCCGAACTCCCCGACGACCTGTTCGACCGCGTCACGGTCGGCGAGATCGAGGACGTCGCGCGGGGCGGCGAGCACGACGTGGCCGTGGAGGGCCTCGGCGACACGCGCACCGACCTGTCCGGCTGCTCCGGTGACGAGGATTCGCACGGCTCGGAAGTGTACGGGGCGACCAGCCGGCACCCGGGCCTCGCCGGCGCGTGCGGCGGCGCTCAGGGGCAGGGGTCCGAGGGCGCCGGCGCCACGGTCGTGGTGGTCGTCGGCGCTGCGGTGGCCACGGGGGCCCCCGGCACGGTGGTCGGCGGCACGGTGGTCGACGGCACCGTGACGTTCTGGAACGACGAGCCCAGCACGAGCCGGACCGCGCCGGTCACCTTCGGATCGGGCACCAGCTTGGCGTCGGTGAAGTACGGCAGCAACGCCTTGGCCTCTTCGGTCTGGGTGTAGCCGTAGCGGATCTCCGTGACCGCGACCTTCCTCTTCGCGTCGGTCGCGGCGGTGGCCTTGAACCCGCTCTCCATCAGCGCGGACACCACGGACTGCCCAACGTCGGTCCCGGTGGCGTCGGTGACGCGCACCTTCACCTGCGACGGTTCGACGGTGGCGGGCTTGGGCGCGTTGTCGCCGAAGGTCCGCAGCTGCTCGATGACCGGCTCGGCGTCGGCCGACGCGACCACCCGGTTCGGGTCGGGCTCGTACGTCGTGACGGGGAGGGTCTGGAACCGCACCGAGTTCGAATCGTTCACGTCGACGGTTTTGAAGGCGCGGATCAGCGCGTTGACGTCGTCACGGCTGAGCCCCGCATCGGCCTTGACGTAGTGCAGCACGTTGTCGGCCAGCTCGACCGCCAGGAACGGGTCGCTCAGGCTCTTCGAGATCGCGAGGCCGGCCAGCTTGCGGATGAACGACTGCTGGCGGGGGATGCGGTCGAGGTCGGACCAGTTGTCGAGCTTCCGCCAGTGCTCGTACGGGGGGAAGTCGTCGACGATGTCGCCCTTCGGGTCCGAGATCTCGATGTGGCGGGCGCGCACGTAGGCCAGCGCGGCGGCGCCGTCGAGCGGGTAGCAGCCACCCCCGTAGGGGGTGCTGAGCCCGGTCTCCTGGTCGCGCGCCCGCCCCGGGAGGTACACCCGCACGTTCCCGATGGTGTCGACGATCTCCTGGAAGCTCTTGAAGTCGACCTCGAGGTAGTGGTTGATGTCGATCCCGAAGTTCTCCTTCAACGTCTGGATGACGGCGTTCGGTCCCCCGGTGTCGTACGCAGTGTTGATCTGGCTCTTCCCGGAACGGTTGGGGACGTCGACCATGAGGTCGCGCGGGAAGCTCACGACGAACGTCTTCTGGGGCCCCGGCTCGACGTGCGCCACCATGAGCGTGTCCGACCGTTGGCCCGTGGTGTTGGGATCGTCCGGGCTGCCGAACGCGGCGATGTCGCCGGCGTCGGTGGCGAAGGCGCGCGTGTCGGACCCGATGATGAGGTAGTTGGCGCCGCCGGGCGGCGCGGGTGCGACATCGAGGCCGGCGACGCGCGGGATGTTCTGCACCCGCTCGTCGATGCCGCGGTTGACCAGCGCGACGCCCGTGACGACGAACGCGCTGACCAGCGCGAGCGAGATGACGTAGCGGCCCACGAAGCCGTTCCATCGCGAGTTCACGGAGGGGGATCCTGACATCCGACAGCCCGTTCCGCGCTACTGACAGGCCGCTTCGGGCGACAGCGTCGTGGCGGTCGCGGCCGGCGCTCCGGTGGTTGCGGTGCTCCCGAGCCCCTGGAAGCTCTTGCCCAGCGCCAGCACGACGTCGGTGCCCGAGAGCGACGGGTCCTCGACGAGCTGTGCGTCGGGCACGTGCTGCGCCACCAGCTCCGCCTTGGCCCGGTCGGCGGAGGCATACCTGATCTCGGTCTGGTCGATGATGCCGCGGGGATCGTTTTGGGTGCCGCCGGACACGAAGCCGAGCTGGCTCAGCTCCTGGGACGTCGTGCCGGCCGCGCCCTGGACCCCGGAGGCGTTCTGCACCAGGACCCGCACGTCGACCGGACGCACCGCACGGGGCGCGGCACCGGAGTCGCCGGTGCTCGCGGGGGCGGTGGTCGTCGTCGGGATCGGCGCGTCGCCCCGCAGGATGGTGAGCATGGCATCGGCCTCGGGTTCCTTCACCACCAGCACGTCCTGGCCGCTACGGGTGGCGCGGTCCCACGGCAGGGTCTCGAACGTCGGGCCGCCGCCCGCGCCGTCGGCGAGGCCGAGGAACGCCTGGACCAGCTGGTTGAACGAGGCGCGGTCGAAGCCGGGGTCGGCGGTGAGGTTGGGGATCATCTTGTCGGCGAGATCGGGTGCCAGCAACGGGTCGTTCATCGTGCGCTGCACGGCGATGCTCCCCAGCTTCTTGATGAAGTCCTGCTGGCGCTGGATCCGGTCGATGTCGGAGAGCCCGCTGGCGTCCTGCCACCGGCCGTCGATCTGGTACTCGAGGTGGCGCGACCGCACGTAGGCCAACGCGGGTCCGCCGTCGAGGTGGTAGCAGCCCGCGACCCACACGTTGGTGAGCCCCGAGAGCTGGTCACGTGCGGGGTGTGGGAAGTACACCGGCACGCTGCCCACCGCGTTCACGATGTCCTCGAAGGTCTTGAAGTTGACCTCGAGGTAGTGCTGGATGTCGAGGTTGAAGTCGGCCTTGAGCGTGTCGATCACCGCCTGGGGGCCGCTGTTGAACGCAGCGTTGATGCGCTCGTTGCCCTGGCCGGGGATGTTCACCCAGAGATCGCGCGGGAACGACACCACGAAGCTCTGGTCGCCGTCGGCGTGCAGCACCATCATCGTGTCGGAGCGGGCCGGGCCCTCGGTCGTCACCTGGTTGTCGGTGAACGCCTGCTTGTCCTCTTCGCTCTGCACGAACGAGCGGGTGTCGGAACCGATGATGAGGAAGTTCGTGCCGCCGGTGCTCGACGCCGCCGCGGTCACGAGGGAGACGCGCGGAATCTTCGCCACCTCGTCGTCGATGTAGCGGTTGACCTGGAAGACGGCGGCCCCCATCACGGCGGCGCACACCACGATGGCGATGAGGAGCCGGCCGGAGAGAGCGCGCAGCGCGCTGAGGGGAGATCTCACGGTGCGGACATGGTACCGACGGCTCGCGCCGGAAAGCGGGCGGGCACGGATCCGGGCGCGGACTTGTACCGTGGCCCCATGCACCTCTCCGACACGGTCGCCGCGAAGCTCGTCGCCCGGCTCCCGGCGGAGTCGGCGGTGGCGTCGGTCCGGCGCGGCGACACCACCGTGGTGGGCGTGGAACCCGCTGAGCTGCTGGTCGCGAGCGGGCCCGACGCGATGGCGCGCCTCGACGGGCTCGGCCCGGGGTTCTGGGTCGGCTGGTGCTCGTTCGAGCTCGGCCACAGCCTCGAGCGCGTGCCCCGGCGGGCAGCGTCGGCGGAGCCGGCGACGGTGCCCGACGTCGTGTTCGCGCGGTTCGACGCGGTCGCGGTGGTGGGGGGCGACGGAACCGTGCGGGTACACGGCGACGGCCCAGGCCGGTCCCGGCTCGAAGGCGCCACGAGCGCGCTCGCCGGCGACGACGCCGTCGTCGTGCCTCCACGGCCCAGCGGTCGCTGGCACTCCAGTCTCGACCGCGACGCCTATCGGGCCCGCGTCGACGCCGTGCTCGAGCTGCTCCGCGCCGGCGACTGCTACCAGGTCAACCTCACGCGACGGCTCTCGTGCGACCATGCGCTCGATCCGGTCGCGCTCTACGGCACGCTGGCCGCCAACCACCGGGCCCCCCACACCGCGATGGTCCGGATTCCCCACCTCGGCGGTGGTGTCGCCGTGGTGTCGGCATCACCCGAGCGCTACCTCATGCTCCGCGGGCACCGGGTCGAGACCCGCCCGATCAAGGGCACCGCGGCCGGGCACGCCGCGCTGGTGGCGAGCGCCAAGGACCACGCCGAGAACGTCATGATCGTCGACCTCGCGCGCAACGATCTCGGGCGCGTGTGCGCCCCGGGTTCCATCCACGTGCCCTCGCTGTGCGCGGTCGAGGCACACCCCGGTCTGCACCACCTCGTGAGCACCGTGCGCGGTCGACTCCGCACGGAGGTCGGGATCGGCGCGCTCGTCGGCGCGACCTTCCCCCCGGCCTCGGTCACGGGCGCGCCGAAACCCCGCGTGCTGCAGGTGATCGAGGAGCTCGAACCGGTGCGCCGAGGCGTCTACTGCGGCGCGTTCGGTTGGATCGACACCCGGGCCGACGATCCCGCGCGAGTCGAAGCCGACCTCGCGGTCGCGATCCGGACCTTCACGATGCTCGGTGCGGGCGCCTCCGGCTGCACGCAGCTCGGCGTGGGCGGCGGCATCGTCGCCGATTCCCGGCCCGACGCGGAATGGGAGGAGACGGAGCTCAAGGCCGCACGATTGTTGGCGCTCGCGGGCGCCGACGCCGCCACGCTGGTGCCCTCGTGAGCGTGCTCCGGGTGTGGCTCGACGGTGCCCTCGTCCCCGCCGACGACGCGCGGATCTCGCCCTTCGACCACGGCCTGCTCGTCGGCGACGGCGTGTTCGAGACCGTGCGCGTCTATCGAGGCCGCCCGTTCGCGTGGAGGCGCCACCTCGACCGGCTCGAGCACTCGGCGTCGGGCCTCGGGCTCCCGGTCCCCGACCGCAGTGAGCTGCGGGCCGCGGCCGAGGCCGTGCTCGACGCCAACGGCCACGCCGAAGCGCGGTTGCGCATCACCATCACCGGCGGCGTGGCGCCGCTCGGCTCGGAGCGCGGCGAGACGGACCCGACCGTCATCGTGGCCACCAGCGAGGTCACACCGTGGCCGCCCTCGGTGCGCGTCGTCGTCGTCCCGTGGGTGCGCAACGACCGGGGCGCGACGGCCGGCCTGAAGACCACGTCCTACGCGGAGAACGTGCGCGCGCTGGCCTACGCGCACGAGCGCGGCGCCAGCGAAGCGATCTTCGCGAACACCCGTGACGAGCTGTGCGAGGCCACCGGCTCCAACGTGTTCGTCGTGCGCGACGGCGTGATCTCGACGCCGCCCGCCTCGTCGGGCTGCCTGCTCGGGGTGACCCGGGCCTTGGTGCTCGAGCTCGGCACCCCGATCCACGAGACCGCGCTCCCCCTCGGCGCGCTGCGCGACGCCGACGAGGCGTTCCTCACCTCCACGACCCGAGAGGTGCAGCCCATCAGCACGGTCGACGGCCACGAGCTCTCCGGCGCACCCGGCCCCGTCACCGAGCGCCTCGCCGCGGCCTTCACCGCGCTCGTCGCCCGCGACCTCGACCCCTGACCCCCACCAGCCATTCCCGCGTCAGGCGGGCCGGAGGTGGATCACGTCGGCGGCGGTGAGGGTGCGGACGGTCCCGGCGTCGTCGCGCACGACGAGCGCGCCGTCGTCGCCGACCGCGGTGGCCTCGCCCTCGAAGGTTCCGCCGGGCACCTCGACCCGCACCCGGCGGCCGAGGGTCGCCAGCCGGTCCCGGTAGGCGTCGACGATGTCGCCACCGGCGTCGAGGGTCCGGGCCAGCGTCGAGAGGTACGCGTCGAGGAGCGCGTCCCCGTCGACCGCCCGCCCCGCCTCGAGGTTGCAGGCGGTGGCCGTGGCCGCGAGCTCGGCCGGGAACGAGTCCCAGTTCACGTTGCAGCCCGCACCGACCACCAGGGCCGCGCCCTCGCGCTCGGCGAGGATCCCGGCCAGCTTGCGGTCGCCGACCACCAGGTCGTTGGGCCACTTGAGCCCGACGGACACGCCGGCCACCTCGTCGACCGCTCCGGCGAGGGCCAGCCCCGCGGCCATGACCACCCGGGCAGGACGGGGCGCCGAGCGCAGGAGGAC
This sequence comes from uncultured Actinomycetes bacterium, assembly GCA_963750045.1. Lineage (GTDB taxonomy): Bacteria > Actinomycetota > Acidimicrobiia > IMCC26256 > DASPTH01 > DASUAS01. The sequence goes on along the minus strand of CAVVPD010000006.1, from coordinate 196,498 downwards.
CGACACCAGCAGCGACGACCCCGGTGGCGCCTCCCACCGCCGGTCGAGGCGGCCGCGACCCGCGGTCTGCAGATCGGCCACGGCGACCAGGCCGTCGGGCGCGCCGCCCCGGGCTTCCTCGAGGAGGTAGCGGTTGGTGGAATCGAGCTCGCCGAAGTGGTGGATCCGCCAGCGTCCGCGTTGCGAGATGCGGGCAGGTGCGGGCACCGCCGTAGGATACGGCGACCCATCGCCCGACCATCTCGAGGGACCGTGTTCAGCAAAGTCCTCATTGCCAACCGAGGCGAGATCGCGGTGCGAGTGATGCGCACGTGCCGCGAGCTCGGCATCGCCACCGTCGCCGTGTACTCCGAGCTCGACCGCGACGCCATGCACGTCCGGTACGCGGACGAGGCCTACGCGTTGGGTGGGCAGACCGCCGCGGAGAGCTACCTCAACACCGAGGCCATCCTCGACGCCATCGAGCGCAGCGGGGCCGAGGCGGTGCACCCCGGGTACGGCTTCTTCTCCGAGAACGCCGACTTCGCCCGCACGATCACCGGGCGGGGTGTGGTGTGGATCGGCCCGCCGCCCGAAGCGATCGAGATCATGGGCGACAAGATCTCGTCGCGGAAGGCCGCCGCCGCCGCCGACGTCGCCTCGGTGCCCGGCACCCTCGATGCCATCCAGGATCCGTCCGAGGTCGCGGCGTTCGGCGACGAATTCGGATGGCCGGTCGCGATCAAGGCCGCCTACGGCGGCGGCGGGCGCGGGCTCAAGATCGCCCGCAGCGCGAGCGAAGCCGAGGCCGCGTTCGAGTCGGCATCACGCGAGGCCGTCGCCTACTTCGGGCGCGGCGAGTGCTACATGGAGCGCTACCTCACCCGCCCACGCCACATCGAGCTGCAGGTGTTCGCCGACACGCACGGCAACGTCGTGTCGCTGGGCGAGCGCGACTGCTCGACGCAGCGGCGCCACCAGAAGCTCATCGAGGAAAGCCCGGCCGCCGGCCTGACCGACGAGATCCGCGCCGCGATGGGCGAGGCCGCGGTCAAGGTCGCCCGGGCGTGCGGGTACGTCAACGCCGGCACCGTCGAGTGCCTCTACCAGGACGGAGAGTTCTGGTTCCTCGAGATGAACACCCGCCTGCAGGTCGAGCACTGCGTGACCGAGGAGGTCACCTCCCTCGACCTCGTCGCCGAGCAGCTCCGGGTCGCGGCCGGTGAGCCCCTCTCGTTCGCGCAGGACGACATCGAGCACCATGGCCACGCGATCGAGTGCCGCATCAACGCCGAGAACGCCGCCGCGGGGTTCCTCCCCTCCCCGGGCACGATCTCGCACCTCCGCCTCCCCGGCGGTCCGGGGGTCCGTTGGGACGGCGGGTACGCGCAGGGCGACACGGTCTCCCAGCACTACGACAACCTGATCGGCAAGCTCGTGGTGTGGGGTCCCGACCGCGAGGCGGCACGGCATCGCATGCTCCGCGCCCTCGGCGAGTTCGAGATCACCGGCGTGAGCACGACGATCCCCGCGCACGTCGCGCTCCTCTCGCACCCCGGCTTCGCCGCGGTCGAGCACTCCACGAAGTGGGTGGAGGACGAGATCGACCTCGCGACGTTCCTCGACGCGGCGGCTGCGCCGGCGCCCGCACCCACCGAGGGCGCCGAGGACGCCGAGCCCCTGCTCGAGCGCACCGTGCCCGTCGAGGTCGACGGCAAGCGCTACTCGGTGAAGCTCTGGCTCCCGGAGGCCCCCGCCGGAGCGGCGGTCCCCAGGAAGCGAGCGGCCCGCCCGCGGCCCGGCGGCGCCGCCGCGGGTGGCGGTGGGGCGGGGAGCGGCACCATCAGCGCGCCCATGCAGGGAACGATCGTGAAGGTGCTCGTCGCCGCAGGCGACCAGGTGGAACCGGGCCAGGCGGTGCTGGTGCTCGAGGCGATGAAGATGGAGAACCACATCAACGCCGAGATCTCCGGCACCGTGCAGGAGATCCGAGTGGCCGAGGGCGACACCGTCGGCACCGGCGACGTGCTCCTCGTCATCGGGTGACCCTGGCCCTCGTCCAGGTCGACGCGTTCGCCGACGAGGCGTTCCGCGGCAACCCGGTTGCGGTCTGCCTGCTCGACGGCCCGCGCGACGACGACTGGATGCTCGCGGTCGCGGCGGAGATGAACCTGTCGGAGACCGCGTTCGTGGTGAGGGGCGACGGCGGCGAAACCCCGCTCCCCTTGCGCTGGTTCACACCCACGGTCGAGGTCGACCTGTGCGGCCACGCCACCCTCGCCACCGCGCACGTGCTCTGGGAGACGGGACGCTTCGAAACACCGTCCGGCCGTCGCCGCGCCTCGACCAGTCCGTCTTGCCCGATCCGAGCTGCCACGGCGAGACTGGTCCCATGGCAGCGCTGATGGAGTACGAGGCGAAGCAGGTCGAGGCGGCGAACGCGTCGGGCAGGACACCGATCGTGTTCGTGCACGGGTTGTGGCTGCTGCCGAGCAGCTGGGACCGTTGGGTCGAACTGTCCGAGGCCGCCGGGTTCTCGACCGTGACCGCCGGCTGGCCCGATGACCCGAACGACGTCGACGAGGCGAATCGGCACCCCGAGGTGTTCGCCCACAAGTCGGTGAAGCAGGTCGCCGACCACGTCCAGGACGTCATCGGCGAGCTGCAGCATCGGCCGGCCGTCATCGGTCACTCGTTCGGCGGGCTGCTCACCGAGATCCTCGCCGGGCGCGGCTGCAGCGACGCCTCGGTCGCCATCAGCCCCGCGCCGCACCGCGGTGTGCTCCCGCTCCCGATCTCGGCCCTGCGATCGTCGTCGCCGGTGCTGCGCAATCCCGCCAACCACGGCCGCGCGGTTCCGCTCACCTACGAGCAGTTCCGGTACGCCTTCGCCAACGCGGTGACCGAGGACGAGGCGCACGAGCTCTACAACACCTTCGCGGTTCCCGCCGCGGGCCTGCCGCTGTTCCAGGCCGCCGCCGCGAACCTCAACCCGTGGACCCAGGTGAAGGTCAAGACCAAGAACCCCGACCGCGGCCCGCTGCTCATCATCGCCGGCGAGCGGGACCACACTGTCCCCTGGGCGATCAGCAACTCCTCGTACAAGCGGGAACGGCGCAACCAGGACTCGGTCACCGAGATCGTCAAGATGAAGGGCCGCGGACACGCGCTCACCGTCGACCACGGATGGCGCGAGGTCGCGAACACGGCGCTGGAGTTCGTCCAGCGCTTCGTCACGCCGTGACGCGTTGCCGCTAGCTGGCGGCGTCGGCGAGGAGCTCGGCGAGCGACGGGTGCACGAGCAGCGAGTCGACGATGTCGTCGACCTTGAGGCCGGTGGTGACGGCGAGCGCGATCACGCTGATCAGCTCGGCCGCGCTCCGACCGACGATCGAACCGCCGAGCACCACGCCGGTCGCCGGGTCCGAGAGGATCTTCACGAAGCCGCGCGCGTCGCCCTTGATGAGCGCCTTCGCGTTGGCGGTGAACGGCACCTTGGTGACCCGGATCTTGCGGCCCTCGGCGAAGGCCTCCGCCTCGGCCAGGCCGACGTCGGCGATCTCGGGGTCGGTGAACACCGCCGACGCCGCCTTGTCGTAGTCGAGGTGACGGTGCGGGCGGTTGTGCAGGCCCATCAGGTGCTCGGCGATCTTGCGGCCCTGCATCGCCGCGACCGACGAGAGCGGGAGCTTGCCCGACACGTCACCGGCGGCATAGATGTGGCCGACGTTGCTCAGGCAGTTGTGGTTGACGGGGATGTAGCCGGCCCGGTCCACCTCCACGCCGGCGGCGTCGAGGCCCAGCGTCTCACTGTTCGGGATCGAGCCGACGGCGAGCAGCGCATGCGAACCGTCGATCACCCGGCCGTCCTCACAGCGCACGCGCACCGTGTTCCCGTCACGCTCGACCGCGCTGGCGCGCGCGCCCTTCAGCAGCGCGATGCCCCGCTGCAGGAACGCGTCCTCGAGGACGGCGGCGACCTCGGCGTCCTTGATCGGCAGCACCTGCTGACGCGAGACGAGCAGCGTCACCTTCGAACCCAACGAGTCGAACATGTGGGTGAACTCGACCCCGGTGACGCCGGAACCGATCACGATCGCGTGCTCCGGGATCTCCGGCGGCGGGTAGGCGTCGCGGGTGGTGAGCACGCGCTCGCGGTCGACGGTCACGAAGTCGGGGACCCGCGGCCGCGAACCGGTGGCGATCAGGATGAAGTCCGCCGACACCTCCTCGATCACGCCGTTGGTGTCGACCACGACCTCGTGGGGACCCTTGAGCTCACCACTCCCCCGGATCACCCGCACCTGCTGGGAGGCGAGCTGGGTCGTGATCAGCTCGTGCAGGCGATCCTCGATCGACGCCACGCGCACCCGGAGCGCGTCGATGTCGAGGTGTCCCTCGGCCGACAGTCCCATGGCCTGGGCGCGGTCGAGCTCGACCAGCTCACCGCCCGTGGCGATCAGCGCCTTCGACGGGATGCAGTCCCAGAGGTGGGCGGCCCCGCCGACGATGTCCCGCTCGACCAGCGTGACGTCGGCGCCCAGGGTGGCGGCGACGCTCGCGCAGGTGTTCCCCGCGGGGCCACCACCCAGGATCACGAGACTCGGCATCGGTCCCTGAATTTAGGGGCCGGCCGGCCGGAGGCTCGCACGGCCGGGCCCGCGTAACCTGATCGCAATGTCGGAGCTCCGCCACGATCCGTTGAGCGGGCACGATGTCATCGTCGCCGCGGGACGTGCGGCGAGGCCCACGAGCTTCGCCGCCGTGACCCCCGACGCCACCGGCGCCGAGGAGTGCCCCTTCTGCCCGGGCCACGAATCGCGGACCCCGCCCGAGCTGGCACGCGCCGGTCCCGGCGCGCCGGGCTCCCCCGGGTGGCGGGTCCGGGTCTTCCCCAACCTCTATCCGATCGTCGAAGCCCACGAGGTCGTGGTCCTCTCCCCTCACCATTCGCGCTCGTTCGCCGGCCTCGACGATGCCGAGGCCGCCGAAGTCGTCGCCATGTGGCGCGACCGCGTCCGCGCCCACCTCGAAGGCGGTGCCGCGTACGCCGTGGCGATCCTCAACCATCTCCGCGGCGCGGGAGCCTCGATCGCGCACCCGCACGCGCAGATCTTCGCCCTCGACCTCGTCCCCTCTGCTGTCGCCGCCGAGACGGCACGGGCCCGGGTCGCCGCGTACGACCTCGTCACACGTGACGCCAAGAGCGACGCTCTGACGATCGAACGCGGAGACGCGATCGTGTGGTGCCCGCACGCCTCGACCGCGCCCTACCTGATGCCGCGTCGCGCACACCGCAGCCGGCGCGCGTTTCGACCAGGCCGACGACAAGACGATCGCGACCGCTGCGGTGGCGCTGCGCGACGCGCTGGCGCGTCTCCGCGTCGTCCTCGGTGACCCTCCCTACAACCTCGTCGTGCACACCGCGGCCCCCGGCACCGAACCGTTCCACTGGTATGTGGAGGTGATCCCGCGCGTGTCGGTGGTCGCCGGCTTCGAGCAGGCCACCGGCATCCTCGTCAACACGGTCCCACCCGAACGAGCCGCGCTCGAGCTCCGCTCGGCCGTCCCGGGCGAGGAGGCCCGATGAGCGTCACCATCCACATCTGCATCACCATCGCCGTCCCGCCCGACGAGGTGTGGCAGGCCGTCGAGCGCATCGAGACCCACACCGAGTGGATGCTCGACGCCGAGACCATCACATTCCGCACCGAGCGGCACTCGGGCGTCGGCGCCGAGTTCGACTGCCTGACCCGCGTCGGGCCCATCCGCACCAACGACCACTTCGCCGTGACGAGGTGGGAGCCGGGCGCGGTCATGGGCATCGAGCACCGGGGGGCGGTCTCCGGCGTCGGCGAATTCCGCCTCCGGCCCCTCGCGGGTGGGGCGTCCACCGACTTCTGCTGGGAGGAGCGGCTGCGGTTCCCGTGGTGGCTGGGGAGCGTCGCCGGGGAGCAGTTCGGCCGGCCGGTGCTCAAGCGCATCTGGGAGGGCAACCTGCGGCGCCTGAAGGCACGGATCGAGGGTGGCCACGTAGCTTGAGCCGGTGCGCCGCGGACGTGCCGTCAGGCTCAGGCTGGTGATGATCGGCGCCGCCGCGCTCGGAGCGGTGCTCGTCGCGCCTCCCGTTGCGGGCGCCACCCCGGCCGCGACACCGATCAGGGTCCCCGTGCCCACGGTCGAGGGCCCGATCACGACGGGCAACGGCAAGATCGTGCTGCAGAGCTCCACCTTCGACCTTGCGTCGGTCGGCTACGAGCAGGAGGAGTACTTCCTGTCCGGCAGCGCAACGTCGTACGCGAACGCGGCTCCCCTCACCGCCGACGGGAAGTGGACGGTCTCACCGGCGGCGACCGCGCCCTACAAGACCCGCATCGTCGTCTACCGGCCCATCGAGCCGAAGAAGTTCGACGGCACCGTCATGGTCGAATGGCTCAACGTGAGCGGTGGGCTCGACGCGGGCGCCAACTGGACCATGACGCACGTCGAGCAGATCCGGGCCGGCATGGCATGGGTGGGTGTGACCGCGCAGAGGATCGGGATCGTCGGCGGTTCCGATCCTCTGATCTCGACGCAGGCTCTCGTGAACGCGGACCCGGTCCGGTACGGCTCGCTCACCCACCCGGGCGACCAGTTCGCCTACGACATCTACTCGCAGGCCGGACAAGCGATTCGCGGCGACGCGTCGACGGTGCTCGGCGGGCTTCGCCCGAAGCGGCTGGTGGCAGTCGGGGAATCACAGTCGACGTTCTGGCTCACGAGCTACGCGAACGCGCTCGCCGTCCGCACCGGCGTGTACGACGCCTTCTTCCTCGAGAGCCGGGCTGGTACCGCCGCGACCTTCGAGGGGCCCGGCTTCGCGTCCGGCGACAACTCGAGGATCCGCATCCGCGACGATCTCCGCCTCCCGGTGATGATCGTCACCACCGAATCCGACCTCGTCGCTCTCGGCTACGCGTCGGCGCGCCAACCTGACTCTCGGTACTTCCGCGATTGGGAGGTGGCCGGGGCTTCCCACTACGACACGTACGGGCTCGAGATCGGCCCACAGGATGCGGGAACCGGCGACGCCGACGCTCGCACTTTCGACACCATGATCTCCACCGTGCGGTCGCTGTACAACGGCTTCATCGACTGCGCGCTCCCGATCAACGCGGGCCCGCACACCTACGTCGCCCGCGCCGCCGTCGCCGCGATGGACCACTGGGTCACGACGGGCACGCCACCGCGGAAGGCGCCCCGGCTCCGCGTCGACACCGCCGTCGATCCACCCGCGTTCCGTCTCGACGCCAACGGCAACGCCATCGGCGGGATCCGCACCCCGCACGTCGACGCGCCCATTGCCACGTTGGCGGGCACCGGGCAGACCGGCAGCAGCTTCTGCTTCCTGTTCGGCACGACGAAGCCGTTCGACGCCGCTGAGTTGGCCGCGCTCTACCCGTCGCACGCGGCGTTCGTGCGGGCGTGGGACACTGCCACGGACAAGGCGGTCAAGGCAGGGTTCGTCCTCCCCGCCGACGCGAAGCACATCAAGGCTGCCGCGGCACAGTCCACCATCGGGAGCTGAGGAGCGACCATGTCCGAACCCGCGACCCGCGTGATCGAGCTGACGGCAGGCGGCGCGCCCTTCCTCGGCGGGACCACGTTCGACGTCGCGCCCCTCGGGTACACGCAAGCGGAGTACGCGCTGTCCGGCACCGCGAGCGTGTACGCGCGCGGGCGACCGACTCCCGCGTCGTCGAGGAGGCGGACTACACGACGCGCGTGCTCGTCTACCGTCCCGCCGACCCGGCCGCGTGCAACGGCACGGTGTGGGTCGAATGGCTCAACGTGAGCGGCGGCCTCGACGCCGGCCCCGACTGGATCTTCACGCACCGCGAGCTGATGCGGAGCGGTGCGGCGTGGATCGGCGTGTCGGCGCAGCAACTCGGCGTGCACGGGGGCACGGGGCTCGTGGGGTTGGCGACCCCCGGCCTGACCGGCACCGACCCCGCGCGCTACGGATCGCTCGTTCACCCCGGCGACCGCTTCTCCTACGACATCTTCACGCAGGCCGGCAGGGCGGCGCGCGCGGCAGCCGGCACCACCCTCGAAGGTCTCACCGTCGAGCGGGTGATCGCGATCGGCGAGTCGCAATCGGCGTTCCGCCTCACCACGTACGCGAACGACGTCGACCCGTTCGCGCGCACCTTCGACGGCTTCCTCGTGCACGCCCGCGGCGGCACCGCGGCACCACTCGACGACGACGGCGATCCGGCGGCCGCGCTCCAGGGAGAGCCGGTGCGTTTCCGTGACGACCTCCGCGTTCCCGTGCTCTGCGTCGAAGCCGAGACCGATCTCCTCACCCTCGGCTACCTCGCCGCCCGCCAGGACGACGGCGAGCGGTTCGCGCTCTGGGAGATGGCCGGAACCGCCCACGCCGACGTCTACACGTTCGTCACCGGCCCGCTCGACACCGGGAAGCTCGCCGTCGAGGAGCTCGCCGCCGCGTCGCTGCCCGTCACCAACTTCCTCGGCATGCACGTCGACCTCCCGGTGAACGCCGGCCCGCAGCACTACGTGATGAACGCGGCGGTCTCACACCTCGACCGTTGGGTGCGCGAGGGCACCCGCCCGCCCATCTCGCCGCGCCTCGAGGTGGCCGACGGCGCGTTCGTGACCGACGAGCTGGGCAACGTGCGGGGCGGCATCCGCACCCCCCACGTCGACGTGCCGACCGCGGTGCTGTCGGGCTTCGGGAACCGCGGCGACCCGGTCGCGTTCCTCGCCGGCTCCACCACGCCGTTCGACACCGCCACCCTCGCGGCGTGCTACACCGGCCGCGACGACTACCTGGCCCGCTACGCCGCGGCGACCGACGCCACGGTCGCTGCCGGCTTCTTCCTCGCCGCCGACGCGGAGGAGATCAAGGCCGTCGCCGCGGTCAACTCGCCCCTCTGAGCGGAACCGGCGTCAGCGGCCGCCGAAGGTGGCCTTGCCGGGGCCGTCGTCGAGGAAGCTGCGGATGCCGACGCGGGCGTCGTCGGTGCCGAAGACCTCGACGAACCCCTCGCCCTCGAGGTCGAACCCGGCGGCGAGGGAGCCGTCGAGCCCGGCGTCGACGACCCGTTTGGCGATGCCCATGGCGACGACCGCGCCCGTCGCCAGCGACCCGGCCCACTCGAGCGCGGTGTCGAGCACCTCGGCCGCCGGGACGACCCGGTCGACCAGGCCGAGCGCGAGCGCCTCCTCGGCACGGACGTGACGGCCGCTCCAGATGAGCTCCTTGGCCTTGGCCGGGCCGACCAACCGAGTGACGCGCTGGGTGCCGCCGCCGCCGGGGAAGATGCCGAGCTGGATCTCGGGGAAGCCGAGCCGGGCCGAGTCGGCCGCCACCCGCAGGTCGCAGGCCAGAGCGAGCTCGAACCCGCCGCCGAGCGCGAACCCGTTGACCGCGGCGATCACCGGGCGGGGGATCGCGGCCAGCGCGTCGAGCCCGGCGCGGATCCCCGCGTTCACCGCGGCCGCGGCGCCCTCGGCGGTGAACTCCGCCACGTCGGCGCCCGCCGCGAACGCCTTCTCGCTGCCCGTCACGACCACGGCCTTCAGCGAGGGGTCGGCGGTGAGCGCGCGCCGCGATCTCGGCCAGCTCACCGAGCAACGCGCTCGACAGCGGGTTGAGCGGCGGTCGGTTGAGGCGCAGCAGGGTCACACCGTCGGGGCGCGACTCGACGAGGACCAGCGGTTCGGACATGCGTCGGCGCTCCCGGTTACCTGGAGTAGGTGAAGAACCCGCGCCCGCACTTGCGGCCGAGCAATCCGGCTTCGACCATGCGCGAGAGCAACGGCGGAGGCGCGTAGAGCGGCTCCTTGAACTCGGCGTACATCGAGTCGGCGACCGCCTCGATGGTGTCGAGCCCGATCATGTCGGCGAGGGCGAGGGGGCCCATGGGGTGCGAGCAGCCCTCGACCATGCCGGCGTCGATGTCCTCGGCCGAGGCGAACCCCGACTCGAGCATGCGGATCGCCGCGAGCACGTAGGGCACGAACAGCGCGTTCACGATGAACCCGGCGCGGTCCTGCGAGCGGATGACCCGCTTGCCGAGCACCTCCGCGATGAAGTCCTCGGCGCGGTCGGCCACGTCACGGCTCGTGACGATCGACGGGATGAGCTCCACGAGGCGCATCACCGGCACCGGGTTGAAGAAGTGCAGGCCCACCACGTGCTCGGGACGCTCGGTGGCCATCGCCAGCTTCATGATGGGGATCGACGACGTGTTCGACGCCAGGATCGCCTGCTCGTCGATCACGATCTTGCCCAGGCTGGCGAACACCTCGAGCTTCTCGTCCTCGAACTCCCGCACCGCCTCCACGACCAACTGGCGGTCCGCGAGCTCACCGATGTCGGTCACGAAGGTGATCTGGGCGAGGGACGCCGTCCGGGCCCCGTCGTCGAGCTTCCCGGAGCTCACGGCCCGTTCGAGCGAGGTCTCGATGCGCGCGCGGCCCGCCGCCACCGCGGCGTCGCTGATGTCACAGACCGTGACGTTCACCCCGGCCTTGGCGCAGACCTCGGCGATCCCGGCACCCATGAGCCCCGCACCGACGACGCCCACGCGTTCGATGGCTCGATCGATGCCCACGCTCATGGTTCTCCTCCGGTGTCGGTGCCCTCGATCAGGAGGGTCACCGCGGTGTAGGGATCTGACGCACCGTCAGCGACGTGCCGGACCACGGTAGCGAAGCGTTCGCCGCTGCACACATCATCGGCGCGCTTGGCCAATCTATCAAGCACGAGTGCCCGCAATTCATCCTCTATGCGCCGTTCGCGGCGTCGTTCGAGCTCGCCGGAGTCCACGAGATGCCGCCGGTGGGCACCGAGCACGTCGAGGAGCTCGGCGACTCCCCGGTCCTCGGTGGCGACGGTCTCGACGATCGGTGGGTCCCATGAGCGGGGGCCGGCCAGCTCGAGCATCGACCGGAGGTCGCGGACGGTGGCGTCGACGCCGCCGCGGTCGGCCTTGTTCACCACGAACACGTCGCCGATCTCGAGCAGCCCGGCCTTCGCCGCCTGCACGCCGTCGCCCCATCCGGGATTCACGACCACCACCGAGGTGTCGGCCGTCCCCGCGATCTCGACCTCGACCTGGCCCACGCCGACCGTCTCCACCACGACCCAGCCGTAGCCCGCGGCCGCGAGCACCCGCACCGCCTGGGGCGTGGCACGGGACAGACCGCCGAGATGGCCTCGGGTCGCCATCGACCGGATGAACACGTCGGGATCGGTGTCGTGGCGCTGCATCCGCACCCGGTCTCCGAGGATCGCGCCCCCCGTGAACGGACTGCTCGGGTCGACGGCGAGCACCGCGACCCGCTCCCCCGCCTCACGCAGGTGGCCGACGAGGTGGTTCGTGAGCGTCGACTTGCCGGCGCCGGGCGCGCCGGTGACCCCCACCGTCCACGAGTCGTCGGCGACCGTGACGGGAAGGTCGCTCAGCGCGGCACGGGCCTCGTCGCCGCCGGCTTCGACCACCGAGAGGAGGCGGGCCAGCGAAGCACGGTCGCCGCCGCGGGTGGCCGTCAGGAGCGCCGCGGTGGGAGCGGGCACCGCGGCCGGTCAGTCGAGGGCGGAGTCGTCGAGCGAATCGTCGACGACTCCGGTGACGCCCGGGGCGCGGTCCATGATGATGCGCTCCACGCCGGCCTTGAGCGTCTGCATGGAGATCGGGCACGTCCCACAGGCGCCCACGAGGCTCACGTGGACGACGCCTTCGTCGTCGAGGCGGTCGAACACGATGTCACCACCGTCGCTCTGCAGGGCAGGGCGGATCAGCTCGATGGCTTCCAGCACCCGGCCTTCCAGCTCGGCGGGCTCGAGTTCCGTGTCGATCGGCATGCTCGCGTTCCTCTCGTCGGCAACCCGTTCGGGACACTCGGGGTGCCCTGGTTGCAACAGCCCCAGTATCGCAGGCCTTCCCCGTCAGCCCCTCAACCTTCGGCGACCGCCTTGACCCGCTCGAGGGTCGCCCGCATCCCGTCGGCGTTGGTGCGTCCCCGTGCTCTGCCGAACACCTTCCAGTAGAGCTTCAACGGAGCAGACTCCTCGAGTTGGTAGAACTCGGTGACGTCGGTGCCGTCGCCGGCGGCCTCGAAGCGGTAGCCCCAGGTCATCGGGTGCTTTTCGGGCGTGCCCACCACGAAGGTGAACTCGCGGCCCGCCTCGCAGGCGATGACCGTGCACTTCGTCCAGTACGTCGGCCCCCGGCCGTTGCGCTTCACGTGACCACGGAACCGGGCCCCGACCACCGGGCCGGTCGAACCCTCGAGCCATTCGGCTTCGAAGGTCTCCGGGCTGAACCTCCCGGTGTTGGTGACGTCGCTCACGAGCGCCCACACCTGCTCGGGCGGGGCGTCGACGTGCACGGTCACGGAATCCTGCATGTGATCCAGGCTAGGGCTCGGCGCGGGTCAGCTAACGGCCGAACGGCGCCACTGCTTCGCAACTGGCGCACCACTCGCCGTCGGGCGCCCACGGCCAGTCCTCGAAGATCCGCAACGAGTCCCGGGTCCCGCACGCGACCAGCCCCGTGTCGGCGTCCACCGCGTGGCGCTTGCCCTTGGGTTCCCGCCCACCGGCGGACTGCCGGCCCAGGCCCTTCGAACGGGCGGGTCGTGATCCGAGCGCACCGACGACCCAAGGCATGCGGCCAGGCTACGGCCCCGCCCCCCCAGCCGTCAGCGCCAGTCACGGACGCGTTCGACGTCGGCGCCGAGCGCCCGCAGCGAGCCGGCGAGGTCGGAGTACCCGCGGTCGACGTGGAAGGGGTCGAGCACCACAGTTTCGCCGTCGGCGGCGAGGCCGGCGAGCACGAGCGCGGCGCCCGCGCGCACGTCGAGCGCGCGCACCGGCGCACCGGACAGGCGCGCCACGCCGCGGATCACCGCATGGCGCCCCTCGTGGCGGACGTCGGCACCCATGCGGTTGAGCTCGGCGAGGAACCCGAGCCGGTTGTCGAACACGTTCTCGGTGACGATGGCGGTGCCGTCGGCGGTGGCGAGCAGCGCGACCGCGAGCGGCATGAAGTCGGTGGCGAGACCGGGGAACGGCAGGGTGGCGATGTCGACGGCCCGGAGCCGCTCGTCGGCGCGCACCCACAGGCCGTCGGGCGTCTGGGACACCTGCAGCCCCATCTCGCTGAGCTTCATCACCACGGTCTCGACGTGGTCGAGCCGCGTGCCCACGAGGGTGGCCTCGCCGCCGGCGATCCCGCACGCCATCAGCAACGTGCCGGTCTCGATCCGGTCGGCCATGATCACGCTGTCGACCGGTGACAACGACTCGACCCCTTCGACCACGATGGTCGACGATCCCGCACCGTGGACCTCCGCACCCATGCCGTTGAGCATCCCGGCGAGATCGGCGATCTCGGGCTCGCGGGCCGCGTTCTCGATCACCGTCTGGCCCTTGGCCAGCACCGCGGCGGTGAGCAGGTTCTCGGTCGCCCCCACGCTCGGGAAGTCGAGCACCACCCGCGCGCCGCACAGGCGGTTGGTGCGTGCCTCGATGAAGCCGTGGACGACGTCGAGCTCCACGCCCATGGACTCGAGCCCACGGAAGTGCATGTCGAGCTTGCGGCTGCCGATGTTGTCGCCACCCGGCATTGCGACACGCGCTTGTCCGCAGCGAGCGAGCAGGGGCCCGAGCACGTTGATCGACGCGCGCATGCGAGTGACCAGCTCGTACGGCGCCTCCGCGCGCAGTGGCTCGCCGGCGTCGATCTGCAACTCCGCTGGACCGATCCACTCGACGCCGGCGCCGATCGCGCGCAACACGTCGATCATGACGTCGAGGTCGGCCACCGGGTCGAGGTTGCGCAGGGTCGTGACGCCGGGCGCGAGCAACGCGGCCGCCATCTGCTTCGTGCCCGCGTTCTTGGTCGCGCCGGACACGCGTACGGTGCCGCGGCAGTGGACGCCCCGAGCGGACGACGAACGAGTCGCTCATCGCGTGATCACTCCGCGAAGCTGAGGGGGAGATCGTCTTCGAGCTCGGGCGTGCTCGCGACGCGCCACACCGAGGTCGGGATGACGATCCCGGGGATCTGCCGCTCGCCGAGCGACACCACCGGGAAGCTGTCGCCCAGCGCGGCGACGACCTCGTCGTTGGCGAGGATCTCGCCGGGCGCGGCGGCGTCGCACAGCCGCGACGCGAGGTTGATCGGCATCCCGATGAAGTCGTCGCCCTCGAACACGATGACCTTCCCGGCCGCGATCCCGATCCGCAACGGGAGCACGATGCTGGCGTTCTCCATCCGTTCGGTCAGGTCGAGCACCGTCTCCACGACCGGACGCACCTCGGTGCCCACGAACATGCAGCCGTCGCCCAGCCATTTGCCGACGCGGATGCCGTGGTCGGGCGAGAGCCCCCGCACGATCGACCGGAACTCGGCGAGCACGGCCAGCGCCTCGTCGTCGCCGAGCGTGTCGTTCATGCGCGTGAAGCCGCACATGTCGACGAAGGAGAAGCACCGGAACACGCGCACCCCGACAGTTTGGCCGATGGCCGGCCCGCGGACCGGGTTGTCGGCCCGGGATGGTGGCCGGCGTCAGTCGCCGGCCGACACGTCGACGCTGTACACCCGGTACAGGAGATCGGCTCCCCGGCGCCGATGGTGGTCCACCTGCTTGGCGACGCCCGCCAACGACTGGAGGAGCTTGGTGTCGTCGGGGCCCGCGGTCGGCGAATCGAGCAGCTCCCCGGCCCGGGCCATTGCCGCGAACAGGACCTCATGGTCGCGGCGGAGGTGATCGACCTCGGATGCGACCTCGACGGAGTCGTCGAGGAGCTCGTCGAACAGGCCGTCGGGCGCCTCGGTGAACTCCACGTGCTCCCGCCACGCCTCGGCCAGGGCCGTCAGCGTGCGGCGGACCGCCGAGAGCCAGGCGGCGCGGGCCTCGGCGGTGGATCCCCCGGGGGCGGCCGCAGTCGCCTGGAAGGCGCTCGCCGCCGCCCGGAGCCGTCCACGCTGCGGTCCGATCCGTGAATGGGGTCCCGAGGCTCGCAGTTCGGTACCGGGCAATGGAAGCCTCCTCTGCCGGGCGCCGTGGGGGCGCATCCACCATTTGGCGCACCTGGAGCGCGCTCCGTCAACCCCTGCGATCTCAAATCCTGATCAACTCCATCGTCACGAGGGATCACGCGGGGAGGGCAGCCACCCAAGCGGTGGCGACCCGGGCGACCTCGCCGACCACGTCCTCGAGACTGCGCCCGCTCGCCTTGAGCGGCCGGTAGCCGTGGTCGGCGGTGTCGATCCAGTGGAAGGTGACCCGGCCCCGCAGCGCGTCCGACGCCCGCTCGAGATCGGCCCGCCCGGCCAACGCGTCGCGTGTGCCGCTGAGGAAGAGCACGGGGGCACGAATCGCGGGGAAGTGCTCCGCGCGCGGCTTCTCGGGACGGCCCGCGGCGTGCAACGGGTAGGAGAGCATCACCAAGCCGAGCGCGGGCACCGGGTCGACGGGCGCGCCCACGACCATCGAGCAGTAGCGGCCGCCCATCGAGCGGCCTCCGAGCACGAGGCGCGCGGGCGGCAACCTCGATCGCTTCGCCAGCTCGGCGGCGGCCTCCCGGGTCGCGGCCTCGAGCACCTTCGGTCGGTCGGGTGCCCGCTTCCCCGCGCTGCGGTACGGGTAGTTGAAGCGCAACGAGGGGATCGCCGCCGCCGCGAGCGCGTCGGCGACGGCGAGCAACGCGCCGCCGTGCATGTCGGAGCCCGCGCCGTGCGCGAGCAACACCGCGCGATCGATCCCGGAACGCGGTCCCTGCCACGCGTACTCGGTGACGAGGCGATCGGTCATCGTTGCACCACCCAGGTCTCGAGGAACGCGTCGATCGCGCGAGCGAGTCGACGATCGTGTCGACGCGGGAGAAGCCGTGGCCTTCACCCTCGTACACGTGGTACTCGACGGGCGCGCCGGCAGCCCGCATCGCATCGACGAGCCGCTGGGCCTGTGCCGGCGGGACGACCTTGTCGTCGGCGCCCTGCAGCACGAGCACCGGCACCGTGATGTCGTGCGCGCGGTTCACCGGCGAACGGTCGCGGTACCGATTCGCGTGTTCCGGCAGCGTGCCGACCAGCCGGTCGAGGTAGCGTGCTTCGAAGCGGTGCGTGGTCGCGGCGAGGTCGAAGAGATCGGTCACGCCGGCGAGGCTCACGGCGGCGCGCACGACGGCGGGAGCGTGCGCGGCGACGAGCAGCGCGGTGAACCCGCCGGCGCTGCCACCCATGACCGCGACGCGCGAGCCGTCGGCCCAGCCTTCGCGCCGGGCGGCCTCGATGCCGGCCACCGTGTCGGCGACGTCGCCGTCGCCCCACGATCCGTCGAGGGCGCGCTCGTAGGCGCGCCCGTAGCCCGTCGAGCCGCGGGAGTTGGGGGTGAGCACGGCCCACCCCCGCGAGACGAAGTAGCGGATCCGCGGCTTCCAGTCGACCGTGGCCTGGTCGGTCGGCCCGCCGTGGACGTCGACGAGCAGCGGAGGGAGCGGGCCGGCGGGGTCGTCGCCGGGCGGGAGCCACAGGAGACCGTGCACGGTCGCCGCGTCGGCCCCCGTCCACGTGACCGGCCGTGGTTCGGGGAGGGTGACCGCGTCGAGCTCCCCCGGCGCGCCCCGCGCCCACACCTGCCGGTCGCCGCCGGACGGCTGGAGCACGGTGAGCTGCGGCGCGGTGCGACCGCCCGACCGCACACACAGGATCCCGCCCGGGCCCCAGTCGAGGCCCGCGTGCCACCCGCGCGAGAGGTTCCCGACGGCACGGCCATCCAGCGGCACGACGACCAGCCGCCCGAAACCCGCTTCGTTGCGGTTCACCGCGACCGCCGCGCCGTCGGGCGACCACGCGAACGATCGCTGCCCGGGACCCCACGATGGCTCGGCGTGCTCGCACGCCTCCTCGATCAGCGGTCGCGCCGGCGAACCGTCGGCCGGCGCGAGCCACACGTTCATCCACCCGCGCTCGTCGGACACGTACGCGAGCGCGTCGCCGATCGGCGAGAAGCGCGGCTGGCCGACGGCAACCGCGTCGCCCCCGGCGATCCGGCGCGGCTCGGCGTCACCGCGCCGCACCATGATGCGCGACGCGTCCCACGGCATGTTCGGCAGATCCCACTCGTGCCAGGCCAGCGTGCTGCCGTCGGGCGACCACGCGGGATCCCACGCGAAGTCGGCGTGCGAGACCCGTTCGGGCCACGCGGCCCCGTCGAGCCCGACCACTGCGATGTCGCACGCGTCGTCACGCTCGAGCACGAACGCGACGCGCTCACCGTCCGGGGCCACGGTCGGTGCCGCGCCGCGCCCGTTGCGCGAGAGCACGCGCACCGGCCCACCGGTCGCCGGGATCGCGAGGAGTCTCCCGTCGGCCGCCGCGTACACCAGGGTGTCCTCGGTCGCCCAGCAGTACCCACCGCCCCCGTACGCGCCGACGGTGGTCACCGGGAACTCGGTCGTGACCACCGTCGCGACCCCCGCCGAGCGGTCGGCGGGTGCCACCACGAGGTCGACCCGGCCGCCGAAGGCGTCGAGCCACGCCAAGCGCGTGCCGTTCGGCGACCAGCGCGCCTCGCCGAGCGTGCGCGACCCGCGCGACCGCCGCGGCGGAGATCGGGTGCATCGCCGCGAGGCTAACGACCGCGCCGGGTACGCCGGACACGGACTAATCCCCGTGATTACATGGGCCCTGACCTGGACTTTCGACCGGATCGAACACCGTCTGCGAGACTAGGCGGCTCATGCCGCCGCAGCCCGAGAGTCTCCGCATCGCCTGGTTGGTCTACCGGGGCAACCCGCACTGCGGTGGGCAGGGGGTGTACACCCGCTATCTCGCCCGGGAGCTGACCGAACTGGGTCACCGGGTGACCGTCCTCTCGGGACAGCCCTACCCCGAGCTCGACCACCCCGAGCAGCTGCTCGAGGTCCCCGGCCTCGACCTCTACCGGCCCGAGAACCCCTTCCGCGTCCCGTGGCCTTGGGAGTTCAAGACCACGATCGACGTCCAGGAATTCGCCATCATGTGCTCGGCCGGATTCCCGGAGCCCTACACGTTCAGCCTGCGGGCCCGCCGGATCCTCGACGCCCGCCGGGCCGACTTCGACCTCATCCACGACAACCAGTGCCTCGGTTCCGGGTTGCTCGGGATGATGGACGACGGCTGGCCGGTGTTGGCGACGCTGCACCACCCCATCACCGTCGACCGCGACCTCGACCTCGAGCACACCACCAGCGCGTGGCGGCGCTTCACGTTGCGGCGCTGGTACGGCTTCCTCGGCATGCAGATGAACGTCGCGCGCACCATTCCGCGCGTCGTCACCGTGTCCGAATCGAGCAAGCACGACATCGTCGAGCAGATGGGCGTGCGCGAAGACCGCCTCCACATCGTGCCGGTCGGCGTCGACCCGCTCATCTTCCACCCGATCCCCGAGGTCGCGCGCGTCCCCGGGCGATTGATGACCACCACCAGCTCCGACGTGCCGATGAAGGGCCTCGTCCCGCTGCTCGAGGCCCTGGCCAAGGTGCGCGCCGAGCGCGACGACGCCGAGCTGGTGATCATCGGCAAGGCGAAGGGAAAGAGCAAGATCCCCGCCCTGATCGACCGTCTCGGGCTCACCGACTCGGTACGGTTCGTGTCCGGCGTCACCACCGAACGGATCGTCGAGCTCTACGCCGAAGCCGAGGTGGCGGTGGTTCCGTCGCTCTACGAGGGCTTCTCCCTCCCCGCGGTGGAAGCCATGGCCTGCGGCGTCCCCCTCGTCGCCACCACCGGCGGCGCCCTGCCGGAGGTCGTCGGCACCGACGGCGAGACCGGGCTGCTCGTGGCGCCCGGCGATCCCGACGCGCTGGCCCACATGTTGCTGCGTGCCCTGGCCGACGCCGACCTCCGCGCCCGGATCGGCGCCGCCGGCCGGGCCCGTGCGCTCGATCGCTTCACGTGGAGAGCCACCGCGCTCGGCACCGTCGAGAACTACCGCGCGCTCCTGGAGGCGCGCTCGGCCGCCGGAGCCGCCTGATGCTCACCGTCGACTTCGATCGCTTTGGCCTGCTCCCCGGCCACCAGCTGCTCGACATGGGGTGCGGTGGTGGCCGTCACGCGTTCGCGGCGATGCGTCAAGGCGCGACCGTGGTCGCGCTCGACTACGACGCGGGCGAGCTCAAGGACGTGCGCGCGGTGCGCGGTGCCATGGTCGAGTCGGGCGAGATCCCCGCCGACGCGCCCGGCGGCGAGGTGAACGGCGACGCGCTGCGGTTGCCGTTCGCCGACGCCACCTTCGACCGCGTCATCGCGTCCGAGGTGCTCGAGCACCTGTGGGCGGACGAGCAGGCGATCTCCGAGCTCGTGCGCGTGCTGCGGCCGGGCGGGCGTTTGGCGGTCACCGTGCCGACACGCTTCCCCGAACGCGTGTCGTGGGCCATCAACCACCGCTACCACGACACCCCCGGCGGTCACGTGCGCATCTACCGCCAACCCGAGCTCGAGGCAAAGCTCGAACGAGCAGGCCTGGTGCTGCGCGGCTCGCACCACGCGCACGCGCTGCACTCGCCCTACTGGTGGCTGAAGTGCACGTTCGGGATCGAGAACACCGAGGCGTGGCCCGTCCGCAAGTACCACGACTTCCTCGTGTACCAGATCGAACGACAGCCGAAGTGGGTGGCGACGCTCGACCGCGCGCTGAACCCCGTCCTCGGGAAGAGCGTGATCCTCTATACGGAAAAGGTGGGTGGATGACGACTTCGCCGCACGAGCTGCCCGACGTCGAAGGGATCGTCACCCGCGCCGAGCTCGAGCAGACGGTGGCCGCGATCGCCGGCACCCAGCTGCCCGACGGCAACCTCCCGTGGACGCCGGGCGCCCACACCGACCCGTGGAACCTCGTCGAGGCGGCCATGGCCCTCGACCTCGGCGGCCGCCACGACGCCGCCCGCGCCGCCTACGAATGGCTGGCCGGCAAGCAGCGCGCCGACGGCGGCTGGCACGCGTACTACCTCGGCGACGAGGTCGAGGACCCCACCCTCGACACCAACGTCACCTGCTACATCGCGACCGGCGCCTGGCACCACCACCTCGTCACCGGCGACACCGCGTACCTGCGCCAGCAGTGGCCCACGGTCGAAGGCGCCATCGACTTCGCCCTCGACTTCCAGCAGGAGACGGGCGAGATCGCGTGGCGGGGGACGACCCCGACGACGGCGCGCTCCTCACGGGGTCGTCGAGCATCCACCACAGCCTGAAGTGCGCGATCGCCATCGCGGATCGCCTCGGTCACGAACGCCCGGACTGGGAGCTGTCCCTCGGCTCGTTGGCGATCGCCATCGCACACCGACCCGACCGGTTCCTCGACAAGGACCGGTGGGCGATGGACTGGTACTACCCGATCCTCGGCGGCGTCCTGCGCGGCTACCCGGCCGACGCCCGGGTCGCGGTCGCGGTGGGCGACGTTCGTGGTACCCGGTCGCGGCATCCGCTGCGTGTCGGACCGTCCCTGGGTGACGGCGGCCGAGACCTGTGAGCTGGTGATGGCGCTCGACGCCATCGGCAGTCACGAGCACGCGCGGCAGCTCTTCGCCTGCGTGCACTTCCTGCGCGCCGAGGGCGGCGGCTACTGGACCGGCGCCAACTTCGACGACGAGGCGTTCCACCGCGACGGCGAGCTCTACCCCGAGGAGCAACCGACCTGGAACTCCGCCGCAGTGGTGCTCGCCGCCAACGTGCTCGCCGGCACCGGCCCGACCGCCGGCCTGTTCCGCGGCGAGCGGCTCCCCGAGGGGCTCAACGCCGACGAGCTCCTGGCCGCGGGGGTCGAGATCGCCCACGAGCGCGCCGCACGCGATCGGACGTCCTAGCGGCCTGCACCGGCCGGCCGCGAGCGACGAACCGGCGTCGTCCGCGCACCGCCTGACGACGTCAGAGGACGCCGGTTCGGAGGACGCGCAGGCTGCCGGTGGTCGAGACGGGCGTGAAGCCGTCGGCGACCGCCCGCCGCCAGACCTCGTAGGGGGCCTGGCCGCCGCCGGCCGGGTCCTCGAACACGTCGTGGAACACGAGGAGCCCGCCGGGCGCGAGGTGGCGCGACCACCCGACGTAGTCGGCGAGGGCGACGTCGAACGCGTGACCGCCGTCGACGAACACGAGGCCGAGCGGCGTGGCCCAGTGGGCGGCGACGGTGGGTGACGCGCCGATCACGGCGACCACGACGTCCTCGAGCCCCGCCTCCTCGATCGTGCGGCGGAACCACGGGAGCGTGTCCATGCGGCCGGTACGTGGGTCGACCAGGCGCTCGTCGTGGTGCTCCCATCCCACCTGGTTCTCCTCCGAGCCCCGGTGGTGGTCCACCGTGTAGACCACCGTGGAGCCCTCCCGGGCCGCGGCCCCGAGGTAGATCGCCGACTTCCCGCAGTACGTCCCGATCTCGAGCAGCGGTCCGACCGCCGCGGCCCGCACACCCGCGTCGTGGAGCGCGAGGCCTTCGTCGTCGGGCATGAAACCCACCGCCGCCCGCGCCGCGGCCACCAACGATTCGTCCATCCGTGCAAGGTACGCTCCCTCGCATGGAACAACAGACTCAAGCCCCCGATCGCAACCTCGCCATGGAGCTCGCCCGGGTCACCGAGGCCGCCGCACTGGCCGCAGGCCGCTGGCTCGGCAAAGGCGACAAGAACGGTGCCGACGGCGCCGCCGTCGACGCCATGCGCATCATCCTCAACTCGGTGTCCATGGAGGGCGTCGTCGTGATCGGCGAGGGCGAGAAGGACGAAGCGCCCATGCTGTTCAACGGCGAGGAGATCGGTGCCGGTGGGCCCGCCTGCGACATCGCGGTCGACCCGATCGACGGCACCACGCTCACGTCGCTCGGGCGCAACAACGCCATCTCCGTCATCGCGATCTCCGAGCGGGGCACGATGTTCGACCCGGGCCCGTGCGTCTACATGGACAAGATCGCGGTGGGCCCGGCCGCGGCCGACGACATCGACATCGACGCCCCGGTGAAGACGAACCTCGAGGCGGTGGCCAAGGCACTCGGTGAAGACGTCGACGACATCACCGCGGTGGTCCTCGATCGCCCCCGCCACGAGGACATCATCCGCCAGTGCCGCGAGGCCGGCGCGCGCATCAAGCTCATCCAGGACGGTGACGTCGCCGCGGCCATCACCGTGGCGACCCCGGGGAGCGGTACCGACATCCTGTTCGGCATCGGCGGCACGCCCGAAGGCGTGATCGCCGCCGCCGCGCTCAAGTGCATGGGCGGCGAGATGTTCGGTCGCCTGTACCCGCGCAACGACGACGAGAAGCGGGCCGCGCTCGACGCCGGCTACGACCTCGACCGGGTGCTCACCTCCGACGACCTCGTCTCGGGTGAAGACGTGTTCTTCAGCGCCACCGGCATCAGCGACGGCGACCTCCTCAAGGGCGTGCGCTACTGGGGCAACGGCGCGAGCACGCAGTCGATGGTCATGCGTTCGAAGTCCGGCACCATCCGCACCATCGACGCCACCCACAAGTGGCAGAAGTTGATGCGGTACTCCGCCTTCAAGTTCGACTGACCCACCCCGGTCCTACGAGGCCGGAACGACACTGATGGTCGGCGGCGCCACGGTCGGCGGCGAGGTCGGCGGCGGCGTCGTGGTCGTGGTCGGCGTCGTGGTCGTGGTCGTCGTGGCCGTGGTCGACGTCGTGGGCGGGACCGGCACGTCGCCGCGCAGGTACGGCCACGCCCACGAGCCGGTGGTCACGTAGTCGTAGACCGACCACCCCACCGCGTCGGTCGCCCGCGCGGCCCGCACCATGTCGAAGTAGTCGGCCGGAGCGCTCTCCTCGGCGAGACCGCCGAGCAGGTGCACGGGTGCGTGCGCGTCACCGAGATGCTTGCGCAGCAGCTGGACGCTCCCGACGTTGTAGACGTATGCACTCCGATAGCCAGACTCGGTCGACCGGTAGGTGTAGTAGGTCATCGGCATCCACACGTCGACGTACTTCCCGAGCTTGCGGTACGGGAAGTCGGGCCAGAGCGTCGTGTTGAGCACCTCGAGCTGGAGCGCCGGGTACACGATCGCGGCGACGGGCGTCGAGGTACCGACGACCGCCCGTACCCGCTTGGCGAAATCGACGGTCCGGCGGTTCCGCAGCGCGACGTCGTCGACGGCGGTCGACTCGAGGTCGAGCCCGAGGCCGTCGATCCCGTCGCCCCCGACCTCGAGCGCCTCGATCTGTCGCACGAACCGCACGTCGTCGGCCACGCTCGTCAGCGACGGCAGGAACCAGGGGACGACGGCGATGCCGTGGTCGTGGGCGCGCGCCGAACAACGCGCGCAACTCCGCCCGGTCGGTGAGCTGGGTCGACGGCGCGCCGTCGGGGTTCGCGACCTGCACGTAGAGGGTCCGCACCCCGAGCGCCGACATGTCGTCGACGGAGTCCGGCGTGATCCGCGGCGTGGCCCCCGCGGTCTGGAGGCGCGGCGCGTAGTCGAACACGTCGATCCACGCCGCGAGGCGCCGGTAGGGGGAGATCGACGGGGACCCGGCCACCGCCGGCGCCGCCGACACGACCGACAGCGCGAGGACGAGCGCGACGATCGAACCGAGCACGAGACGTCGCATCGGTTCAGACTACGGCGACCTGCACCTACGACCCGGTCGCCACCTTGATGCGGGTCTCGGCCCGGGCCAGCGCGGCCGCGGCCTCGGAATCCTCGGGATCGCGTGCCAGGCTCTCCTCGGCGCGCCGTTTGGCGTTCTCGGCGCGTGTGACGTCGATGTCGGCCTTCAGCTCCGCCAGGTCGGAGAGCACCACCAGGTGGTCGCCGGTCATCTGCACGAATCCGCCGTGGACCGCAGCCACCGCCTCGCCGTCACCGGGGAGGATGATGCGCACCTCGTCGTCGGCCAGCGCGCCGAGGTAGGGCACGTGTCCGTTGAGGAACGCGATCGCGCCCTCCACCGGACGGCACACGACCATCTCCGCTTCGCCGTCGAACAGGATGTGCTCGGGCGAGACCAACTGCACCGGGTAGGCGTCAGGCATCAGGATTCCTGGAGCGACTTGGCCTTGGCCAGCACGCTCTCGGCCCCACCCACGTTGAAGAAGGCCTGCTCGGGCACCTCGTCGAGCTCGCCGTCGACGAGGGCCTCGAACGACTCGACCGTCTCCTCGACCGACACGAAGATGCCGGGGAGACCGGTGAACACCTCACCGACGAAGAACGGCTGGGAGAGGAATCGCTGGATCTTGCGGGCCCGCGACACGGTGACCTTGTCCTCCTCGGAGAGCTCGTCGAGACCGAGGATGGCGATGATGTCCTGGAGCTCCTGGTACCGCTGGAGCACCTCCTGGACCCGCCGGGCGCAGGTGTAGTGACGGTCGCCCACGATCTCGGGCGCCAGGATGTTCGACGTCGACGCGAGCGGGTCCACCGCCGGGTAGATGCCGAGCGCGGCGATCTGGCGGGAGAGCTCGGTGGTGGCGTCGAGGTGGGTGAACGTGGTGAACGGCGCGGGGTCGGTGTAGTCGTCGGCGGGCACGTAGACGGCCTGCAGCGACGTGATCGAGTGACCCTTCGTCGAGGTGATGCGCTCCTGGAGCTCGCCCATCTCGTCGGCCAGGGTGGGCTGGTAGCCCACCGCCGAGGGCATGCGCCCGAGCAGGGTCGACACCTCGGAGCCCGCCTGGACGAAGCGGAAGATGTTGTCGACGAACAGGAGCACGTCCTGGTTCTTCACGTCACGGAAGTACTCGGCGACGGTGAGGGCCGACAGCGCGACGCGGAGACGCACCCCCGGCGGCTCGTCCATCTGGCCGTAGATCAACGCCGTCTTCTCGATGACGCCCGACTCCTGCATCTCGAGCCAGAGGTCGGTGCCCTCACGGGTGCGCTCGCCGACGCCGGCGAACACCGACACACCGCCGTGGTGGGTGGCGACCCGCTGGATCATCTCCTGGATGAGCACGGTCTTGCCCACACCGGCGCCGCCGAAGAGGCCGATCTTGCCGCCCTGCACGTACGGCTCGAGCAGGTCGACGACCTTGATCCCGGTCTCGAACATCTGCGCCTTGGGCTCGAGCTGGTCGAACGGCGGCGGTTCGCGGTGGATCTCCCACCGGTCCTCGATGTTGGTGAGCTTGTCCTCGGTGATGTCGAGCGGCTCGCCGATCACGTTGAACACGTGGCCGAGCACGCCGTCGCCGACCGGCATCGTGATGCCGTGGCCGAGGTTGCGCACGATCGTGCCGCGCCGCAGGCCGTCGGTCGGCTTCAGGCAGATGGCCCGCACCCGGCTGTCGCCGATCTGTTGTGCCACCTCGGCGGTGATGGTGATGGTGCTCCCCTCGAGCTCCGCGTCCATCTCGAGCGCGAGGTTGATCTCGGGCAGGGCGTCGGGCGGGAACTCGACGTCGACCACGGGACCGGCGATCGCGACCACGCGGCCGTCCTTGAGGGTCGTGCCGGGGGTGTCGGCGGTCATCGTCATAACGGCGCTCCTGGAGCTCAGCTGTCGGCGCCGCGCGGCGAAGAACTCCGCGTCGCGACCTTCGATGGTGTCGGAGAGGTAGTCGGTCTCGCCGGACGCACCCGCGCGGAGCGCTTCCGAACCGGAGACGATCTCCATGATCTCGGTGGTGATGGAGTCCTGGCGGGCCCGGTTCATGACCCGGCTCAGGCTGGTGATGAGGTCGTCGGCGTTGTCGGTGGCGGCCTTCATGGCCCGCTGGCGCGCGGTGTGCTCCGACGCCGCGGCGTTGAGCAGCGCCGCGTAGACGCGCGAGTCGACGTAGCGCGGCAGGAGGAGGTCGAGGATGCCCTCGGGATCGGGTTCGAACTCGTAGCTCGCGGCCACCGTCTCCTCGTTCGCGGCGGTCTCGGCGATCGCCTCACGAGCGAGTGGCATCAGCGTCTGGCGGACGACCACCTGGACGCCGGCCGAGCGGTACTCGGTGTAGACGATCTCCACCACGTCGGCGTCGCCGGCGAGGAACGCGCTCGTGGCCGCGGCGCCGATCTGGCGGGCGTCCTCGTAGCTCGGCTGGTCGGTGAACCCGGTGAACGCGGCGTCGACCTGGAATTCGCGGTAGCGGAAGTAGCTCTCGGCCTTCCGGCCGACCACGATCAACGAGTAATCGCGGCCCTGCGCCTGCTGCGCGAGGAGCGCCCGCTCCGCTTCGCGGATCACCGACGAGTTGTAGGCGCCGCAGAGCCCACGGTCGGCCGCCACGACGATGAACGCGACCCGCCGGATGTCGGGACGGGGATTCAACAGCGCGCTGTCACCGCCACCACCGCCAGCCGCGAGATCGCGCACGACCTGGGTGATGGAATCGCTGTAGGGCTGGGCGGCGGTGACCGCGGCCTGCGCCTTCACGATGCGGCTCGCCGCGATCAGCTCCTGGGCGCGCGTGATCTTCTGCGTCGACTGGATGCTCTTGATCCGTCGGCGAAGGAGCCGCTCCTGACCACCAGCCATACCTATTCGCTTCCTCGCATGGACATGACGCCTATTCGCCCACTTCCGCGGAGGCGGCCGCGGCAGCGGACGCGGTCGCTTCGTCGGACGCGGCGAGGTCGGCGACGAACGCGTCGTGGAAGTCCGCGACCGCGACCCCGAGGGCGTCGTCGTCGGGCAGGGCGCCCGTGTCACGGATGCCCTGGAGCATCCCGGCGTGGCGGGTCGAGACGAACTCGTGGAGCTCCTGCTCGAAGCGGCGCACCTCGGTCACGGGGAGATCGTCGAGCGAGCCCGACGTGCCGGCGAACACCGACACGACCTGGAGCTCGACGGGCATCGGCGAGTTCAGCGGCTGCTTCAGCAGCTCGACGAGCCGGTAGCCGCGCTCGAGCTGGGCCTTCGACACCGCGTCGAGGTCGGACGCGAACGTCGCGAACGCCTCGAGGTCACGAAACTGCGCGAGGTCGACCTTGAGGGTTCCCGCGACCGCGCGCATCGCCTTGATCTGCGCGGCACCACCGACTCGTGACACCGAGATCCCGACGTCGACCGCCGGGCGCACGCCGGAACGGAACAGGTTCTCCTGCAGGTAGATCTGGCCGTCGGTGATCGAGATCACGTTGGTCGGGATGTACGCCGAGACGTCACCCGCCTTGGTCTCGATGACCGGAAGCGCGGTGAGCGAACCGGCGCCGAGGGCGTCGCTCAGCTTCGCCGCCCGCTCGAGCAGTCGGCTGTGGAGGTAGAAGACGTCACCGGGGTAGGCCTCACGTCCCGGCGGGCGCCGCAGCAGCAGCGACAGCTGGCGGTACGACTCGGCCTGCTTCGAGAGGTCGTCGTAGACGACGAGGGCGTGCTCGCCGTTTTCCATCCAGTGCTGGCCGATGGCGCACCCCGCGTACGGGGCGAGGTACTTGAACACCGCGCTGTCGGCGGCCGGCGCGTTCACGACCACCGTGTACTCCATCGCGCCGTGCTCCTCGAGCGTGGCGACGGTCTGCGCGACGGTCGAGCCCTTCTGCCCGATGGCGACGTAGATGCACTTGACGCCCTGGCCCTTCTGGGCGAGGACGGTGTCGACGGCGACCGTGGTCTTGCCCGTCTTGCGGTCGCCGATGATCAGCTCGCGCTGACCGCGACCGATGGGTGTCATGGCGTCGATCGCCTTGATGCCCGTCTGCAACGGCTCGTGCACCGGCTGACGGCCGACGATGCCGGGCGCCTGCACCTCGAGCCGGCGCTCTTCGGTGGAGTTCAGCGGGCCCTTGCCGTCGATGGCCTGGCCGAGACCGTTGACCACCCGCCCGATCAGGGCGTCGCCCACCGGCACCGAGAGGATCCGGCCGGTCGCCTTGACCGCGCCGCCCTCCTCCACGTGGCTGGCCTCGCCGAGGACCACGGCACCGATCGACTCCTCGTCGAGGTTCAGCGCCAGGCCGAGCGTGCCCCCCTCGAACTCGAGCACTTCGTTCACCGAGGTCTCGGGGAGCCCGGCAACGCGGGCGATCCCGTCGCCGACCTCGAGGACGCGCCCGACGTGGGCCGACTCCAGCGAGGGTGTGAACGTCGCGACGTGGGTCCGCAGCGCGGCTGCGATCTCGTCGGCGTTGATGGTCAGCTCGGGCATCTCAGTTCGCTCGCTCTCTGCTCGCCGGGGTTCCCGGCGCGCGGTCGTTCGCTCGCACTAGATCTGCTCCCGCAGTTGTTCCAGCCGGTGCCGGACGGAGCCGTCGATCACGAGGTCGCCCACCCGGGCGACGATCCCACCGAGCACCGACTGGTCGACGACGACCTTCACTTCGACGTCTTTGCCGGTCGCACGGTTCAGTGCCTCTCGCAGACGATCGGTCTGCTCGGGGGTGAGCTCGATCGCGCTGCGCACCTCTGCCACCGCGCGCCGCTGCTCGGCCACCGCCAGCTCGACGAAGCGGTCGATGATCGCCGGGAGGTCACCGGCGCGGCCCGCAGCCACGAGGAACGAGGCCAGCGCGGCGCTCGTCTGCAGCGCCTTGCCGCCGAGGAGGTCCTCCACGATCGCCACCCGACGCCCCGGGGGGAGCACCGGATCGGTGAGCGCGGTCCGCAACTCGTCGGACCCCTCGAAGGTCCGCGCGAAGCGGAACAGCTCGTCTTCGATCTCGGCCAGGTGTCCCTCGGCGCGGCTCACCTCGAGCAGCGCGTTGGCGTAGGCCTCGACGCGCGGGGTCGACGGCACGGCTAGTTGCTCCCTACCTGGTTGATGTAGCTCTCGATGAGCGCGGTCTGGGTCTGGCGGTCGAGGTTGCGCTCGACGACCTTCTCGGCCAGCTCGATCGAC
The DNA here is from genome assembly GCA_963750045.1 of uncultured Actinomycetes bacterium. Classification (GTDB taxonomy): domain Bacteria; phylum Actinomycetota; class Acidimicrobiia; order IMCC26256; family DASPTH01; genus DASUAS01. The sequence goes on along the minus strand of CAVVPD010000006.1, from coordinate 167,740 downwards.
AGCTCGGCCACCCGGCCCTGGAGGTCACCCATGGCACGCTGCGTGGCGAGCCGGATGTCTTCCGCGGCACGGGCCCGCAGCTCCGCGATCTCACCCTCGACCGCGGAGATGCGCTCCTGGCGCACACCTTCGGCCTGGAGGCGAGCCTCCTCGATGATGCGGCTGGCGTCGTTGCGCGCCTCGGCGAGCTGACGCTTGTAGTCCTCGAGTGACGTCTCGGCTTCCACGCGCCGCGGCCTCCGCCTTCTCCAGGTCTTCGCCGATCTTGTCCTGACGGGCCTGCAGGCCCGCCCTGATGGCAGGCCACGCTTTCCAGGCCAGCAGGCCGAAGACGAGCACGAACGCGATCGCGGCCCAGAGGATCTCCTTGCCCTCGGGGAGGATCGGGTTCTTCGCCTTGACGCTGACCTCTGAGGCCGCGAGCAACAGGGTTGCGAACATGGTCGCCGCCTAGCTCTTGGCGAGGAAGAAGAGCACGAACCCGAACAGCGCGAGCGCCTCGGTGAACGCGATACCGAGGAACATCGTGGTGCGGATCGTGCCCTGCATCTCCGGCTGGCGGGCCATGCCCTGGATCGCGCTCGCGACCACGAGGCCGATACCGATGCCCGGGCCGATGGCCGCGGCGCCGTAGACGATACCGGCACCGATGGACTGCAGACCGGCCTTGAGCTCACCGGCCTGCTGGGCGGCGAGGAGGAGTTGGGACATGATGTTTTCTCTCCTGGTTGGGTGTGAAGGTTGCGTCGGTGATCTGGGCTTGGTGTTCCGGCTCAGTGTTCCGGGTGGAGCGCGTCGCCGAGGTACACGGCGGTGAGCAGGGTGAAGATGTATGCCTGGAGGAAGCCGACGAGCACCTCGAAGCCGGTCACCGCCACGTTGAGGGCGAAAGGACCGATGGCGATGATCGGGGCGTTCGTCAACGAGTACGCGGTGAGCAGGGCGAGCGCCGTGAGCAGGATGTGGCCCGCCATCATGTTGGCGAGAAGTCGGACGGCCAGCGAGAAAGGCCGGACGAGGAACAGCTGCACGAATTCGATGGGCGTCACCAGGAGGTAGAGGAGCTTCGGGACACCCGGCGGGAAGAGATGGCCCGTGAGGTACTTGATGCCCTGGTTCTTGAACCCGGTGAAGAGGTAGACGAAGTACACCATGATCGCGAGGAAGCCCGGGATGCCCATGCGCGAGGTCGGCGGGAACTGGAGGAAGGGGATGACCTCCCAGAAGTTCAGGAACAGGATGAACAGGAAGAGCGCCCCGAGGAAGGGGGTGAAGCGCCCGGCGTCGTGGCCGACGACGTCCTTGGTGATGCCGTTGTCGATGAACTCGTAGGTCATCTCGACGACGTTCTGCACGCCGCCCGGGCGCAGCGCCTTGCGCCGGCTCCCACCGATGAAGATCACGAGGATCAGCAGCGACGAGATGAGGACGAGCAGGACGGTCTTGTTGATCGCCAGCGGCGAGCCTTCGAACCAGATGTCCTTCCACCGGAAGAGCTCGTCGATGGGCGGGAATACGAACGCGCCGAGCAGGGGCACTGCTGACCTTCCTACTGCCGGCCCGGCTTCAAGCCGGGGAAGCCAAGGGTGAGGCTCACGTGGCGCATCTCCCACGTGAGCAGAGCCAGGTGGACGATGGCGATCGTGAGCACGAGCACGGGGATGTCGATCCACGACACGTTCTCGAGCGCGAGCGCGATCCCGAACAGGACGCCGATCCGCACGATGTAGCCCCCGAGCACCACGCCCATCACGGCGCCGGGCGACCGGCGAGCGGTGTAGCTGATGAGGCGGGCGGCGACGAGGAAGTTGACCCCGACGAGCACCAGGCCGATGGCCGCGCTGATCAGGCCGTCGACACCGCGCACGACGCCGGCGACGAGCAACACCAGGGGCGAGACGATGAGCAGCCGACGGACGAGATCGCCGGCGATCTGACCCTCGTAGGCCACGTCGCGCGCCTCACCGCTGGCCGCCGCGTTGGATCCTGCAGGCGCTACTGCATGCGTCGTGCCCACGGCTTCCCCTCATCGTGGCGTTCCATACGACCTCGGTACTCGTAGTACGCGGTCACGCAGGCCGCCAGCACACCGAAGAGACCGAACACGAGCATCAACAGCGGCGCCGTCCCGAGCTTGCTGTCGAGGAAGGCACCGAGAAGACCGAAGAGTACGGGTCCGACGACCAGGGTCAGCGCCTGGGTCAGACCGTCGCCGTAGCCCTTCTTCTCCCGTGCCGACTGATCGGCTGCGTCCACCCGGGAATTCCCTCCATCGCCTGGGCGCGTCACAAGCCGTCCCGCGCTTGTGAATGTATTCGCAAGCTACCGGACACGCCTTCGAAACGTCAACTCGGAGACGGGCGCCGGGCGAATTTTCTGTCCGGCGACGACCCTACTCCCCGGTCGAATCCGCTGCGCCGTCCGCTACTTCGCCCGCCGGGCCGCGCGCCGGGGCTCGAGCTCCACGACCTCGCCGGTGTCGCCGGGTTCACCTTGCTCGCTCTCGGCGCGCACGCTGCGGACCCCGGGGTGGAAGTAGACGTAGAGGAGCAGTCCGAGGGCGATCACGGCGAGGGGCACGAGCGAGTTGCCGCGGTTCGTGAAGGTCGGCAGGAGCACCACGGCCGACAGCAGCGCGGTCCAGAGCCAGAGGATCACGACGGCGCGCCGCGGCCCGTGGCCCATGCGCATCAGCCGGTGGTGGAGGTGCTCGTGGTCGGCCCGGGCGAACGACTGGCGGCGGGTCACCCGCCGCAGGAACGAGAACACGGTGTCGAAGATCGGCACGCCGAGGATCACCAGCGGGATCGCGAGCGGCGCGAAGTAGAAGTACGTCTGGCCGCTGAACGGGTCGGCGGTTCGGCCCCCGACCGTGATGGTCATGGTGGCCAACAACAGACCGAGGAACATGGCACCGGCGTCGCCCATGAAGATGCGCGCCGGGTTGAAGTTGTGGGGCAGGAACCCGACGCAGATCCCGACGGTGATCGCCGCCACCAGCGGTCCGATGTTGGACCCCTCGAGCAGGCCCGCCTTGAACAGCCGGTCGGCGTAGAGGAACATCGCCGCGCCCGCGATCAACACGATGCCGGCCGCGAGACCGTCGAGACCGTCGATCAGGTTGATGGCGTTGGCCATGACCACCACGGTGAGCACCGTCACCAAGGGCGCGAGATCGGGCGACAGCACGACGTACTCGTAGCTCGCGAAGGGCACGCGGAAATAGAGCATCGTCACGCCGAGGAGCGACAGGATGCTGCCACTCAGCACCTGGCCCGCGATCTTGGCCGGCGGTGAGACCTCGCGCAGGTCGTCGATCGCGCCCACCACGAACATCACCGCACCGGCGAGCAGCAGGCCGAGCGGCTCGGAGTTGTCGGCGAAGATCTCGTGGAACTGCGCCAGCCGCGACGCCACCGCCATCGCCACGAGGAAGCCGACGAACATGGCGGCACCGCCGAGCGACGGCGTGGGCCTCGTGTGGACGCTGCGCGGACCGGGCATCGCGACCGCGCCGACGCGCGGCGCGACCCACCGCATCACGAACGTCAGGAGGAACGTGACGACCGCGGCGACCCCGGCGACGGTCAGGTATCCCGGCACCCAGCTCCCCTACCCGAGGGAGGGGTAGGGCACGAAGCGACTGCAGAGGTCGGCGGCCTGCGCCCTGACCTCTTCGGCGATGTGATCGTCGTCGACCTTGCGCAGCACCTGCGCGATCAGCGACGAGATCGTCTGCATCTCGGGCTCGCGCATCCCGGCGGTGGTGACCGCGGCGGTCCCGAGGCGCAGACCGCTCGTGACGAACGGCTTCTCCGGATCGTTGGGGATGGCGTTCTTGTTGCAGGTGATGCCGGCGCGGTCGAGGGCCTCCTGGGCGACCTTGCCGGTCACGCCGAAGGGCCGGAGGTCGACCAGCATCAGGTGGTTGTCGGTGCCGCCCGACACGATGCGGAAGCCCTCGGCGGCCAGCGCGTCGGCCAGCGCGTCGGCGTTGCGCACGATGGCCGCCGCGTAGTCCCGGAACTCGGGGCGCAGGGCCTCGCGGAACGCGACCGCCTTGGCCGCGACCACGTGCATGAGCGGCCCGCCCTGCAGCCCGGGGAACACCGCCTTGTCGATGGCGGCGGCGTACTCCTCGCGGCACATGATCACGCCGCCACGGGGGCCGCGGAGGGTCTTGTGCGTCGTCGTGGTCACGACGTCGGCGTAGGGGATCGGCGAAGGGTGCGCGCCCCCGGCGATGAGCCCGGCGATGTGCGCGGCGTCGACCATGAGCAGCGCGCCGAACTCGTCGGCGATCTCGCGGAAGACGGCGAAGTCGATGATGCGGGGATAGGCGGTGGCCCCGGCGATGATGAGCTTGGGCCGCTGGGCGACGGCCAGCGCCCGCAGCTCGTCGTAGTCGATCCGCTCGGAGTCGCGGTCGACGCCGTACGAGACGAAGTCGTAGATCCTGCCGCTGAAGTTGACCGGCGACCCGTGGGTGAGGTGCCCACCCTGGTCGAGGCGCATCCCCATGACCGTGTCGCCCGGGTCGAGCAGCGCGAGGAACACGGCCATGTTGGCGTTGGCCCCCGAGTGGGGCTGCACGTTGGCGTGCTCGGCCCCGAACAGCTCGCAGAGGCGTCCCCGGGCCAGCTCCTCGGCCTCGTCGACCACGAGGTTGCCCCCGTAGTACCGCTTGCCGGGGTAGCCCTCGGAGTACTTGTTGGTGAGGACCGAGCCCTGCGCCGCCATCACCGCGGGAGAGGTGAAGTTCTCGGAGGCGATCAGCTGGACCGTGGTGTTCTGACGCACGGTCTCGCGCCGGATGATGTCGGCGATCTCCGGGTCGGTGCCGATGAGAGTGTCGAATTCGGTGCTCACGATGGGATCTCCCCGTTCTCGATGGCGGTGATCTCGTCGATGCGGCGTTGGTGACGCCCCCCTTCGAATTCCGTGGCGAGCCAGACGCGCAGGATCTCGTCGGCGAGCCCCTCGCCGACGACGCGAGCGCCGATCGACAGCACGTTGGCGTCGTTGTGCCGGCGCGAGTACTCGGAGGTGTAGAGGTCGTTGCACAGCGCGGCGCGCACGCCCTTCACCTTGTTGGCCGACAACTGCTCGCCCTGCCCGCTGCCGCCGAGCACGATGCCGCGCTCGGCGCGGCCGGCGGCGACCTCGCGGCCCACGGCCGAGCAGTAGACGGGATAGTCGACGGCCGCCTCGGAGTCGGTGCCGAGGTCGGTCACGTCGTGGCCGACCTCCTGCAGGACGGCGATGAAGTGCTCCTTCAGGCGGTAGCCCGCGTGATCGGAGCCGATGGCGATTCGCATGGGCGCTCCCGGATGGCGACCGACCCAGTCTAGGTACGCCGACCTCCGCCGGCCGGGGCTTACCGTGGGCGGTGTGGCCGAACCCGTGGCGCTCCCGAAGGTCACGCCCTCCCTGCTCCAGCGGGCGGATTCGATGTCCGCGCGCGTCGCCTCGCCCGGGAGTACGAGGCCGCGGCCCGCTCCCACGAACCGGTCCATCGGAGCCGGATGCGGGAGGTCCTGGTCGCCCGCCTCCGCGACCTCCACGCGGAGCTCCGGGCACCCGAGGCCGCCGACTTCACCGGCCTCGGTGCAGAGCTCGAACCCGAGGAGCAGGCCGTGCTGGCGCAGGCCGCACACTGGTACGTCCAGGTCTTCGGTGACCGTCCCGCGGTGTGGGAGGACGGCCACGTCGACGAGCCGACGCTCCGCCGCGGGCTCCGGGTCGGGGGGTGGGTCGATCTGACCGTCCGCACCGCCGACGGTGGTCACGAGCTGCGGCAGTTCTCCCTCTGGGGCGGGCGGGTTCCCCACGCGGACCCGCTCGAGCTGCCCGGCATGCGCGTCGCGTTCCTCCGGCTGACCCCGTGGCTCGACGGGGAACCGTTGCGGGTGGCATGGGTCGACCTCGTGCGGGGTCTGGCGCGCGAGCGCGTCGTGGAGCCGGCGGAGCGCCCCGCGGTCACCCGGTGGTTCGAGACCCAGGTCGAGCTGGTGCGTCGGCGCATCGACTCGCCCGCCGCCACGCTCGGCGCCGACTGCGGCGGGTGCGGGTTCGTCGCCGCGTGCCCGGAGCATCGCAGGGGCGCGCACTACGGCCGGCGCCGCGACCTCCTGCCGGGCATCCTCCACGTGACCCCCACCAACCTCGACGCGTGGCGCCGGTGCCCACGCGAGTGGCGCAACCGGTACCTGTTCGAGATCCCGGCCAGCGACACCGATCCGGGGCCCGTCCACGGCCAGCAGATGCACGACGTGCTCCGGCTCGTCCACGAGCACGGCTCGTGCCGTGATCCGGCACACGTCGCCGACGTGTTGGAGGGCCACGGCTTCGAGACCAACGACCGCATGCGCGACGAGCTGGCCCGCCACGCCGATCGCTGCCCGCGTCGGCCGAGACGCTCGGACACGAGGTCACCCGCGCCCGCTTCTCGCACCACCCCACGACGCCGTTCATGGCCACCGCACGGTTCGACGCGCTCTGGGTGCACGACGGCGTGCTCGACGCCCGCGACTACAAGACCGGTCAGGTGTGGAGCGATCGCGTCGCCGACGACGCGCAGGCCCGTCTGCAGGCCTGGGTGCTCGCGCCGCTGGCCGAGCAGCTCGGGCTCCGGGTGCGCATCGTGTTCGAGCACCTCGCCGCCGAGGTCCTCGACGACCCCGAGCCGTTCGAGCCCGACGCCGAGGATCTCGCCGCGATCGCCGAGGAGCTCCGCCACGAGGTCGAGTCGATCCGCGCCGAAGCGACGTTCGCGGGCGTCGCCGACACGGAGGTGTGCCGGCGCTGCCGCTACCGCTCGATCTGCCCGGACTCCGCGGTCGAGGGCGTGCCCATGTGGCCCGTCGTCGAACCCGAGCCCGGGGGCGACGATCCCGCCTGCCCGTCGCTAGGTTGACGGCATGTCGCCGCCGCCGCCGTCGAAGGCCCGCATGTTCGCGCGGGGCGCGACCCGCCGGTGCGCGCGCTGCGGGAGCGGGCACCTGTTCCACCGCTACTTCACGATGGTCGACGACTGTCCGGGCTGTGGTCTGCACTTCGAACGCGAGCAGGGGTACTGGGCGGGTGCGCTCGCGATCAACATCGGCGTCGCGGGCGGCGTGTTCATCGTCACCTTCGGCATCGCGCTCGCGCTCACCGTCCCCGAGGTCCCGGTCGTGCCGCTACTGGCGATCCTCGTCCCGCTGATGGTCCTCGTACCGCTGCTGGGCTACCCCTTCTCGAAGACGCTCTGGGTCGCGGTCGACCGCGCCTTCCTCCAGCACCTCGACCGGCACGAGAGGTTGGACGAGCAGTTCACCCCGAGAGGTCGACGCGCAGGGTGAGCACCCCGTCGACGAATTCCCAGGTCGCGTCGCCGATGATGGCGAAGTCCTGGAAGTCGCGCTGCGCCTGTTCCACGAACCGCTGACGTTCGGCCCCGGCAACGGGCGGGAGCGGCCGGTCACGTACCGCAGCGGCGCGCTCGCGGAACCGACCGATCATCGCGTCGACGTCGAGTTCGTCTGCCATTCCCCGAGACCTCCGTCTCCCTACTGGTCGCCTGTGCTCCCGCCGACGCGGGCGACGAGCACCCGTTCACGCTCGGCGAGGTCGCGCTGCACCTCCACGTCCGCGAAGCCGGCCACGCGCGCCAGCTCGATGGCCGGCGCGGCCTGGTGCGGCGCCAGCTCGAGCACGAGGACCGCACCCTGCGGATCGAGCCAGGCCGGTGCCTCGCGCACGATCACGTCGATGGCCTCCAGGCCCGTCGGCCCGCTCACCAACGCCAGGCGAGGCTCCCAGTCGGCGACCACCGGCGGGAGCGCGGGCACCTCGGTCTCGGCGACGTACGGAGGATTCGACACCACCACCTTCAACCGGCCCCGCAGGTCGCCCGGGAGCGCGCCGAACCACGAGCCGTGCCCGATCCGCACCCGCGTGGCCACGGAGCCGATGCCCGCCAGGTTGGCACGGGCGACGGCGAGAGCGTCGGCACTCACGTCCGTGGCCCACACCTCGGCGTCGGGGAGCTCGGAGGCGAGGGCCAGCGCGATCGCGCCCGAGCCGGTGCCGAGGTCGGCGACCGCGTAGTCGGTCGTACCGGCCCTCCAGGGGTCGTGGGCGCCCCGGCGCGCACCCAGCCGGAGCGCTTCGTCGAGCGCGACCTGGGCGACCAGCTCGGTCTCGGGGCGCGGGACGAGCACACGCCGGTCGACGAGCAGGTCGAGGCCGCGGAAGCCCCAGCGCCCGAGCACGTACTGCAGCGGCTCGCCCGCGGCCCGGCGCCGGAGCATGTCGTCGAGGTGCTGGATGGCGGGCGCGGTCGCAGCTTCGTGCTCCCCCATCGCCAGCTCCACGCCGTCGTAGCCCGAGACGCGCTCGACCATCCACCGCGCCTCGTTCGCCGGTGACGCCACCGCGGTCTCCAGCAGTCGGGCCTCGGCGCGCACCCGGAGGTCGGCCCACGTGGTCGCGGTCTCCGGCATGCTCAGCCCTCGGGGTCGTCGCCGCCGAGCTGACGGCCGCGCTCGTCGGCGATGAGCGCGTCGGTGAGGTCGTCGAGCTGACCGGCGAGGACCTGGTCGAGGGAATGCAGCGTCATCCCGATGCGGTGATCGGTGACACGGTTCTCCTTGTAGTTGTAGGTGCGGATCTTGTCCGAGCGTCCGCCGCTCTTCACCTGGCTCCGACGGGCCGACGAGAGCTCCTGCTCCTGGCGCTCACGTTCGATCTCGAACAGGCGGCTGCGCAGGATGCGCATCGCCTTGTCCTTGTTCTGCAACTGGCTCTTCTCGTCCTGGCAGGTGACCACGAGGCCCGACGGCTTGTGCGTGATCCGGACCGCGGAGTCCGTCGTGTTCACGGACTGGCCGCCCGGTCCGCTCGAGCGGTAGACGTCGATCTCGAGGTCGTTGGGGTCGACCGCGACGTCGATCTCCTCGGCCTCGGGGAGCACGGTGACCGTGGCGGCGCTGGTGTGCACACGGCCCTGGCTCTCGGTGGTCGGGACCCGTTGCACACGATGGGGTCCGGCTTCGTGCTTGAGACGCGCCCACGCATCGGCGCCCTTCACCACGAACGTGACCTCGCGCATGCCGCCCATGTCGGACAGTTGCCGGTTGAGCACCTCGACCTTCCACCGGTGGAGGTCGGCGTAGCGCTCGTACATGTGGAACAGGTCGGCGGCCCAGAGGTTTCCCTCCTCACCGCCTTCACCACCGCGAATCTCGACGATCACGTTCTTGCCGTCGCTCGGATCCTTCGTCACGAGGAGATCACGCAGCCTGGCGTCGAGCGCCGCGAGCTGCGCGTCCTTCGCCGCGACCTCGCTGTCGAGGTACTCGCGCATGTCCGCGTCGGACTCGCCCCCGAGCATCTCCCGGGCCTCGGCGAGCTCGCCTTCGGTGCCGCGGTAGTCACGGTACGCGTCGACGATCGGCTTCAGCTCGGCCAGGCGCCGGCCCGCATTCGCGGCCGCGGTCTGGTCGCCGGACGCGTAGAGCTCCGACAACTGCGACTCGAGCTTCTCCAGCTCGGTCTCGAGGTCGGCCAACCGTTCGAACACCCGGCCCAGGGTACCGGGGGGGGTCAGGTGAGGATGCCCGGCACGGGATCGAAACCCCTCCCCATCACGGCCTGGGCGTCGACCCCCAGCCAGTCTTGCAGCACGGTGGCGTACAGCGAACGGAAGTCGGTGGTGGAGACGAGGTTGCCCTGGTGGTCGAGCTGGGTCAGCGACGGCGGTGCGCCGTAGCGGCCACCCTTGACCTTCGTCCCGATCAGGAACTGCGGCGCCGCGGTCCCGTGGTCGGTGCCGCTGCCGTTCTCGGCCGGGCGTCGCCCGAACTCCGACACCGTCATCACGAGCGCACGGTCGGCGACACCCGCGCCGGCGAGCGTCGTGAAGAACGCCTCGAGGCCGGCGTCGAGGTCTTGCATCAGCGCAGGGTGACGTTGCGCTTCGCCCTGGTGCGTGTCGTAGTCGCCGAGGCCGTTCACGTAGATCACCCGAGGCGCGCGGTCGCCGATCACGAGCTGCGCGGCCAGCGCGAGTGAAACGGACGCTTCGGGTTCTCTTCCGTACGCTTCCGACGATGCCGCGGCCGCGTCGGAGGTGGTGCTCCGCAACATGCCCGCCAACTCGTCACGCGCCTCGACGGTGAGCCCGATCGCCTGCTGCACACGACCCATCAAGCTCGTGGGGTCGGATGACGCGGGCGCGAAGCGTCCCCATGCCGCGAGGAGATCGCCGGGCGTGTCGACCCAGGCGGGCAGCCGCGGCTGCAACCCGGTCGCGTCGCTGATCGAGGTGGCGAACGAGCGGTTGCCGAGCAGCGCGGGCGACGGCACCGGGCCGATGCCCACGGCGGCGAGCGGATCGTCGAACCCCACCGTGCCGTCGAGGTACCGCCCGAGCCATCCGGTGCCTCCGCTCTCGCCCGGGACCCCGGACCACCAGTAGCCGAGCGACGCGAAGTGCGAGAGGTTCGGGTCGGGATACCCGAGCCCCTCCACGACCGCCACCTGACCCGCCTGGTACCGCGCCGCCAGCTTGGCCAGACCCGGGTGCAGGCCGACGGCGTCGTCCAGGGCGACGGCGTCGGCGACAGCCAGGGTGGGACGCAGCGTCCGGTACAGGGGATCCGCCATCGGCACGACCGTGTTCAGCCCGTCGTTCCCGCCGCCGAGCTCCACGACCACCAACGTGCGATCGGTCCGACCGCTCCCGAGGCGGGGCACGGTCCGCGGAGCGGCCGCACCTGATGTCGACGTCGCGCCGTCCCGCCACACCGACAGCCCGTAGCCCGCGGCGACCGCGGCGGTGCCCCCGACGCCCAGCCCGGTCAGGAAGCGGCGGCGCGAGATCCCGGCCTCGTCGTGCGCGTTCATGTGAGCGTGAACTCCGGTGAGGTGACCGCCAGCACGAAGCGACGGTCGGGATCGCGCTGGCCCGCCACCACCGCCCGGGTCGTGTCGCTCACGTCGTAGATCCCCAACCGGGCGAAGAGGTCGTCGACCGACTTCGGGCGCGGTCTCCCGTCGGCCGCCTGCACGAGGTCGAACGAGTGCACCAGGTTGCTCGGTCCGAGCAGCCGCTCCCCCTTCGGGAACCCGCCCACGTTCGGCGGTACGAACGGCAGGTAGCTCATCGTGCGCAGCGCCCGGGCGACACCACCCCGCTTCCCGTCGGCACGCGGTCGGCGGGCGGCGCGGCCCACGACGGTCGCTCCTGCGCTCGCCTGCATCACGCCGACCAGCTTCTCGACCGGGGTCCGGTACTTGGACCGCACCGCGGCGTCCGACGTGAAGACGCGCGACCGGGCGATCGCGGTGACCAACGGCAGGATCTCGTAGTCGCGCCGGAAGTCCTCGGCGAGCGAGGCAACGGTCGTGTCGTCGGGTTGGAGCCCGACGAGCTCGCGGTAGAGCTTGGTGACCACGAACTCGCCGGTCGACGGGTGGTCGAGGATCACGTCGAGCGCCGCGTCCATGTCGAGCGCGCCCGTCGTGCCGAGCAGTGTCTTGGTTCCGGCGTCGTGGCGACCCGGGACGAACACCGCGCTCCACGGGCTGCCGAGCCGCGCCAACGCGGGCCGCCCCGGGATCGCGATCGCCCACCCGGTGAACGCACGCGACGCGGCTACGACGTCGTCCTGCGTGTAGCCGCCGTCGCGACCCATCGTGAACAGCTCCAGGCACTCGCGCCCGAAGTTCTCGTTGCGCTCGGTGGCCGCGTTGGTGATGCCGTCGAGGTAGAGCAGCATCGCCGGGTCCTTGGCCACCGCCCGCAACAGCTCGGCGAAGTTGCCGGTGGCGTGCCGGCGGAGGGTGAGGTGCTGGCGGTACATGAGGTACGGCTGACGGACCTTGGCGACGCTCGTGGCGAAGTGGTCGTGCCAGAACCACGTGAGCCGCTCTTCCACCAGCCGGTCGGGGCTCTGCATGCGCTCGACCCACCAGGTGATGGGCGCGACGATCTCGCGGACCTGGGCGCCCGCTCGGTAGTCGGTCGGCGGATCGAGGGTGAGCGGGGTGGCCGCCGGGCCGCTGAGATCGAGGGCACGGGCGACGGCAGCGTCGGTGTCGGAGAGGCCGTCGAGGAGGTCCGGGTGCGAACCCATCGACAGCCTCCGCACCACGTGTGCGACTCGTTCCCGGTCGGAGGCTCCCACGACCCCAGCCTGGTGCCGCCACGTCAGGGAACTGTGAGGCGCGCCTCAGCACCGGGTGAGGTGCGGACCCGGTCAGCCGATCAGGTCGTTGAACTCGCCGCCGCCGCCGAGCGCCGTCTTGCCCGCGAACTCGTCCAGCCACTGGTGGAAGGCGTCGCCGCCGGCACGGTCGGCGAGGCCGCGTGGGATGGCGGGGAACTCGTACTCGGGTGACGCGAGGGGCGGGTGGTCGTCGGCGGGTTTGCGCGCGAGCGCGGCTTCGACGACCGGCTCGAGCTTCTGCGCCTTGACGCGCTGTCGGTGCTCGTCGCGTTCCATGAACTCGGGGAGCACCTGGGTGCCGAAGAGCTCGAGGCTCTCCATGATGTGCTCGTGGCGGTTCTTCCCCGCCTGACTGCAGAAGATCACCTGGTCGACGCCGCATTCCTCGTAGCGCCGCAGATAGTCACGGACCTGGTCGGGAGTGCCGATCGCGCCCCGGAGCCCGAAGAAGCCGCCGTCCTGCACGATCTGCGCACCGAGGCGATCCCCGTCGCGAGCCGCGGCCTCGACCGCCTCGGGCGCGTACCCGCGGTCGCCGCGTTGGGCACGGTACTCGGCCCACACGTCGGTGACACCGGGATGATGGCGACCGAACACGTAGTAGTGCGCGAGGGAGTAGCCGAAGAAGTTGGCGCCTTCGAGCCCGCGCCGCAGGGCCTCCTGTTCGTCGTCGTGGCACATGAACGTGGTGACGCACGCGACATTCGGGTTCACCACGTCACCGATCGGGACGCACTCGCTCGCCAGCGTGTCGTGGTAGTCGCTCATCCAGTGCCGGGCTTCTTCGGGATCGATGAACGCGAACGCGAGCGCGCCGATTCCCCGCTGCGCCGCGAGGTGGATCGTGTCGCGCCGGCTGGCGGCCACCCACACCGGCGGGTGCGGCTTCTGCACCGGCTTCGGGACCACGTTCGCGCGGCGGCATGGTGACGTACTTCCCGGCATGGCCGGTGAAGGGCGTCTCGGTGAGGCACCGAAGCGCCACCCGCAATCCCTCCTCCCACATCTCCCGCTTGTCGAGCGGGTCGATCAGGAACCCGCCCAGCTCGGCCTCGGACGACGACTCGCCGGTGCCGAAGTCGGCTCGACCACCCGACACGAGATCGAGCATGGCCACCCGTTCGGCCACGCGCGCCGGGTGGTTGAACGGCGGCGGGGTCTGCACGATGCCGTGCCCGAGGCGGATGCGCTCGGTGCGCTGCGACGCCGCGGCCAGGAACACCTCGGGCGCGCTGGAGTGGCTGTACTCCTCGAGGAAGTGGTGTTCGACCTCCCACACGTAGTCGATGCCGAGCCGATCCGCGAGCTCGCACTGCTCGAGCGCGTGCTGGATCAGGGTGAGCTCCGAATCCTCCTCCCACGGCCGTGGGAGCTGGTGCTCGTAGAAGATCCCGAACTTCACGCAGTGCCGAACGCGGGCCGCCCGACCGTGGTGACCTCGTGGTGGTGGCCGCGCGCCTCGACCTCGGCGAGCTGCTCGGCCGTGAGCACCGCCCGCAGCGACGCGATCGCCACCTCGACCTGGTCCAGCGACGGCTCGCGCGTCGTGAGCTTCTGCAGGAGCAGACCCGGTTTCATGAGCACCCGGACCCAACGCAACTGCATGTGCTTGGCCGCGAAGCGGATCACCTCGTAGCTCACGCCGGCGATGATCGGCAACAGGACGATGCGGGAGAGGATCAGGAGCAGCCACCCGGGACGACCGACGAACGAGTACACGAAGATGGTGATCACCATCACCGTGAGCAGGAAGTTGGTGCCGCAGCGCACGTGCGACGTGTCGAATCGCTGCGCCGATTCGGCGGTCAGCTCGACGTCGTTCTCGTAGGCGGCGATGGCCTTGTGCTCCGCGCCGTGGTACTGGAAGACGCGCTTGATGTCCTTGAGCTGGGCGATGAGCAGGAGGTAGCCGAGGAAGATGCCGAGACGCAGCGCGCCTTCGGCGACGTGGAACCAGAACCCGTCGACGCCAAGGAAGTTCCCGAGGCCGTTGGCGGCCACCGCGGGGAGCACGATGAAGATGGCCGTGAAGAACGCGAGCGCGACGCCGATGGTCCAGCCCATGGCCTTGGGGGAGATCTGCTCCTCCTCGGGGATCTGGCGGTTCGCCGACCAGGACAGCGCCTTCATCCCGAGCGCCATCGACTCGGCGAGGGCCATCACGCCCCGCACGAGCGGGATCTTCGACCACTTCTGGGCCCAGGTCGGCGCCTCGTGGGTCTCGATCTCGATGTCACCCTCGAGGGTGCGGACGGCAACCGCCCACGAGTGCTCGCCCCGCATCATGACGCCTTCGACGACGGCCTGACCGCCCATGTAGCGGGGGCTCGTGGAGGGCGTCTCCGAGCTCATGGTGTTATGCCGGCTGCTCGGCCTTGGGCGCCGTGTCGTCCTTGGCGGTCTTGGACGCCTTGGCCTTCGATCTCTTGGTGGAGGCCTGCGCGGCCGTCGACTTCTCGAGGCGGCGCTGGAAGCGCTCGACCCGGCCGCCGGTGTCGACCAGCTTCTGCTTCCCCGTGTAGAAGGGGTGGCACTCCGAGCAGAGCTCGACCCGGAGCTGGGGGACCGTGGAGCGGGTGGTGAACTCGTTCCCGCAGGAACAGTGCACCTTGCACTCGACGTAGTTCGGGTGGATGTCGGTCTTCATAGTCCCACCAGTCTAGGGGACGGGCCGCCGGGGCAGAAACGCGAGTGCGCCGCCCACGAGGCGCGGTCGCCGGTCGCTCAACCGCCGGGGGCGGGCGCCTTGGCGATCTCGGAGAGGAATACGTCGTTGCTCTTCGTCGTGCGGATCTTGTCGATCAGCAGCTCGAGACCCTTTCCCTCCTCGAGCGCGTTGAGCACCCGGCGGAGCTTCCACACCTGCTGGAGCTGCTGGCGGTCGAACAACAGCTCCTCGTGGCGCGTGCTCGACGCCTCGACGTCGATCGACGGGTAGATGCGCCGCTCGGCGAGGCGGCGGTCCAGGCGCAGCTCCATGTTGCCGGTGCCCTTGAACTCCTCGAAGATGACTTCGTCCATCCGGCTGCCGGTCTCGATGAGCGCGGTGGCGATGATCGTCAGGGATCCGCCTTCCTCGATGTTGCGCGCCGCACCGAAGAACTTCTTCGGCGGGTAGAGCGCGGTGGAGTCGACACCACCCGACATGATCCGGCCCGATGTGGGCGCCGAGAGGTTGTAGGCACGCGCGAGGCGGGTGATGCCGTCGAGCACGATCACGACGTCGGTGCCCATCTCCACGAGCCGCTTGGCGCGCTCGATGGCGAGCTCAGCGACCTGGGTGTGCTCGTCGGCCGGCCGGTCGAAGGTGCTGGCGACGACCTCGCCCTGCAACACGTGACGCTTCATGTCGGTGACCTCTTCGGGTCGCTCGTCCACGAGCAGGACCATGAGGTGCACTTCGGGGTTGTTGCGCTCGATCGCGTAGACGAGCTGCTTGAGGATGGTGGTCTTGCCGGCCTTCGGCGGCGAGACGATCAGGCCGCGCTGGCCCTTGCCGATCGGCGAGATGAGGTCGACGATGCGACCGGTGATCTCGTGCGGATCGGCCGGGAGCTCCAGGCGGAGCTTCGAATCGGGGAAGAGCGGCGTGAGATCCTCGAACTTGGCGCGGCCACGGGCGTCGTCGGGCGTCATCCCGTTGATGTCGTCGACGCGCAGGAGGGCCGGGTACTTCTCGTTGCTCGCCTGCGGCCGTGAGGTGCCGCGCACGAAGTCCCCCTTGCGGAGCGCGAAACGCCGGACCTGCGAGGCGGAGACGTAGACGTCCTTCTGCGCGGGGAGATACCCGCCGCCGCGGAGGAACCCGTAGCCCTCCGGCCGGAGATCGAGGAGGCCTTCGACCGGGATGGGATCGCCCTGGTACTCGGCGGGACGTGGCTCGCCGCCCTGCTGTTCCCCCCGCCGCGCCCACGACGGCGGCGCCGGCCGCGACGGTTCCCGTCGGAACCCTGACGATCGTCGTCGGCATCGGTGCCGTCGTCGTCGGCGGTCTCGCCACTCGACGGCGGGCGCGTCGCCTCGCGCGCTTCGGTGGCTTCGCCACCGCCTGCCGCCGCGGCCGACTCCTCGGAACCGGGTGACTCGGCCACGGGTGAGTCGGCAGCGGATACCGCGGCGGCACGGCGCGTGCGCGGGCGGGGCATCGCGTCGGCGTCGGGCGTGTCGACGGCCGCGAGCGCCTCCTCCTCGGCGGCGAGCGCGGCGATCGGGTCCTCGGCGGCGAGTTGCGACGCCCGCGCCGACCGGACGCGACGAGGCTTCGGGGTCTCGCTCGCGCCGTTGTCGGCCGACGTGGGCGCGTCGCCCCCGCCGTTCGCGGCGGTGAGGATGGCCTCGATCAGGTCGGCCTTGCGCATTCGGGTCGCGGCCTTGACTCCGATGGCACCGGCGATCGTGTGGAGCTCTTCGCGGTCCTTGCCGGCGAGCACCGAACGGTCGATCTGCTGCTCCGGGCTCATCTGCTCTCCCTCGGCCCGTCGGAGCACCGCGCGTTGTCACGCAGCGTGGAGTCGACGGGCACGGTTGTCAGACCTCGGCAGTCCGGGGGCGGTGCCGAGGCAACGGAAACACCTGAAACCGGGATCGTCACCCAGCCGGCCCGAGCACAGGTCTCGGACGACTGGAGGAAGAATCGACCGGCGGCAGGCGAAACTGTACCGCCCGGCTCATGCCGGAGCAACCATGGTCGGCAGCGCGTCAGCCGACCAGGCGGGCCATCAACTCGTGGGCCGGCACCGGCGCACGACCGGCGACGCCCCGCTCGGAGTATTCGCCGCCGTCCCCGTCGACGGCGCTGTCGAACAGCAGGTACGGCACCGGCGCCGCGGTGTGGGTGCGTGCTGCGCAGGGCGTCGCGTGATCGGGCAGCAACAGGAGGCGATACGGCGTGGCGCCGAGCGCGTCGACCATCGGGCCGATGATGTCGGCGTCCCATCGCTCGAGCGAGGCCACCTTCTCGTCGATCGCGCCCTGGTGGCCGGCTTCGTCGGTCGCTTCCACGTGGAGCAGGAAGAAGTCGCGATCGTCGAGCGACGCGAGCGCGGCGTCGCGCTGTGCGGCGTAGTCGTTGTCGAATCCCGCGGTCGCGCCGGGCACGTCGAGGACCTCGATGCCCGAGAGCACGCCGAGCCCGCGCACGAGGTCCACCGCCGACGACAACCGGCCCGCCACGCCGTAGCGCTCGGTGAAGTCGGGCAGGCGGGGCCGGGTGCCCTGACCCCACAACCAGATCTGCGTGGCGACCGATCCCACCTCGGCTGCGGCGGCGTGCACCACCGGCTTCGACGCGTCCATCAGCGCGATCAACTTGGCCGCCGCCGGGCCCGTCGGCGCCGTTGCGGGCCGGCCGGTGAGGTCGTGGGGCGGTACGCACTCGGCGTCGCCGAGGTCGCGCGGCACCACACACAGGTGGCGGTACTCGACACCGGGGTGGAATCGCACGCCGTCGCGCCCGCCGCCCAACGCGGCGTCGAGCGCGGCCACGATGGGGTGGCTCTGCTCGCTGGTGACGTGGCCGGCGGCGAAGTCGACCATCGTGCCGGCCGCGTCCACCGTCACGAGGTTGCACCGGAAGGCCACCTCGTCGGGCGCGAGGTCGACGCCCATCGCCGCAGCTTCGATGGGTGCGCGACCGGTGTGGTACTCGACCGGGTCGTACCCGAGGATGGCGAGGTTCCCGACGTCGCTGCCGGGCGGGAGCCCGGCCGGGATGACCGCGGCGAGGCCGACCTCGGCGCGCGCCGCGAGACGGGCGAGATGCGGCATCCGCGCGGCCTCGAGCGGCGTACGCCCACCGAGCGCCGCGAGGGGCTCGTCGGCACAACCGTCGGGGACCAGCACGAGGTACTTCATCCGCCCAGCGTACGCGAGGTCGCGGCGACGACCTCAGCCGGTACGGTGCCGGAGTCATGCGCAGGCCCGCGATCAACTGCGCCATCGCCCTCGCGCTCGCCCTGTGCAGCCTGGGTGGCGCGATCGTCGCGACCGCCCCTGCGGGCGCTGCGACGCCCAGGCTGCGCCTCACCCCGGTCGCCGCCCTCGAGGGCGCGACGGCGATGGCGGCCCGACCCGGTACCCGTACCTTGTACGTCACCCAACAGGGGGGCGCGGTGCGCGCGATCCGCAGGGGACAGGTGTCGGCGGCGCCGGTCGTCGACCTCACCGACCGGGTGAGCCAGGACGGCGGAGAACGTGGACTGCTCGGGTTGGCGTTCTCGCCCGACGGCGCGCGCCTCTACGTCGACTACACCGACACCGACGGCAACACCCGGGTCGACCAGCTCGTCATGCTCGGCCGCAACGCCGATCCGTCGTCGCGCAGGACCATCCTCGCCGTCGACCAGCCGGCGTCGAACCACAACGGCGGACAGCTCGCCTTCGGGCCCGACAGCTACCTCTACATCGGCCTCGGCGACGGTGGCGCGCAGGGCGACCGTGGCCCGGGACACGTCGCCGGCGGCAACGCGCAGTCGCTCGGCACCCTGCTGGGGAAGATCCTGCGCATCGCGCCGGATCCATCGTCCGGAGATTCGGCGTACTCGGTGCCACCCGACAACCCGTTCGTCGACCGCGCCGGCGCCCGTCCCGAGGTCTGGGCGTACGGGCTGCGCAACCCCTGGCGCTTCTCCTTCGACCGCGCGAACGGCGACCTGTGGATCGGCGACGTCGGCCAGAACGCGTGGGAGGAGATCGACCACGTTCCCGCCACGAACGGGCGCGATGCGGGCCGGGGCGACAACTTCGGCTGGAACCGGCTCGAGGGCACGCACGCGTACGGCGGCGAAGCGCCCGCGAACGCGATCGCGCCCGTCCTCGACGTCTCCCACGACACCGGGGCGTGCGCGATCGTCGGCGGGTACGTGTACCGCGGCACGAAGATCCCCGCGCTCACCGGCACCTACCTCTTCAGCGACAACTGCGACGGCACCATCCGAGCGGTCGCACCCGACCAGGCCGGCGGCGTGACGGTGCGCGACTCGGGGCTGCACGCCGAGTCCGTCTCGAGTTTCGGGCAGGGCAACGGCGGCGCCCTCTACGTGCTGTCGCTCGCCGACGGTGTCTTCCGGATCGACGGAGCGGGGAGCTGAACGCCCGCTTCGGGCAGCTCACCCCGAGCGCTTGACCACCACACCCGCGACCCGCCGGGTGATCCCGGCGGGCGCCATGCTCGAGAGCGCGGCCGCGACCCGGTTGAGCACTCCGGGGATCGACACCGACCGGCCACGGTCGAGGTCGCGCAGCGCGACGTCGACGACGGTGCCGGCCGATTGCCACGCGAACTCGGGGACGCCGGTGGGCCCGAGGCCGGCGCGGTCGTGGAACTCGGTGTGGGTGTAGCCGGGGCAGACGAGCAGCACCTGCACCCCGCTCCCCCGCGCCTCCTCGCGGACCGCGTGGGTGAAGCTGTGCACGAACGCCTTGGTCGCGCCGTAGGTCGCACTCATCGGCGCGGGTTGGTAGGCGGCCAGCGACGAGATGTTGACGATCGCGCCCCGGCCGCGTGCCTCCATCGCCGCCAGCGCGGCGTGCGTGAGCCGTACGAGAGCGACGACGTTGAGCTCGATCTCCCGTACCTCGGGGTCGACGTCGAGCTCGGCGAAGCGGCCGAACGTGCCGAATCCCGCGTTGTTCACGAGGAGATCCACCGGTCGCCCGGCGTCGCGGCAGGCGCGCCTCCACCGCGGCGAGGCCGTCGGCGGTCAACAGGTCGGCGGCCAGTGGCTCCGCCGCGACCGAGTGCGCGCGCCCGAGCTCGCCACCGAGCTCGGCGAGCCGGCCGGCGTCGCGCGCGACGAGCACGAGGTCGTGTCCCCGGGCGGCGAGTCCGTGCGCGAAGGCACGCCCGATGCCGGCCGACGCGCCGGTGACGAGGGCGACGCCGGCGTTCACGACAGGTCGAGGGCGGCGGCCACCGTCGCCGACGACGCGTCGACCGGGCCGCCCACCTGCACCTCGGCGATGGCGCGTTGCGGGTCCTTGAGCCCGTGACCGGTGACCGTGCAGACGACGATGTCGTCGGCCGCGAGCAGACCGTCGGCCGACGCCTGGAGCAACCCCGCGACCGAAGCGGCCGACGCCGGCTCGACGAAGCATCCCTCGTCGGACGCCAGCATGCGGTAGGCCTCGATGATCTGCGCGTCGGTGACGGCCCCGATGTGTCCGCCCGACTGGTCCCGGGCGGCGATGGCGCCCTGCCACGACGCGGGGTTCCCGATCTGGATCGCGGTGGCGATCGTCTCGGGATGGAGCACCGGCTCACCCCGCACGAGCGGCGCCGCCCCCGCGGCCTGCCAGCCGAGCATGCGCGGCGCGCGCGTGGCGCGGCCGAGCGCCACGAATTCCGAGTAGCCCCGCCAGTACGCGGTGATGTTCCCGGCGTTGCCGACCGGGATCGAATGCACCGTGGGTGCGTCGCCCAGCACGTCGACGATCTCGAACGCCGCGGTCTTCTGACCCTCGATCCGTACCGGATTCACCGAGTTCACGACCTCGATGCCGGGACGTTCCCCCAACTCGCGCACGATCTCGAGCGCGCGGTCGAACGTACCCAGCACCGGCACGACCCGCGCGCCGTGAATGAGCGCTTGCGCGAGCTTGCCCACCGCGATCTGCCCTTGGGGGATCACGACCGCGCACAGGAGTCCGGCGCGCGCCGCGTACGCGGCGGCAGACGCCGACGTGTTGCCCGTCGACGCGCAGATCACCACTTTGGCGTCGCGTTCCACCGCGGCGGAGATCGCCATCGTCATGCCGCGGTCCTTGAAGGAACCGGTCGGGTTCAGGCCCTCGACCTTGAGGCACACCCGGGCGACGCCCGCTCGTTGCGCGACGCGCGGCGCGTCGAGCAACGGCGTGTTGCCCTCGAGCAGCGTGATCACGGGGGTCGACGGGGTGACCGGCAGGTGGTCGCGGTACGCCTCGATGACCCCGGGCCAGGTCCGGGCGACCGGTGCCGTGGTCATTCTTCCTCGCCCATCACCCGGAGGACCGCGCCGACGCGGTGCACCTGTTCCACGTCGCGCAGGGCACCGACGGTGTCGCGGAGATCGGATTCGCGCGCCTTGTGGGTGACGAAGATGAGCCGCGCCTCCTCGCCCTTGTCGCGTTGCTGCATGGAGCGGATCGACACACCGTGCTCGGCGAAGGTGGCGGCGATGGCGGCCAGCACACCCGGCCGGTCCGGCACCTCCATCAGGAGGTAGAACTGCGACTCGACGTCGTCGATGGCGCGGATCGGCTTCGGCGCGAGGGTGCCGATGGTCGCGCCCTTGCGCCCCTCCACCAGGTTCTTGGCCGCGTCGACGAGGTCGCCGAGCACCGCCGACGCGGTCGGCGCGCCGCCCGCGCCGCGCCCGTAGAGCATCAGCTCGCCCACCGCGTCGCCCTCGATGAACACCGCGTTGAACGAGTCGCGCACCGAGGCGAGCGGATGACGGGCCGGCACCATCGCCGGATGCACCCGCACCGCGACCTCACCGTCGAACTCCTCCGCCACCGCCAGCAGCTTCACCACGTAGCCGAGATCGCGGGCAGAGGCGATGTCGTCGAGGGTCACGTCGGCGATCCCCTCGCGGTAGACGTCGCCGGCCACGACGCGGGCGCCGAACGCGATGGAGGCGATGATCGCGGCCTTGGCCGCGGCGTCGAAGCCCTCGACATCGGCGGTCGGGTCGGCTTCGGCGAACCCGAGGCGTTGCGCCTCGGCGAGGGCATCGGCGAACGAGGCGCCCGCATCGGTCATGCGGGTGAGGATGTAGTTGGTGGTGCCGTTGACGATGCCCATGACGCGGCGGATGCGGTCGCCGGCCAGCGATTCGCGCAGCGGGCGGATGAGCGGGATGCCCCCTCCCACCGACGCCTCGAACAGGATGTCGACCCCGGCGCCCTCGGCGGTCTCGAACAGCTCCCGGCCGTGGGTGGCGATGAGCTCCTTGTTGGCGGTGACCACGGGTTTGCCGCCCATGAGCGCCTCGACGATGAGGGCGCGGGCCGGCTCGATGCCGCCGATCACCTCGACCACGATGTCGACGTCGGGGTCTCCCACCACCGCGGCGGCGTCGTCGGTGAAGCAGCGCATCGGTAGCGGCAGGTCGCGTTCCTTGGTGAGGTCGGCAACGGCGACGCGCGCGACTTCGAGCGGCACCCCCGCGCGGGCCTCGATCACATCGGCATGGTCGTGGATCAACCGGACCAACGCGCCACCGACATGACCGCAGCCGAGGATGCCGACCCTCACCCGTTGTTCCATGGAGTCAGTCTCCCCCAGACTCGAACTGGTCGCGAGCGACGAGATCATCGAGCGACTCGCGGCGCACCACGACCCGGGCACGGCCGTCGCTCACGAAGACGACCGCGGGTCGGGGGACCAGGTTGTAGTTCGAGGCCATCGAGTGGCCGTAGGCGCCGGTCACCGGGGTCGCCAGCACGTCGCCCACGGCGGTGTCGGCCGGGAGGTGCGCCTCGCGCACCAGGATGTCGCCCTGCTCGCAGTGCTTGCCGGCGACCGCGGCGGTGAGCGGGCGCGCCGCGGTCACCCGTGCCGGGAGGAACGCCTCGTACCGGGCCGCGTAGGTGGCGGGGCGGGGATTGTCGCTCATCCCCCCGTCGACGGCGACGTAGGTGCGCACCCCCGAGATCTCCTTGATGGTGCCGACGGCGTAGAGCGTGATCCCCGACGGACCCGCGATCGAGCGGCCGGCCTCGACGGTGAGCCGCGGGGCGGGGTCGAGCCCGGCGCGCCCACACGCGACCGCGTAGGCCTCGCGCACGGTCGCGGCGAACGTGGCGATCGACGGCGCGTCGAGCTCGTCGGCGGTGTAGGGCACGCCGAGGCCTCCGCCCAGGTTGATCTCTTCGACCGGCGCACCGGTCTGTCGTGCGACGTCGGCCGCGAGATCGGCGACGACCGCGGCGGCCAACGCGAACGACTCGAGCGCGAGGATCTGCGATCCGATGTGGCAGTGGAACCCGGCCAGCTCCATGGCGTCGGACTTGGCGGCCCGCAGCGCGGCCTCGCGGGCCGCGCCGTTCGACACGGTGAACCCGAACTTCGAGTCGTCGGCCCCGGTGGCGATGTACTCGTGGGTGTGAGCCTCGACCCCGGGCGTGACCCGCACCAGCACCCGGGGCGCCGGGAGGCCGTCGGCCACGAGGCGCTCGATGCGGTCGAGCTCGTCGAAGGAGTCGACGACGATGCGACCGACCCCCTGTTCGAGACCGGCCCGCAACTCGGCGTCGGACTTGTTGTTGCCGTGGTAGACGACGCGGGCGGCCGGGAACCCGGCCCGCCGCGCGACGTGCAGCTCGCCCCCGGTGGCGACGTCGAGGTACATGCCCTCCTCGTCGACGAGCCGCGCCATCGCACCGCACAGGAACGCCTTGGCCGCGTACGACACCGCGTCGACGCCGAAGGCGTCGCGGTACTCCCGGCACCGGGCGCGCAGCTCGGCCTCGCAGTAGACGTAGAGCGGCGTGCCGAACACGTCCGCCAGCTCCTCGACGTCGCATCCGCCCATCACCAGGCGCCCGCGTTCGTCGACGCGCGCGCTGCGGGGCAACAGTCCCAACGCGACCGGGGCGTCCACCGGGACGGCCATCACTCGCGCTCGTCGTCGTCGATGCGCGACATCTCGTCGGGCGCGTGCACACCGAGGATGGCGAGCGCGTTCGCCAGGCCGAGGCGACTCGCCTCGGCCAACCAGAGGCGGGCCTGGGTGAGCGCGGCGTCGTCGGAGATGACGCGGCAATCGCGGTAGAAGCCGTGGAACGACTTGGCGAAGTCGCGCACCCAGGTCGTGACGCGGTGCGGCGCGCGCAGCTCGGCAGCCTCGGCGAGCACTCGGGGGTAGGCCTCGAGCGCGCGCAGGAGATCGAGCTCGCGGTCGTGCACGAGCGGCGCGAGCGACGTTTCGAGGATGGGAAGCCTCGAGATGCCTCGTTCGGCGGCCTTGCGCCCGATCGACGCGATCCGGGCGTGCGCGTACTGCACGTAGTACACGGGGTTCTCCATCGACTGCGACGTGACGACGTCGAGGTCGAAGGTCTGCGTCGTGTCGATGCCCTGGAGGAGGAAGGTGAGCCGGGCGACGTCGGGATCGACGTCGTCGAGGATGTCGGCGAGCGTGATGACGTTGCCGGCACGCCGCGACAGGCGAACGAGCTGACCGGCCCGCTCCAGCTTCACCAGTTGCCCGAGCAGCACCTCGGGCTCACCGGTCGGGTACCCGAGTGCCTCCATGCCCGCCTGCAGCGACTTCACCTGGCCGTGGTGGTCGGCCCCCCAGATGTCGACCAGGTGTTCCCAACCGCGGTCGAACTTGCTGCGGTGGTAGGCGATGTCGTTGCAGAGATAGGTGGTGGAGCCGTCCGACTTCACGAGCACGCGGTCGCGTTGGTCGCCGAAGTCGGTGGCCCGCAACCACGTCGCGCCGTCCTGCTCGTAGACGACGCCGCGGGCGCGCAGGTCGTCGAGCACACGCCGGACCTGACCCGTTTCGTGGAGGGTGCGCTCGGAGAACCAGGTGTCGAAGTGGACGCCGATCCGCCCCAGGTCCTCCCGGAGCCCCCGGACCGCGTCGCGGTATCCCCACTCGCGCGCGTGCTCCTCGGTGACCGCGTCGCCCAGCTCGGCGCGCATGCGGTCGGCCATCTCGACCACGTACCGGCCCTGGTAGCCGTCTTCGGGCGGTTCCTCACCCCGGTACCGGGCCATCAGCGACGCCGCGAAGGTGTCGAGCTGGTTGCCGGCGTCGTTCAGGTAGTACTCGCGGTGTACCTCGGCGCCCTCGGCGGCCAGGAGGTTGGCGAGGGCGTCGCCGACCGCGACCCAGCGGCCCCCGCCGGCGTGGAGCGGGCCGGTGGGGTTGGCAGAGACGAACTCGAGGTTGATGCGTCGGCCGTCGAGCGAGTGGCCGTGGCCGTAGCGCTCGCCCGTCGCCACCACGGCCAGCAGCACCTCGTGCAGCCAGGCGGGAGCGAGGTACAGGTTCAGGAAGCCGTGGCCCGCGATCTCGACCCGTTCGAGGTAGGGCGGGCGCTCACGTTCGAGCTCGACCACGAGCTTGGCCGCGACGTCGCGCGGCGACATTCCCAGGGGCTTGGCCAGTTGGAGTGCGACGTTGGTGGTGAAGTCGCCGTGCTCGGCGTCCTTCGGCGGGGCGAGCTCGATGCCGCCCCGCGGCGCGGGGAAGCCCACGGCGTCGAGCGCGGCCTGGAGTGCGGCGATGAGGTGGTCACGGATCACGAGGGTCGACGGCACCCGGCGCCCTTCGCCGCTCGCCGTGTCAGCGCATGGTAGTGGGGCGTTCCGCGCGCCCTCGGGGCGATTCGACCGTCGATTCGGCGTCTCGTTCGGAGGCCCCGCGGTCGCGGGCTAACGTCGGCGAAACGCGGCGGAGGGGTAGTGGTCGAAACCAGCGAATCGCTCGTCGAATCGGCCCGAGTGGGCTCGGGAATCGGCACCGTCTACCGGGCGCTCGACGAGCTGGTCGACCTCTACGCGCTGGAGGACGCAGCGGTGGTCGTGGACGTCCCCGGTTTCGGGCGCCAGGTGCTGCACGCCGGGCGCAAGCCGCTCCACGACGACGAACAGGGCCTGCACCGCGCGGAGCCCGGCCTCTACCTGCAACCGCCGCTCGTCGACCCGGTCCTCACGGACCTGATGCTCGCGCTGGGTGCGCTCGCCTTCCGCTACGACGCCCGCGACCAGCCCGGGCGACCACGCCTCGTGACGCTCGACCAGCTCGAGCTGCAGCTGCGGCGCCTGCAGGGCGTCGTCGCCGTCGGCCTCCTGGAGACCGACGGTCTGCTCCTCGTCGAGATCCAGGCCGGGCCCGAGGCCTACGACGACCTCGCCCGCGACGCCACCGTGCTCGCGTCCGAGCACGCGGACCGCTCCGATCCGAGGTGCGCGGTGGCGGTCGAGGTGGTGCGGTGGGGTGACGGCGGTCCGCACGAGCACGAGGCCCGGCTGCGGCTGGTGGAGATCACCACCGATCCGGCCGTCGGCGAGCTGACCGTCCGGTTGGCGCGCGACGAGCAGGAGGCCGTCGGTCGTGCCTCGACCGCGAGCGGACTGCCGGCCGCGGTGGAGGCAACGGTCTACGCCGTCCGCGCCTTCCTCCCCGACCTCGCGTACCTCCCGGGCTGGGCCCGGACCGTCGAGACCACCCCCGACCGGCGCTTCCTGGTGGTGGCGTCGGTCACCGACCCGCTCGCGCGTACCCACCGGCGGGGCGCCGCCGAGGGTGCGACCCCGATCGAGGGCGCGGCCCGCGCCACCCTCGCCGCCATCAACCGCAGCATCAGCCGCGACCTCTGATCCACCGGCTCACCGTCAGTGGGCCGGGTCGAGGAACTCCTGGAACCCGTAGCGGGCGTGGGGGCCGAAGGCGATCTGCTCGAGCACGCCGATGCCGACCTGGTCGCCGCAGGTGGCCCGCACGACCTGCTGGAGGTGCTGGTTCTCGAACGCCATGGGGTCGAGGTCGTCGACCTTCCACGACTCCCCGGCGAACGCGAGCTCGCCCTTCCACATGCCGTGACCCCACTCCGGGTGCATGTAGCCGATGCCCTTCATGCGGAAGCAGATGAGCGGCTCGAGGTCGATGTCCTCACGGGCTCCGTCGGCGTGCAGGAGCGCGATCCGCGCGTGACCGGCGCGGCGGGTCCCGGGGAGGTAGTCGAGGTCGTGTTCGACCGCCGCGAGCACCTCGATGCCCGGGTCCTCCGCGCCGGGGATGTCGGCCGGCGACCGGTACGCCGGGAGCACCGCGCCGTCGGAGTGCCACCGGTTGGCGTGCGCGTCCTCGAACACGCCGAAATGGGTGCAGCGGTCGTCCCAGTGCAGCGGGGCCCACAGGAAGAACGCCTGCGTCGAGCCCGGCGGCGTCGGCGCGAGCCCGGGATCGGGGATGCCGACGCCCCGCACGCCCCAGCTGCGATCCTTCGTCCCGAACACCCGCGTGGCGTCGATCGGCACGGTCCTGCCGTCGTAGCGGATCTCACCCTCCCACTTGCCGAACTGCGCGAAGCGGGTCACGTCCATGATCAGCCGACGGCCCTGCGAGCGGATCTGGCGTCCTTCTTCGACGCATGCGGTGCGCGCAGTGAAGGTCAGGTCGGCCGCGATGCCGGTGTCGTTGTCGGCGATGGACACGCGGATCCGGCGCATCGGCTCGAGCACGTCGATCTCGAACGGGCCGATGCGGAGATCGGTGGGCTCCAGCGGCGCGCGGCGTGACGCGTGGAACGCGTGCTGTTCGCCGTCGCGCACGATGCTCAGGCCGCAGTCCAGGATGCCGAGGTTCGGGTACAGCGCCGCGCCGATGCCGAAGTAGAACTCGCCGTCGTCCTGGTACCCGTTGAACCAGTAGCGGTCGTAGGCGTTGCGGTCGCCCGTGGCCGGCTGCGCGATGGGCAGCGACGTCTGGTGGATCGGGTAGTCGTCGAACTTGCTCAGCACGGGGCCTCCCAGGCGCAGTCGACCGGCTCCCGGGCAGCGTACGACACGCCGGTTCTCGGCGAACTCCCAGGGATGGCGCAGGAACGCCCAACGTGGCTCGCCGACGATGGTCGCCGTGGACAAGACCCGCCCCGCGCCTCCCCCGCATCCCCTGGCACCGGACCCGGTGGCCCCGAACCTGGTGAACGCGGACCCCGGGGGTCCCACCGCCCGGACCGCGACCGCGGTCGACATCGTGATCCCCGTCTACAACGAGGCGGCCGACCTCGCGGCGTCCGTGCGGAAGCTCCACGCCTACCTCTCGGAGCACTTCGCACCGTCGTGGGCGATCACCATCGCCGACAACGCGAGCACCGACGGCACGTGGGCCATCGCCCGCGGGCTCGCTCGGACACTCGACGGCGTCGGCGCGCTGCACCTCGACCAGAAGGGCCGCGGCCGCGCGCTGCGTGCGGCGTGGTCGGCGAGCGGCGCCCGGGTCGTCGCGTACATGGACGTGGACCTCTCCACGGACCTCGACGCGCTGCTCCCCCTCGTCGCACCCCTCCTCTCGGGGCACAGCGACGTCGCGATCGGCACGCGACTCGCGTCGAACGCCCGCGTGGTCCGCGGTCCGAAGCGCGAGCTGATCTCGCGCAGCTACAACCTCATCCTCAAGACGACGCTGCGCACCGGCTTCTCCGACGCCCAGTGCGGGTTCAAGGCGCTGCGCGCCGACGTCTCCCGCGCACTGCTCCCGGCCGTCGAGGACCAAGGGTGGTTCTTCGACACGGAGCTGCTGGTGTTGGCCGAGCACAACGGGTTGCGCATCCACGAGGTGCCGGTCGACTGGGTCGACGATCCGGTGTCGCGCGTCGACATCGTCAGCACCGCGACGGCCGACCTCAAGGGCGTGTGGCGGATGGTGCGTCGCTTCGCCCGCGGCGACGGTGAGATCCAACGACCGTGCGGCGCTGCACCCGTCGTCCCGGGGCTCGGGCACCAGGTCGTGCGGTTCGCGTCGATCGGGTTGGTCAGCACCGTGGTGTTCGGGGCCTTGTTCGCCCTGCTCGACGGTCCTTTCGGCCCGCTCGGCGCCAACGTCGTGGCCCTCGTCGTGTGCGCGTTCGCCAACACCGCCGCGAACCGGAGACTCACGTTCGCGTTCCGCGGGCGCGCCGGCCGGGCGCGCCACTATGCGGCGGGCACCGCGCTCGGGTTGTTGCCGCTCGCGCTGACGCTCTCGGTCCTCGCGATGTTGTCGGCGCTCGGGGCGACGTCGTTGTCGGTGATGCTCGTCGCCCTCACGCTCGCGAACCTCACGGCGACGGGGGCGCGGTTCCTGCTGCTGCGCAATTGGGTGTTCCGCCCGTGACCCGATTGTGGCAATGGCTGCGCTACGGCGCGGTCTCGATCATCGCCACGCTCACGAGCATGACCGTGCTCGGGGTGCTGGTCAGCGCGACCACGATGCCGGCCGGGTGGGCGAACGTGATCGCCACCGCGGTCGGCACCGTCCCCTCGTTCGAGCTGAACCGACGCTGGGTCTGGCAGAAGACGGGCAAGCGCTCGTTCCGGGGCGAGCTCGGCCCGTTCTGGATCCTCTCGTTCGCAGGGTTGGCCCTGTCGACCTTCGCGGTCAGCGCCGCCGCCGCGTGGGCGACGCGCGCCGGCGTCGACGCGACCACCCGCACCGTCGTCATCGAAGCGGCCAACGTCGCCACCTTCGGCGCCTTGTGGATCGCGCAGTTCCTGATCCTCGACCGGATCCTCTTCCGCGGTGGCGCGACCCCGGCGGACCCGACCGTCGCGCCCGCGCTCACAGGGAGTTCTGAGGTGACGCCCAGAACCGGGCAAGGTTGTTCGGCGACGCTGGACACATGAGCACCACGACCCTCGCCGAACCGGTCCACGACCCGGCCCCGACCGCACCCGCACCCCCGGCGCCCACACGACCGCGCGGGCCGGTGGGGCGCTTGGTCCGCGGACGGCCCGGGGACGCGCCGTGGGTCCGCCCCTGCCTCCTCCTGCTCCTGGCCGCGACCGGGGTGCTCTACCTCTGGGGACTCGGCGCCTCGGGCTGGGCGAACACCTACTACTCGGCCGCGGTGCAGGCCGGGACCAAGAGCTGGAAGGCGTTCCTGTTCGGCTCGTTCGACTCCGCCAACTTCGTGACCGTCGACAAGGCGCCCGCGTCGCTGTGGGTGATGGAGCTCTCGGCACGCGCGTTCGGGCTGAGCTCGTGGAGCATCCTCGTGCCCCAGGCGCTCGAAGGGATCGCCACCGTCGGCGTGCTCTACCTGGCGGTGCGGCGGTGGTTCTCGGCCGGGTCCGCCCTCCTCGCCGGCGCCGTGCTCGCGCTGACGCCGGTGGCGGCGCTGATGTTCCGCTTCAACAACCCCGACGCCCTGCTCGTCCTGCTGCTCGTCGTCGGCGCCTACGCGATGATCCGGGCCCTCGAGCGCGGGAGCACCTGGTGGCTCGTCTTCGCGTTCTCGATGGTCGGGTTCGGGTTCCTCGCCAAGATGCTCCAGGCCCTGCTCGTCGTCCCGGCGTTCGGCCTGGTGTACCTGATCGCGGCGCCCGTCTCGTGGTGGCGTCGGGTCTGGCAGCTCACCCTCTCCTGCGCGGCCCTGCTCGTCGCAGCAGGCTGGTGGGTCGCGCTGGTCGAGCTGTGGCCGGCCGCCTCTCGTCCCTACGTGGGCGGGTCCCAGGACAACAGCCTCCTGAACCTCATCTTCGGATACAACGGCTTCGGTCGCCTCACCGGCAACGAGAGCGGGAGCGTGGGCGGCGGCGGCCAGGGCGGCGGCCGTTGGGGCGCCACCGGCCTCACCCGGATGTTCGGCGCGGAGTTCGGCGGCCAGATCTCGTGGCTGCTGCCGGCCGCGCTCGTCCTCCTGGTCGCCGGCATCGCCTGGCGCGGGCGTCGGCCCCGCACGGACCGCGTGCGCGCCGCGTTCGTGCTCTGGGGCGGCTGGCTGCTCGTGACCGGGCTCGTCTTCAGCCTCGGCAAGGGGATCATCCACCAGTACTACGCGGTGGCGCTCGCCCCCGCGATCGGCGCGCTCGTCGGCATGGGCGCCGGGATGTTGTGGAAGCGACGCCGCGACCTCGCGGCGCGCGCGGTCCTCGCGGGGACGCTGGTGGCGACCTCGATCTGGGCGTTCGTCCTCCTCGACCGCACCCCCGACTGGAGCCCCTGGCTGCGCGGCACGCTGCTGCTGGCCGGGGTGCTCGTCGCCGGCGGGTTGCTCGCCGCCCACCTCGCGCGCGGTCGCGCCGGCGTGGTCCTCGCCGTCAGCGCCGTCGTGGTCGCGCTCGCCGCGCCCGCCGGCTTCGCCCTCTCGACCGTCCGCACCACCCAGGGTGGCGCCATCCCGGTCGCGGGCCCGAGCGGCGCCGGCGCGTTCGGCTTCCCGGGTGGAGGCGCCTTCCCGGGTGGAGGCGCCTTCCCGGGTGGTGGGGGCATCCCAGGTGGAGGGGCCTTCCCAGGTGGAGGGGCCTTCCCGGGTGGAGGCGGCGCGCAGGGTGCGCCGAACGCCAACGCGCTCCCGAACGTCCCCGGCGGGATCGGCGGAGGACCCGGGGGCGGCGGTGGTGCCGGCGGCCTCCTGAACGGCAGCACGCCGAACGCCGCCCTCACGGACCTGCTCGACGCCCACGCCGGTTCCTACACCTGGGTCGCCGCGACCGTCGGCGCCAACCAGGCCGCCGGCTACCAGCTCGCCACCGACGACCCCATCATGGCGATCGGCGGCTTCAACGGCACCGACCCGACGCCGACCCTCGCCCAGTTCCAGCAGTACGTGCAGGACGGCAGGATCCACTACTTCATCAGCGGCGGCTTCGGTGGTGGTGGTGGCTTCGGCGGGTCGTCGGGAACGTCGGCCGAGATCAGCTCGTGGGTCAGCAGCGCCTTCACCAGCCAGACGGTCGGCGGGGTCACGGTCTACGACCTGACCACCGGGGCCGCGTGACGGGGCAGGTACAATTCGCCAAATCATGGCAATGAACAGCGCGAATGACGCCGTGAGCCCGCACCAGCAGATCCGGATGCCCAAGACCGGCGAGGTCGTGGCCGAGCGCCTGCGCCGACAGATCGCGCGCGGTGAGTTGGCCATCGGTCAGCGGCTGCCGCCGGAAGACGAGCTCACCGCGCTGTTCGGCATCGCCCGCACGACCCTGCGCGAGGCGCTGCGCATCCTCGAGTCGCAAGGCCTGCTCGAGATCCGGCGCGGTCGCACCGGCGGTCCGGTGGTCACGATGCCGAAGATCGACTCGCTCGCCGAGAGCCTCGCGGTCACGCTGCAACTGCAGGGAACCACCGCGGGCGATCTCGACGTCGCGCGCCAGCTCATCGAGCCGCGCCTCGCCGCCCGCCTCGCGCAGGCCCACACGCCCGACGACCTCGCCGCCTTGCGGGCCGCGGCCGCCCGGGCGGCTGGCGCCGCCGACGGGTTCGACCGGGTCGCGTTCGCGGCCGCCGCGGCCGGGATGCACGAAACGCTCATCGAGCGGGCCGGCAACACCACGCTCGCCACGTTCTCGCGACTCCTCCACGCCATCGTCGCGCAGTACTACGTGGTGTCGGCCGCGCTCTCCGACCAGGAACGCATGCATCGCGCCGTCCGTTCGTATCGCAAGCTCGTGCGACTCATCGCCGCCGGCGACGCCGCCGCCGCCGAGGAGCACTGGCGCAAGCAGATGACCTTCACCATCGAAGGTTGGCAACAGCACGAGCGCGTGGACCTGTTCGACACGTCACGCCTCGACGGGTAGCGCGCGGTACTCCCGCAACGCGGGAAGGGACCAGACTTCCTGGTCCTCGCCCCATCCGGTCGTCGCGCCGTCGATGGTCCAGCGCAGCATCGAGTTGATCGTGACCCCCGCGCTGCTCGCGCTGAGGGCCATGCGGCTCACCGTCTCGGCGCCCGCGCGCAGCTCGCGCCCGTCGGTGTCGACCGCTTCGAGCTCGACGCGTGCCACGCCGCCGGTACCCGGGTCGCGTGCGTTGACACGGGTCGCGTGAGCGAGGCGCCGGAGCTTGCCGTCGCGGACGAGGTAGCCGCTCGACAGCTCCTCGGAGTCGTCGAGGTGGGTCGCGGGGTGGCAGAACGCGAGGAAGGCCTCGTCGGGTGACGCGGCCCCGAAGCAGTAGCTGAACCGCGTGCGCCGGCCGAGCAGCTCGGGGCGGCGTCCCCACGAGCGGTCGCGCACGGAGATGCAGTCGACGGGGATGCGCTCGCCCGCCAGCTGGAGCTCACCGGTGACGCGACCGTGCTGGTCGTAGTGAGAAGAGGCGGTGAACGGCGGCGCGCCCGCGAGGTGCGGGACCGGCGGCGAGATGCCGTCGAAGTGGAGATCGGCGACGAACTCGTGCTGATCGCGGAACCGGTACGCGAGGTCGTAGCTCATGGTCGGCTCGACGACACGCACCGACACCCCGTTCGAGAACGTGACGTCGCGCAGGTCGAGCGGATCGGGTAGCGGCTGGTGGGTGAGGAAGCCGTAGTACGGCAGCTCCCACGCGAGGAACCCCGTCGGGCCGTAGACGAAGGCGCCACCACTCGACGATCCGGCGTTCGGCCGGGTCTGCACGTAGAGCCAGCCCGCGAGGGAGCGTGCGGGCACCGCGAACGAGAACCAGACGGTCTCGGTCCAGTCGCGCTGCGGGCCCACCGCGTGGAGCTCGTCGTCGACCGCGGTGAAGCGCAGGGCGTCGTCGAACGGGAAGTCGGTGGCCACGTGATCCCCTCCGGTCGGCGGCGAAATGAGAGTACTGTTTTCCCGCGTGACGCACGACGCACCGCCGGCTCACGACGCGCCCGTCGACGACCTCACGGCGTGGATCGCCGGCGCCGTCGACGGGGACGCGGTCGAGATCCACCGGCGCCCGGGAGGCGGGCGTCACCAGGCGTGGGACGTCACGTACACCGCGCCGTCGGGCGCGACCGAGCGACGGTTCCTCCGGGCCGACGCCGAACGGCCCGGACCGCACGAGTGCTACACGCTGTGGCGCGAGGCGGAGATCTACGCCGCGCTCGCCGCGGCCGGTCTCCCCGTGCCGCCGATCGTCGCGGTGCATCCCGCGCATCCCGCCGTGCTGATGGGCTACGCCGAGGGCACCGCCCGCTTCGGCGGCCTCGACCCCGACGCGCAGCACGTCATCCTCGACGACCTCGTCGTCGCCCTGGTCCGGATGCACGCGCTCGACGTACGCGCGATGTCGCTCCCGAGCCTCGCACCCGCGCGCGCCGTCGCCGACCACGTGCGCGACGAGCTCGACATCTGGGAGAAGCGGCTCGACCAGAGCGGCCGCGCCGAGCCGTTCCTGCGCGCCTGCTTCACGTGGCTGCGCGCGAACGTGCCGGAGGTCGACGGGCCGCCGTCGCTCGTGCAGGGCGACACCGGCCCCGGCAACTTCCTCCACGACGGCACGCGGCTCACCGCCCTCCTCGACTTCGAGCTCGCGCACCTGGGCGATCCGATGGAAGACCTCGCGTGGATCGGTACCCGCAACGCGCAGGAGCCGGTACCCGACTTCGACGCGCTGCTCGCCGCGTACCGCGCGCGGGCGGGACAGTGAGCCTCGAGCGCATCCGTTATCACTTCGTGTTCGCGGAGCTACGCATCGCGGTGCTCGCCATCGAACGCGCCAGCCACGCTCCCGCGCCCGACGCCGACGTGGGGAGTGGCTTGATCTACGGCACGTTGCACACCCGGCTGACCGCCGAGGCCCTCGCCGCCGCCACCGGCACCGCACTGCCTCCGCCGCCGCCCGACGACACCGCCGACACGGATGCCACGCCCTACTTCGACGCGGTGCTGCACCAGTTGCGCGAGGTCGTGGTGCCCGCCATCGACGACCCGTTCGCGGCGCAGCGGGCCAAGAGCGCGGCGCGCGTGTTGAAGTACCTGCGCGAAGTCGAGCGCGCCGGCGACGCCCCGATGGTCGCGGAGCTCGACGCGTTGGCGCGGATCCTCCGCACGAAGCCCGAGGGCGTCGAGTCCGGGCGCCGCGCGCTCGAGGCCGCGGTGGTCGCAGGC
The DNA here is from genome assembly GCA_963750045.1 of uncultured Actinomycetes bacterium. Taxonomy (GTDB): domain Bacteria; phylum Actinomycetota; class Acidimicrobiia; order IMCC26256; family DASPTH01; genus DASUAS01. The sequence continues at coordinate 133,033 of CAVVPD010000006.1, read as the reverse complement.
CGCTACGACGCGGTCGAGCTCCTGCCCTACGCCTGGACTCGCGTGCAGTGGGAGCAACGGCTGCGGGCGGGAGCCATGGGGGTGCTCGCAACCCGTCACCTCCCCGCCCTCGACGCGGGCTGACTACTCTCCTCGCCGATGCGACCGAACGAAGAGCTCCGGGCCGTGCTGGCCGAGATCGTGCCCCGCCACCGCGAACGCTGGGGCGACGCCGACGAGTGGGAGGGCCTGGTCGAGTTCCAACGCGAGCTCGGCGCACACGGGTGGAGCGCGCCCGCGTGGCCGGTCGAGATCGGCGGTCGCGGGCTGAGCGTGGAAGACCAGATCGACTGCGACAAGGAGTTCCGCCGGGCGAGCGCCCCGCGGCGCGTCGCGGTGTTCGGCACCAACAACGTGGGCCCGACCATCGCCGCCGCCGGCACGCCCGAGCAGCACGCGCACCTCGGACGCATCCTCAGCGCCGAAGAGGTGTGGTGCCAGGGCTTCAGCGAGCCCGACGCCGGAAGCGACCTGGCCGGGCTGCGCTGCCGCGCCGAGCTCGACGGCGACGACTTCGTCGTCAACGGCACCAAGGTCTGGACGTCGATCGGGCTCTGGGCGAGCCACTGCATGCTGCTGGTGCGCACCGACCCCGACGCGCCGTCGCACCGCGGCATCTCGGCGCTGCTCGTGCCGCTCGACCTTCCCGGGATCACCCGCCGCCCGATCGTGCAGGCGAACCGTGAGGCCGACTTCGCCGAGATGCACTTCGACGACGTCCGGGTTCCGGTGTCGTCGTTGCTCGGCCCGATGAACGAAGGCTGGCGGGTCACGATGACCACGCTCGGCTACGAGCACGCCGGGGTGATCGGCATGGCCGGCGACCTCGTCGACCAGGTCGACGAGTTCCTCCGCCAGCAGGGGTCGCAGGGCACGCTCACCGCGACCGGGCGCGACCGGGGGGTCGCGCTCTACAGCCGGGCGCGCATCCTGGCGTGGCTCGGTGAGCGCGCGCTCGTGGAGGACGGCAGCGGCCCGAACGGCGGGGTGTCGTCGCTGATCAAGCTCGCGTGGTCGTCGCTCGGGCAGTCGTTCGCCGAGTACGCGGCCGACGTCGACGGGCTCGCGGCCATCGCCGGCGAGACCGACGACGCGCTGCGGTCGGGTGAACGCCTGGTGAGCAGTCGTTCCAACACCATCGCCGGCGGCACCACCGAGGTGATGAAGAACATCATCGGCGAGCGCTCCCTCGGCTTGCCCCGCGAACCGAAGCGGTGATCGGGAGCACTCAGGTGGCGGCGAACTCGTCGCGAAGTTGGCGCTTGTAGAGCTTGCCGGCGTCGGTGCGCGGCAACGAGTCGCGGAACTCCACGCGCTTGGGGCACTTGTACCGGGCGAGCCGGTCGCGGCAGACGCGCGAGCAGCTCGTCGGCCAGCCCGGCGTCGGCGACGTGACCGGCCGCGGGCTCGACGACGGCGACGATCGACTCACCCCACTCCTCGTCGGGGAGCCCGATGACCGCGACGTCGCCGACGGCAGGGTGCTCGACGAGGACCGCCTCGATCTCCTGCGGGTACACGTTCACGCCGCCGGTGATGATCATGTCCTTGGCGCGGTCGCGGATGAAGAGGTACCCGTCGGCGTCGAGGTAGCCGAGGTCGCCGATGGTGAAGAGCCGGCCGCGGTACGCGGCGCGCGTCGTCTCCTCTTCGCCGACGTACTCGAACGACGGCACGTCGGAGCCGTAGTAGATGGCTCCGATCTCACCGGGGCCGAGCTCCTCGCCGGCGTCGCCGAGGATGCGGACGCGGGTGCCACGGATGGCACGCCCGACCGTGCCCGGCTTCTCGAGCCAGCGGTACGGCTTGGCGATGGTCGCAGGGCCCTCCATCCCGCCGTAGGTCTCCCAGATCACCGGGCCCCACCAGTCCATCATCCGACGCTTCACGTCGAGCGGGCACGGTGCCGCCGAGTGCACGACCGCGTGCAGGCTCGACACGTCGTAGCGGGCGCGTACCTCCTCGGGGAGGCGCAGCAACCGGTGGAATTGCGTCGGCACCATGTACGCGGAGAACACGCGGTGCTCCTCGATCAGGCGCAGCGCCTCCTCGGGATCGAAGCGGGGCATGATCACGAGGGGATGGCCGACGTTGAGCGCGCCCGCGTAGTAGGAGTGGCTCCCGCCGTGATACATCGCGGTCGACACCAGGTGCGGCCCGCCGAAGGGCACGAAGTCGAACGCCCGGCCGAACACCGCGGCGTCGTTGGCGACCTGCCCGGGATCGCCCGGGGGCTGCGGGCGCCGGATCCCCTTGGGCCGGCCGGTGGTGCCCGACGTGTAGACGAACAGCGAGCCCGGGGTGCGGTCGTCGGGGATGGTCGCGGGCTGCCCCGCCCGGGCCTCGACGAGCGGCTCGAACCCGTCGACCACCCCGACCGCGAACGCGGCCGTCAGCCCTCGGCGATCCAACGGCGCGACCTGCCCCGCGAACTGCTCGTGGGTGATCAGCGCGCGGGCTCCCGAGTGCTCGAGGATGGTGGCGAGCTCGTGCTCGGTGAGGAACGTGTTGAGCGGGATGAAGTACCAACCCGCCTCGTTGCAGGCGAGCGAGCACACGACCAGGTCGACGCCGTTGGGCAGCAGGGCGGCGACCGCGTCGCCGGGTTGCACGCCGCGCGAGCGGAGCAGGTGGACGAGCTGGTGCGCGCGACCGGCGAGCTCGCCGTAGGTGAGCGCACCATCGGGCGACGCGACCACCGCGGGAAGGTCGGGATGATCTTCGGCGATCCACCAGAAGCCGAGGCGCTGGTCCCACACCGTGGCCATCAGCGAAACCGCGGTTCGACCTTCGGTGCGACTCCCGGCTTCTCCCCCGGCGGAGGATTCCCGACGTGGGTGTAGAGGATCCCGTTCTGGAGCGCGGCGCTGCGGGTCATGTCGAGTGCCTCCCAGATGGCCCGCACCGTCCCCTGGATCGCCTCGGGACGCCGAGCCGCGATCTCGGCGGCAAGCGCGTGGGCCCGCGCCCAGAGGTCGTCGCCCGGGACGATCTCGGTGACCATCCCGAGGCGCAGCGCGGTCTCGGCGGTGAGCCGCTCGTCGTTCCCGAGGAGCGCCCACCGCAGCACGTCGCCGAGGGGGACGTTCCGGGCCAGGAGGCCGATGGGCTCGAGCACCGAGGTGACCCCGCGCGACGCGTGCGGGTCGAAGAAGGTCGCGTCCTCGGAGCAGATGACGATGTCGGACTCGTTCACGAAGTAGAAGCCGCCCCCCGCGCACATCCCCTGGACCGCGGTGATGACCGGCTTCCAGCATCGGTGCGACTTCGGGCCGAGCCAGAACCCGGGGTCGATCTGGTTCCAGATGTTGAGGTGGTACCACCACACGCCGTCGGTCACGTCGATGCCGGTGCAGAACGCCCGGTCGCCGGCCGACCGGAGCACCACCGCGTGGATGTCGTCGGTGTCACGCACCACGCCCCACACGTCGACGACCTCTGCGGCCATGGTCTCCGAGAACGAGTTCAGGCGCTCGGGCCGGTTCAACGTGATCGTGGCCACGTGGTCGTCACCGATCTCGAACTCGATCGTCGAGTAGTCCCCCACGTGCCGTCCTCCGTGCCGGTGGCCTCGTACGAAAAGAGGTTACCGATTTCGCGGTGAGGCCGCCACTGCCCGGGTCACTCCGGAAGCGGGTGGAAGGCCGGCGGCCGCTTCTCGACCCAGGCCCGGCGGGCCTCGCGGTGCTCGCGGGTGGCGGCGGACGCGCTCATGCGGGCGGTCTCGCGGGGCAGCGCGTCGGCCAGCGTGAACCGGAGCGCGTCCTGCACGTTCGCCTTCATGCCCGTGAACGCGCCCGTGGGTCCTGCTGCCAGCTCCCGGGCCCACGCGGTCCACGCGTCGGCGAAGTCGGCATCGGCCACGACGCGGTTCACCAGCCCGAGGGCGAGCGCCTCGCCGCCGGTGATCGGCGCGTTCGTGACCAGCAGCTCCAGTGCGCGCGACGGCCCGACGAGGTGGGTGAGGAACCACGCGCCTCCGAAGTCCCCCGAGAACGCGAGCCGGGCCCAACCCGTGACCAACGTGGCCGACGCCGCCGCGATGCGCAGGTCACACGCGAGCGCGAGCGACATGCCGGCGCCGACCGCGGCACCGTTGAGCGCGGCCACCGTGAGCTTGGGATGCTCGTGCAACCGCCGCGCGAGCTGCGCGTCGGCGAGCAGGTTCGCGGCGTGGGCATCCGCATCGCGCCGGTCGACGCCGGGTCGCGCTCCTTCACCACTCACGTCGCCCCCGGCGCAGAACGCGGATCCGCTCCCGGTGAGGACGATGCACCCGACGTCGTCGCGTTCGGCGAACTCCGCCAGCGCCCGCGTGATCGGCTCGAACATCTCGTGGTGCAGAGCGTTGCGGCGCTCCGGTCGGTGCAGCATGATCGCCGCCACGCGCTCGTGCACCTCGATCCGCACCACTTCGGTCCCCGTCGGCCACGCGACCACGGTCACGTCCCCGTGCGGACGTAGCGGAGGAACAGGAACCCCTCGTCGTCGACGAACCCGTGCCGGAGGTCCCAGAGACCGGGCCCGGCCTCGGGCCCGTGCGCGACGCGCGCGCCGAGCTCCCCGCGATCACGCGGGGAGCGATGGTGACGAAGAACTCGTCGACCAGACCCTGGGCCACCAGCACCCCGGCGAGGGTCGGCCCGCCTTCGGCGACCAGCACCTTCCCGGGGAGGGCACCGACCACCGCGGTGAGGTCGACCCGGCCGTCGTGGCCGGCCCGCAACTCGGGGACCCCGTCGGGCACGGGTCCGGCGTCGAGCGGCACGACGAGCGTGGCCCCGCCCGCCCGGAAGAGCTCGGGATCACCGCTCACGTCGGGCTCGTCGGCGACGACGTAGATCTGCAGGCCGGGACGCGCCGGCGCCTGGTACTGCTCGGCGACGACGGTGGCCAGGCCCACGAGCACACCGTCTGCGTGGGCGCGAAGGGCCGCGAAGACCGCGTGATCGTCGCGGTTGCCGAGCGCGCCCGACACCCCTGCGACCGCGGTGCCCCCGTCGGCCGACGCGATCATGTTGAGGCGGACGAACGCTCGGTCCGTGGGCCGGACGCCGGGCAGCGCCACGTGCTCGTCGACGACACCGGCGGGCGTCGGTCCGTGGTCGTCGAGGATGCGCACGACCGAACCCTAAGCGTCGAGCGGGGCGAGGCGCAGGTCTCAGCGTGCCGCCCGGGTGAAGGGGTAGACGAGGTGCCGGAGGTAGCCGTCGGCGGGCACCGGGGCGTCGGTGCCGAATCCCGTCGGGCGTCTTCCCTTCGGGAGGTACGCCGTGCCGAACACCTGGTCGACCACCGGGAGCCCGAAGTTCTTGTCGCGCGCCGCGGGGTCGATCGAATGGTGCCAGTGGTGCCACTCGGGCGTGTTGATCACCCACCGGAGGCCGGGGAAGCGCAAGCGCACGTTGGCGTGCTGGAACAGCGCCAGCAGGGCGATGAACACCGTCACCCCCGCGAACACCCCGCCCCCGTAGCCGAGGAGGAACAACGGGAACACCGCGAACGCCTGGGTGAAGGCGGAGTCGAACGGATGCAGCCGGCCCGACGCCACCCAGTCCATCTGCTCGATGCTGTGGTGCACCGAGTGGAACCGCCAGAGGAACGGCACCTGGTGGGTGAGCCGGTGGCCCCAGTAGCTCCCGACGAACACGAGCACCACGGCCAGGGCCACCGCGGCTTCCACCGGCAGGTACCCCACGAGGTCGAACCGCCGGACCCAGAACAGCGGGATCGCCGCGATCACCACGAGCACGATCACCCCTCCCGCGATCAGCACGTTGTTCACGAGGAGGTGGGTCAGGTCCGTGAGCAGGCCCTTGCGGAACACCGGCTGGCGGCGGAGCGCGAACAGCTTCTCCAACGGGACGAAGAGGAGGAAGAGGAGCGCGATCCCGAACACCGCGCCGCCCCGGACCGCGAACGCGAACACCAGCGCGGCGCCGAAGGTGAGCACGACGACGAGCCCGGACGTGGCAGGGCGCTCCGCGACCACTACGTCCGGGCTCTCGACGTTCGCCATGGGTCCAGTCGACTCCTCCGGTATGAGGTGGACGCAGTCCGATTGTGATGGTTTCGCGAACCGGCCTGGGCACCGGCGCGGGCGGCCGACCTAATCTCCCCTCATCAATTGGGGTGAGACCCCCGGGGGAGACGCAGTGGTCCAGGCAGTGCAGAGCACCATCCAGTTCCCGTACAAGCGGTCGCTCGGGCCGGTGGTCGGAGCCTTCATGACCGCGTTGACCGACCGGCGGATCATCGGCATCCGCAGCGGCGCCCGGGTCGTCGTCCCGCCACTCGAGTGGGATCCCGACACCGGCGACGAGCTGGCGCACGACTTCGTCGGCGTCGGGCCCGCAGGCACCGTGGTGTCGTGGTCGTGGGTCGCGAGCCCCACGACCCAGCACCCACTCGATCACCCCTTCGCGTTCGTGCTCGTGCAACTCGACGGTGCCGACACCTCGTTCCTCCACGCCGTCGATGCCGGTTCGATCGACGCCATGAGCACCGGCATGCGGGTGGCCCCGCGGTGGCGGGCGGCGCGGATCGGTCACATCACCGACATCGAGGCGTTCGTGCCCGGCGAAGAGCCGGTGGTGCCCGCCGACGACGGCGGCCCCGCCGAAGAGCCGGTCACGATGATGGACTACAACGCGTCCATCACCTACTCCCTCCCGGTCACGCCCAACGCGTTGCGTGCCGAGCAGGCGAACGAAGAAGGCCGCTTCCTCGGCCTGCGCTGTCCCGAGTGCGGGCGCACCTACACCGGCGGCAAGGGGTACTGCCCGGTCGACGCGCTCGAGCTCACCCGCGAGCACGAGCTCGACCTGCCGCAGCGAGGCACCGTCACCAACTACACGATCATCACGCCGGTGCAGTACCCGGGCCAGACCGAGACCGAGCCCTTCGCCCGAGTGCACGTGTGGCTCGACGACACCGACGTGATCCTCGGCTACCAGCCGCTGCTCGACACCCCCAACGACGACGTGCGCATCGGCATGCGCGTCGCGGCGGTGTGGGCCTCCGAAGCGGAGAAGGCCGACCTCGCGTCGACCGCCGAAGGCAGCCTCCTCGGTTGGATGCCCACCGGCGAGCCCGACGTTGAAGACCCGACCCTCGTGAACAGGATCCAGTGATGCCCAACTCCGACGACATCGCGCTCATCGGCTGGTCCGCGTCGCCGATGGTGAGGACCACCGACAAGACCGAAGCTCAGATGTTGCTCGAGGTGATCACCGGCGCGGTGGAAGACGCAGGGATCACCCGGCACGAGGTCGACTTCACCTGCGCCGGCAGCTGTGACTACGTGGCCGGCCAGGCGTTCTCGTTCGTGCAGAACATCGACGCCATCGGCGCTTGGCCGCCCAAGCGCGACTCGCACGTGGAGATGGACGGCGCGTGGGCGCTCTACGAAGCGTGGATCCGCCTCCAACTGGGCGACATCGACGTCGCGGTGGCGATGGGCTCCGGTCGTTCGTCGACCGCCGACCCGTCGCTCATCTACCCGATGGAGATGGACCCGTACTACCTCGCGCCGCTGGGCACCGACGCCGCCAGCCTCGCCGCGCTCCAGGCGCGGGCGCTCGTCGACGCGGGCAAGGTGACCGAGCGCCAGATGGCCGAGATCGCCGCCCGCTGCCGCCGCGACGCGGTGGGCAACGCCCACGCCCAGGTGACCGGCGATTTCGACGTCGACACGCTGCTCGCCGAGGACTATGTGCGCTCGCCGCTGCGGCGTCACGACCTTCCGCCGATCACCGACGGCGCGTGCGCGGTCGTGATCGCCCGCGCCGACAAGGCCAGGGAGCTGTGCGACCACCCGGTGTGGATCACCGGGTTCGCGCACTCCAGCGAGCTGCACTACCCGGGCATGCGCGACCTCATTTCGTCGCCGTCGACCACGTCGGCCGGAAAGGCCGCGGGCATCGAGGAGGCGCCGGTCGAGGTGGCCGAGCTCCAGAGCGCGTTCACCCACGAGGAGCCGGTGCTCGTCGAGGCGCTCGGCCTCGGCGCCGACGTGGCGGTGAACCCGTCGGGTGGGCCGCTCGCCGCCAACCCGATCATGGCCACCGGCCTCGTCCGCATCACGGAAGCCGCGAACCAGATCCGCGACCACGGCCGGCACCGCACGCTCGCACACTCGACGTCGGGTCCGTGCCTGCAACAGAACCTGGTCTGCATCCTCGAGGGGTCGTCTTTCGAAGGGCCAGCGTCCAAAGGAGCGGCCAAGTGAGCCACCAACCGTGCGCCATCGTGGGCATCGGCCAGACCCACCACAAACGCGCCCGCCGCGACGTCTCCTACGCCGGCCTGGCGCGCGAAGCGGCCCTACGCGCGCTCGACGACGCGCAGATGACGTGGAGCGACATCGACGCGGTCGTCGTCGGCAAGGCGCCCGACCTGTTCGAGGGTGTCATGAAGCCCGAGCTCTACCTCACCGACGCGCTCGGCGCCACGGGCAAGCCGATGTTCCGCGTGCACACCGCCGGTTCGGTCGGCGGCACCACCGGCATCGTCGCCGCCCACCACGTCGAGGTGGGCCGCCACACGCGCGTGCTCGCGGTTGCGCTCGAGAAGCAGTCGGAGGGCAACGCCCAGTTCGCGCTCGGCTCCGGCCGCGGCGCGTCGATCGGTGCCGGCGGAGCGTTCGCGCCCTACATGCGGTCCTACATGTACCGCACCGGTGCACCGGCCGACATCGGGCCGATGGTCGCGGTGAAAGACCGGCAGAACGCGATGAAGAACGAGTACGCCCACCTGAAGCTGGCCGACATCTCGCTCGAATCGGTGAAGGCCTCGCCGATGATGTGGGACCCGGTGCGCTTCCTCGAATCGTGCCCGTCGTCCGACGGTGCCTGCGCGGTCGTGTTCACCGACCAGGCCGGTGGGAACGCGGCGGCGGCCGCGGGCCGCCCGCCGGCATGGATCCTCGGCTCCGCGGTGCGCTCGGAGCCGGCGTCGTTCCCCGGCCGTGACCCGGTGCGCCCGCAGGGCGCGGTCGACTGCGCGGCCGACGTGTTCGCGCAGGCCGGCATCACCGACCCGCTCGGCCAGCTCGACTGCGCCGAGCTCTACGTGCCGTTCAGCTGGTACGAGCCCATGTGGCTGGAAGCGCACGACATCGCCGCGCCCACCGAGGGCTGGAAGATGGTCGAGCGGGGTGACACGGCGCTCGACGGATCGTTCCCGGTGAACATGTCGGGCGGCGTGCTGTCGTCGAACCCCATCGGCGCGTCGGGTCTCCTGCGCTTCGCCGAGGCTGCGCTCCAGGTGCGGGGCATGGCCGGCGAGCACCAGGTCGACGGGGCCAAGGTCGCCCTCGGCCAGGCGTACGGCGCGTCGGCGCAGTACTTCTCCATGTGGGTGGTCGCCAACTCCCTCGACCCCTTCGGCGGGTAGCGCGCCGGCGTGTTCGGGCGCAGCGGTCGAGTGATCGTGAGGAGCGCCGAGTCCTATCTGCCGGTGCGCTCGCGGTGCTTGCACCCCGGCCAACAGCACGGTCGCCGCTGACCTTCCTCCAGCTCCTCCTCGGTCCGGCGAATGCGCCGTGCTCGGGTCGTCTCCTGCTTGGCGTCCTCGACCCAGCAGATGAACTCGTTGCGGGCCAGCGGCGTGATGTCCTTCCACGCATCGAGTGCCGTGGGGTTGGCGATCAGCGCCTCGCGCAGGTCGCCTGGAAGCCGGTGGACCACGCCACCGGCCACTCGCGGGCTGCTCATCAGGCCACGGTAGCGGCCGTCCGAGCCTCGGCCATCTCGGTGGCCGAGCGAGTGCATCGCGAGCAATATGCGTACGTGGGTTGGCCGCGACACGACGCAGAGATCCGATTGGCCGTCCCACCTCGTACGGGAGTCTTCTCCGAAGCGGACGTGACGGAAGCGCCGGCGGAGGTACGCCGGCTGTTGACAACTGCGATCGCGCCGGGGACACCACTCGCCGCGGCGGCTCGTCTTCGCATCCGAGGTTCCATCAAGCTGAAGCGATGGTTGCCGTTTCGTTCGACGGAGATACTCGCTCCCGGCCGCGGGTTCGTCTGGCGAGCCCGAGTCGCAGTGATCATCGCAGGCTTCGACCAATTCGTCGACGGCAGCGGCGAGATGCAGTGGAAGCTCGGCGGACTGGTAAGCGTCGCTTCCGCTTCCGGCCCCGACGTCAGCCGCAGCGCTGCGGGCCGCGAGGCAGGCGAAGCGTTCTGGCTCCCCACCACGCTGGTACCCGGTTTCGGTGTCGAGTGGCGAATTGGAACCACGGGTCACCCCGTCGCGACCATACCGACCGCCGCGGGACCGATCGACGTGGAGTACCGACTCGACAGCGATGCGCGAGTCGAATCACTCGCGCTCGAACGTTGGGGTGATCCTGACAACACCGGGACGTTCGGTCTGCACACGTTCGGGGGAACGATGACCGAGCATCGCACGTTCGACGGCATCACCATCCCGACCAAGGGAAGTGTGGGCTGGCATTTCGGGACAGAGCGATGGGCCGACGGCGAGTTCTTCAGATTCCGTGTCAGCTCCGCCGAACTCCTCCGCTCCGACTGCCACACCTGACCGCGACGCGTTCCGGGCTGGACCTAGCCCTCGCGCCGGAACGTGCGCACAGACTGCTGCGGCGCCGAGCCGGCGATTCGGGACAGGGCCGCGAGCGGTTGGTCATCGCCGATTTGCGGCATCGGCTCCGAGCTGCTCCGCCGCATTGCCGACGACGAGGTCGCACTGGGTCGAGCGCTCGACGGCCGCGGTGAGGTAGACACGGAGCGACGTCACACAGTCCGACGCCCCCGGGAGGGTCGCAATGACCAACGCAACCCCACCACCGCCGCCCCAGCCCCCCGCGGCGCCGCCGTCGGGAGGCGGCGGGCAGGGACGCGACTACCCCGTGAGCCTCGGTCTCGACGCGCCACTCGCGGTACAGAACTGGCGCGCGCCGGTGAACTGGATCCTCGCCATCCCGCATTTCCTCGTGATCTACGGGCTCGGCATCGTCGCCGAGATCCTCGCGCTGATCTCGGTCTTCACGATCCTGTTCACGCGACAGAACCCCTTCGTCGGCTTCCAGACCATGGTGCTTCGGTACCAATGGCGCGTGTGGTCATTCGCGTCCTACATGCGCAACGAGTACCCGCCGTTCGACTTCGAGGTGGTGGCAGGCGACAACGGCGCGGACGCGGCGTCCGTGGCGGTGATGCCACCGGACGAACTCAACCGGTGGCTCCCGCTCGTGAAGTGGCTCCTCGCCATCCCGCACCTGATCGTGCTGGGGTTCATCTTCATCGGCGTGTTCGTCGTGCACGTCATCGCGTTCTTCGCGGTGTTGTTCACCGGGAAGTGGCCCGAGGGTATGCGGCGCTTCGTCGTGGGCGCGGTGCGCTGGTCGGTGCGTGTGCAGGCTTACGGCTTCGTGCTCCTCACCGACGAGTACCCGCCCTTCTCGCTGCAGTAGGGCGCTCGGTCCCGGCGGTCGGGGACAGCCAGGAACGCTGACCATTGGCTTGCGGTGGTTCCCCTGGGTGGACCCGTCAGCTCAATTCAAGTGACGCCACGCCTGAGCGATGGCTGGGTCCCCGATCACCGTGACCTCGGAAGGTGTTTGGCGACCGTCCAACCACAGGCAGAGGCTCTCGGCCGTTGCGGTGACCCGTGCCGCCGCGTCCTTGGCACTGCCAGATTCGTAGTGCGCACGGCCGTCTTCTTCGTACAGGCACCACGAGGCCCCTGCGTCTGTCGCGATGAGGCCGAACGGCGTGGACGGCGGAGTCCATGGCTCCCCCCACCACTGGCCACGGTGGTACTGCGCCGCACACTTCTGGTCGATGACCTCGAGGGAGATCTGGTCGCTGAGCGGGCTGGGATGCCCGACTGCCATCGCCGCGTCCCAGGCATGGACTGCGACTTCCATGATGGTCTGACGCAGCCAGAACCGGGCAGGACCCACGCTGTCGAACACCCAGACGTCGCGATCAAGTTCGATGTCTCTGGCGTGATCGGCGAATCGCGACGCGTTCCGCACGATGTAGTCGAGCAACTCCTCGAACTCGTCGGGCATCGGCGGCAGTGCGGCCGCCGTAGCCTTCATCGGATCAGGATGACCTGGAGCGAGGGTGAGGTTCGAGTAGTACCAGCCGGCGTACTCCACTGCGACGTGCTCGCCGAGCTGTCTCATCGTCCACTCAGGACACGACGGGATCGCACATTCGCCACCGCCAACGTGTGCCGCCTCCACGAAGCCGGTCGCCAGCTGACGCGTTGTGGCAATCCCCTGCTCGTCATCCATGACCCATCCCCTGCGCGATCGGAAGGCGGGGCCCTTCCCGCTGGGCTCGACGAACCGTAGTCCGAGACTCTGCGCGCCACCCCCGATCCGCCGATCATGGGCGCCCGCGCGACACGAGCCGGGGAGCGACCGCGAGCTGACCGCGAGGGCCGGGGCGCCGGGGGTCAGAGCGCGGCGTAGAGGGCGTCGAAGATCGGGCCCCAGCGGGGGTCGGTGCGGTCGGGACCCCACCAGAGGCGGTTCATCGTGTACCCGAAGGACACCCCGGAGTCGGGGTCGACGACGCCGAGCGAGCCGCCGCTGCCGTTGTGCCCGAACGTGTGCGGGCTCGGGCCGAAGCGCCACTCGGGAATGGTGTGCTCGAAACCGAGGCCGAACGCGGTCGGCAGCTCCATCACGAGGTCGTCGCCCTGCACGTGCACCCGGCCGAACTCCTCCACCAGCTCGCGCGGCACCAGCTCGGTGCCGCCGGACCGGCCGTGGCGCGCCAGCACCGAGTACACGCGGTCGAGCGCGCGCGGTTGGCGTGCATGTTGGCCGCGGGGATCTCGGCGCGGCGCCACTCGTCGGTCATGCAGTGGGCGGGGTCGTTGGCGTCGGGCGGGTTGCCGAACGCCTTCGGCCCCAGTGAGGTCTGCGGGTCCCACCGGTCGAAGAACGTGCCCTCCTCGGCGAGCTCGACGACGAGATCCGCGGTCCGCTCGTCGCACTCGGCCGGCAACGGCATCCACAGCTCGACGTCGAGTGGCCGTGCCAGCTCGTCGTGGACGAGCTCGCCGCACGTGCGCCCGGTGGCGCGCCGCAACACCTCGCCGACGAGGTGACCGAAGGTCACACCGTGGTAGCCGTGGCCGTGGCCGGGTTCCCACCAGGGCTTCTGCGCCGCGAGCGCGGTGGTCATCGCCTCCCAGTCGCTGAGCGAGCCTCGGGGCATGTGCGCCGAGATCGCGGGCAGCCCGGCCTCGTGGGTCAGGAGCCACCGCACCGGCAGCTCGTCCTTTCCCTCGGCGGCGAACTCGGGCCAGGAGGACGCCACCGGCGCGTCGAGATCGACGAGACCCCTCGCCACCGCCCACATCGTGGCGATCGCGGCGACGCCCTTGGTGCACGAGAACACGCAGACCAACGAGTCCTCGGCCCACGGACGTGTGCGGCCGGCGTCGAGGAAGCCGCCCCACACGTCGACGACGTTGCGACCGTCGATGCTGATCGCCAACGAGGCACCCAGCTCGAGACCGTCGGCGAAGTTCCGGGCGAAGGCGTCGCGCACCGCGGCGAAGGCGGGATCGCAGGAGCCCGCGACCTCCGCCGCCGGTTCAGCGGACACTCGGGGCCTCCGGGACGAGCGGCGAGGGCGTCACTGGCCCGGGTAACCCACCGGACCGGCGAGGAAGCCCCCGTCGACCGCGAACTCGCCTCCGTGGCAGAACGACGACTCGTCCGACACCAGGAAGGCGACCAGCGCCGCGACCTCGCCGGGTCGGCCCACACGGCCGGCGGGCACGGCGCCCGCCATCGCGGTCACCGGATCGACGCCGGCCGGAAGGCCGGTGCGCAGCATCTCGGTGTCGATCGGACCGGGATGGATCGAGTTGACGCGGACGCCCTTCCCCGCGAGCTCGATGGCGGCGACGCGTGTGAGCCCGCGCAGCGCGAACTTCGACGTGACGTACCCCGCGATCCCCCACGCGCCGACGAAGCCGTTCACCGAGGAGACGTTGACGATGCTGCCGCCACCGGCGTCGACGATGGCGGGCGCGACGACATGGATCCCGGTGTAGGCGCCGATCTGGTTGACCTCGATCACCGCGCGGTACTCGTCCACCGGGGTCTTGATGATCGAACGGGGCTTCGTGCTGACCCCGGCGTTGTTGACCAGGGCGGTGACCCGGCCGAACGCGGCGACTGCGGCGGCGAGCGTCGCCCGCCAGTCCTCCTCCGACCGCACGTCGAGGTGGTGGTAGATCGCGCCGTCACCGATGTCTTCCGCGAGCGCGGCGCCGGCATCGTCGTCGATGTCGGCGACGACCACCTGCGCACCCTGCGCGGCCAGGAGCGTGACCTCGGCGGCACCCTGGCCTCCGGCCGACCCGCTGACGATGACGACGTTGCCGTGGAGGCGGTCGCCCACGATCGTCCCTCAGGCCGTCGGGAGCGGGATGCGGTAGAGGTTCGCCGCGTTGAGTCCCATGATCTTGGCCGTCGCGTCGGGTTCGACGTCGGCGAGCGCGGCGGCCGTGTACTCGAGCCCGTCGGGATAGATGCAGGTCGGATGGGGGAAGTCGGTCTCGAACATGAGGTGGTCGACGCCCACGCTCTCGATCGCATCGCCGAGGCCGGCCCGCTCGAACCAGAAGCACGAGTGGATCTGGCGGCGGAAGTACTCCGACGGCGCCATCGAGAGGTTGTCCATCGAGCCGGGCGTCATCTCCCCGACCTGGTAGTCGAGCGCCTTGAGGAGGAACGGGATCCAGCCGACCCCACTCTCGACCGACACGATCTGGAGATCGGGGAACCGCTCGAGCACGCCGCAGTAGATGATGTTGCCGATCACGCCGGCGTTGTTGAGGTACATCATCGCCGAGCCGAGGCCGAGCTTCTGGTCGCCGTTCAACGAGGGCCACGGCACCGAACCGAACCACGACAGCGACGACTCGCTCGCGCCGATGTGGAAGTTCACCGGCAACCCGAGGCTGCTCGCCACCTCCCACATCGGGTTCCAGTGCTCGTCACCGAGGTCGGGCAGGCCGTGGTCGTGCGGCGCCGTCGTGGTGTTGATGCCCCGCAGCCCGAGGGCGGCGATGCGCTCGATCTCGGGGACCGCGAGGTCGACGTCCCACCACGGCACGATCCCCATCGGGAAGAGCCGCTGACCGGACGACTCCTGGATCTCGGCCATGGCGTCGTTGTAGAGCTCGACCGACAGCCGGCGCAGGGTCTCGTCGCCGACCTCGGCGAATTTCTGGCCCCCGAACCCCACGGTGTTCGGGTAGACGATCTGGGCCCAGATGCCCTGATCGTCCATCATCGCGAGGCGAGGCTCGACCTCGTAGGCGCCGGGGTGCACGTCCTCGATGTTCCACTGGAAGAAGGTGGTCCCGGGAACCTTGACGCCGTCGGCGCCGACGACCCCCGAGGCCCCGGCGCGCGAGAGCGCCACTCCGTCGATCGTCCACGTGGGCACGCCGTCGACGTCACGGACCTGCGGCACACGGTCCTCGTAGCCCTTCGGCGCCCGCGACGTCCAGAGGTCGTGGGGCTCGGTCAGGTGGGTGTCGGCATCGATGATGCAGAGACCGGGGAAGCGGGTGCGGGTCATCCGGCCATCTTGGGCCGGTGGGCAGCCGACCGCAAACGGCCGCCCGTCAGCGGCCGGCGCGCTTCTGGGCAGTGAGCTCGTTGTGGCGGGCGAACATGGCCGCGGTCTGGCGCTCGAGGTCGACCGGGACCGGTGGCATCGGGGGCAGGCCCGCGGTGCGCGACGGCAGCGACACCGTGGCGGTGGCGTACGCGGTCTCGATGTCGCGCTGGCTCACCATCGACAGCTTGAGGTCGACGAGGAAGCGCCCGTCCTCCTCGCGCTTGCCGACGACCTCGCCCGAGAGGAACTGCGTGTCGCCGTGGTAATTGAACTTGCGGATCGAGTCGCTCATCTTCTCGATGAACGCGTCGTCACCCGCCCAGTCGGCGACGTGGTGGTAGAACCACGACTGGCGCAGCACCCCGTAGTCGTAGGCCAACGGGTTGCCGATCGCCTTCGCCCACTGTGAGTCCCAGTGCAGGCGCTGGGCGACGTCCCACACGCCGTGCTCGTTCTTGATGTAGAAGGGCGCGATGCGCTTGCGGTTCTTGTAGCCCACGCGCGATGCCCGGAGGCCGTAGGGCACGAACCCGTACCCACCGGCGTGGAACGCGATGATCTCGGTGACCGTCAGCGGTCCCTTCACCATCGGCGGCAGCGCGTCACCGACGTTCACGTCTTCCCAGTAGCGCTTCTCGGCGCCGCGGGGTTGCTCGGATTCGTAGATCGCGTCGATCCGCTCGTAGTCGTCGTCGGTGTAGTGCGCCGGTTCGATCTCGGCGTACTTGCCGCGCGCGAGCGCGCTTCCTTGCGTTCGGTGAGCACGCGCAGGATCCGGTAGACGCCGAGCACCTCACCGAATTGGTTCAGCGCGACGTCGCGACGTACCTGCACCGACGACCGGCCCGCGAACTCCGACTTCTTGGTCTCGAGCGATTCCTCGCCCGCGAACGAGTAGACCCGGTCGCCCGGGCGCAACGGGCGGAACCAGTCCCAGGTTCCGCCCGACACGAAGACGTGCACGCCCCGGAAGAGGCCTTTGGTCTGCTGCTTGATCTCGGCGGGGATCGGATCACCCAGCATGGGCGTCTTGACGTGGCCCATCATCGTGCCGTGTCCGATCTGGGTGCCCCACCGCGTCGTCGGGCCGTAGTCCTCCTCGGTGTAGAGGGGGTTGTCATCGCCGACGCCGAGCGCCCAGTTGCGGATCGCGTCCGGCGTCGCCACCGAATACAGCTCGCGGTAGCGACTGGCGGTGTCGATGCCGAGGAGCAGCTTGGCGCGCTCGAGGTCCTCGTCGGTGAGCTGGTACTGGAGCGCGGCCTCGAATTCTGCTTCGAGCTCGGCGGACACCTGGAGGGATTCGGCAGGGGTGGCGTCGGCCATGGGGAGATCTCCGGGTACACGATGGAACGGACAGAAAAAAGGTACCTGATTTCGCGGGCGGGCGTCAGGTGCCGACCAACCGCCGCCGCAACTCCACCTTCTGCACCTTCCCGCCGTGACCCCGGGGGAGCTCCTCGACCAGCTCGAGGCGTTCGGGCGTCTTCTGCACCGCCAACCCGGCGACCATGAAGTACCGGCGGATCTCGTCGAGGTCGAGCGTCGCGCCCGGCCGCAGGACCACGAACGCGCAGACCACCTCCCCGAGCCGGGCGTCGGGCGCGGCGACCACCGCGGCGTCCACGACCGAGGGGTGCTCGACGAGGAGGTCCTCGACCTCCTTCGACGAGATGTTCTCGCCCCCGCGGATGATGATGTCCTTCTTGCGGTCGACGATGGTGAGGAAGCCGTCCTCGAACACGCCGACATCGCCGGTGAGGTACCAGCCGCCGGGCAGGAAGGCGTCGACGTCGAAGGCGGGATCGGAGTACCCGAGGAACAGCTCGGGACCGCGCGTCGCCACCTCGCCCCGCGCGCCGGGCGGGACGTCGCGGCCTTCGTCGTCGACGATGCGCACCTCGTTGCCCGGCGTGAGGCGCCCGTCGGTACCCGCGCGGGCGTCGATCGGGTCGTCCGGGGAACCGGACGTCACCGTCGGGTGCTCGGTCGAGCCGTAGGCCCGGTACGCAGCGATGCCACGCTCGTCGGCGAGCTCGACGACCGAACGGGGCACGTTGGCCGCACCCACCATGAACCGGGCGAGCGACGAGAGGTCACGTCCCTCGGCGTCGGCCGCCTCGAGCAGCGACGTGAGGAAGTACGGCGTGCCCGCCGTGGAGTCGACGCCGTGTCGCTCGACCAGCGACGCCGCGAGCGAGGCGTCCCAGCTGTCGAGCAGCACGCTCGTGGTCCCCACCACGAAGGTCCGGAGGAACGAGAGCACACCGGCGATGTGACCGGCCGGAAAGCTGCCCAACGTGGCGCGGCCCGGTGCCGCGGGTGACATCGCGGCCAGCGAACGCACCTCGGCGAGCATCGTGTCGTGGCTGTGCTGCACGCCCTTGGGCTCGCCGGTGGTGCCCGACGTGTAGATCTGGAACGCGACATCGCCCGACGACCACGTCGGCGCCGGGATCGTGCCCGCGGGGCCGCGTTCCAGGTCACGCCACGCCACCGCGCCGGCGGGCACGCCGTCGCCGATCACGACGATCGTCTCGAGGTCGGGCACCTCGCCGAGGTCGCCGAGCCGACCCGTGTAGTCGATCCGTCGCCACCGATCGGGCACGACGAGCACGCGGGCACGCGACTGGCGCAGGATGAACCCGACCTCCGCCGGACCGTAGATGTGGACGATGGGCACGATCACCGCGCCGAGCAGGATCGCCGCCGCGTAGGCGACCGCGCCTTCCACCCAGTTCGGCACCTGGACCGCGACCACGTCACCGCCGCGCAGCCCGCGGCGTGGAGCGCCGAGGCCACCACCTCTCCGCCGCGAGGACCTCGGCCAGGGACACCTCGGCCGGGTGATCGACGCCGACGTAGTGGAGCCTCGTGTCCGGGTGGGCCGCGACGCCCGCGCGCAGCGCCGCGGCGAGCGTGTCGCCCGCGTACCATCCCTCGGCGACCCACCGCCGGCGGAGCTCCGCTCGTTCGCGATCGATGCGCGGGAGCGTACCGGAGCCCGACGTCCTAAGGTTCCCCGCGCCCACCGGGGTCGGCTCGAAAGGATGTCTCCATGCCGCTCGGCCCGTTCGACGAGTACCTCGCCCACCAGACCTCCGACACGTTCGACCACGTCGCCACGTCGGACCGCAACTTCTACGACCGGTACTACTTCAACATGCATGCGAGCAGCGACGAGCTGTTCGTGATCACCGGTCTCGGCCAGTACCCGAACCTCGGCGTCACCGATGCTTTCATCACCGTGTCGATCGGCACCGAGCAGCACACCGTCCACACGTCGCGCGAGCTCGGCACCGATCGCATGGACACCTCGGTCGGTCCACTCTCGGTCGAGGTCCTCGAGGGGCTCCAGAGGCTGCGGATCCGCTGCGACGACAACGAGTGGGGTATCGGCGCCGACCTGGTGTTCACCGGGTCGGTCGCCGCGCTCGAGGAGCCGCGGACGTTCATCCGCCGCTACGGACGCGTGATCCAGGACGTCAGCCGCTACGCGCAGGTCGGGACGTGGGAGGGCACGATCACCGCCGCGGGCCGCACCTTCGACGTCACCCCCGACCGCTGGAAAGGCGCGCGCGACCGCTCGTGGGGCGTGCGACCGGTCGGGGAGCCCGAACACCCCGGCATCAAGGCCCGCGGGGCGCAGGACGGCTACGGCTTCCGC
Source organism: uncultured Actinomycetes bacterium (assembly GCA_963750045.1). Lineage (GTDB taxonomy): Bacteria > Actinomycetota > Acidimicrobiia > IMCC26256 > DASPTH01 > DASUAS01. Next base: position 113,693 of record CAVVPD010000006.1, on the reverse strand, counting down.
CACGACTGGCTGCCGATGCAGTTCGACGACCACATGCTGAAGGTCCAGATCGACCAGGATGCCGAGGGCAACCGGCTGGTCGAGGAGTCCATGCGGGTCTGGAACCTCGAGGTGGACCGCCCGCCCGAGGAGCTGGGGCGGCCCGAGGTGACGATCGACTACCTCTCCGGCACCCGCGAGATGCGGGCCGCGACCGTGTCGGTCGACGATCCCTCCGGGAAGCCGATGACGGTGGCCAACACCCCGCTGCGCACGCTGTACCTCGCGGCGGGGTCGGGTTACGTGTACGACGGCACCTGGGGCCACGGCGTCTACCAGGGTTCTCTGAAGGTCGAGGGCCTGGTGCACGACCTCGCCGACCCCGAGGCGCGGCGCAAGGTGGCGATCCTCAACGAGACCCTGTGCCGCTTCGAGCTCGACACCGGCGAGGTCGGGTACGGGATGCACGAGAACATGCTCGTCGGCATCTACCGTCCGACCGGTTTCGACACCCCGGAGACCGTCGCCCCCTGACCCCGCCCCACGAACTGGCGTCGTTCGCCGCGGTATGACGCCGGTCGGCGAGGACGGTCAGTCGACGCGCGGCGCCAATCGCGGCGAATTGGACGAGCTCGGCGCTGCCCTCGACCGCGACCTCGCCGCCCGCGCGGATGACGAAGCGTGCCCGGAAGTCGTCACCGGCGGCCTCGCAGACCCCCCACAGCTCGACCTCCTCGTCGAGCGGGAGCGGCCGCCGGTAGGTGAGCTGCAACGACTTCGTGATCGTGCGCGCGCCGATCGCCATCGCGCTGGCGGCGACGATCTGGTCGCCGAGCAGTGCGCTGATCCCGCCGTGGGCGTAGCCCGGCGGACCGACGAAGCGCTTGGTGAACGTCGCGGTGCCGGAGATCTCGCCGTCGGCGAGGCGCAGGTGCACGTCGGGCCGCACCGGGCTGCACGCGCCGATGATCGGGTTGAGGGGCATCGGCCCCTCGGGGACGGAGTAGTCGACCGGCTTGATGACGAGCCCCGAGTACGCGTCGTCGTCGGTCTCGGCGCGCAGCCGCACGGTGAGCAACGCCAGGGCCGCGGTCACCTCGTCGAGCGCGCCGGGATCGATCCCGGTCTCCACCACCGCGTCTGCCAGCTCCCGCGCCGCGGCGGCGAGCCGCTCGACGCCGTCCCGTCGCACCTGCGCTTCACGACCCTCGCGTGCCCGGAGTCTCACCATGGGCTTGACCCTAGGAGCACCGGGCCGGTGTCGGGGTCAGCCCCGGAGTTGGTGGGACACGAGCTCGATCCACGTGACGCTCGACGGCGCGGAGGTGATCCCACCCTTGGCGAGCGCCTCGCCGAGACGTTCCTCCATGAACCGGGCCTGGTGCTCGGGCGTGTCCCACACCTCGAGCACCACCAGGTGGCCGTCGTCCTTGAGTCCCGCCGCGTGGGTCACCATGCCGTCGGGCCAATCGCCCGCACCGGTGTCGACGTCGATGCCCAGTGCCTCGTTGACCGCGTAGTACTGCTCGGTCGTCACGCCCTCGAACTCCAGGATCAGTTCCGACGCCATGCCGCTCGCACCTCCGTATGACGGGATCGGGTCTCCCTCGCCCGCAGCCTTGCAGACGTTCGCGCACTGCGCCAGGACGTACGACGCGGTGCGGGAGCCGTCAGCCGGGCCGGGGTTCCTTGGGGAGCCCGAGGACGCTCTCGCTCAAGATGTTGCGTTGCACCTGCGACGTGCCCGCGTAGACGGTGCCGCTCGCGGCGTTCAGCATCCAGATGTGCTCCCACGTTGCCGTAGAGTTCGGCGCCCCGGGATCGTCGGTCCGGTAGGCGCGCGGGGGCACGTGACCTTCGGGGATCAGGCCGGCCGGCCCCATGATCTGCATCGCGAGGTCGGCCACGACCTTGTGGTACTCGCTCCAGTAGAGCTTGGAGATCGATGCGGCCGGGCCGAGATCGCCGTCGCGGAGGTACTGCGTGAGGATCCGCATGCCGAGCAGGCGCATGATCTCGACACGCTCGTAGCACCACGCGAGCCGTTCCCGGATCAACGGCTCGCCGATCCGCCCGTACTCGCGCGCCAGCGCGACGAGGCGGTCGTATTCGTGGCGGAACATGATCGGGTTGAGCGCGGCCTCCTCACCGCGCTCGTGGCCGAGCAGCGACATCGCGACCGCCCAGCCGCCGTGCACGCGGCCGACGACGTTCCCGACGGGGATCCGGGCGCCGGTGAAGAACACCTCGTTGAACTCGCTCCCACCGGTGAGCATCCGGATGGGCCGCACCTCGACGCCGGGCGTGGCCATCGGGCAGAGCAGGAACGTGATCCCGCGGTGCGGACGCACGGTCGGATCGGTGCGCGCCAGCACGAAGATCCAGTCGGCTTCGGCGGCGAACGAGGTCCAGATCTTCTGGCCGTCGATCACCCACTCGTCGCCGTCGAGCACGGCACGCGTGGTGAGCCCGGCGAGGTCGGACCCCGCGTTCGGCTCGGAGAACCCCTGGCACCACGAGTCCTCGCCCGAGAGGATGCGGGGCAGGAACGTTCGCTTCTGCTCCTCGGTCCCCCACTTCAGCAGGGTGTTGCCCACCATCTTCACGCTGATGGTGTCTCGCGCCGGACCGAGCGGCACCATCGCCTTGGCGCACTCCTCCACCAGCACGACCTGCTCGAGCTTGCTCATCCCCCCGCCGCCGTACTCGATCGGCCAGGCCAGGCCGAGCAGCCCGTTCGCATGCAGCGTCTTGCGCCAGCCGGCGACGAATTCCGCGGCCTCGTCGGCCGCCAGCGCGCCGACCCCGGGCCAGTCAGGTGGGAGGTGCTCGGCGAGGAACTCCCGGACGCGCCGCCGGAAGGCCTCGGCCTCGGGGGAGGAACGCAGGTCCACGGGCGTACGGTAGCCGAGAAGTTGACGGATTCGTCAAGTATCGGCCATGCTCGCGCCGCCCGACCGCACGAGGAGAGGACCCGGTCGATGTACGACGTACCCGAGCAGTTGATCGTCGAGGCCGACGGCCCGATCCGGATCATCACGATGAACAACCCGGAGATGCGCAACGCGTTCATCGACCCGCTCCACGCCGCGATGCGCAACATCTGGTACCAGATCTCCTGTGACCGCGACGCCCGCGCGGTCGTCCTCACCGGTGCCGGCTCGGCGTTCTGCGCGGGCGGCAACGTCCCCGGGTTCATCCGCGACTACGACGACCCGGAGCACCGCCGCCAGTCGCTCCGCGACGCGCAGCGGTTGGTCGACGAGATGCTGCGCTTCCACCTTCCCGTGGTGGCCGCGGTCAACGGGCCGGCGGTCGGCCTGGGCGCGAGCGTGGCGGTCAGCTGCGACATCGTGCTCATCGCCGAGAGCACCTACATCGCCGACACCCACGTGAACATCGGCCTCACGGCGGGCGACGGCGGCGCGGCGACGTGGCCCTTGCTCATCGGGATGCTGCGGGCCAAGGAGTACCTGCTCCTGGGAGAACGGATACCGGCCAAGCTCGCGGTCGAGTTCGGTCTCGCCAACCGCGTGGTCGCCGACGACCAGCTCATGTCCGAGGCGACCGCCCTTGCCCACAAGCTGGCCGCACTCCCCCCGCAGTCGCTGCAGGAGACGAAGCGCGCGCTCAACCTGCACCTCCAGCAGGCGGCAGCTACCGTGCTGCCGTTCGCGTTGTCGGCCGAGGCGGAGTCGTTCGCGACGCCGGAGATCAAGGCGACGATCGAGAAGTTCTCCAAGTAGTCCGAGCCCGAGCATGTGAGAGTCCCGATGGCGGCGAGCGGCGAAGAGTTCAAGCTGCGCGGCGAGTCTCGCAGTCCGGCCAAGACCATGGGCCCGCACGCGTTGCGCACGTCGGGCCTCATCAAGGAGCGGGCCCGCGAGGTGTTCCTCGCCAAGGGCTACTACGGCACGAGCGTCGAAGAGATCGCCGAGGCGGCCGGCGTGTCGCGCGCGTCCTTCTACACGTACTTCCCCTCGAAGCGCGACCTCCTCTATTCGCTCGGGACCGACACCTACCAGGCGCTCGACCTGGTCCTCGACGAGATGCGGGCGCTCGAGGCCACGTGGACACGCGACGACGTCTACGAGGTCATCCGCATCTACATGAGGTTCCTCGAACGGCACGGCGCGTTCATGTTGGTGTGGAGCCAGGCCACCTACGGCGACGAGGCCCTCGCCAAGGCCGGCGTGCGCACCCGCCTCGCGAACGCCCGCCGCTTCGGCGCGATCCTCCAGCGCATCTCGGGCACGGAGGCCGACCCCGAGGACGACCCCGCGCGCTTCGGCCTCGCCATCCTCGTGATGGTCGACCGCTACTGGTCGTATTGGCGGGTGAACGGGTTCCCGTTCTCCGAGGCGGAAGTGGTCCAGACCCTCGGCGACGTCCTCGCCGCGTTCATCGCCTCCCGCTGACGCCGGGCCCGGATCGGGTCAGGTCCAGGTCCATTCGGGGTCCCGCTTCTCGAGGTAGGCGCGGCGGGCCTCCGCGGAGTCGTTGTAGCGGGTGATGCGACCGGTGTAGTCCTGCTCGAGGCGGTACCCGTCCTTGAGCGCCAGGTCCTCGACCCGGTTGAGCGACTCCTTGGCCAGACGCAGGCCGATGGGGCTCTTCGCGGCGATCACTGTAGCGAGGGCGCGGGCCTCGTCGAGCAGCTGCGCGGACGGCACGACCTGCTCGATCGCGCCGAGCCGGTGGAACTCCTCCGCGCCGACGAACTCGCCGGTGAAGAACATCCTGCGGGTCTTGTAAGGACCCACCATCCGTTGCAGGTGTCGGCCGCCGCCGAGCACGCCCGCATTGATCTCGGGCAGCGCGAACCGCGCGGTCTCCGACGCGATGATGACGTCGCAGCACGCGACGAGCGCGAGCCCGGCGCCGACCGCGGCGCCGTTGACCGCGCCGATCACCGGCAACGGGCAGTCGCTCAATGCCCAGAAGCAGTCGCGCACGATGCTGCCCGGGTCGAGGAGGTCGACGATGCTGTCGCCCTCGGTCGACTGGCGGCCGTGACGCCGGGCGGAGTCGTTCAGGTCGACGCCGCCGCAGAACACTCGGTCGCCGGCCGCGGTGAAGATCGCCACGTGCGCGTCGGTTCCGTGGCGCAGGTCGGTGAACGCCTGCTCGATCTCTCGGAACGCCTGCGCGTTGAGCGCGTTCACCGGGGGACGGTCGAACGTGACCATGGCGACGCGGTCGACGATCTCCACGTTGACGTACTCCACCTGTCCGCTCCTTTGCTGCGCACGGCCGCTCGAGCCCCGCTCCGTTGCGAGCCGGGATACCCGGCTCGCGGCCACTTCGCTTTTCAATCCCTCTCGGCACCCAGGATGGTGACGGCCGCCACCGCGGTCGGTCCGCCGATGTTCTGTGCCAGCGCGACGCGCGCGCCGTCGACCTGGTTGGTCGATTCGCCCCGCAGCTGCTCGAACAGCTCCACGCACTGCGCGATCCCCGTCGCCCCCGGCGGATGGCCCTTGGCCTTGAGGCCGCCGCTCGGGTTCACCGGCAGGCGGCCGCCGATCGCGGTCTCACCCGATTCGATGAGCGAGGCCCCGCCGAACCGTTCGCAGAACCCGAGGTCCTCGTAGTCGATCAGCTCGACGCCGGTGAAGCAGTCGTGCACCTCGGCCACGTCGATGTCGTCGGGTCCGACACCGGCCATCGCGTACGCCTGCCGGGCCGCCTTCACCGTGGGCGGGAAGGTGGTCATGTCGGCCTTGTGCTGGTGCATCACCCGGTCGAGGCCGAGCCCGACGCCGCGCACCCACACGGGACGGTCGGTGTAGCGGTCGACGACCTCCTCGCCGACGACCAGCACCGCGGCCGCACCGTCGCTCTGGGGCGTGCAGTCGTACAGCCCGAATGGCGCCACCACCGTCGGGGCTTCGAGCACGTCGTCGATCGTGACCTCGAAGCGCATCTGCGCCTTGGGGTTGGTCACGCCGTGGTGGTGGTTCTTCACCGCGACCATGGCCAGGTGCTCGCGGGTCGCCGGTGACTCGTGGAGATAGCGATTGACGTGCAGGGCGAATTTCGCGGGCGCCACGACGCCGATCGGGTAGTCCCACGCCATGTCGCGGGTGAGGCTCATCCACTCCCAGAAGGTGCTGCGGGCCGACGACTCCCGGACCTTGTCGGCGCCGACGACGAGCGCGACGTCGAGGTACCCGCTCGCCACGCCGTAGACCGCGTTGCGGATCGCGTCGTTGCCGGTCGCACACGCGTTCTCCACCCTCGTGACGGGGATGTCGAGCAGCCCGCAGGAGTCGACGAGGATGCCGGACGGAAAGCCGTCGGTCGTGGTCAGCTCGCCGAACCACGCGGCTTCGATGTCGGCCCGGGCGAAGCCCTTGTCGACGCTGTCCACCGCCTCGGTCACCGCCATCGGGACCAGGTCCTTGATCCCGAGCCCGAAGTGCTCGCCGAACGCGGTCATACCGGCGCCGACGAGCGCGACCCGCCGGCTCACGCGGCACCCGCCGGCGACGAGGCCGCGGGGGCGGCCGGGGCGGCCGGGGCGAACGAGTAGCCGTAGTCGGGGATGCCGGACCGTTCGGCCACCCTGCGCAACACCATCTCTCCCTCGTCCCCGATGGCGACGGCGCCCGGTTCGGCCCCGGTGACCTGCGCGAGGAGGCGCACACCGGTGTCGCCGAGGTCGACGATCACGATGGTGTACGGCGTCGCCAGACCGGGCACCGGGGTGTGGATCGTGGTGGTCGTGTAGACGACCGCGTCGCGCGGCAGCTCGACGGGTGAGGCGTCGCCCTCGGCCCCGCAGCCGAGGCAGCGGTGGCGAGGCGGCAACGCGAGGGTGCCGCAGTGCGGGCAGCGTCCGGCTTCTAGCCGCAGCTTCGGGTCGAAGGCCCGCTCGTAGGCGGGCAACGAGATCTTGATCTCCGGACCCGGCGTCACCGACTGCTCCGGGAGCGGGCGAGCCGGGCGTTCGACGCGCGCGACCCCCGCGACGCCCGACACCACGTCGACTCGCGGTCATCGAGGCCTGCTCGAACGCGAGGAGCAGCCCGCTCGTGCGCGACTCGGCGAGGGCCGCGAGCGCGAGGAGCGGCGCGCTCGCGCCCGTGGTCACGACGCGGGGCGCGTCGCCCTCGCAGAGGGTCGCGGCCTCCTTCGCCGACAGCCCGACGACCGCTACGGCCTTCGAAGTGATTCCGGCGTCGGCGAGCGCGGCGCGCACGCCGCGCTCGCGGGTGAGGCGCGGGTCCTCGTAGTCGTGCACGACGCCGTCGCCGCCCCGCGCGGACCGGCAGGCTCCGCTGCACGCGCCCGACCGGCGCGAGCGCGAGACCCCGGTCGCCGACGAGCGCGGCGGACGCTCCGCTACTGCCACCGACGTCGACGCCGAGCACCAGCGTGCCGGCGGGCGCGTCGAGCACGAGGTCGAGCACCGCGGGCCCGCCACCGATCTGCTCCACCACTGCCGTCGAGGGTGCAAGACCGAGGCCGGCCACGAGCGCGGCACCGTTGCCGCCCTCGAGGAGCGGAAGCTCCCGGGTCACGAGCACGACCCGGCGCACGTCGGCGCCCGGCGCACCTCCCCGCGCTCCTTCGGCCAGCGCGGCGCGTCCGGCTTCGACGGCCATGGTGACGGCGTCTTCGTCGATCCCCGCCGACCGTGCGCGCTCGGTGCCCCAGACGGGAAGGTACGTGCCGATCGCGGTGATGCTCATCGCATCGCCCCGAGGGTGGCGTCGGCATCCTTCAGGGCCCGGCGCAGCACCTTGCCCGAGGTGGTGCGCGGGATCTCGTCGACGAACACGAACTGGTCGACGTGCTTGTACCCCGCGAGCCGCTCGGCGACGAACGCGCTCAGGTCGGCGGGCGTCGCCGCACCCAAGGCCGTGAGCACCACGGCGGCCTTGGGCACTTCACCCTTCGCCTCGTCGGGCACGCCGTACACACCGCAGTCGGCCACCGCGGGGTGCGCGTGGAGCGTCGCCTCGATCTCGGCCGGCGCCACCGAGAACCCCGACACCTTGATCATCTCCTTGGCTCGGTCGGTGATGTGGATCCAGCCCTCGGGCTCGACCCACCCGACGTCACCCGTGCGCACCCAGCCGTCGATGAACGCGTCGGCGTCGGCTTCCGCGGGCAGGTACCCGGCCATCATGTGCGGGCCGCGGACGATGATCTCGCCCTCGGCGCCGAGCGCGACGTCGTCGTGGGTCTCGAGGTCGACGATGCGCACCTCGAGGTCGGACACCGGGAGCCCGGGCGAGTCGAGGCGACAGCGCTCCGGGTAGTCGACCGGGTTGCAGTGCAGCCCCGGCACCTCGGTCGCGCCATAGAGCGTGCAGCCACCGGATCCCCGACCGCTCGGTGACCCGCTGGGCGACGTCTTCGGCGATGGGGGTCGCCGCCCACAGCATGTACCGCAACGAGGAGAGGTCGTACTGCTCGAGGTTCAGGTGGTTGGCCATCGCCACCGCGATCGGCGCGGCCCCGAAGGCCAGCGTCACGTGCTCCCGTTCGATGTGCGAGAGCATCGTGTCGAGATCGAACCGCGGGAAGAGCGTGATGGTGGCCGCCGAGACCCACGTGCAGCCGGTGATGGCGATCCCGTAGATGTGGAACAGCGGCAGGAAGAACTGCACGTGGTCGTCCTCGCGCACGGTGCACGCCGAGTTCCAGTTGATCACCGACGCCACCAGGGACCGGTGGGTGTGACGGACGGCCTTCGGGAGCCCGGTGGTGCCCGAGCTGAACGGGTACGCGAAGTCGGCGTCGAGCGCGGTCTCCGGGAGCGCCACCGGTCGCTTCCCGGGCGAGTCGTAGACCAGATCCCAGAACGACAGCCATCCCGGCGGCGCGTCGGCGTCGACGCAGATCCGCGTGGTCGGACCACCGACTTCGTCGACCACACCCGCGAACGCAGCGTCGGCGACGACGACGTCGGGCCGGGTGAGCCCGAACGCGTGCCGGAGCTCCGATGCCTTCCACGTGGGGTTGGGCAGGACGACCGCAGCACCCGCCAGGCTCACGCCGTGCTGGGCGATGAGCCATTCCGGCCGGTTGCTCACGACGAGCGCGACCCGCGCACCCGGACCCACCCCGAGGCGCGTCAACGCGTGGGCGAACGAGTTCCCGGTGCTGTCGAGCTCCCGGTACATGTAGACGTCGTCGTCGAAGCGCAGCGCGATCTTCTCCGGGTGCCGGTCGGCGGCGTCCTGGAGGAAATGGTGCAGCGGGCGATCCGGGTAGTGCAGTGGTGGCCGGCGGAGCATCCGATTCCCCTCGTACTTGACTGAAGTGTCAAGTATCGTCGGCGCCACCCTCGCGTGCAAGACGGTCGAGGAGCCGTGACCCTCCGGCGATCAGCGGGTAGAGCTGCTCCGGACCCGCGTCGAGCACCACCTCACCGAGCACGCGACTCCACGCGCGCTCGTCGCCGAACTCGCTGCGCCACGACCACAGCCGCCGCGAGAGGTGGTGCAACGGGTACTCCCGGGTCATGCCCATCGCGCCGTGCGCCTGGTGCGCGTGGCGGGTCGCGGTGCCGGCCGCCTGGTCGGCGAGCAGCTTGGCCGCCGCGATCTCGAACCGGGCCGATCCGGTCTCGGAGGCGCGCGTGGCCGCCGCCAACGCCATCGCGACGAGAGCCGCGTCCTCCGCGCCGTGTACGAGGTGGGCCTGGACGGCCTGGAAGCTCCCCACCGCCTTGCCGAACTGTCGCCGTTCGGTGGTGTACTCGAGGGTGAGCTCGCCGAGCCGTTCGAGCGCGCCCGCCATCAGCGCGACACGCGACAACGCACCACGATGTCTGAGCGCCCCGGGGTCGATGCCCGGCGCGGCGGGGGCGACCTCGCGGGGCGTCACCGTGTCGAACACCACCGAGTCTCGCGGCTCACCCGCGAGGTTGACCGCGGGGACGATCTCGACGTCGGCGGGGTCGACCACCGCCACGACCGGCGTCGTCCCGTCGAGGGTCAACACCACCAGCCGGTCCACGGCCCGAGCCCACGCGACACGCTGCGCCGATCCGCGCAGGACGTCCCCGGCGAAGCGCAGCTCGTCGCGACGCGTCCCGGGCACGACGGTCACCGGACCGTCGGGCACGCGAAGCCCGGCGCCCGCGAGGAGCCAGCCCCCGAGCATCCCGGTCTCCGCCAGCGGTGCGGGGACGGCATGGCGTCCCGCCACTCGCAGCACCTCCAGCGCGTCGGCGAGCGTTCCCCCGAACCGCCGGCCGCCTCCGGGACCGAGACCCAGGCGAGCCCGGTCTCGGCGACCGCCGACCAGATCTCGGGCGCCCACCCACGCGCTTCGGCGGCTTCGACCGCATCGAAGGTCGACGTGTCCGCGAAGACGCGTGTCGCGGTCTCGGTGAGCAAGCCGTCACTCACGCTCGCAGTCCCTTCGCCACCACCGAGCGCAGGATCTCGATGGTGCCGCCGCGGATGGTGAACGCGGGCGACGTGAGGATCGCGTTGGCCAGCAGCCGCTCGAAGCGCGACGACGACGCGGGATCGGGCTCGAGATCGATGAGGCGACGAAGGCCTTCGAGCAGGTCCTGCTCGAAGCGCGTCCCCATCTCCTTCACCAGCGCGGCCTGGGTCGCCGGTTCTCCACCGGCATCGATCGCGCGCGCGACCGACAACGAGAGGTTGCGCAACCCCCAGAATCGCGCGGTGGTGGCGCCGACCCACTCGATCAGCTCGGCGTCGACCGACGACGCGTCGGCTTCGCGCAAGAACTGCTCGAGCACCAGGTAAGTGGACAGCCACCGGTCGGGCCCACCGCGCTCGAAGGACAGCTCGCTACCGATCTGTGACCACCCCGCGCCCACGGTCCCGACCACGTCCGTGTCGGGGACGACCACGTCGGCGAGCACGACCTCGTTGAAGTCGGCGGTCCCGTCGAGGAAGGGGATCGGGTTGACCGTGACGCCCGGTGCGTGCAGGTCGATCAGCAGCTGGCTGAGGCCGGCGTGGCGGTCGTCGGCGTCGTCGGTGCGCACCAGCGTGATCATCCAGTCGTGCTCGTGCGCGCCCGTCGTCCAGACCTTGGTGCCGTTGACGACCCACCCGCCGTCGCGCCGCGCCGCGCGCGCCTTCACCGAGGCGAGGTCGCTGCCCGAGTCGGGTTCGCTCATCCCGATCGAGAACGAGAGCTCACCGCGACAGATCGCGGGGAGGAACCGCGCCTTCTGCTCGGGCGTCCCGACCTTGGCGATCAACGGGCCGCTCTGGCGGTCGGCCACCCAGTGGTGGCCGACCGGGGCGCCCCAGCGCAGCAGCTCCTCGGCCACGATGAAACGCTCGACCGCCGCCCGGTCTCCCCCGCCGTATTCACGCGGCAGCGACATGCCGACCCACCCGCGTGCCGCGAGCTTCCGCGAGAACGCCGGGTCCTTGCGCCCGGCCATGCCGAGCCCCGGTTCGAACGACCCGTGCGGCAGCTCGGCGGCGAGGAACCCGCGCACCTCGGCCTCGAGCGCGAGCTCGGCGTCGCTCAGCTCCGTGAACTCGAATTGCACCTCGACGACCTCTCAGCCGGTTTCGTGCGCGCTCATGGCGTGCTGAGTCTGGGCATCCGCCCGGCCGCCTGCAACCCCCGGCCCAGCTCGGTCTGCAGCTCGCGCTCCGAGCCGTAGAGCCGGTCGAGCACCTTGCCGCGGCGGATGAAGCGGTGGAGGTCGTGCTCCAGGGTGAACCCGATTGCGCCCAGCACCTGCAGGCAGTTCTCCGACGCCAGCGCGAAGGCCCGAGCGGCCAGGCTCTTGGCCGCGAGCGTCGTGAGCTCCGGATCGGACCGCCAGCTCTCGTCGATGACGACCGCCGCCGCCCTCACCGCGACGTACACGTCGGCCAGCCGGTGCTTCACCGCCTGGAACGCGCCGATGGGCTGCCCGAACTGCGTCCGGACCTTGGCGTACTCCGTGGCGCTCGCCAGCATCTCGGTGCTCGCCCCGACGAGCTCGTAGGCCAGCGCGCGCCGGCACGCCGCCGCCACCGCGCCGGGCGCGAGGTCGGCGCGGAGCGTGACCTCGGCGACAGGGAGGATCCCGCGGACCCGCACGAGGCCCATCGTCGGGTCGATGCCGGCGGTGGGGACCGACGGGAGCGCGCCCGCCGGCAAGGTCGCGGACCGGAGACCGTCGTCGGTGCCCACGACGACCACCACGGCCGCGTCGTGCCGCCCGCCCAGGACGACGGCGTCGACGGCGAGGCCGGCGTCGGTGAGGGTCGCGGCGGCGACGCCGAGCCGCGGATGCCCGACGGCGACGCCCTCGGTCTCGGTGATCCATCCGTCGGCACCCGCGTGGAGCGCCTCCATCGCCACGTCGTCGAGCGCGGTCGACGGGAGCACGCGCTCGCCGAGCAGGCCGAACACCATCGGGACCACCGCCGGCGCGTCCGCACCGAGGAAGTCGCGCCACCCGATCTCCTCGAGCGCGGCCGCGTCGCCGGTGCCGGCCTCGCCGAGCGCGCCGCGCAGCGTGCGCTCGAAGATGTCGAGCGTCTCGCGGTCGGTGGTCGTCACGTCATCCCCTCGGGAGCCCGAGCACGCGGTCGGCCAAGATCTGGCGCTGGATCTCGTACGAGCCGCCGTAGATCGGCGCGGCGCGGCTGTAGAGGAACTCGTGTCGCCACGCCTGCGATTCGGGATCGTCGTCGAGCTCGAGCGCGGGTGCGAGCAACGCGTCGGCCAGGTCGAAGACCTCGAGCTCGGCGCGCGCGAGCAGCACCTTGTCGACCGAGACCTCGGGTCCGGGTGTCTCGCCTGCGGCCAGCGAACGGATCGTGTCGCGGGCCGACAGGCGCATGGGCAGCACCGCCAGGTACGCCGACGCGAGCGCGCCGGGGTCGGCGCGCTCCGCGCCGAGCGCCAGCAGCTTGTCGAGCGCGCCCAGCAGCGCGGCCTGCCGCTGCCACGGATACATCCCGCGTTCCCACTGCAGCAGGTACATCGCGAGCGCCCACCCCTCGCCGACGCCACCGATCAGGCGCTCGGCGCCGACCGCGCGCGCCGTCGAGGATCACCTCGCCGAGCTCGTCACGACCCGACATCGTGCGGATCCCGCGGAACTCGACGCCGGGGGTGTCGCGATCGACGAGGATCATCGACAAACCGCGGTGGCGTGACTCCGGCGTGCCCGTGCGCAGCAGGACGACGCAGCGCTGCGAGATGGACGCGTGGGACGTCCAGATCTTGTGGCCGTCGATCACCCAGTCCTCGCCGTCACGGACCGCCCGGGTGCGCAGCGACGCGAGATCGCTCCCGGCGTCGGGTTCCGAGAACCCCTGGCACCAGCGCTGCGCCCCGCGCAGCAGGTCGCCGAGGTGTTCGCGCGCGAGGTCGCGGGCGAACACCGACAACATCGGGATGAGCGTCTCGAGCGTGAGGTAGGGCTCCGGGATCGGGACCAAGCGCGTGCCGAGCTCGTCGTAGAGCGTGGCGCGGTGGCGGGCGTCGCCACCGAGGCCGCCGAGCTCCGCCGGCCAGCCGTAGCGCACCCAGCCCTCGCCGTACAGCGCCTCCTGCAGCTCGCGCTGGGTGTCGGCGACCTCGGCCAGCTCCAGCGAGAAGCACTCGCGTTGGCGGGCCAGCAGCTCGTCGTGGTCGTCGAGCCACCGGGCCAGCGCAGCACGGTACCCGTCGAGATCCAGGAGCGGCCCCTCGGTCGCGGTATGGGTCGGTTCCCCGGTCACCGCGGCAGTCTCCCCAACACTTGACAACCTCGTCAACTTGGTGGAATCGTCGGAGGCACGATGGCGCAGCTGCAACACGTCCGCGGGTGCTTCGGTTGCAGCACGACGACTCCGGCCTCGCTCGGCATCGAGCTGACCTCCGGACCCGACGGCGCCGAAGGTCGGGTCCGCTTCGGGTCCGGTTACGAGGGGGCGCCGGGCCTGGTGCACGGGGGGCTCCTGGCCACCCTGGCCGACGAGGTGATGGGCAACGTGCCCCACGGCGGGAACGCGGTGCGGCTCACCACCGAGATGAGCATCCGCTACCGGCGCCCGACACCGATCGACACCGACCTCGTGTGCCGCGCGCGTCCCGGCCCACTCGACGGTCGCCGGTTCACGGTGCACGCGGTGATCACCGCCGCCGGCGACGAGTCGACGGTGCTGGCCGAGGTCGACGCGACCTACGTGCTGGTCCCGGACACCGCCGCAACACCATCCACCTGAAGGAGCGCTCCATGGACGCCGAAGATCTCATCCTGATCAGCGTCGACGACCACGTCGTCGAGCCGCCGACGATGTTCCGCGAGCACTGGCCGGCGAAGTACGCGGAACGCATTCCGAAGGTCGTGGTGTCCGAGGAAGGCGGCGACATCTGGGAGTTCGAGGGCCAGCGCGCGCCGAACGTCGGGCTGAACGCGGTCGCCGGGTGCCCACCCGACGAGTACAACCTCGACCCGACCCAGTTCACCCAGATGCGCCCGGGCTGCTTCGACGTGCACGAGCGGGTCCGCGACATGAGCGCCGCCGGCGTGCTCGCCGGCCTCAACTTCCCGACGTTCCCACACTTCTGTGGCCAGTACTTCGGGCGCATCGAGGACAAGGAGGTCGCGCTGGCCGCGGTGCGTGCCTACAACGACTGGCACATCGACGAGTGGGCGGGCTCGTACCCGGATCGCCTCATCCCGCTGTCGATCCCACCGCTGTGGGATCCCGAGCTCATGGCCGCCGAGATCCGTCGCGTCGCCGCGAAGGGCTGCCACGCGGTCACGTTCTCCGAGAACCCGTCGAAGCTCGGGCTTCCGAGCTACCACACCGAGTTCTGGGACCCTTTCTTCGCGGCATGCGTCGACGCCGCGGTCACCGTGTGCCTGCACATCGGTTCGTCGTCGTCGATGCTCTCCACCGCGCCCGAGGCGCCGCCCGAGGTGATGATCTCCCTCACCCCGATCAACAGCCTGATGGCGATCACCGACATCCTCTTCTCGGGCGTGTTCACGCGGTTCCCCGGCCTGCAGATCTCGATGTCCGAAGGCGGGATCGGATGGATCCCGTACGCGCTCGAACGGGCGGACTACGTCTACGAGCACCACCACGCGTGGACGAACACCGACCTCGGCGGCACGCGACCCAGCGAGCTGTTCCACGAGCACTTCTGGACGTGCTTCATCGACGACGCCTCGGGCATCGAGGCCCGGGACCGGGTCGGGCTCGACCACATCATGTGGGAGATGGACTACCCGCACTCGGACTCGACGTGGCCGCACGCACCCGAGCAGCTCTGGAAGGCCATCGGCGGTCTTCCCGAGGCCGCCATCGAGAAGATCAGCCACCGCAACGCGATGGCCGCGTTCTCCTTCGATCCGTTCGTCCACCGCCCCGCCGAGCGCTGCACGGTGAGGGCGCTGCGGAACGAGGCGACCGACGTCGACATCGCGATCAAGAGCATGGGCCGGCGCAAGGCCGACGCCGACGCCGGTGCGCTCGCGGCGCGCCTGGCTGCCGTCGCCTCGAAGGGTGCCGCGCCGGGCGGGGAGTGACTCAGTCCCAGACGAGCATCAGGTCCTTGACGTGACGGAGCCCCGGCGGGTACTCGAGGTGCTCGTGACCGGGCTTGATCCGGTAGGCGGGGATCCGCTGGTGCCACTCGCGCAGGGTGATGCGCAGCTCGCGTCGCGCCAGGTGGGAGCCCAGGCAGCGGTGCACGCCACCGCCGAACGCGATGTGCGCGTTCTTCTCACGATCGAACCGCACATCGAACGCGTCGGGGAACTCGGTCGGGTCGACGTTGGCACCGCCGTAGCTCACCATCATCATGGTGCCTTCGGGAACCTTCTGGCCGTTGGGCAGCTCCACATCGCGCGTGCGCGACGCGCGGCACACCCGTGGGGACGGGCGACTCCCAACGCAGCAGCTCTTCGACCGCGGCCGGGATGATGTCGGGGTCGTCGACGATCTGTTGCCGGTGCCCGGGGTGGTTGGCCAGGTACGCGTAGTAGCAGGTGAGCGTGTCGCTCACGGTGTCGAGCCCGGCGATGAGGAACAGGAAGCACGTGTCGAGGATGTCCTCGCGGGTGAGCCGCTCGCCGTCGATCTCGGCGCTGAGGAAGTGCGACAGGATGTCGTCGGTCGGTCGGCGCTCGCGCTCGTCGAGCTGTTGGTTGAAGTACTCGTAGATCTCCACGCCGTTCGCGTTCATCACCGCGGCGCGCTTCTCGAAGTCGACCGCGGCGTCGGGGTCGATCTTCTCGGGGTGCAGGCTGCCGTCACGCAGGTGCAGGACGGTGCGAAGGTCGCTCTCGGGGAGCCCCATCAGCCCGAGGAACACCGACGACGGGAACAGCTCCGCGAACTCCTCGCTGAAGTTGCACTCGCCCCGGTCGGCGAAGGCGTCCATGAAGTGGTTTACCCGCCGCGTGATGTCCGCTTCCTGCGCGTCCATCCGGCGGGGCGCGAACAGCGGGTCCATGAGCTTGCGGTACTTCGAATGGTTCGGCGGGTCGACGTTGAGCGGGATCATCGGGCGGACGTTGCCGAGGTTCATCTCGACCCGTGACGAGAAGAGCTCGTGGTTCCGCAGCACGAATTCACTCAGCTCGCGGCTGAACGTCATCTGCATGCCCTCGACCGGCTGCAGGATCCCGCCCGCCGCCAGTGCGTCCCGGTACATCGGCTGCGGTTCCGCGAGGTTGAGCAGCGACTGCATGTCCATCTGGGCAGTGCCGTCGACGTGAGCAGGGCCCGTCTCGCTCGTGGTGTCGGTCATGTCGTGTTCCCCCGGTCGCGGTCGCACATCACCCTGCCACACACGGCGAGCATCCGGAAATTCCCACAGCGCCCGACGCCCGTCCCGACGTTCCTGGTATGAAGATGCGATGAGCACCCAGCCCGTCACCCGGCCCTCGATCGCCGAATCCGTCCCCGGCGACTACTCGCTCCCGCGGCCGGGCCACGACGCGCCGAACGTCGTCCTCATCGTGCTCGACGATCTCGGGTTCGGACAGCTCGGATGTTTCGGCTCCGGAATCGCGACGCCCAACGTCGATCGACTGGCCGAGCGTGGGCTCCGCTACAACCGCTTCCACGTGACGAGCCTCTGCTCACCGACGCGCGCGTGCCTGCTCACCGGGCGGAACCACCACGCGGTGGGGTTGGGATTCCTCACCGACATCCCGATGGCCTTTCCCGGCTACACAGGGCGCGTGCCGAGATCAGCCGCGACGCTCCCCCGGTTGCTGCGCGACGCGGGGTACAACACGATGGCCGTCGGCAAGTGGCACCTGGTGCCGGGTGGAGAGCGCTCGCACGCGGGTCCGTTCGACCGGTGGCCGCTCGGCTTCGGGTTCGAGCGCTATTACGGGTTCCTCCAGGGCGACACCAACCACTGGTCGCCGCACCTCGTGCAGGACAACGACTACGTCGAGCCGCCTCGTACCGCGGCCGAGGGGTACCACCTGACCGAGGACCTCGCCGACCGCGCGATCGTGTACGTGCAGCGCCAGCACGAGGCCGCAGCCGATCGGCCGTTCTTCCTCTACTTCGCACTCGGCGCGATGCATGCACCGCACCACGTGGCCGCCGAGTGGATCGAGCCCTACCGCGGGGCCTTCGACCAGGGCTGGGAGCGCTGGCGTGACGAGGTGTTCGCCCGCCAGCTGGCCACCGGAGTGGTGCCCGACGGCACCGTGCTCCCGCCGCGTCCGAGCTGGATCCAGGAATGGGACGCGCTCTCTCCCGACGCACGACGGATGCTCGCCCACCAGCAAGAGGTGTTCGCCGGGTTCCTCACGCACACCGACGCCCAGATCGGGCGCGTGCTCGACGCGCTCGAGGAGATCGGCATCCTCGACGACACGCTCGTGATGCTCGTCTCCGACAACGGCGCGAGCGGCGAGGGTGGTGCGTTGGGCACGTTCAACGAGCATCGCTTCACCGAGCACATCCCCGAGACGGTCGAGCAGAACCTCGAGTGGGCCGACGAGCTCGGCGGCGTGCGCTCCTATCCCCACTACTCCTGGGGTTGGGCGTGGGCGGGCAACACACCGTTGCGGCTGTGGAAGCGCTACACGTGGCTCGGCGGCACGCGCACGCCGCTGATCGTGCACTGGCCGGCGGGCATCGAAGCCCACGGTGAGATCCGCGACCAGTTCGTGCACGCCGTCGACCTCATGCCGACCGTGCTCGACGCGTGCGGGGTGACCCCGCCACAGGCGGTCGACGGTGTGGCGCAACAGCGCTTCGACGGCACGACCATCCGCGAGACCTTCGCCGATCCGGGCGCCCCCGATCCACGCCGCGTGCAGTACTTCGAGATGCTGGGTTCGCGCTCGATCGTCGCCGACGGCTGGAAGGCGACCACCGATCACGTGTCCAAGGGCGTGATGGACGAAGAGAAGCTGTTGGAGGGGAGCCGGGTCTTCGCCGACGACACGTGGTCGCTCTTCCGTCTCGCCGACGACTTCTCGGAGGCCCACGACCTCGCGGCCGAGCATCCCGACGTGCTCCGCGAGCTACAGGAGCTCTGGACCAGCGAAGCCGAGCGCAACCAGGTCTTCCCGCTCGTCGACGAGCTGATCGGGCGCTTCGCTGCCGTCATCCCGTCGCCCAACGCGCCGGGCGAGCACGTGGTGTACCGCCCCGCGGGCGGTCTCGTGCCCGACGAGTCGGTGGCGCGCCTCTTCGGCGGGTTCCGCATCACCGCAGACGTCGAGATCCCCGACGGCGACGTCGAAGGCATCCTCTGCGCGATCGGCGACTGGACCGGTGGCTGCGCGTTCTTCGTGCGCGACGGCCGGCTCGTCTTCGCGTTGAACCGCGGCGGCGACGCCGCCAAGGTCACGACCGCCGCGGCGCTGCCTGCAGGCCGCCACACGCTCTCGTGCGTCTACGCGCCCGCCGGCGGGAACGGTCCGACGCTCACGCTGCTCCGCGACGACGAGGTGCTCGAGCACGCGGTGCTCCCCATTCCGGTTCCGGTCGTCTGGCAACACGGCGGCACGATGCTCGCGCTCGGGTACGACCGCGGCCTCCCGGTGTCGGACGACTACGAGACGCCGTTCCGCTGGACCGGGACCCTCCACGCCGTGACCATCGACACGGGCCACGCCGCGCGGCTCGACGACGGCGAGGTCGCCCGCTCGCTCCTGCACAGCGAATAGCCGTCGCCCCGCGGGAGTCAGGCCGGGGCGGACTCGTGCCCGCGCGCGATCGGTGGGCAGTCGAGGGAGGCCGCGAGGGCGTCGAGCTCGGCGACGAGCGAGCTCGACAACGGGATCCCCGCCCGCCGGCGCTCCTCGCGGCGCGCCGCCTCGATCTCGCCCGGCACGTAGATCCGCTCCACGCCGGGTGCCAACGCGGAGCCGTGCACGTCGGCGATCAACCGGTCGACGTGCGCGCGGAACCGGTCGAGCGGGAGGAACCGGCTCACGTCGAGCACCACGAAGCTCGCGCCCTTCGCGATGCGGTCGAACCCGCCGAGCTCCGACTCGGTGTGCTCGGTCGCACCGAAGCAGCTGTCGGCGAGCAGCCCCGACATGATCTCGACGAGCAACCCGATGCCGAAACCCTTGTGGCCGCCGAACCACTGCAGCTGGAGCATCGACGCCGCGTTCGGATCGGTGGTCGGCACGCCGTGTTCGTCGTTGGCCCATCCCTCGGGGATCGACGCGTCACCGCGTTTGCGCGCGAGCAGGATCTTGTTGCCCGCGGCGGCCGTCGTGGCGATGTCGTAGACGATGTCGGGCTCCGTCCCCGCCGGCACCGCGTACGAGAACGGGTTGGTGGAGAACAGGCTGGTCGTCCCGCCGAAGGGCGGGACGACCATGCCGCCGTTCTGGAACGCCATGGCGAAGAACCCCCGGGCCGCCGCGCGCATCGTGTAGTAGCCGAGCGCGCCGAGGTGGGTGAGCTCGCGCACCGACACCGTGGCCATCCCGTGCTCGCGTGCCCGCTCGACCGCCAGGTCGACCGCGGCCGTGCCTGCGACCTGTCCGAAGCCGAGACCGCCGTCGAGGCGGACGGTGGACCCCTGGTCGTCGAGCGTCGTGACCGTGGTGACCGGCCGGAGATGACCGCTGCGCACGCGCCCGTCGTAGAGGGCCATGAGGTGCGAGCCGTGGGAGTCGACACCGCGCAGGTCGGCCTCGACGAGGTTGTCGGCCACGACGACGGCCTGCTCAGCCGGCACGCCGAGCGCGCCGAGCATCCGCTCGAGCTGAGCGCGGAGGACCGGTTCGCGGACGACGGTGGTCGCGGTCGCGCTCGAGCGGTCACGCGGGCCCGTCACCCAGCTCGAGGCCGAGCAACCGGATGGCGTTGCCGCGCACGATCTGGTGCACGGTCGGCGCGTCGAGGTCGCCGAACAGCTCCTTCGCGACCTGGTGCGTGTTCGGCCACGTGCCGTCCTGGTGCGGGTAGTCGGTCTCGAACGCGATGTTCCCCCGTCCGACGCGGTCGAGGTTCTCGACGCCGACACCGTCCTTGAAGAAGCAGCTCACGACCTGACGGTAGTAGTACTGCGATGGCGGTTCGGTCACCTTCACCTGGCTCCCGCTCCAACCGCGGTGCACGTCCCACACGTCGTCGACTCGTTCGAGCACGTACGGGATCCAGCCGATCTGCGCCTCCGCGTACAACAGCTGCAGATCGGGGAAGCGCACGAGCACGCCCGAGAACAGGAAGTCGATCAACGACAGCGCGCTGTTGGCGAACATGTTGGTGGCCTGCACCGCGTCGGGCGCGTCCTCCGACGAGTTGATCGTCTTCGTGCCCGAGCCGATGTGCATCGCGACCACGGTGCCGGTCTCCGCGCATGCGGCGAAGAACGGGTCCCAGGCGCCGGAGTGGATGCTCGCCAGGCCGAGCCAGGGCGGGAGCTCGGAGAAGCACACCGCACGCACGCCACGCGCCGCGTTCCGGCGCACCTCGGCGGCGGCGAGCTCGACGTCCCACAGCGGGATCAGGCACAGCGGGATGAGCCGGCCACCGCTGTCCCCGCACCACTCGTCGACCATCCAGTCGTTGTAGGCCTCGACACAGAGCCGGGCGAGCTCCTTGTCCTTGCCCTTGAGGAAGATCTGGCCGCAGAACCGGGGGTAGTTCGGGAAGCAGAGCGACGCCTCGACGTGGTTCATGGTCATGTCGTCGATGCGGGCCTGGGGCTGCCAGCACCCCGGCCGCATCTGCTCGAAGGTGATGCCGTCGAAGCCGATCTCCTCGGCCGGGTAGCCGGCGGCGGCGATGAGCCGCTTCACCGAGTACTGCTGGTCCTCGTAGAACCACCACGCCACCGGTTCGCCGTCGGTGCCGGGCGCCTCACGGTAGCCACCGCCGTCGAGGACCGGCGTGCCCGGGGGCGCGAACACGATGCGGGGCCCGATCTCGCGGTACTTCGCCGGGAGCCGACCGGTCCAGATGTCGGGGGGTTCGACGACGTGGTCGTCGAGGCTGACGATCCAGGGGATCTCGGTCATCGCGGTGTGTCTCCTGCGATGGTGGTGCGGTGCAGCACGCGTTCCTGACCCCGGGTGTCGCCGACCACCGCGTGCTGCACGCAACGGTTGTCCCAGATGAGCAGGTCACCCTCCTGCCAGCGATGGCGCCACGTGTACTCGAACCGCGCGAACTGGGCGTAGAGGTAGTCGAGCAACGGCTGGCTGTCGTCTACCGACCAGCCGTCGAAATGGCGCGTGTAATTGTCGTTGACGAACAGTGCGCGCCGACCCGTCTCGGGGTGCGTGCACACCACCGGATGCGAGTTGACGATCTCGTCCTCGGGCATCCCGCTGTCGATCGCCAACTGCGTCGCGTAGTGCACCGCGCGCATGCCGTCGAGCGTCGCGCGCATCCCCGATGACAGGTGCTCGTACGCCAGGTACCCGTTCGAGAACATCGTGTCGCCGCCGTAGGGCGGGATCACCCGCGCGAGCAGCAGGCTGATCGCCGGCGGCTGCTTGGCGTAGGTGAAGTCGGCGTGCCAGGTCACGGTGATCGGGTTCGGGTCGTAGACCTTGATGATCTCGGGATGCCCCTCGATCGGGGGTACGTACGGATGGGGCTCGATGCGTCCCCACCGCGCCGAGAACGCCACCTGGTCGTCCGGGGTGATGTGCGCCTGACCCCGGATGCAGATCACCGAGTGCTCGAGCAGCGCGTCGTGGAGGAGCGTGAACACGGTCGCGTCCACGTCGGCCGCGAGGTCGACGCCGGTGACGATCGCTCCGAGCGCGCCGGCCTGTCGGGCGACGGTGATGCCGGTCGTGGGTCCCGCAACGGTGGTCATCGCGCCACTCCTCTCGGTCAGAACGGTGACGGCAGCCGATCCATCGGCACCTCGATGACGGTGGGGCGGTCGTTGCCGATGGCCTCGCGCACCGCGGGGCCGACGTCGGCGCCCAGCGACAGCTTCACGCCGTCGGCGCCGAACGACTCGGCGAACTTCACGAAGTCGGGGTTGCGCAGTGTGGTGCCGATCTCACGACCGTGGAACCGCTCACGCTGGTCGCGGTTCGAGTTGCCGTAGGCACCGTCGTTGTAGACGATCGTGACGGTGTTGATGCCGTACTGCATCGCGGTCGCCAGCTCCGTCGCCGCGAAGAGGAAGCCCCCGTCGCCGGTGACGCAGACGACGGGCACGTCGGGGCGGGCGACCTTGGCGCCGAGCGCGGCGGGGAAGCCGAACCCGAGCGTGCCCATGTAGGAGGTGGAGAGATAGGTGCGCGGGGCATACGCGGGGTAGAGCATGTGCGTCATGTAGCCCATGGTCGTGGTGCAGGGCACGAGGATCCCGTCGTCGGGTACCGCAGCCCGCAGCTGGTCGACCATCGCCGCCTGAGGTCCCACGCCCCGGAGTTGCTCCTCCACCCGAGCCCGCATCGCGTGGGTCTCGGCGGTACGACTCGGGTGCGGGTCGCTGCGCTTCTGGAGCTCGGCGAGGAGGAGGTCGAGCGTCGGCGCCGCGTCACCGACCACGGCGACGGGATCGGCGACGTGCCGTCCGATCTCATCGGGGTCGACGTCGACGTGGACCACGACCTTGCCCACCGCGACGTTGCTCCCGAGGAAGTGCGTGCCCACCGCCAGGATCACGTCGGCGTCGTCGAGCAGCGGTTGGAGACGCGTGTTGACCCATGCGGTGCCGACCGAAAGTGGATGGCGGTCGTCGATCGCGCCCTTGCCCTGACGCGTCGTGACGACCGCCGCCTGGAGGAACTCGGCCACCGCGGTGAGCTGCGCGCCGGCGTCGCCGAGCACCACTCCCCCGCCGGCCCAGATCAGCGGTCGTTCCGCGCCGGCGAGCACCGCCGCGGCCCGCTCGACATCGGCAGGATCCGCGGCGAGCCGGATGTCGTCGGCGGCATCAGGGAGCGCGACGTCGGCTTCCTCGATGAACGCCTCCGGCGGCATCTCGATCTCCACCGGCCGCCGGCGACCGCGTTGCACGCGTTCGAACGCCTCGTGCACGGTGTCGGCGATCTCCGAGGCGGTCAGCGCGCGCCGCTGCCACGACGTGACGGGGCGCACGAGATCGAGCTGATCGTCGATCTCGTGCAGCAGGCCGAGCCCTTTGCCGATCGCGTCGCGGTTGATCTGGCCGGCGATGAGCACGACCGGCGACGACGACGCCCACGCGGTCGCGAGGCCGGCGCCCGCGTTGTAGATCCCCACACCCGGGACGACGAACGCGACGCCGGGGCGGCCTCCCGCGCGGGCGTACCCGTCGGCCATGTAGGTGGTGGCCTGCTCGTGGCGGGTGGTGACGAACCGGACCGAGGGCACGTCGTAGAGGCCGTCGAGGGCGTACATCGTCTGGTCACCGGGCAGGCCGAACACGACCTCGACGCCTTCGCGCGCGAGTTGGCGGGCGAGCGCCCGGCCCCCCGTCATCCGTTCCACCGGGCTGGTCCCCATAGAACGTATATGTTATCCAGACCGCTCCGAGCCGCGCCCGGGCTCAGGCCGTGGCCCGTTCCTGCAGCTCGCCGAGGCTGATGCGCGACCGCTCGAAACGCCCGGTGTCGTAGACGCGGACCGACACGTCGTGACCGGCCACCTCGGCCCGCAGCGCCGCGACGGTGCACTGCTCGCGGGGCCGGACGGCGAACGGTTCGAACTGGTACCAGCGCATCGCGTTCTCGTGGCTGATCAGGTTCATCTCCCGGTCGGTCACGCCGAAGCGCCCGCACATTTCGTGGAACTCCTCGGGCGCCTCCGGCCACGAGGAGTCCGAGTGCGGGTAGTCCATCTCCCAGCAGATGTTCTCGACGCCGATGTCGTCGCGCAGGTGGAGGCCCACCGGGTCGGCGATGAAGCAGGTGAGGAAGTGGCGCCGGAACACCTCGCTCGGGAGCTCGGGACCGAAGTCCTGGCCGGTCCAGAGGTGGTGCATGTCGTAGGTACGGTCGAGACGGTCGAGGAAGTACGGGATCCATCCGGTGCCGCCCTCCGACAGGGCGATGCGCAGGTCGGGGTACTCCCGCAGGACCCGGGACCACAGCAGGTCGGCTGCGGCCATGCAGATGTTCATGGGTTGGAGCGTGATCATCACGTCGATCGGGGCGTCCGGTGCGGTCATCGCGAGCTGCCCCGACGAACCGAGGTGGATGTTGAGGATCGACCCCGTCTCCACCAAGGCCCGCCACACCGGGTCCCAATGGTCGGCGTGGAAGCTCGGCAGCCCGAGCTTCGCCGGATTCTCGGTGAACGTGAGGGAGCGGCAACCCTTCTCGGCGACGCGGCGCACTTCGCGCGCGGTGGCCTCGGGATCCCAGAGCATCGGCAGCGCCATGGGGATGAACCGGTCGGGGTACGCACCGCACCAGCCGTCGATGTGCCAGTCGTTGTAGGCCCGCACGACCGACGCCGCGAGCTCCTTGTCGGAGGTCGGGAGGAACAACCGGCCCGAGAACGACGGGAACGACGGGAAGTTCATGGACGCCAGCACCCCGCCCGCGCTCATGTCCTTCACCCGCTCGTGCACGTCGAAGCACCCGGGGCGCATCTCCTGGAAGGAGGTCGGATCGATCCCGTACTCCTCCTTCGGTCGTCCGGCCACTGCGTTGAGCCCGATGTTGGGGATGTCCTGGCCGTCGAAGACCCAGACGTCGTCGCCCCGCTCGTTGCGCACCACGCGCGGGGCCTGGTCGGCGTACTTCGCCGGCATCCGGCCGTCGAAGAGGTCGGCGGGCTCGACCACGTGGTCGTCCACGCTCACGAAGATCATGTCGTCGACCCGCATGCTTGCTCCTCGGCGTCGGGCCGGGCACGATGCATGACGCCCGGCGCAGCGCCCACCGTATTCCCCGGCCGTGCCCTCTTCCCAGGGAGCTCCCGTGATCAACCACACCGTCGGCATCGTGGCGGTGGCCTTCGGCCCGATCGGGGTGGAGGAGGCCTGTGCCCGAGCCGCCGACCTCGGCTTCGACCACCTCGACGCGGGCGTGGGCGGGCTCGACGCCCTCTCCGCCGCAGCGCTGGCGGCGCTGCCGATCCCGATCGGCGACCGCATCAACGGGTTCGAGCTGCGCGACGACTGCACCTGCATGGCCCCGACCGAGCGACGCGGGGAAGACCGGTTCGACGAGACCGTCGAGCGGTTCCGCCGGCACCCGGGCGCGCGTCTCGAACCGGGGCCCAGGACCGCGGCCGACAGCATCGAACGGGTCGAAGCGATGGTCGCGGCCGTCCCCGGGCTGCGGCTCACCCTCGACACGGGCCACGTCGCCACGTGGGGCGAGGACCCGGTGGAGCTCCTCCGCCTCGCCGACCACGTGCAACTCCGGCAAGCGGCGAAGGGGCGTCCCCAGCTCCACCCGGACGAGGGTGGCGACGTCGACTTCGCCGCCGTCATCGCCGAGCTCCGGCGTCTCGACTACCGCGGCCTCCTCAGCGTCGAGTACTTCGACCTCCCGAGCTACGGCTGGCCACTCGACGATCCGGTCGGGCACGCGGTCGCGCTGGCCGCGCACGTGCGGCCCCTCCTCGCCACGTCCTGATCTCGTTTCAGCCCGTCGGCGTGAAGTCCCGCAGCCGCTCGATGCACTCGGCGGTGAGCGACGGGATCGAGGTCGACCAGTTCCCTTCCGCCTCACCCCCGTTCGCCTTCAACATCCGCTTGATCAAGAGCGCGGTCGCGGCCGCCTCCTTGTAGCGGATCAGGCAGTGGAACCACTCGAGGTTCGTCGGCGTCGCGCCCGACTCGGCGACGTAGGCGTCGAGCAGCGCGTCGGCGGCCGGCATGCCCGTCGGCCCGGGGTTGCTGGCCATCGGGTGCTTCGCCTCGGGGGTGAAGAAGAGGAACCACGCCAGGTCGAGCCGGGGGTCCGACAACGACCAGATCTCCCAGTCGATGAGCGCGCGCACCTCGCCGCCGTCGCACAGCATGTTGCCGAGCCGGTAGTCGCCGTGGCACACGGCGTCGGGCAGGGCGGGGGGCATGGTTGCGAAGAGCAGCTCCTCGGCTTCCAGATAGCGCGCGTTCATACGCTCGTCGACGGTCTCGAACGCGCGCGTCCACCGCTTGATCTCGTCCTCGAGCGACGTCCGCCGCTCGGCGGCGAGCCCGACGGCGTCCGGGTCGACGCGATGCAGCGCCGCGAGCATCCGGGCCGCGGCGAAGGCGCGGTCGGCCACGAGCGGCATCACCTCGGGCGATGGCGCCTGCAACAGGGGCTCCAGGCACTCGCCGGCGACGACGTTCATGGCGTGGAACGGCGGGACGTCGGGAGGGTCCCCGTCGTCCTCGAAGTACACCGACGGCACCCGCACGCCCGGGGCACCGTCGAGCGCCCGCATCAAGCGGGCCTGGCGCGCGACGTCGCGGTTGCGCACGGGCTCCAGCCCCGGCGGCGCCACCTTCAACACGATGCGCTCGTTCTCGACCGGGCCGCCGGTGACGAGCCCGGTGAAGGTGAGGCTCGACGCGCCCCCCGTGAGAGGTTGGACGTCGGAGATGGCGCACGCCGGCGCCCAGTGTTGCGCCGCGGTGGTGGCGCGGGTGGCCAGGTCGTCGAGATCGAGGTCGCCGGGCATCGCGGGGAGTCCTTCGGGGGTCGGGAGTCGGGAGTCGGGGTGAGGCGGGTCATTCTGGCCAGCGCCCCGGAATCGCGCCAACGGGTCGCCCCGAGCGGGCGCGCCGCCACCACGAGCGGGCTACCGTCACGATGTCGAGCCAAGACGATGCTTGGAGCGTTCCCCGGTGACCACCACGATCGACGAAGCGCAGTCGTCAGACACGCCCGAACAGGCGGCGTTCCGCGCCGACGTGCGGGCGTTCCTCGCCGCCAACTCGCATCCCAAGCGGGAAGGGAGTCCGTGGGCGTTGAACTTCCACACGGATGCGGAAGCGGCGCGGCGGGCGTTCGAGGAGGGCCGTGCGTGGCAACGCACCCGCTTCGACGCCGGCATGGCCGGCTTCACGTACCCGAAGGAGCTCGGCGGCCAGGGCGGTGAGGCCTGGCAGGAGCGCGTGTACGAGGAGGAGGCCGCCCGCTACGAGGCCTCGTCGGGATTCGTCCGGGCGACGATCGCCATGCTCGGTCCGACGCTCATGGCCTACGGCACGGAGCAGCAGCAGCGCGAGCTGGTCCCGAGGTTGCTCTCGGGTGACGACGCGTGGTGTCAGCTCTTCAGCGAGCCGGGCGCCGGCTCCGATCTCGCCAGCCTCGCCTGCCGTGCCGAGCGCGACGGTGACGAGTTCGTGGTCAACGGCCAGAAGGTGTGGAACTCGGCCGCGCAGTGGTGTGACCACGGCATGCTGCTGGCGCGGACGAATGCCGACGCCCCGAAGCATCACGGCATCAGCTTCCTCCTGGTCGACATGGCGAGCCCGGGGATCGAGGTGCGCCCGCTCGTCCAGGCGACCGGCGCCGCGCACTTCAACGAGGTGTTCCTCGAGGACGTCCGGGTGCCGGTGAGCAACGTGCTCGGCGAGATCGACGGGGGCTGGGCGGCCGCGCGCACGGTGTTGTCGAACGAGTCGGCCATGATCGGCGGCTCCGGCAGCGACCTCTTCTCGAACCTGCTCCGGCTGGCTCGGCGGTTCGGGAACACGGGCGATCCGGTCGTGCGCCAGCGCCTCGCCGACTTCTACACGCGGGAACGGGCTCTCGGGCTGCTCGCGGATCGCATCATGACCGCGGTCCGGCGGCGCGAGCGCCCGCCGGTCGATCCGTCGATCCTGAAGCTGTTCGTCGCCGAGAACCGCGCCGTCTCCGGCGACCTCGCGGCCGCGATCGCGGGGCCGGCGGGCGTGCTCGCCGACGACGAGGTCGGTCGTTGGGTCGCCGCGGAGGTGATGGGCCGCTACGGCGTCTCGATCGGCGGCGGCACGAACGAGGTGCAACGCAACAACCTCGCCGAGCGCGCCCTCGGGCTCCCCCGGGAGCCGAGCGCCGACCACGGCGTGCCGTGGAGCCAAACCCGGCGCAGCTGAGCGATCCGCCGGCCGCGGCCGGAAGTTCACCCGCGCACCGCGTGCTGGTAAGTTCGCCACCACTGGCCGAGAGGGCGGTTTCCGTCCGCAGGGGGTGCTCGTCGTGGACTACCAGTTCGTCGATGCCGACAACCACTACTACGAGGCCGAGGATGCGTTCCTGCGGTACGCGGACGAGGACGTGAAGCGCTACGTCCGCTGGGTGAGTGAAGGCAAGCGCCGCTACATGGTGTTCGGCTCGACGATGATCGGCATCGCGAACACGGCGGTGCCGAACCCGACGTTCAACCCGATCGCGACTCCGGGCGCCTTCCACGCACGGCTCAAGGAGCTGCAGGAGCGCACCAAGGGAGTGACGGGCATCCCGCTCACCGACATGTTCGGCGCGTACGGCCAGCTCGAGGAGATCCCCGACGGCTACCGCAAGAACTACGCGCGTCTCGACATGCTCGACGAGCAGAACGTCGAGAAGTGTTTGTTGTTCCCGACGTTGGGGGACTGCGTCGAGGGGTTGATGCACGACGACGCGCCGATGGCCTACAAGGTGTTCCACGCGTTCAACCTCTGGCTCGAGGAGGACTGGGGTTACGCCTACCAGGACCGCCTGTACGCGCCGCCCTACATCCCGATGCTCGATCCGGAGCTGGCGGCCGCCGAGCTCGAGTTCGTGCTGGACAAGGGGGTCAAGGCGATCTCGTTGCGGCCGGGTCCGGCCAACGGTCGTTCACCCGCGGATCCGGCGTGGGACCGGTTCTGGTCGTTGATGAACGAGAGCCACACCCTCGCCGCCTACCACGGCTACGGCGGACGCACCAAGTACACCGAAGCGTTCGAGGTGATGTGGGGCCAGTCCAAGACCGACAAGGGCTACAACGCGGCGTTGGACGCGGCGTTCAACTCCGATCGGGGAATCCTCGAAACCTGCGTCGCGCTGGTGCTCGGCAACCTCTTCGGTCGCTTCCCCAACGTCAAGATCGCCAGCATCGAGCTCGGCTGCACCTGGACGCCCTACGCCCTGCACATGGTCGACCACGCCGGCTCGCTCCTCGAACGCAGGATCGAGGCGTTCGGTCAAACCATGCAGGACCTGCCCTCCGACGTGTTCAAGGAACACATCTACATCTCGCCGTTCCCCGAGGAAGACGTCGTCGGCCTCACCGAGCTCATCGGCGTCGACCGCGTCCTCATGGGATCGGACTGGCCCCACCCCGAAGGCAACATCATGCCCGGCGACTTCGCCGACAGCATCCAGAAGCTCCCCGAAGCCGACATCAGGAAGATCATGCGCGACAACCTCCTCGCACTCCTCAGCCGGTAGCGCCCGGCGGGCGGGGCGTATGGACTGGGCGGCGGCGATCGGCGCGATGAGCCTCGACGAGAAGGCCGCGCTGACGACCGGCGCCGACTTCTGGAACCTCGCCGCCGTCGAGCGCCTCGGGATCCCGTCGGTCCAGGTGACCGACGGCCCGAACGGCGCACGCGGCAGCGCGCTCTTCGGTCTCGGCGCCGAGACCGCGGTGTGCATCCCGTGCGGTTCCGCGCTGGGGGCGACATGGGACCCCGCGCTGATCGAACGCGTGGGAGTCATGCTCGGTGAGGAGACCCACACCAAGGCGTGCCGCGTGCTGCTCGCCCCGACGGTCAACATCCACCGCTCGCCGATCGCCGGCCGCAACTTCGAGTGCTACTCGGAAGATCCGTTGCTCTCGGGCAAGATCGCCGCCGCGTTCGTGCGCGGCGTGCAGTCGCAGGGGATCGTCACGACGGTGAAGCACTTCGCCGGCAACGACGCGGAGTTCGAGCGCCAGACCATGGACTCGGTGATCGATCCGCGGGCGTTGCGGGAGATCTATCTCGTGCCGTTCGAATTGGCGGTGCGCGAGGGCGGCACGCTCGGGGTGATGACCGCGTACAACCGGCTCAACGGCCGGTTCTGCTCCGAGCACGTCGAGTTGCTCGGCGACATCCTCCGCGGCGAATGGGGATTCGAGGGCTTCGTGCTCACCGACTGGTTGAGCGCGGGTTCGACGGTGGGATCGTCGGCCGCGGGCGTCGATCTCGAGATGCCGGGGCCGGGAAGCTTCTACGGCTCCGCACTGGCCGAGGCGGTACGCGCCGGCGAAGTCGACGAGGCGACGGTCGACGCCCAGGTCACACACCTGCTGAGCGTGTTCGATCGCGTGGGTGCGTTGGCCGACCCTCCGCACCGGACGAGCACGTCGATCGACCGTCCGGAGCACCGGGCGCTCGCCCACGAGGCAGCGGCCGCCGCGATGGTGTTGCTGAAGAACGACGGGCTGCTCCCCTTGGACCGCTCGGCGGTGCGCTCGGTGGCGGTCATCGGTCCGAACGCTCAGCGTCCGCAGATGATGGGTGGCGGTTCGGCGAACTTGGCGCCGCACTACCGCATCAGCCCCTTGGATGCCCTTCGCGCGAAGGTCGGTGACGACGTCGAGGTCCGGTACGCCCGAGGGGTCGACTTCGACCTGACCGCGCCGCCCATCGAGACGGGGTTCGCGGTCGAGTTCTTCGCCGGTCGCGAGCACGCCTTCCCGCCGGTCGCCACCCGGACGTTCAGGGACGGTCGGCTGCTGCTGGTCGACACCCCACCACCCGGCGTCGACCTCGGGGACTTCTCGTTCCGCGCCGCGGGCCGCTTCACCCCCGACGAGACGGGGCCGCACACGCTGACGCTGATCCAGATCGGCGGGAAGGCGCGCGTCCTCGTCGACGGCACGGTGGCGCTCGACGGCGTGTCCGACCCGCCCGGCCCCGGCACCGACTACTTCGGGATGGGCAGCGCGGAGATCGAGGCCGTGGTCGATCTCGTGGCCGGCGACACGGTGGACGTCGTCGTGGAGTTCGCCGAGCACGGCGGGTTCTTCCTGCGGGGGACGAAGCTCGGGCTGCGCCGACCGTCACCGCCGGACCTGGTCGAGCGTGCGGTCGCGACCGCGCAGGCCGCCGACGCCGTGGTCGTGGTGGTCGGGACCAACGACGACTACGAGTCCGAGGGCCGGGATCGCGAGACCATGGACCTGCCGGGGGCGCAGGACGACCTCGTCGCCCGGGTCGTCGCCGCGAACCCGAGCACGGTCGTCGTGGTGAACACCGGCGCGCCCGTGACGATGCCGTGGGCCGACGACGCCCACGCGATCCTCCAGGCCTGGTTCGGCGGCCAGGAGATGGCGAACGCGCTCGCCGACATCGTGCTGGGCGACGCCGAACCGGGTGGTCGGCTGCCGACCACGCTCCCGCTGCGGCTGGAGCACAACCCGTCGTTCGGGAACTTCCCCGGCGAGAACGGCGAGATCCGCTACGGCGAGAGCGTGCTCGTGGGCTACCGGTGGTACGACGCCCGGCAACTGCCCACTCGGTTCCCGTTCGGCCACGGGCTCTCGTACACCTCCTTCGTGATCGGTGAGCCCGAGATCGTCGACGACGGCGACCGCGTCACGGTGTCGGTGGCGGTCACGAACGCCGGCGGTCGGCGCGGATCGGAAGTCGTCCAGTGCTACGTCGGGCCGCCGCAGCCATCACGCCTGGTTCGCCCGCCGAGGGAGCTCAAGGCGTTCGCCAAGGTCACGCTCGATCCCGGGGAGCAGACCATCGTCACGCTCGACCTCGACGAGCGCGCGTTCGCGTACTGGGATCCGGGCAACCCTCGCAGCGAGGATTCCACGCCCGGTTGGCGGGTCGACCCGGGGACGTACACGATCCACGTCGGCCGATCGTCGGCCGACATCGCGCACGTGGTGTCGCTCGGGCGCTGATCACCCGACGGCGGCGTGCCCCGGCCGCGTGGGGCGGCGGCGTCTACGCGGTGGTGACGCGGCGGTCGGCGACGAGGCCGTCGCGCAGACGGCGGCGACGGATCTGCCCGGTGGCGTCGGTGCGGGGCAGCGCGTCGACCTGCACCACCGCGCGCGGCTGCTTGGGCCCCACGAGCGTCGTGGCGACATGGACTCGGAGCTCGTCGACGGTGGGCAGCGTCGCCCCCGGCTCCAGGACGATCGCCGCGCAGACGATCTCGCCCCAGCGAGCATCGGGAAGGCCGACGACGCCGACCTCCGCCACCGCCGGATGCGACAGGATCGCGGTCTCGACCTCCACCGGCGCGACCCACTCACCGCCCGAACGGATCGACTCCGAACGCCGGCCGGTGATGGTGACGAACCCCTCCGCGTCGCGCGTGGCGAGGTCGCCGGTGTGGAACCATCCGTCGTCGTCGATCGCCTCCGCGGTGGCATCGGGCCGGTCGAGGTACCCGGAGAACATCGTCGGGCTCCGGAGCCAGAGCTCACCGTCGTCGGCCAGATCGGCCTCCACCATCGGGGGCGGCTGCCCGACGCTGCCGGGGTGTCTGTAGAGGTCGGAGTCGAGGAGCACCGCGCCGCGTCCGATCTCCGTGGATCCGTAGGCAACCGAGGTCCACGAGCCGGGGAAGCGCCGCTTCAGCCCGTCGATCAGGTCGATCCCGACGTGCGAGGTGCCGGTGAGCGCCTCGGAGAGCGACGAGGTGTCGTACGAGCCGACGTCGTCGAGGATGCGCTGCCAGACCCCGGGAATGGCGTAGAGCCCGCCGGCGCGCCACCGTTCGATCGCGTCGAGCAGCTCGCGCGGGTCGGCCCGGTGCACGAGGTGCACGGCACGGTCCGCGGCCATGGCCTGCTCGATCATGAACCATCCGGCCATGTGGAACAGGCCGAACATGACCACGACGCCGCGGCGGCCGGTGGCACCACCTTCGGTGTCGCGCTGGTGGGCGCGCAACCACGCGGCGCGGTGCGAGAGCATCGCCCCCTTCGACACTCCGGTCGATCCGCTCGTGAGGAAGACGTTGCTGATGTCCTCGCCTGACCCGAGACGCGGCAACGCCGAAGAGGACGCGCCGTCGCGCCAGCCCGGCTCGGTGACGAGGACCGAGAGCCCGAGCGGCTCGGCCACCGCGCGGGCCACCGCTTCGAAGCCGGGGTGCGCGGCGACGAGGCGCGGTCGCAGCGTCTCCAACGCGGACGCGGCTTCGGGCTCGGTGAAGTTCGGGTTGATCGGTGCGATCGCCGCGCCCAGCTTGGTCGTGCCGTACCCGAGCTCGAGCGCGTCGAGAGCGGTCGGCCCCCACCAGACGACCCGGTCGTGTGCGGTCACGCCCGCGCCGGCGAGGCGGTGAGCGGCCCGATTGGCCCCCGCGTCCAGCTCGGCGAAGGTGCGCGCATCGTCTCCGAGCGTCGCCCCGATCCGGTGCGGCGTGAGCCCGGCCCGGCGCGCCAGGATGTCGTGGATCCGGACGTCCACGGTCAGGACGCCCGAGCGCGCAGCTCACCGAGCGGGTAGGTGGGATTCATCTGGTCACGCTGGTACTGCGCGCCCTGGTCGGTCGGCACTGCCCATCCGGTGGGGCACATGGTGAGGATCTCGACCAGCGAGAAGCCCTCCCCCGCCAGTTGGGACGCGAACGCCTCGCGGAGGTACCGACGGGTCCGGGCGATCGCGTTCGGTTTGTCGACCGCGCCGCGCGCGACGTATGCGACTCCCGGGAATCGGGCGACGATGTCGGCCACCGCGATGGGATGGCCGTGGTCGTCGGCGCTACGGCCCGCGAGGCTGGTCTTCGTGCGCTGCCCGACGGTCGTCGCCGCGGTCATCTGCCCGCCGGTGTCGCCGAAGACCCCGTTGTCGAGCATCAGGCACGTGATCGCCTCCCCGCGCGCCGCCGCGTGCAGGACCTCGGCCAGCCCTTCCGAGACCATGTCGCCATCACCCTGCAGCGTGTAGACGGCGCGATCGGGGAGCATGCGCTTCACGCCGGTGGCGACGGCGGGCGCCCTCCCGTGCAGGCACTGGAGGAACTCGACGTCGGCGGTGGTGATGATCTGGGTGTAGCACCCGTGGCCGACGATGCCGATCGAGCGGTCGACGAGTTGCAACTCGTCGAGCACCTCGACGAGCAGGCGCCACGCGACCGGGTGCCCGCACCCGCCACACAGGTGGTGTTCGGTGCTCTGGAGGAGGTCGGGAGCGAAGCCGGCCACCTTGCGCGCGCCGGGGCTCGTGAGATCGAGGTGGGTCATCGGGTTGCTCCGGTGATGGCGGCGAGGATGCGCGCTCGGATCGTGTCGACGCCCAGCAGCTCGCCTTGGCGCATGCCGGACTCGTCCTGGCTCACGCCACCGATCGAGTGCACCGGCCGCGCCCCGTTGACCGCGAGCCGGACGTCGTCGACCATCTGGCCGGCGTTGAGCTCGTACACCAGCATTTGGGCACAGGTGGGACGACCAGCGACGGCCGCGAGCGCGTCGCTCGGGAACGGCCACAGCGTGACGGGACGGAACGAACCGACCGCGTGCCCCTCGGCGCGGAGCTCGTCGACGACGTAGTCGACGAACGCGCCAGTCGTACCGAACGACACGACGACGTGTTCGACACCGTCGAGACGGTGCTCCGAGTGGCGCGCCTCGGCCCGGGCGAGCTGCTCGTACTTCTCGGCGACGTGCTGCCAGTGCCGGTTCGGTCCGGGGCCGGGCGTGTTGTGCTTGCCCTGGCGCCACGTCCACACCACCTTCGACTGCCCGGTGCCGCCGCTGCTGCCGTCGAGCGCCCACGGCTTCTCGGGCGGCGCGGCCTCCGCACCCGCCGGAGCCTGCTCGACGGTCATCTGGGTGAACCCGATGAGGTGATCGCCGTAGACGATGACCGGTGTCAGCCATTCGTCGGCGAGCTCGAACGCCAGGCGCGTGACGTCGGCGGCCTCCACCACGCTCGCGGGCGCCAACGCGATCGTGCGGTAGTCGCCCCATCCACCGCCCCGCGTCGCCTGGAAGTAGTCCTGTTGCCCGCGGGCGATGTTGAACACCACGAGCGGCAGCTCGTTGAGCGCGGCCTCGGCGATCGTCTCCTGCATGAGTGCGAGGCCCTGGCCGGTGGACCCCGTTGCGGCGCGGGCGCCGGTCGCCGCCGCCCCGAGGGCCATGTTCGCACCCTCGATCTCGGTGTCGGCCTGGATCAGCACCCCGTCGACGCGAGGGAGCTCGCGCGCGAACGCGTCGAGGAGACCGGTGAAGGGAAGCATCGGGTAGCCGGCGAAGAACCGGCAGCCCACGTCCACCGCAGCGGCGGCGATCGCGTCGTATCCCTCGCGCAGAACGAGCGTCATTCGGGGACCTGCGCCGCGACGACGTCGAAGCGGTAGACCTCGAACACGAAGTCGGGGCAGACCTCGGCGCACGCGCGGCAGCCGGTGCAGCCGTCGAGGAGGCGCGGCAGCACGTAGCCCTTGGCGTTGCGCTCCTCCGTCATCTCGAGCGCGCCCGGCCGGCACACCGGCACGCACAATCCGCAGCCTTTGCAGCGCTCGAGCGCCATCACGACCGTGCCGCAGCGTGGTCACCGGGAGATCCCGACCGGGGTGCCCCGCACGGCGTCGGCGCCGGCAGCGAGGGCCGCGACGTTGGCCTGCACCGCCTCCGCGCGGTGCGCCGGCACGAGCTGTCGTACCGCGCCGTCGAGCGCAGCGGCGCTCGCGACCCCGGTGAGCTCGGCGAACGCCCCGACCAGTGCGAGCCCGGCCGCGACCGGCACCCCGAGACCGGCGGCGATCTCCCGCGCCGGCACCCTCACGATCCGGCCCGCCGACGCCGGCTCGGCTTCATCGGGCCAGGTCCACGCGTCGGCGACCACCAGCGGGGCGTCGCCGAGGCGCGGCGTCGCGTCGGCGAGGAATGCGGGATGCAGCACGATCACGGCCTCGAGCCTGGGCACGATCGGCGGGAGTCCGACGATCGCACCCTCGCGCGTGATCACGGTCGCCTCCGTGCGGCCGCCGCGCATCTCCCCACCGAAGTACGAGCTGAGCATGACGTGCCTGCCGTCGGCGACCGCCGCGTTGGCGAGGACCTTCGCGCACAGCTGGACGCCCTGGCCACCCACGCCGGTGATGATCACGTCCCGCCGTCGATCCAGTTCCACGACGGCGAGTGTCCGCTACCCGGCCCGCCACCGTCAAGCGAGCTCCCGGCGCCGGCCCCCGGCGCGGGGGTCACCGGCGCGATGATCACCGGCGACGGCTCGCGGCGGCGGGCCCGGGCGACCATCACCTCCACTGCCCCCGAGAGCGGAGCGCTTCCCATGTCCCAGGATCCCGGCGACGTCCCCCCCATCACGAACTGGCACCGACTCCTCCAGGGGAAGGTGGCGGTGATCACCGGAGGGGGTGACGGCATCGGCGGCGCCATCGCGAGGCTGTTCGCCGAGCACGGTGCCCTCGTCGAGATCGCCGAGATCGACCCCGACCGGGCACAGCGCAAGGTCTCCGAGATCGAGGCGGCGGGCGGGGCCGCACGCGCGCACGTCGTGGACGTGCGCGTCGACGACGAGGTCGAACGCCTGGCGAGCGCGGTCCACGACCGTCACGGCCGGGCCGACGTGCTGGTGAACAACGTCGGAGACTTCCGGCCGCTCGTCCGCTTCCGGAAGTCGACCCCGGAGTCCTGGGACGCGATGTACAACCTCAACCTCCGCCACGTCTTCTCGGTCACTCGCGCCTTCCTCGAATCGATGGTCGAGCAGGGCCGCGGCTCCATCGTGAACGTCCACTCCGTCGAGGGGCTCCGCGGCTACCCGGGTGAGCCGGTCTACGGCGCGATGAAGGCCGCGGTGGCGCACTTCACGACGTGCCTCGCGGTCGAGATGGGTCGCCACGGCATCCGCGTCAATGCCATCGGCCCCGACCTCACTCAGTCTCCCCAGGTCGATTACGGCGTCGTCGGTGAGCACGACGACCTCTGGGAGTCGTGGGCTCCGGTCGGGCGCCTCGGCTGGCCCGAGGACCAGGCCCGCGTCGCGCTGTTCCTCGCATCGGACATGTCGAGCTACGTCACCGGGCACAACGTCCCCGTCGACGGCGGCACCAAGGCCGGCGGCGGCTGGTTCTACTCGCCCTCCATGCGGCGCTTCACGAATCGCCCCACCACGCTCTGACGGTTCGGCCTCGCCGCTAGCCGGAGAACCAGGTACCGGCGTCGTTGATCAGCACCTGGCCGGTCATCTTGGAGCTCTCGTCGGAGGCGAGGAACACCACGATGCCCGTCATGTCCTCGGGCTCGAGCGTCGACTTGAGCAACGAGGTCTGCACCAGCGATTCGACGATGGGCTCCGGGACCACCGCCTTCGTGGCCGGGGACATGGTGACGCCGGGGCACACGCTGTTGACGCGGATGTTCCGCCCGCCGAGCATCTGGGCCATGACCCGCGACTGGCGGATGACCATCCATTTCGTCATGCCGTAGCCCTCGGGAACGATCGTCGGCGCCGGTGCGTCGTCACCGAGCTGGAACATCGCGGGCAGCGGGAGCGGGAACGCCGCGGTCGACGAGATGTTGACGATCGATCCGTGGCGCTGCTCCCACATGAATGGGAGGACTCCGTTCGACGCGTGGATGATCCCCATGAAGTTGACCGCGAGGAAGTCGTCCCACGTCGCGGTCAACTGATCGAACATGAGGCCCGCGTTGTTCACCAGGCAGTCGACGTGCCCGAACTCGTCGATCACCGTGCGGCCCAAACCGAGCATCTGGTCGGCGTCGCTCACGTCGGCCTCGAGCACCAACGCCCGACGCCCCGACACGCGGATGTCCGCTTCGACGGGCCCCGCCTGGTCGATGCGCTTGAGGTCGACGATCACGATGTCGGCGCCCTCCGCGGCCATGGCGCGCGCGTATGCCGCGCCGATGCCCTGGGCCGCTCCCGTCACGATGCAGACCTTGTCCTGCAGCCGATTCCCCACCTGGTCTCCCTTCCCCCGATGCCTGTCGCCCCGATGCCTAAGACCTCTAGAGCTTTTCGATCCACCGGCTCAGCGCGGGACGTCCCCGGCGAGGGTGATGCGATCCATGATCCGCGTGTACCCGTGGTAGTCGTTGATCGGGTTGTGCATGGCACACCGGTTGTCCCACATCGCGACCGAGCCCACCGCCCACTGGAACCGACAGGTGAACTCCGGCCTGGTCGAGTGCCGGAACAGGTACTCGAGCAACGCGCGGCTCTCGTCCTCCGTCATGTCGGCGAACGACGAGGTGTGGGCGGGGTTCACGTACAGCGCCTTGCGGCCCGTCTCGGGATGCGTCCGGACGACGGGGTGCTCGGCGAGGTATTGCTGACCGGGGTCGTTGCCCTGGTCGCGGATGCGGTCTTCCCGCGTCTTGGAGACATCGGCCAACGCCGAGCTGTTGACCGCGCGCAGACCGTCGAGCAGGCGCCGCATCCCGGGTGAGAGGGAGTCGTACGCGGCGTACATGTCGGCGAACATGGTGTCCCCCCCATGAGGAGGGACCTCGCGGGCGACCAGCATGGTCGCCATGGGCGGACGCTGCAGGTAGGTCGTGTCGCTGTGCCAGATCCCGCCGAAGTTCACGGTCTCGTGGGGGAGCTTCGTGACCGAGATGATCTCCGGGTAGCCCTCGATGCCCTTCACGAACGGGTACTCCATGGGATCGCCGATGCGACGCGCGAAGGCGAGGAACTCGTCGGGCCCGAGGGCCTGGTCCCTGAAGAAGACCACCAGGTGTTGCAGCCATGCCTGCCTGATCTCGGCGACGACGTCGTCGCCGAGATCCGACGCGAGGTCGACGCCGGTGATCTCGGCTCCGAGCGCGCCGGCGATGGGCTCGACACGGATCGCGCGAGACGCGCCGGTGACACGCGCGGCCGTCGCCTCGCGAGCCATGGGCGTCGAGTATCGCATGCTCGAGGTCAAGCTCGCCTCAACCAACCCGCATGGGCACCGACGTGTACCCGCGCACCGTGCTCGTGTGCACGCGCTCGAGGCGCGCTTCGTCGACCTCCCAGGTCGGGAAGCGGCGCAGCGTCTCAGCCAGGGCCACCCGGGCTTCCAGCCGCGCGAGCGCCGCGCCGATGCAGAAGTGGGTCCCGTACCCGAACGCGAGGTGACGGTCGATGGAGCGCCGGACGTCGAACACGTCGGGGGCGTCGAAGTGCCGTTCGTCGCGATCGCCGGACCCGTTGAGCAGCGCGATCTTGGAGCCTCGGGGGATCACGGTGCCGTGCCGCTCGATGTCGCGGGCGACCCAGCGCGACTGGATCGGCGACGGCGCCTCGTAGCGCAGCAACTCCTCGACGGCGTTCGGGATCAGGGCCGGGTCGTCGACGAGCAACCGGCGCTGGTCGGGAACGCGCGCGAGCGTCACCGCGGCGAACCCGAGCAGCCGGGCGACGGTCTCGGTGCCGGCGGACGAGAGCAGCTGGACGAACGCGAGGATCTCCTCGAGGGTCAGGGTGCGCGTCTCGCCGTCCTCCTCGATCTCCGCGTGCACGAGGCCGGTGATCAGGTCGTCCTGCGGGTCCGTGCGGCGCTGCTCCATGAGGTCGGGGAGGATGGCGAACGCCTCGTTGGTGATCTCCCCGTTCTCGGCGACGAGCGGCTCCCGGAACGTGTTCTCCATGGTGGCGCCCTCCTCCACGTGGAGGCTCTCGACGCTCCGCGCGCGGAACTCCTGCGCGTGTCCCTCGGGGTACCCGACCAGCGACAGGATGACCGTCGGCGGCAGCACGCCTGCGAAGCGGTCGATGTAGTCGAACTCCACTTCGCCGTCGATCTCGTCGAAGAACGCGCGGCACAGCTCGGCGATCTTGTGCTCGAGGCCCGCGATGCGCCGCGGCGTGAACGCCCGGCTGACCAGCTTGCGGAGCTTCGTGTGCGACGGCGGGTCCATCATGATCATCATCGGGAGGTTCTCGTACGGCTCGTCGCCGATCATCTCCAGCACGATCCCGTGGCTGGACAGGAACGTCTCGTTGTCGAGCAGCCCGTCGAGGACGTCGTCGTAGCGGCTCAGCGCGTAGAAGCCGTGCCGCTCGTTCCAGTACACCGGCGACTCGTCGCGCAGCCGGCGCCAGACCGGGTACGGGTCGGCGTCGATCGCGTAGTCGTACGGGTCGTAGTACAGGTCGGTCGCAGTCATCGGCGTCGCTTCCAGGTCAGAGCGCGGGCCCACACGGACGGGGATTCCTGCGGTCGAGCCGTCACTCGACCGTCCTCCGGGTCGCGGCGCCGGAACGACTCCGTTCCCTGGCCCTCGCACCGGCAGGGATATCGTATCTCACGATTTCGCCGCCGCTTCGAGGAGCACATGGGTCCATCACGCCGACACCACTCCGGCATCCCACGCCCCGGGCGGTCGCCGCGGTGACCGCCCCCGATGCGGTCCTGATCGAGGTCGACGGCCCGGTGCGCATCGTGACGCTGAACCGGCCCGACACGCTGAACGCCGCCGACGCCGAGCTTCACCGGGCGGTCACCGAGGTGTGGGAGGAGCTCGCGCGCGACACCGACCCGCGTGCCGTCGTGCTCACCGGTGCGGGGAAGGCCTTCAGCGCAGGCGGTGACTTCGGGCTCTTGCAGACGATGGTCGACGACCTCGACGTGCGGTCGGCCACCATCGACGAGGGCAAGACGCTCGTGCGGTCCATGCTCGCGCTCGAGATCCCGATCGTCGGCGCCGTGAACGGCCCGGCGGTGGGACTCGGCTGCAGCCTGGTGTCGCTCTGCGACCTCGTGCTCATCGCCGAGGACGCGCACCTCGCCGACCCTCACGCCGTGCTCGGCCTCGTGGCGGCCGACGGGGGCGCCATCGCGTGGCCGTTCCTCACCGGGCTGCTGCGGGCCAAGGAGCACCTCATCCTGGGTACCCGCATCAGCGCGAAGGAAGCGGTCGAGGCGGGTCTGGCGACGCGGATCTCCGAGCAGCCGCTCCCCGAGGCCATCGAGCTCGCACACCGCATCGCGAAGCTTCCACCGCAGTCCGTGACGGAGACGAAGCGCCTGCTCAACGCCGGCCTGCGCGCGGCTGTGGCAGCCCTGCTCGATGACGCGATGGCAGCCGAGTGGCGGTCGTTCGACACACCCGAGTTGCAGGCGAACCTGACGAGGCTCAGACCGGCGGAACGCCGTGAAGGCGATCGCTGAAGCTGCGCTCCTTGCCGCCGGCGAGCGCGAACCTGGCGACGAGGTCCTGGCGGAGCTCTTCGGGTTCGACCACCGCGTCGACGACCAACTCGGACGCGAGCCGTAGCAGGTCGACGTCGGCGACGAACTCGGCACGCTTCTCGTTCACGTACCGCTCGCGTGCCTCCGGGTCGTCGATGGCCGCGATCTTGTTCGCGTACACCGCGTTGATCGCCGCTTCGGGCCCCATCACGGCGATGCGCGCCGTCGGCAGCGCGATGCACACGTCGGGGCCGAACGCCGGCCCGGCGAACGCGTAGAGGCCGGCTCCGTAGGCCTTGCGCACGATCACCGACACCTTGGGGACCGTCGCCTCCGACACCGCAGTGATCATCTTGGCGCCGTGGCGGATGATGCCCTGCCGCTCGACGTCGGTTCCCACCATGAACCCCGGGACGTCGGCGAGGAACAGGAGGGGGATCCCGTACGCGTCGCAGCACCAGATGAAGCGCGCCGCCTTGTCGGACGAGTCGACGAACAACGCTCCACCCTTGTGGAGCGAGTTGCTCGCCACGATGCCGACCGGCCGGCCGTCGAGGAGCCCGAAGCCCACGATCACCTCCGGCGCGAACAACGGCTTCACCTCGAAGAAGCTGTCGGCGTCGACGACACCGTCGACGAAATCGTGCATGTCGAACGCCACTCGCTCGTCGGTCGGGACCGCGCCCGCGGTCAGGGGCGCGGCCGGCGCTTCGGGTGAGTAGGTCGGGAGCGGGCTTCGCCAGCTCTGGGGCATGTACGCGAAGTACGCGCGCGCCTGGGCGATCGCGTCGGCGTCGTCCACCGCGAGGTTGTCACCGCTGCCCGACACGGTCGCGTGCATGCGCGCGCCGCCCATCTCCTCCAGGGTGGTGCGCTCCCCCACGACCATCTCCACCATGCGCGGCGAGCCGAGGTACATCGAAGCGTTGCCCTCGACCATGAACACGACGTCACAGAAGGCCGGGATGTACGCGCCACCCGCCGCCGAGGGGCCGAACAGGCAGCAGATCTGCGGCACCCGGCCCGAGAGCCGGTTCTGGTTGTAGAAGATCCGGCCCGCGCCGCGCCGTCCGGGGAACAGCTCGACCTGATCCGTCAGGCGCGCCCCCGCCGAGTCGACCAGCCAGAAGACCGGCACCTCGTGCTCCAGCGCGTACTCGGTGAGCCGCACGATCTTCTCGACCGTCCGGGCGCCCCACGAACCCGCCTTGACCGTCGAGTCGTTCGCCATCACGCACACGGGCCGACCCTCGACGGTGCCCACCCCCGTCACCACTCCGTCGGCCGGCAGGTCGCCGGCGAGGGCGTTGGCCAGCAGCCCGTTCTCGACGAACGACCCGTCGTCGAGCAGCAACGCCAGCCGGTCGCGCACGAACAGCTTGCCCTGGCGTTCGAGCTTGGCGCGCTCGTTCTCCAGGTTGCCGAGCCGTGCCCGCTCCGCGGCGGACCGGAACTCGTCGGTCATTCGGGCAGGATCCCGAAGGAGTTGCACGCCATCGCGAACATCGCGTACGACCCCACGGTGAACACGAAGTCCATGAGTTGGCGCTCGTCGAGCAACTGGGCCAGCGCGGCCCACGTGTCGTCGTCGAGCGTCCATGCGGCCAGCAATTGATCGGTCGCGCGGATCACGACGAGGTCCTCGGCGGTCCAGCCGTCGGCGTCCGGCCCGGCCGCGGTCCGCTCGATCGTGTCTTCGTCGATGCCCTCACGCCCCGCCAGCATCACGTGCTGCACGCGTTCGAATGGGCAGTCGCACACCGCCGACGTGCGCAGGATCGCGAGCTCGCGCACCCGGGGTGTCAGCGTCGACGCGAAGAGCAGGTGACGGTTGAACCCGAGGAACGACTGCGCCAGGTCGGGATGGCGCGCGAGCGTGCTCAATGGCGGGAACACCTCGTCGGTACCCGGGCGCATCCAGCCCTGCAGCGCGATGCGGACGTCGTCCGAGGGCGGCCCCGGCGGGATCGGGTCGATGCGCGCCATCAGGAGATCGTCCCCGTCGCGCGTTCGTTCGCTCCGTCGTGCACCGGAACCCCCTGAAGATCGAGCTTGATATCGTATATCTGGATCGTCGGCATCGCCCGGAGGGCACGCAACACGTGGAGACCGCGGAGTTCCGCACGGGGCTGGTCGAGTGGCTCGACGGGCACCTCGATGAGTTGGTCCCCCTCTTCGTCGGCGGCGGCACCCTCGACGAGCAGATGGCGCAGCTCTCCCGGGTGAAGCGCGCGCTCTTCGACGCCGGGTGGATGCGGTGGGGCTGGCCCGAGTCGGTCGGCGGGCTCGGCGGCACCCCGATGCTCCGCGCCGTACTCGGCGAAGAGGTCACCGCGCGGGGCCTCGTGGTGTCGGGCTTCTACTCCATGACCGAGGTCCTCGCCCCGACGCTGGCCGAGTTCGCGTCACCGGAGCTCGCCCGCGACGAGATCCCCAAGCTGCTGAGCGGGGAGGCCATGTGGTGCCAGGGGTTCTCCGAGCCCGGCACCGGGAGCGACCTCTCCTCGTTGTCGTGCCGGGCCGCGCCGCGCGACGGCGACTGGGTCGTGAACGGCCAGAAGCTCTGGACCAGTCTGGCCCAGTACGCGTCCCGTTGCGTCCTCCTCACCCGCACCGGTACACCGGAGTCCAGGCACCGCGGCATCACCGCGTTCTTCGTCGACATGGACACGCCGGGGATCACCGTGCGCCCGTTCGAGCTGCTCAACGGCGCCCCCGAGTTCGCCGAGGTGTTCTTCGACGACGTCGTCGTGCCGGGCGATCGCATCCTCGGCGAGGTGGACGGCGGCTGGGCCGTGGCGATGAACATCCTCCCCTTCGAACGGTCGACCTCGTTCTGGCACCGCACCGCCTTCCTCGCCCGACGGCTGCAACAGCTCGTCGACCGCGCGCCGGACGACGTACACAGCGCGACGGTGCTCGGCGAGGCGTTCCAGCAGGTCTACGCGATGCGGGCCCGATCCCGGCTCACGCAGTACCAGCTCGCCGAGCGCGGCACCATCGGCCCGGAGACGTCGGTCGACAAGATCCTCGTGGCCACCGCCGAGCAACAGCTCTTCGACGCCGCGCGCGAGCTGCTGCCCGGCACCGTCGAGCTCGACGACAGTCTCGATGGTGAGGATTGGCGCGAGCACTACCTGTACTCCCGTGCCGCCACCATCTACGGCGGCTCCGCCGAGATCCAGCGGAACATCGTCGCCCGCCGGCTGCTCGACCTCGGACCGGAGGCCTAGTGGAGGCCGACGAGCTCGAGCTGCTCGACAAGAGCGTGCGCCACGCGCTCGTGTCGGCACCGGACGCCGACGACGCGCTCGAGGCCATCGGCTGGTCCGACGTCCTCGCCGCCGAGCCGCGCGACGCGGTGTCGGTCGTCTTCAC
Source organism: uncultured Actinomycetes bacterium (assembly GCA_963750045.1). Classification (GTDB taxonomy): domain Bacteria; phylum Actinomycetota; class Acidimicrobiia; order IMCC26256; family DASPTH01; genus DASUAS01. The sequence continues at coordinate 68,968 of CAVVPD010000006.1, read as the reverse complement.
GGCGCTCGGCGACCTGCACGCGGTCGCGTCCGCGCTCGACGACGTGCTGCTCGACGCGCTGGGTGCTTCCGCCCCGGTCGCGGCCGTCACGGTCAGCGGCCGCGCGACCGTGCTCCCCGCGTTCGGCGGTTGGGATCCTCCGGGCACCATGCGCGAGGGCCTCCTCGACGTCGACGGTCTCGCGCTGGCTCGCGTCTCCCGCCGCGACACCGTCGCCGTCGCCGCGCGCGACGGCGACGGGCTGGTCCTCGCCATCGTGCCCACCGACGCCGTCGAGCGCACCGCGGTCGACGGCCTCGCCCCCGAGCTCGGCCTGTCCCGCCTCCGGGTCGACGCGGTGCGGCCGGTCGCCGTCGAAGCGCGGGCGCCGACTGCGTGGGGCGACGCGTTGATCGCCGGGCGCCGGGCGCTGGCGACCGAGCTCGTCGCGCTCGGTCGCACGATGCTGCGACTCGCGCGTGAGCACGCGCTCGAGCGGGTGCAGTTCGGGCGGCCGATCGCCCAGTTCCAGGCCGTCCGCCACCGGCTGGCGGAGACGTATGTCGTGCTCGAAGCCGCCGACGCCGCCGTGGTCTCGGCGTGGGACGTGCCCGATCCGCTCACCGCCATGCTGGCCAAGTCGCTCGCCGGGCGCGGGACGACGATCGCGACGCGGCACTGCCAACAGGTGCTCGCCGGAATCGGTTTCACCCAGGAGCACGCGCTGCACCACTCGGTCAAGCGGGCGATGGTGCTCGACGGCCTGCTCGGTTCGTCGACCCGGCTCCCGAAGGAGATCGGGTCGATGCTCCTGACGACGCGTACGGTTCCGCGCCTACTCGATCTCTGACCGCCGAGGAGGACGGATGCGAACGCTGAGCGAGGTGCTGCGCGACCGGGTGGAACGCGACGGTGCCCGCGTCGCCATCGACTTCGAGGACCGCAGCTACACGTTTGCCGACGTGCAGCACCACGCCGACGAGTGGGCCGCGCGCCTGGCCGCGGTCGGTGTCACCCGCGGATCCCGCATCGCGTTGATGTCCGCCAACCGGCCGGAATTCGTGTTCGCGGTGTACGGCGCGCTCCAGCTCGGCGCCGCAGTCGCGATGTTCAGCCCGTCCTGGAAGGCGACCGAGGTGCAGCACGCGTGCGCGGTGGTGTCACCCACGGTCGCGCTGGGCGACCAGGGCGGACGTGACGCGCTCGCCGCCGCGCTGCCCTCGGCCCCGGCCCTCTCACTCGACGACACGTCGGCCCCGGAGCAGGTCGACCGCAATCCCTTCGTCGACGACCTCGACGCCGAGGCGGTGCTCGTCTTCAGCTCCGGCACCACCGGCTTGCCGAAGGGTGTGCGCCACACGCACCGGTCGATGGGCCACGCGGTCGAGCACTGGATCGCTTCGCTCGGCCTCACCGACGACGACCGCTTCCAGATCGCGACGCCGCCGGTGCACATCCTCGGCCTGCTCAACATCGTGACCGCGGTCGCCGCCGGCGCACGGATCCGCCTGCACCCGCGGTTCGACCTCGATGCGTCACTGCGCGCGATCGCCGAGGAGCGGATGACGCTGGAGATGGCGGTGGCGCCGATCGCGCTCGGCATGGCCAACCACCCGGACCTCGAGCAGTTCGACCTGAGCTCGCTCCGCTACATCATGTGGGGCGCGACCCCGGTCGCCGAAGAGGTGGCCCGCACCGTCACCCGTCGCACCGGCGTGCGGTGGCTCCCCGCCTACGGGACCAGCGAGGTGCCGGTGGTCACGGCGAACCCGGTCGACCGGCCCGACGAGTGGCGCCTCGACAGCACCGGACTCGCGCCGCCGGGCGTGCGGCTCCGCATCGCCGATCCCGAGACCGGGGCCGTGCTCGACGCCGGCGCCGTCGGCGAGATCGAGGTCCGGAGCGAGTCGGCCATGGCCGGCTACCTGCCCGACTCCGAGACCGCGGCTGCGTTCCACGACGGCTGGTACCGCACCGGCGACATCGGTTGGCTCGAGCCCGAAGGCTGGCTGCACATCACCGACCGGCTCAAGGAGATGATCAAGGTCCGCGGGTTCCAGGTGGCACCCGCCGAGATCGAGGCCGTGCTCCACACCGACGCCCGCGTGCGTGACTGCGCGGTGTTCGGCGTGCCCGACGCGCAGCTCGGTGAGGCCGTCGTCGCCGCGGTCGCGCCGGTCGACGGTTCCACCGTGACCGCCGAGGAGTTGCAGACCGCGGTCGCCGACCAGCTCGCGGGCTACAAGCGTGTCAGCCACATCGTCTTCGTCGACCAGATCCCGCGGCTTCCGTCGGGGAAGGCCCTCCGCCGCGAGCTCAAGGAGCAGTGGCTCGTCGACCACCCGTGACCCCCGTCCCCATGATCTGGCAACATGGCGGCACGATGATGTCCCTCGGCCATGACCGGGGCCTGCCCGTGACGAGGTCATCGCCGCGGGCAGCGCACCATCAGCTCACCAGTACTTCGCGGCCGGCCGCACCTCGATGGCGCCCCCGTGGCGCGCCGCGGGGATGCGGGCGGCGAGGGCGATGGCGGCATCGAGGTCGTCGGCGTCGAGGACCATGAAGCCGCCGACCGCGCCCTGGTGGCCGAGGCAGGGACCTTCGACCACGTCGACAGCGCCGTCCTTGACCCGCACGGTGCGCGCCTCGGCGGGCAGGCCGAGAGGCGGCCCCGGGCTGACCCCGGGCGTCTGGTCGATCGCTCCGTAGTCGGCGTAGATCGCCGACTGCTCCTCCGGCGGGAGCGCGTCCCACGCCGGCGTGCCCGGCAGCGGCGTACTGCCCTGGTAGATCAACACCACGAACTGTTCCATCGTTGCTCCTCGGGTTGCGTGTGTCGGTACACCGTGATGTCGCCGCACGACGGGCAGATGTGACACGCGCTCCGATCGTCACGCGCGAGGGATCAGGCGTCGAGCGTCACGATGTCGAGATCGGCGATGCGTTCCGCGTCACCCGTGACACTGATCGCGACGATGCGGCCGTCACGGAGCGCGAATGTCACGGCGCCCCGAACCTGACCGTCGGGTGCCCACACGAACCCGGTGACACCGCCGATGACCGCGAGCGTCGCGCCACGCGCGCCGCCCGACAACGCGTCCGCAACCGCGCGGGCGCCACGCATCTCTCGCAACGAACCCATGCCCACCGCCGCCGCGTCGGGCACGAGCACCACTTCGGGATCGAGGAGCTCCATCGAGCGCGTCGAAGTCGCCACCCCGGGCGGCGCGGAGGAATGCGTCGACGACGTCGCGCTGGCGCACGAGATCCAGCTGCGTGTTGGGCTCGCGGCCCCGCACGCGCCGCCTCGCTCTGCTCGCGAGCTGTCGCGTCGCGTCGGGCGTGCGGCCGAGGATCTCGGCGATCTCGTCGAAGGGCACCGCGAACACGTCGTGCAGCACGAACGCGACGCGCTCGGCGGGCCCCAACCGATCGAGCACCACCATCAGCGCGGCGCCAACCGACTCGGCGAGCAGGGCCTCATCCACCGGATCGGTCGCCGCGTCGTCGGCCGTGCCCGGGGCCACCTCGTCCACCGGATCGTCGGGCCGGGCCCGGCGGGCGCGCAGCCGATCGAGGCACACGCGCCCGACCACGGTCGTCAACAGCCCACCGACGTTCTCGATCTGCTCGGGGTCGACGCGGCGCAGCCGCAACCACGTCTCCTGCACCGCGTCCTCCGCCTCCACCCGCGATCCGAGCATGCGGTAGGCCAGCGCGTAGAGACGCGGTCGACTCTCCTCGAGTCTCGCGGTCAGCCAATCGTCGTGCATCGAATCCTCGTTCCGCGGGCGGGGGTGTCACCCGGGATGTCGTGCGCGACGCCACCGATGTGACACCGGGCGCTCAGGATGGCGGGAGGCCGAGGATCCGGGTTGCGATGATGTTCTTCTGGATCTGCGCGGTGCCGCCCATGACGCTCTGCACGCGGCTGTAGAGGTACACCTTCAGCCACGTGTCGTCGGCGTCGAGCACCGGGGACGGGTCACCGACCGCGAGCGCGGCGTGGCCGACCGCCTGCTCCACCCCGGTCATGAGGAGCTTGTCGATCGATCCGTCGGGCCCGTGGATGATGCCGTCGAGGCGCTCGGAGAGCCTGCGGCGGACGTGGAGGCGCAGCATCTCGGACTCGACGTAGGCGCGCTCGAGCTCCTGGACCTGGTCCGGCCAGAACGCGCCGGGATCGGCCCGCACCCGGGATTCGAGCTCCTTCACGAGTTTGCTGTAGCGCGCCACGTAGCCGAGCTCGGCAGGTTCGCGCTCGTGGCTGACGACGGTCATCGCCAGTGCCCAGCCCTCACCGGGTTGCCCGATCATGTTCTCCGCCGGCACGCGCACGCCGTCGAACAGCACCTGCCCGAACTCGCTGGTGACCCCGTTGATCATCTTCAACGGGCGCTGCTCGATGCCGGGCTGGTGCATCGGCACCGCGAACGCCGAGATGCCCTTGTGCTTCGGCACCGACGGATCGGTCCGGGCCAGGAGGATGCACCAGTCGGCGACGTCCGAGTAGCTGGTCCAGATCTTGTGGCCCTCGACGACGTACTCGTCGCCGTCGGGCACCGCGCGTGTGCGGAGCGACGCGAGATCCGAACCGGCGTCGGGCTCGCTGAAACCCTGGCACCAGCGGTCGCGGCCGCTGATCAACGCGGGCAGGAACCGGTCGCAGACCTCGAGGCTGCCGTGACGACTGATCCCCTGAATCAGGTAGCCGAGGCTCGGCTTGGGCGGCGCGCCCGCCGCCGCCAGCTCCTCGTCGACGATGACCTCGTACACCGGCGGGAGATCGTGACCGCCGTACGCGCGCCGGCCAGGTGAGCGCGAAGAACCCGGCGTCGAACAGCGCGCAGTGCCACTCGGCCTGGTGCGCCCAGTACTCGTCGTCGGTCGACGACGCCGGAAGACCCGGATTGTTCTCCGCCAACCAGGCGCGGATGCGCCCCCGGAACGCCGCTTCCTCGGGCGAATCGTCAAAGTCCACGGTCGTATCCCAGACGACGGCGCGCCAACGCGCCGAGGTGATGACCTTCGTCCCCGAGCAGTGCGATCGAGAGGAGCGCCCGCCGCAGGTAGACGTGCACGAAGCACTCCCACGTGTTGCCGATTCCGCCGTGCACCTGGATCGCGGTCTCGCACACGGTGCGCGCCGCACGCGCGCAATAGGCCTTGGCGACCGCGGCCGCCACGATCGCGTCGTCGGGCGGCAGTGCGTCGACGGCCCACGCCGCGTACTGGGCCACGCTGATCGAGCCCTCGACGAGCACGCGCGACTCGGCCAGCAGGTGCTGCACCGCCTGGAACGAGCCGATGGCGACGCCGTACTGCTCCCGTTCCTTCGCGTACGCGACCGTCGCGTCGAGCGCTCCCTCCATGACGCCGAGGAGATCGGCGATGGTGATGGTGAGGGCCAACGCGCGGCTCCGCTCGACCGCCGCGCCCACGATCGCCGCCCCGGGGAGCGCGCTCGCGTCTTCCACTGCGACACGGGCGATCGCGCGCGTGAGGTCGGTGGCCGGCGCGGCATCGGCGAGCGGGACCTCGACGAGGCGCTCACCGCCGTCGTCGGCCGCTGCCGTCAGCACGAACGCGCGGGTCGCGCCGGCGCAGTCGATCGCCACGCCGTCGACCGCGCCCGACGGCGCCATCACCGCGAACGTGCACAGCGGCGGCTCGAAGAGCGCGCTGGTGGAGGCATCGGCGAGCTCGAGGCCCGCCTGGCGGGCCAGGTCGACGGCCACGACCGGCCCGAGGAAGGGCGTGTCGGCGGCGACTCGCCCCAGCTCGCGCGCCACGATGGCGACCTCGACGCCCGAGGCGAGCGGCGCGTCGCCCGTCCCCGCGCCGCGCAGCTCGAACCATCCGGAGCTCGCGGCCGCGGCCGCGAGCCGCGCCCGGCGGGGCTCGTCGTCGAGGTCGGCGACGGTCTTGGGGCCGAGATCGGCGAGCAGGGCGGCCGTCGCGGTGCGCAGCTCGACCTGTTCGGTGGAGTACCTGGTGTCCACGGCTATCCCGTCCGCTCCGCCGCCGTGCGCGCAGGACTTCTTTCTCGATCTTGCCTGCGGCGTTGACCGGGAGCTCGTCGACGAGCTCGACCACGCGTGGCACCTTGTAGTTGGCCATCGCGGTGCGGGACCACGCGATGATCTCTTCGGGTGTGGGTGCGTCACCCGGGGCGGGCACGACGAACGCCATGCCGACCTCACCGAGGCGTTCGTCGGGCATCCCCACCACCGCCGCCCGGATGATCCCGGGGTGACCGAGCAGCAGGTTCTCGATCTCGGCCGGGTAGGCGTTGAAGCCGCCGACGATGAACATGTCCTTCTTGCGGCCGACGATCCGGAGGCAGCCGCGTTCGTCGAGCGTGCCCAGGTCGCCGGTGTGCAGCCAACCGTCGGCGTCGACGGTCGCGGCCGTGGCCTCGGGGTCGTCGAGGTAGCCGCGCATGACGCTGTAGCCGCGCACCAGCACCTCACCCGACTCCCCAGTCGGTTTGGCGACGCCGTCGTCGTCGGCGATGCGGATCTCGAGGCCGGGGCGGGCTCGCCCGACCGTCGTGGCGATGGTCTCGAAGTCGTCGTCCGGTCCGGTGCCGGTGACGGTGCCACCTTCGGTGAGCCCGTAGCCGGTGATGATGGTCGAGAACGGCAGCTCCTCGTGGAGGCGCCGGATCAGCTCGACGGGGATGTCGGCCGCGCCCGTCACCGCGACCCGCAACGACGACACGTCGAACTGGTCGCGATCCGGATGGTCGAGGATCGACTGGTAGAGCGTGGGCGGCCCCGGCAGCACCGTCACCGACTCGGCCGCGACCGTGCGCAACAGGTCGTCGACGTCGAGCACCGGCTTGGGGATGATCGTCGCGCCCTGCATCAGCGAGGCGAGACACCCGGCCTTGTAGCCGAACATGTGGAAGAACGGGTTGACGATCAGGTAGCGGTCGCCGGTCCGGAGCCCGGCCATGTCACACCAGTCCGAGAACTGCCGCAGCGTCTCCGCGTGCGTCATCAGCACGCCCTTGGGCGCGCCTGTCGTGCCCGACGTGAAGAGCACGTCGCTGACGTCGTCGGGTTGCACCGCCTCCCAACGCGCGTCCACCTCGGCGGCGGTGACGGCATCGCCGGCCCGGAGGAACCCCTCGAACGAGCAGTCGGCCGGGGCCGCGTCGTCGAAGCCGACGACCTGCACCAGGTCCGGCAGCTCGGCGCGCAGCCCCGCCAGCGTCGCCGCGTAGTCCATGGCGAGGAACTCCCCGACCGTGAACACGGCTCGCGCACCGCTGCGCTGGAGGATGTAGCGCACCTCTTCACCCTTGAAGCGGGTGTTCACCGGGACGACCGCGGCACCGGCGCCGAGGATGCCGAGCGCGCTGACCAGCCACTCGTAGCGGTTCGGGGCCCAGATCGCGACCCGCTCCCCCGGCGCGATTCCCGACCCGGCGAGCGCGCCGGTGACCCGCCGGGCGTCGCCGATCAGCTCGGTGAAGCTGACGCGACGGTCACCGTCGATCACCGCCACCGCGTCGCCGAAGCGCGCGCCCGCGTCCGCCGCCATCGCGGGGAGGGAGCGCCAGAGGAGATCGCCCCTCATGTGAGCTTCGGCGCCAACGACGCCAGGAACTCGCGTGTGCGACGGGACGACGCGACGATCTCGTCGCGACCCGTGCCCAGCGGCAGGATGCGCGCCGAGAAGTCGGTCGTCCCCGCACTCGCGTACGAGCGGAGCCGACGCTCGATGTCGGCCTCGGTACCGATCGCCGCCATGTCGCCGACGTCGGACGCGTCGCCCTGCTCGAGCAGCCGCTGGTAGTTCGGGGAGTACTCGGCGTGACCGAGAGCCTCGTTGGCCCGCGCGATCGCGCCGTCCACCTCGTCGGCGGCGCACAGGCACACCGCGACCCCGGCCACGACACGCGGCGGCGGACGACCGGCGCCCTCCGCCGCCTTGGTGATCCTGGGCACCACGTGCTCGGCGATGGCGCGCTCGTCGGCCATCCAGAGCACCGTGCCCGCGGCCCGTTCCCCCGCGATCCGCAGCATCACCGGGCCGAGCGCGGCGAGCAGCACCGGCACCGGCAGGTCGGTGACGTCGAGCGGGTTGTGGATGCGGAATCGGTCGTTCTCGACGTCGACCGGGTCGGGCCCGGAGAACATGACGTCGAACACGTCGAGATAGTCCTCGACCAGCCGGGCCGGCTGCTCATACGGCAGCCCGAGCATGCTGTCGATGATCCAGTGGTGCGACGGCCCGACCCCCAGGCTGAACCGGCCACCACACACCGACTGCACCGACAGCGCCTGCTGGCCCAACGCGACCGGGTGACGCGACTGCAGCGGCACCACCGCGGTACCGAGCTCGATCCGCGCCGTCTCCCGCCCCATCAGCGCGACCGCGGTCATGGCATCGAAGTCCTGTGGGAGCTGCGGAATCCACGCGGTCGCGAAACCCAGCTCGTCGGCAGCCCACCGCGTCGCCGACCATCTGGTCGACCTTCTTCTCGTACCGACGGGTCTCCGGCCCCACCATGATCCCGATACGCATCCGGGCGACTCAGCCGATCTCTTGGCCCGCGACGAAGCGCGCGGGATCATGCGCCTTGCCGTGATCGAACGCGCCATTGCGGCGCATGAACGTCGTGCTCCGCTCCCGGATACGCCAACCATCGGCGGTGCGCACGTACGCGTCGGCGTACCAAGCCAGGCGCATCTCGTGCGTGCCCTGATCCACGAAGATGTAGTGCTGCACCCCCGTCGCCGTGTCGCCGTCGAACTCCACCACCGGCGCGTTGCCGATGTACTGCCCCGGCGGCGCACTCTCCAGCAGCTGCGGGAAGTCATCGAGCCCATAGGGGGTGCCGAACGCGTTGTAGACCCCGTCTGGCGTGAACACGTCCAACCAATGGTCGTTGTCCTTGCGCGCCGACAACATCATGTAGCGCGCCGCCAACTGCTGGATTTCGAGTACGTCTGCCATCTCTTGTTGGTTCATGCGTGCTCCTCTCCCGGCGGTCAGGTGACCCGGCCGCCGTTGACTCCGATGATCTGCCCGGTGACGTACCCGGCCTCGTCCGACACGAGGTACGCGCACGCGGCGGCGATGTCGTCCGGAACGCCGATTCGGCGCACGGGCAGGTGCCGGCCCACGTCTTCCAGCGTGCCACCCCCGAAGCGCCCGGCTTCAGCCGCGCGGCGGCTCATCGGGGTGTCGACGGCCCCGGGCGGGATGGTGTTGACCGTGATGCCGCGCGGGCCGAGCTCGAGCGCCAGGGTCTTGGTGAGCGCGATCACCCCGCCCTTCGACGCGGAGTAGTGGCCCATGAGGGCGGCGCCGGTCTGGGCGCTCGACGACGAGATGTTGACGATGCGACCCCACTTCGCCTCGAGCATGTCGGGCAGCACCGACTGGGTGCAGTGGAACGTGCCGGTGAGGTTGACCGCGAGGATCCGCTCCCACGCATCGGTGGTGATCTCCATGAAGGGATCGAAGCCGTCCTTGCCCGCGCCGTTCACCAGCACGAGCACCGGGCCGAGCTCCGCGCGCGTGCGCGCCACCGCGGCGTCGACCTGGGCCCGGTCGGAGACGTCGACCTCGCACGCGATTGCCTCGCCGCCCCCGTCGTGGATGCCCTGCGCCGCCTGCTCGGCCAACTTCAGGTCGAGATCGAACACCGACACCTTGGCGCCGTCCCGGCCGAGGCGCTGGCTGATGGCCAGTCCGATTCCCGACGCCCCACCGGTCACGATCGCGGTGGACCCTGCAAACGACATCCCCTGCTCCCCCTCTCCGTGTGCCGGCGACCGGTCAGGCGACCGCGCCGGTGAGCTTGCGGACCTCCGCGACCAGCGCCTCGATCGAGGTGCCGGTCGGGAACACGGCGGCCGCGCCCAGTTCGAGCAGCGACTGGACGTCCGCCTGCGGAACCGTACCGCCGACGACCACCTTGATGTCGCCCACACCCGACGCCCGCAACGCGTCGACCGTCTTGCGGGTGAGGCCGAGGTGCGCGCCGGACAGGATCGAGAGACCGACCAGGTCGACGTCCTCCTGCAACGCGATGGAAGCGATGGCTTCGGGCTTCTGCCGTATGCCCGTGTAGATGACCTCGAATCCGGCGTCGCGGAACGCCCGGGCGACGAGCTTCGCCCCACGGTCGTGGCCATCGAGCCCGGGCTTGGCGACGAGCACCCGCACGGGCGGCATCACGAGACCCCCATCAGAAGACCGCCATCAGAAGACCGCCATCAGAAGACCGCAGGTTGCTGGTACTCGCCCCACACGTCCTTGAGCTCCTTCGTGATCTCGCCGACCGAGCAGTACTCCTCCACGCACTCGATCAGGTGCGGCATGAGGTTCGCGTCGCCCTGAGCCGCCGTACGCAGCTGCGCCAGTGCCGCGAGCGTGGCGCGGGTGTTGCGGGTGCGACGCACCTCGGCCAGGCGGTCGAGTTGCACCTTACGTGCCGTCACGTCCATCTCGGGTGGTACCAGCTCGGGGGCAGGCTGATCGCTCTCGTAGCGGTTCAGGCCGACGATCACGCGCTCGCCGCTGTCGATCTTTCGCTGGACGGCCGCCGACTCGTCGGCGATCAGGCGCTGCACGTAGCCGTCCTCGATGCACTGGACCATTCCGCCGCGGGCCTCGAGCTCGCCCATGATCCCGACGATCTTCTCTTCCATCGCGTCGGTGAGCGACTCGACGAAGTACGAGCCGCCCAACGGATCCACGGTGCGGGTGACACCGGTCTCGTGGGCGAGGATCTGCTGGGTGCGGAGCGCGAGCGTCGTGCTCTCCTCCGTGGGCAACGCGAACGGTTCGTCCCACGCCGCGGTGAACATCGACTGGACCCCGCCCAACACGGCGGCCATCGCCTGGTAGGCCACGCGCACGATGTTGTTCTGGGGTTGCTTCGCCTGGAGCGTCCAGCCGCCACACACCACGCCCGTGCGGAACATCGACGAGCTGGCCGCTTGCGCTCCGTAGCGCTCACGGACGATGTGCGCCCAGCGCCGCCGTCCGGCGCGGTACTTGGCGACCTCCTCGAAGAAGTCGTTGTGCGTGTAGAAGAAGAAGGACACCTGGGGGGCGAACTGGTCGATGGTCATCCGGCCTCGACCCACGATCTCGTCGCAGTAGGTCACGGCGTCCTGCAGGGTGAAGGCCATCTCCTGCGCCGCGTTGGCGCCGGCGTCCCGGAAGTGCGCGCCGGCGACCGAGACCGCGTTGTAGCGAGGTACCTCGGCGGCACAGAACTCGATCGAATCGCCGATGAGCCGGATCGACGGCGAGGGCGGCCAGATCCAGGTGCCGCGGGCCACGTACTCCTTGAGGATGTCGTTCTGCACCGTCCCCCGCAGCTGGGCTCGCGGCACACCCTGCTTGTTGCCGACGGCGACGTAGAAGGCGAGCATGATCGCCGCGGTCCCGTTGACGGTCCACGACGTCGAGATGCGGTCGAGGGGGATGTCGCGGAAGAGGATCTCTGCATCCGCCAGAGAGTCGAGCGCGACACCGACGCGTCCGACCTCCTCCTCGACGTCGGGATCGTCGGAGTCGTAGCCGATCTGGGTCGGGAGGTCGGCGGCGACGGAGAGTCCCGTGCCGCCTTCCTTCAACAGGAGCTTGTACCGCTCGTTCGACCACTCGGCGGTACCGAATCCCGAGTACTGCCGGAACGTCCAGAGCCGGTCGCGGTAACCACCAGGATGGTTCCCCCGGGTGAACGGGAACTCGCCGGCCGTCCCGATCCGCTCCAGGTTCCCGTCGACGTGCTCGGGTCCGTAGCAGCGCTCGACGATCAGGCCGGCTTCGGTCCTGAGCTCTTCATCGGACCCCATGCAGATATCGTATATTGCTACGGGTTGCGCTGCCATCTGCGTCATTGCCGGCATTGAGACTCGCCGAAGATGGATCAGAAGATCTGATATTCTTGGCCCGATGGCCAGCGGCGGCGACGTTCGGCTCGACCACGACGGTCCCGTCACCGTGCTCACGATCGACCGCCCCGAGGCGCGCAACGCGATCGCCCGGGCGACCATGCGGGAGCTGACGGGCGCGCTCGACGAGATCGAGTATTCGGCGGCGAGCGTCCTGGTCGTGACCGGAGCCGGTACCCGCGTGTTCGTCGCCGGCGGCGACCTCAAGGAGCTCGCGACGATCCGCACCCACGACGAGGCCGCGGAGATGGCGGCGACCATGCGATCGATCCTGGATCGGCTGGCGACCTTGCCGGTACCGGTGGTCGCGGCACTCAACGGCGACGCGTACGGCGGCGGCGCCGAGATGGCCGTGGCCTGCGACATCCGCATCGCCGCGGATGATGTGAGATGCGGGTTCAACCAGGTCGCGCTCGGGATCATGCCCGCGTGGGGGGGCATCGAGCGACTCACCGCGCTGGTGGGCCGCGGACGCGCGGCTCGCGCTCCGATGACGACCGGCCGCGTGCTCGGCGCCGACGCCGCGCTCGAGCAAGGCCTCTTCGACGAAGTCGTCCCGCGCCACGGGTTCGCGGGCCGCTGGCGTGAGCTGGCCGAGCAGATCGCATGCGCGCCGCGTGATGCATTGGTCGGCATCAAGGCGGCGCAGCGCGCGGCGTTTCCGACCGCTCGGCCCGAGCTCGCGGCGGCGGCGATCGAGTCGTTCGCCCGGACGTGGGTCGCCGAAGCCCATTGGCGGATGGTGGAGGAAGCAGAGCAGCGCCGCCGCGCCGCCCGCGAGCGCGGGCTGAGTCAGGAGACGATCGCCGCCGCGGCGCAGCTCGGCGATGCGAGCCTTCGTGTAGCCGATTGCCGCCAGGGCTTCCTCCGTGTGCTCCCCGAGGATCGGGGCCGGACGCAGCGACTCGCGGCCACGGGTCGGCAACGGGCCGCGGAGGTGTTCGTAGCGCCCGTACGCCGGGTGCTCGTTCTGCAGGAGCAGTCCACGGGCTTCCGTCTGAGGTTCCGAGAGCGCGTCGGCGACGCGGTTCACGGCTCCACACGCGACCCCCACGTCGCCGAGGCGCGCTTCCACTCCCGACTCGCGCCGTCGAGGAGCACGCGTTGCACGTGGCCCAGCACTTCTGCACGGTGCTCGAGCCGGCCCTCGCGGGTGGCGAAGCGTGCGTCCGCCAACGCGGCATCGCCGATCGCGTCCGACGAACCGACGCCACATGGCGTCGTTCCCGATGAACAGCGCGAGGTGGCCGTCGGCGGTGCGGAAGTTCTGCGCCGGCACCAGCGTCGGGTGCGCCGAATTCGCCGTGCGGTCGAACTCGGCCGCACGATTTCGCTGCCACGACGCGAGGTAGGTCAGCATCGAGATCTGCACGTCGAAGAGCCCCAGGTCGACATGCGAACCGACGCCGGTGCGCGAGCGCTCCACGAGCGCCGCACACACCCCGAGCGCCGCGGTGATCCCGCCGCTGTGGTCGACGTACGAGATGCCCGCCTTGGTCGGCGGTCCGTGCGGCTCGCCGGCGAGGCTCATCACGCCCGCGAGTGCCTGGATGGTGTAGTCGTATCCCGCCCGGGCCGCGTCGGGACCGGTCTCCCCGAAGCCCGTCAGGGAGCACGTGACGATCGCGGGGTTGACCGCGTGCAGCGCGTCGTGGCCCAGCCCGAACTTCGCCAGTACCCCGGGCCGGTAGTTGTCGATCACGACGTCGGCGTCGCGGACGAGGTCTTCGACGACCACCGCGTCCATCGGCGGTCGCCAGGCGCACGCCGATCGAACGCTTGCCACTGTTCAGCGCGAGGAAGTACAGGGACTGTCCGCCCTGGAAGTGCGGCCCCATCGAACGCGCGTCGTCGACGTGGGTGGGGTCCTCCACCTTCAACACGTCGGCCCCGAGGTCGGCCAGCACCAAGCCGGCATAAGGCCCGGCCAGGAAGTGACAGAGCTCCAGGACGCGGATGCCGTCGAGCGGCGCCACCGTGCTACGCCGCGCCGGACTCGCTCGCCTCCACCGTTTCGCCGGCATCTCGGTCCCAGTACCCCATCTCCTGCAGGATCTCGACCGCGAGGTCACCGCTCTCGGCGACGTGGTGCTCCAGCATTCGTTGCGCCTCGTGCGCGTCGTGCGCCTCGAGGGCGCCCAGGATGCGGGCGTGGTGACCCGCCGAGATGTCGGCCCAGTTCGGGACGAACTCGAAGTATCGGACCGGCAGGCTGCGCGACAGGAGCGCGAGCACGGACACCAGCCGACGGGAACCGCCGGCCTGGTTGATCATCTTGTGGAACTCGTGGTTCCAATGCGCCTTGTCCTCCGGGTCGGTCGCGGCGACGAAGGACTCGTGGACGCGGCGCAACTGGTCGAGTTGCTCGTCGGTCAGCGAGGTCGCAGCCCGGCTGCCGGCGAGACCCGCGATCAGGCCGAAGATCCGGTAGTGGTCGATGATGTCCGCGCGCTCCAACCGCGCGACGAAGGCGCCTCGCCGAGGGACCGCGTCGATCAGGCTCTCTTGCGCGAGCTCGATCAGCGCCTCGCGGACCGGCAGCCGGCTCATCCCGAGCGTCTCGCTGATCTCGTCCTGGTCTACCTTGGTGCCCGGAGTCAGCTTGCCGGTCAGGATCTGCTCACGGAGATAGGCGGCGGCGGCATCCTTGAGGCTCGGATGATTCACGGTGCCGGCGCGCAACGTGGTGGCTTCCGTGACCTCGGTCTCGGCCATCTCTCGGTCTCCCATTCTCGTTGCAGGATATCGGTGTGACGACGACCGTCGTGCGGCCTTCACGGTTCGTACACGACCGTGACCTCCGTCGACGCGGGCACGCCCTGACAGGTCAGCACCCAGCCCTCGGCGACCTCTTCGGGTGTCAGCGCGTTGTTGACCCGCATGGTCGCTTCACCGACCTGCAGGTGAGCCATGCACGTCGCGCAACTTCCCGCCTCGCACGAGAACGGCGGACGCAGCCCGGCACGCCGGGCCGTCTCGAGCAGCGTCTCACCGGGCTGGTAGTGCACCGGATGCTGGCGCCCGCCGAGCACGATGACCACGGTCTCGGTGCCACCGTCGGCGTCCGCGGCGCCCGCGGGCTCCGCGGGCGGCGCGTCGAGCCGAGCGGTCGACGCGAACGCGAACCGCTCGATGAACACCTGCTCCGACGGGACGTGCGCCTGGGCGAGCGCGTCTTCCACGACGTCCATGAACGGGGCCGGACCGCAGATGTAGAAGTCGGCATCGAGATCGGCGCCGACGAACTCCGCCACACCGTTGGAGTGGACGAAGCCGTCCGCGGCATCGAGGTGGTGCACCACCTCCAGCCGGTCGGGATGGGCCTGGGCCAGCGCGTCGAGCTCGGCCCGGAAGATGATCGAGTCGACGCCGCGGTTGGCATAGAGGAGGCGCACCGGGCGTTCGGTGGTCGCCAGCGCGCTCTTGATCACGGAGAAGACGGGCGTGATCCCACTCCCGCCCGAGAACGCGACGACCGGCGTCGTCCGCGGTCCCAGCGTGAAGACACCCGCCGGAGCGGTCAACGAGAGGACGTCCCCCTCCGCGACCTCGTCGAGCATCCAGTTCGAGACCCGTCCACCCGCGACGCGCTTCACCGTCATGGTCAGCTCGGCGTCGGTGTGCGGCGAGCTCGACATCGAGTAGCAACGCATCATGTCCTCGTCGCCGAGACGCACGCGGAACGTGCAGAACTGCCCGGCGTCATAGACGAACGTCGGTGCGAAGGTCGCCCGGAACGTCGAAGACGAACGACTTCGTGTCGTGGGTCTCCTGCACGATCTGCTTGACCCGCAGCGCGTGGAATCCGTGATCGCGACTCATGTGCCCACGCCGTTCGTGAGGGGCCCGGGATCGTGACGCGGTCGCGCGGCCGAAGTCATCACCTGACGGGCAACCCCAGCTCACGGCCGATGACGAGACGCTGGATCTCGCTGGTCCCTTCACCGATCTCGAGGATCTTCGCGTCGCGGTAGAACCGGCTGACCGGCGTCTCGTCGATGAAACCGGCGCCGCCGAAGATCTGCGTCGCGTGGCGGGTCGCGTCGACGGCCGCCTCGGTGGCGTAGAGCTTCGCCATCGCCGCCGCCTGCTTGAACGGACGGCCGACGTCCTTGAGCCACGCTGCCTTGTAGGTGAGCAACCGCGCGTTCTCGACCATCACCGCGAGGTCGGCGCAGCGGAACGCCACCCCCTGGTTCGCCCCGATCGGCGCGCCGAAGGCCACGCGCTCGCCGGCGTAGGCGACGCTCTGCTCGAGGCAGGCCTGCGCCACACCCACCGCCAACGCGGCGATGGCGATGCGCCCGTCGTCGAGGGTGGCGAGGAACTGGCGGAAGCCGTCGCCTTCGACGCCGAGCGTGTTCGCGACCGGCACCCGGCAGCCGTCGAGGGTGAGCGGGTGCGTGTCGGAGGCGTGCCAGCCCATCTTCCGGTAGGCCGGTTCGACGGTGAAGCCGGGCGTGCCCGAAGGGACGATGATCGCGGTGATCTCGCGGGCCGAGCCGGTGCGTGCGGTGATCGTCACCAACGACGTGATGGGCGTTCCCGAGTTCGTGATGAACGCCTTGGTCCCGTCGATCACCCAGTCGTCGCCGTCTCTGCGGGCGCGTGTGCGGCTCGCTCCCGCGTCGCTGCCCCCGTCGGGCTCGGTCAGGCCGAAACCGGCCAGTGCGCGGCCGGCGCAGAGGTCGGGCAGCCACCGCTCGCGCTGTTCCTCGGTGCCGTACGCCGCGATGGGCCCGGCCCCGAGCCCGACCGCGGCCTCGAGGGTGATCGCCATCGAGGAGTCGACGCGCGCCACCTCCTCGATGGCGACGCACAACGTGGTGAAGTCGGCGCCCGACCCGCCGTACTCCGGCGGGAAGGGCAACCCGAGCAGCCCGAGCGCACCCATGGCCCCGACGATCTCGACGGGGAACACGTGCTCGCGGTCCCACCGCTCCGCGTGCGGCGCGATCTCGTGCTCCGCGAAGTCACGTACGACCTTGCGGAAGGCCTCGTGCTCCTCGGAGAGGTCGAAGTCCATCAGACGGCGGCGGGCAACTTGTAGACCACGCCACCCTTCATGACGAACTGCATGTCCTCGAGCGCGCCGATGTCCTCGGTGGGGTCACCCGCCGAGGCGACGACATCGGCCAGGTACCCCGGCGCCAAGCGACCGAGGTCGTCGCCCGCCTGCACGAGGTCGGCACTCGTCACCGTCGACGCCACGATGGCGTCGACCGGCCGCATGCCGCGCTCCACCAGCGCCCACAGCTCCCGCCAGTTCTGCCCGTGCGGGATCGCCGGCGCGTCCGTGCCGGTGGCGATCTTGGCGCCGGCGTCGATGAGCCTGCTGATCGTCTTCTTGGCGATCGGGAACACCTCGGCCGCCTTGGCCTGGAGCTCGGGCGCTGCGTGCGACGTGTCCATGGCCTCCGAGAGGTACGAGGTCGGCACGATGAACGTGCCGCGCTCGAGCGCGAGCTTCTGCGTCTCCTCGCTCATCAGCGACGCGTGCTCGATGCAGTCGATCCCGGCCTCGATCGCGGCCTTGATCCCCTGGTCGCCGTGCGCGTGCGCGGCGACGCGCATTCCGCGTCGGTGCGCTTCGTCGACGATCGCGCGAAGCTCCTCGTCCGAGTAGTGCTGCGCGCCCGCGGTGCCGGTGAGCGACATCACCCCGCCCGACGCGCAGACCTTGATCTGCGTGGCGCCGTACTTGATCTGGTAGCGCACCGCCCGGCGCACCTGGCTCACGCCGTCGGCGATGCCCTCCTCGACCGTGAGCGGCATGATCCCGGGCGCGATGCCCGCGAACATCGTCGGATCGAGGTGGCCACCACTCGGGGTGATCGCGTGCCCGGACGGGTAGATCCGCGGCCCGGGGATCCAGCCGGCGTCGACCGCCTTCATGAGCGTGACGTCGAGGAGCAATCCGCCGGTCTGCACGAACAACCCGAGGTTGCGCACGGTGGTGAACCCCGCGAGCAGAGTCTTGCGGACGCTCGGGATGGCGCGCATCAGCTTCATCGCCGGGTCGTCCTGCACCGCGCTCATGTGCGTGGACCCCATGCCGCCCATCAGGAAGTTGAGCTCCATGTCCATGAGCCCCGGCATCATGGTCACGTCGCCGAGCTCGATCACCTCGGCGTCGTCGGGCAATCCCTCCGGAGACACGTCGACGATGCGCTCGCGCTCGACGACCACCACTCCGGGCTCGACGATCGCCCGGGTGTCGACGTCGACCATGCGGTCGGCCTTGACGACGACCGGGTGGTCGGGCGGCTTGGGCCGGGAACCGGCAACCATCGTGGCGGTCATGGCGTGGGCTCTCCGATGAGGTGCTTCTCGAACTGCATGGCCATGTGGATCCCCCTGGAGTGTGGCGCGAAATGCTTCGTTCTTGGACGTGCGACCGATGGCACGCTCACGGTCCCGTGCCGATCCCCGCGAGGAGCAGGTTCCACAGCGCGTCGGATTCGGTGTCGCCGTCGCGCGAGTTCGAAGAGCCGCTGATCGCACTGGAAAACGCGTTGAACATGGTGGCTTGCAGCACCACGCCCGCGATCCGTCGGTGGTCGAGGGCGGGGCGGATGTCGCCGGCCGCGGACGCCTCGGACAACAGCGCCTCGAACAGGTCGACGAGCGGCGCGAACGCCCGCGCCGCCTCCTGGGGGTGTGAGGTCAGCAGTTGCTGGGCGAATTCCACCATCCACGGCGCGGGGCCCGTGGCGCGTTCGTGGGTCGGGTTGGGTCGGCACATCCGGTAGTACTCGACGACGAAGCATCGCAGGCGCTCGAGCGGTGCGTCAGCGTCGGCGATCGTCTCCTCGAGGTGGGCGGCCGCGGCGTGGATCGCGTCCTCGAACAACGCGAGGAGCAGCTCGTGCTTCCCGGCGAAGTAGTTGTAGAAGGTGCGCAACGACTGGCCCGAGCGCGCCACCACTTCCTGGACGGTGAACTCACCCGAGTTGCTGTCCATCAGTTCGAGCGCGGCGTCGAGAAAGGTCTGCACCCGGCCCTCGGCGCGCACACGTGCCGAGTCGAGCGCCCGCGCCACCGCGAGGTCGCGACGGCGCTCCGGCGCCGCGGTGCTGTCGGCTGGCGCGCCGTTCGTGGTCATGTCGGTCGGAGGTCTTCGTCGAGCTCCACACCGAAGGAGCGGAGCGCCATCGCCAACAGGTCGTAGGCGCCGACGGTGAAGACGAGGTCCATCAGTTGGTGCTCGTCCAGGATCTGGGACAACGTGGCCCACGTCGTGTCGCGGATCATCGCGTCGCGCACCAACTCGTCGACGGCCCGCACCAACGCCGCGTCCTCGACCGACCAGCCGGGCGCGTCGGGGCCGACGGCGACGCGTGCGATCTCGGTGTCCTCGATGCCGGCCTCGGCCGCGAGATGGACGTGCTGCGCCCACTCGTACGCCGCGTCGCGCACGGCCGCGACCCGCAGGATGAGCAGCTCCCGCTGCCGGGCGTCGAGCGACGTGGTGAAGAGGATGTGGCCGTTGAACGAGTGGTAGGCGCGCATGAGGTCGGGGTGGCGGGCGAGCGTGCCCAGCACGTTGTGCCCTTGGGGACCGCCCTCCCGGCGCCGGAGGGGACGCTCGGCGCCCGGCGGCAGCAGTGCCCTGATCCCCTGGATCACGTCGTCGTTCCACTCCTCGGGCGGGAGCGGAATGATGCGGGGTTGGGTCGTCGAGTCGGTGCTCACTGGATCGGCTCGTCGCCGGCGATGGTGGTCCGGTGCATGTCGCGCGCCGATGTCGCGTCGTACGGGCAGGCGCGGTGCAGCACGCCGCGGTTGTCCCAGATGACCATGTCGCCGACGGACCAGGCGTGCCGGTAGACCCGATCCGGCGTCGTGGACCACGCCACCAGATCGTCGAGCAGGGCGCGCCCCTCATCTCGGTCCATGCCCTCCACGTGCGATGTGGTCGCGCCGAGCACGAGTGACCGCCTCCCGTCGCGGTGGCGCCACACGAGCGGATGGGTCTTCGCCGGCCGCTTTTGCCACATCTCGACCTCCTGGGGCGAAGGGTCGGGGTTGTGCAGCCGTTGCGCGGCCTCGAAGGTGTGGACGACACGGAGCTGGAGGTAGCGCTCCTTGTCCTCGTCGCTGAGGTCGTCGTACGCGGCATAGGTGCTGGAGAACTCGGTCTCCCCTCCCGATGCCGCGACCGCGTGCGCGCTGAGCACCGTCGCCATGATGGGGATGTCGTCGGTGGCGCCGTCGAGGTGCCAGTCGAACGTGCCGCGGAGGTAGGCGGCCGCCGGGTTCTTCTTCGGGTCGAGGGTGACGCGGAAGATCTCCGGCAGCTCACCCTTGCCGAACACCTCGACCTTGCCCAGCTTCCGGCTGAAGACGACCTGCGTCTCGTCGTCGATGTTCAGACCCCGGAACACCAGGGCCCCGTTCGCCCCCAGCGCCCCGAGGGTCGCGGCCGGGAGGGCGTCGTCATTGAGCAGGCGGTCGCAGTCGACGCCGACGATCTCGGCGCCGACGCGGTCGCCGAGCTTCACGGTGGTCAATGCACTCATGGAGGTCCTCCTGGGTGTCACGAGCCTTCGACGAACGGATAGATGCGGGTGAAGTCGACTCCGGGCTCCGCTGCCGCGAACTGCTCCCACACCGAGACGGTCACGGATGCCATCGCCACCGAGCTGCCGCGGTCCTCGGCGGCGCGCAGGTAGAGGTCGACGTCCTTGGCCATCAGCGAGTTGGTGAACCCGGCCGCATAGCGACCGGTCAACACGTGATCGGGGAACTTGTCGCTCGTGGCCACGCTGCGGCCGCTCGCGCCGTTGAGCACCTCGAGCATGGTCGCCATGTCGAGACCCTCGGACACACCGAACGCGATCGCCTCGCTGGTGGCAGCGAGCGTGGTCGCGGAGAGGAAGTTGTTGGCCAGCTCCATCGCCTGGGCCATGCCCGGGCGGTCGCCGATCCGGTGGCGGCAATCGCTCAACCCGGTCAGCACCGGCAGCACGTGCGCGCACGCGGCGTCGGACCCGGCGTACATCACCGCCAGCGTGCGCGCCCGTGCACCGGCCACGCCCCCCGACACCGGCGCGTCGACGTATTCGATGTCGCACGCGGCGAGGTGCCCGCCCAGCGCGTGGGCCGTCGGGACCCCGATGGTCGACGTGTCGACGACGTGCGTGACGCTCCGCTCCCCCGCGTCCACGATCGTGTCCACGACCGCTTCGGAGGCGGCGCCGTCGGGCAGGCTGAGCACCACCACGTCGGCGCGTGCCGCGAGGTCGTCGATGGTCGACGCGTACGCGGCACCCGCGGCGCGCGTTCCGGACCGAGCGCGTCGTGGGCCACGACCTCGTGACCGGCATCGACCAGGTTGCCCGCCAGCACGCTGCCCATGTTGCCGAGGCCGACGAAGCCGACCGTCGCCACCGTCAGGACCCCTCGCGCTGCGCGCGGACCGCCTGCACCTCGCGCCGCGTGGCGACACCCGCGGGCGCCCCGCAGTACGCCGCGATCTGGAACAGCAGCTCGTCGACCTCGTCGTCGGAGACGCCGGTCTGGGGCGTGCTGCTCGCGTGGAGGCGGAACTCCTCCATCCGTCCGAGCGCGGCGGTCATGGCCATCACCAGCAGGCTGCGATCGCGCGTCGTGAGCGGTCCGCCCCGCGTCCAGACCCCCCACGCCATCGACGTGAGGTAGTCCTGGAACTCCACCGCAGCCGGCGCCGGATCGGCCGTCACCCGGTCGACGTAGGCATCGCCGAGCATGGCCCGCCGCATGTCGCGCGCCGCGCGCAGGTCGTCGATCTCGTCCACGGTGCGACCCCCGTCAGACGGCAGGTTCGACGACGACGTCGATGCTCGCGGCGCCGCTGTCCGGCACGCGGGCCTGGCGCCACACCTCGATGGGGAACGACACGTTCACCAGCGAATAGCAGAGCCACAGCAGATGCGACGCGTCGTCGGGCAGCGCGTCGAGCGGGTACTGGTCGAGGTACTCCATGGCGGCCTCGAGCCGGGGAAACGCGGCGTCGTAGAACGACTGCATCTCGTCCATGCTGCTCGCGAGCCGCTTGGCGTACCGCTCGCGCTCCCACTCCATGCACCAGTCGGAGAACGGTTCGAGATCGGCGAAGTCGGCGGGAAGGGTGGCCATCGTCAGCTCCTCTGGAAGGCGGCGACGCTCTCGCGCGCGGTCTGGTGGAGCTGACGCAGGAGGATCTCCTGGTCGTTCAGCGGGAACTGGCTCACCGCGCGCGATTCGAGCGACTTCTGGGTCGCTTCGAGCGTGTTGCCGTCCTGCAGCGCGTATTCCTTGAACGTCACTGCCGCGAGCTCCTGCTGCAGCCGCTCGCGCGCGTTCTTCGGCGGCACGAAGTAGAGGGTGCCCTCGAAGATGTGCGTGTTGTACGACGTCGGCCAGTAGTGGTACGTGAGGTACCAGTTGGGCTGCCAGATCAGCACCATGAAGTTCGGGAAGAAGACGAAGCTGTCGACACCCCACGCCTTCGAGCGCGCCGGGTTCACCGCCGGCGGCTGCTCGAACTCGATGGGCTTCTCCCACGGGCCGAAGAGGCCGCTGTGCAGCACCCGCTCGATCGGCTTCACCATGTTGAGATCCTTCGGCGGCGACATGCCGCCCCACGACGAGACCATGCCGTGGGGGCCGTCGAGCTCGTAGGCGAGCGCCTCGTAGCCGTAGCCCGCGAGCTTCTGCGACTCTTCCGACACGGACTGCTTCGCGTGCAGGATCGGTGCGTGGTAGAACTCCGCGAACGTGTCGATGAACAGCTTCCAGTTGGCGCCGACCTCGGCGCGGTACTTGTAGACCTGCGTCATCTCGCCGAACGGGTAGCCCTCGAGGCCCTTGCCGAGCTCACCCAGGTAGTCGCGCAGCGACGTGGTGTCGGTGGCGTCGAGGTTCACGAAGATGAACCCCTCCCACGTCTCCACTCGCACCGGCGCGAGCCCGTAGGCGTCCTTGTCGAGGTCGAAGAACTCGCCCTCTTGTTGCACGAACGTGAGGTCACCCTCGAGCGAGTAGCGCCACCCGTGGTACTTGCAGGTGAACTGGCGGCACGTGCCGCTGACCTCTTCGTCGGGGTAGTCCTGCCACACGAGCTTGTTCCCGCGGTGTCGGCAGATGTTGTAGAAGGCGCGCACCTGGTCGTCGCCGGCACGCACCACGACGATCGACGTGCGTGCCGCGTCGATCTCCTTGGTGAAGTAGCTCCCCTTCTTCGGGATCTGCTCCACCCGGCCGACGTTGAGCCAGGTCTTGGCGAAGATGGCCTGACGCTCGAGCTCGTAGTGCTCGGCCGAGATCGAGTCCTCGTAGGACACCGGCCCGGTGCTCAGCTGCGGATAGTGCTCGGTCCAGGAGCCCTCGGTGGGCTTGGCGAAATGCGGCACGGCGTTCTCCCCCGTCGGACGACCGGGAAGACCGTACCACACATGCACCCAGAAGAGAAGAGGGTTCTACCTAGGATGCACAGTCGTGCGACGGGCATCCCCTCAGGCGACCGTGGCCCGCATCCACCCCGCCGAATTGTGGAAGTCGACCACCGCGTTGCCCGGGTGCACGAGCGCGTCGGCGGCGCTCCGGACGTCGTCGTCGAGGGCCCGGTCGAGCACGCCGAGCGCGTCCTCCAGCTGCGCCGGCGTGCGCGGTCCGACGATGGGCGCGGTCACGCCCGGCTGCTCCTTGACCCAGAGGAGCGAGAGCTGCGACGTGCTCAATCCGCGCTCGCGCGCGAGGCCGGCGACCGCGGCCGCCACGCGGAGCCCGGGCTCGGTGACACGTTCACGGGTCTGCGGGACGAGTGCGGCGCGGGATCCCTCGGGAAACTGGTCGACGGAGTCGTAGCGGCCGCTCAGCACTCCCCCGCCGATCGGCGACCACGGGAGGACGGCGAGGTGGTGCTGCTCGCACAGCGGGAGCAGCTCGTTCTCGATGCGCCGGTCCAGCAGGTTGTACGGCGGTTGCTCGCTCACGAACACGGGCAGGTCGTGTTCGCGCGCCATCGCCAGCTCCTCCATGACCATCCAGGCCGCGAACGTCGACGAACCGATCCATCGCACCTTGCCGGCGTCGACGAGCTCGCCGAGGACACCGAGCGTCTCCTCGAGCGGCACGACGCTCGACGGCCGGTGCAATTGGTAGAGGTCGATGCGGTCGGTACCGAGGCGGCGCAAAGAACGCTCGCACGACGCGACGATGTGCTCTCGTCGGTGCCATCGCTCGGGTGGGCCCTCTCCGCGAGGCAGTCCGAACTTCGTGGCCAGGAGCACCTCGTCGCGCCGGCCGCTCGCGGCGAGCGCGTCGCCGACGACCTGCTCGCTCTCGCCGTAGACGTCGGCGGTGTCGACCAGCGTGATGCCGGCGTCGATCGCCCGATCGAGCATCGCCGCCGCCTCCTCCGGTGGCGTCGAGATCCCGAAGTTCATCGCGCCGAGCACCAGCGGTGCGATGTCGACGCCGGTCGTGCCGAGCGGTCTGAGGTCCACGGTGGCAGAGTCTTGCACCGGGCCCGCGTCGTGGCTCCCGTCCCAGTGGAGGTGGCCATGTCCGACCCCGCGCCCGTCGTCCTCGTCGACGTCGCCGATCGCATCATGACGGTCACGCTCAACCGGCCCGAGGCGCGCAACGCGCTCAGCCGCGCGCTCTCGTTCGCGCTGTGGGACGCGGTCCTCGCCGCCGGCGCCGATCCCGACGTCGACGCCGTCATCCTCACCGGCGCCGATCCCGCGTTCAGCGCCGGAGTCGACCTCAAGGAGATCACCGGCGAGCTGCCGCGCACTGCGGAGGAACGCGGACCGGGCGAAGGTCCCGAGCGCCACGACAACGGGCTCTACCGGTTCGTCCCCGTGATCTCGAAGCCGATCATCGGCGCGATCAACGGCGTCGCGGTGACCGGCGGCCTCGAGCTCGCCCTGCAGTGCACGTTCCTCGTCGCGTCGGAAAGGGCGCGCTTCGCCGACACCCACGCGCGCGTGGGGATCATGCCCGGCGGCGGCATCACCGTGCTGCTCGCGCAGTCGATCGGGTTACGCCGCGCGATCGAGATGTCACTCACCGGCAACTTCGTGAGCGCCGAGGAGGCGCTCGACCTCCACCTCGTCAACCACGTCGTGCCGCACGACGAGCTGCTGCCGTTCGTGCGACAGCCTCGCCGGCGACATCGTGAGCAACGACCAGTCGGGCGTCCGCCGACTGCTCGAGCACTACCGGAGGCTCCCCAACGCGGCGACGCTCGACGACGCGCACCTGATCGAGGGGTACATGGCCGAGATGTGGCCGCGGGAGACGACCGAGTTCACCACCCGACGCGACGCGGTGATGGAGCGGGGACGGTCGCAGGCTCGGTCCTGACCCGGGGCCAGTTGGCATCGTGACCTTCAGGCGGTGCCCGGGATGGCCCCGGGAGGCCAGCCGTCGTCCGGGTCGCGCTCGGTGGGCCGGTCGGCGCGCAGGCTGCGGAGCCGCGGGTGACGCAGCATCAGCGACTGCGGCGACGCCATCGCGAGATGCATGCGTTGCGCCCGCGCGTCGAGCAAGCGGACGAGCTCCTCTTCGCGCTCGGGGCCGGCGTGCTCCACGAGGTCGATCAACTCGGCGTCGGCGTCCGCCGGGTCGGGTCGGGAGCCGAGCACGCGGCCGAGGTCGTCGAGGTCGGCAGCATCGAGCGCGGCGCCGATCTCGTCGACACGCTTGAGGTGGTTGGCGACCCGCCCGAGGCCCCCCAACTCGTAGCCGCGGTCGACCGCGGCCGAGAGGTCGCGCAAGCCGGCGACGAGGTGCCGGAACGCCGGGGCGTGGTGACCCGGCTGCGCCTCGGGGATCGCCACGCGGTCGAGGCGGTAGCCGCGGATCTCGGCGATGGCTTCGAACGCCCACCGGGCGCCGTTCACGTACCACGCGAGGTACGACAACCAGTCGGTGCCGGGGACCGGATCGGCCAGCGGTGGACCGGTCGAGAGCACCGAGATCGCGTTGTAGAGGACGGTGTGGTACTCGACGACGTCGTGGTCGATCGTGATCCCCGTGATCGTCTCGTACCGCGCCGCCGTGTCCGAGAGCTCGCCGATGTTCTTGATCGTGTCCCGGATCCGGAGAGCGGCGAGGTCCATCATGGGATCGCCCACGTGCGCGTGTTCGAAGTCGAGCAAGCCGGTGATCCGGCTGCCTTCGAACATGAACTGGAACGAGTCGTACGTGATGAACCGCGTCGCGTCGAGTCGGTCCTGCGGGACGTTGTCCCGGAGCCACCGGCGGAGGAACACCGCCACCGGATCGGCCGGCAGGTGCTCCATCAACGGGTCGTAGAGCACCTCCATCTGGCGCCAGTACCCGCCGAGACGCGGTGGCGGCCGAGTCGACGGGAACCTCGAACCCGGCATCGGCGGCCGCCGGTGAGCGGGATGTCGTAGACGCGGGCGAGAATCTCGAGGTAGTGGTCGAGCAATGGCCCACGTTCCGCGTCGTCGACCGCGGAGAGGTCGACGTGGCCGGGCAGGCGATCCATCACCAGGGCGTACGGATCGTCGCAGAGGCCGTAGGCGTGCGGGACAGGCACGCCGTGCGCCTCGAGCAGGTCGTGGGTCGCCACCTCGTCGGCGATCCGGTAGGGCATGACGATCTGCGGCTCCCGCTCACCGCGGGCGTGGAGCGGCAGGATGCCGTCCGTCGACCTCGACGTCGACGTCCCACGCGGGGCGCCACCGCGCCAGGCGGGTCACCCGGGCGACCCGCCCCCCGACCACCCGCTCGACCCAGGCCGCGAGGCTCGCCTGCTCGTCCATGAAACATCTAGATTAATCCCGGGCGACGAGGAGGCGACATGGCTGGCGACCGCACGAACATCGTCTGGATCACGGGCGCGACGTCCGGCATCGGTGAGGCGCTCGCCCGGAACTGCCCGTGGCCGGACACCGAGATCATCAGCGTCTCGCGACGGCCGCACCCCGACTTCGAGTCCGTCTACTTCGACCTCACCGACATGGTGTCGTGGGACGCGGTCGGCGCGCACCTCACCGAACGGCTCGCGACGTTCCGGGGCGAGCGTGCGCTGTTCATCCACAACGCGTTGCACTACTGGGGCCGCGGGTACATGGGCGAGGGCGATCACGCCACGCACGTCGACGAGTTCATGGCCAACTGCGTCGCAGCCATCGCGCTCGGCGACTACTACCTCCGCGCCGTCGCACCCGCGGTCGACGCCGGCGTCGATGCGGGACTCGTGCAGATGTCGTCGGCGACGGCGCGGATCGTGTAACCGGGCTACGCGAACTACGGCGCCGCCAAAGCCGCGATCGAGCAATGGGTGCGGTGCGTGCGGGCCGAGCGCGATGACCGCGGGAAGGGCCCGTGGGTCTGCGCCATCCGCCCCGGCTTCGTCGACACGCCCGCGGCGCGGCGGGAAGCCGAGCTGCCGCCCGACACGCATCCCGGCGTTCCCGGCATCGCCGAGGCGGTGCACACGGGCAACATGCTCTCGGCCGACGGGTCCGCCGACCTGATCTGGGGCGCCATCCCTGACGACGCCAGGGCGAAGGCGGTACTGCTCTTCGGTGAGCCGGTCGGCGTCACGACCTGACGTCCGTCGCACGACCTCACCGACCTGCGGGTCGCATTGTGCGCCCGCATCCTCGCCGATTTCGGCGCCGACGTGATCCGCGTCGAACGCGGTGATCCCCCCGACTCGTCGGCCCACGCGTACCGGAACGCGAACAAGCGTGGCGTCGTGCTCGATCTCGACGACCGTCACGATCGCGCGCGACTCGACGAACTGCTCGCGAGCGTGGACGTGCTCGTCGAGAACCTCAACGCGAGCGCGCTGGTCGCACCACACCCCCACCTCGTGCACGTGGCGCTGACGGATCTCGGGCGGAGCGGGCCGCGGGCCGGGTGGCACCTCGAGCCGCTTCCCGCGCTCGCGGCATCGGGCGCACTGCGGGCATCGGGCTTCCCCGATCTTCCTCCCTGCAGCGGTCCCGGACACCTCGCGCACGACCGCGCGTCGGTCTACGGCGCGATCGGGGCCGTGGCCGCGGCCCTCGAGCGTGCGCGGCGCGACTGGCGAGCGTCGCGCACGCTCGGCGAGATGTGCGCCGACCACTGGCGCTGGCAATCGACGAACCCCGAGGGCTACCGACCGATCTGAGGCACACGCGACGAGATTCCCGGCCTCCCTCAGTCGGACCAGGGTTCCTGGTCCCACGCGCGGTCGAGGCCCCGCATCCCGCCGCCCTGGGGGAAGAACTGACGCTGGGCGTAGGTCTCGCGCGCGAGGCCATGACCGAGTTCGTCGAGAAACGCCCGCTTGAAGCCCTGCATGAACAGCTGTCGCGTGTAGCGCAACACGAGCGGTGGCCGCTGCACGAGCTCGCGCGCGATCTCCCACGCGCGCGGTCGACCAGCTGGTCCGGTGGCAGCACCTCGGCGACCACGCCCCAGTCGAGCGCCTCCTGCGCACCCAACTTCTTGCCCATGAGGAGCATCGAGCGAGCCCGGTTCGGACCTACGAGCATCGCCCAGAGCACGTGCGAACCGTCGCCCGGCACCAGACCGCGGGGGAAGTGCGCGAGGTCCTGGAAGTACGCAGTGTCCGACGCGAGCACGATGTCGGACAACAGGGGAACTTCCGAGTGGATGCTGCACGGTCCGTTGACCGCGCTGATGATCGGCACGTCGACCGCGAGCACGTTCTCGACGAGCATGCGGCCGTACCATGCCTTCTCGTCGAGCTGCATGAGCCCTTCCTGGCCTTCCATCGCCAGGTAGATCGGCTTGACCGTGCTTCCACCGGGCGCTGCACCCCAGTTGGCGTTGTAGTTCTCGCCGGTCCCGGTGTGGATCAGGACCTTGATCTCGCGATCACCGGCGATGTCGGCGAACACATCGGACATGCCGTCGTGCGCCTCCCAGCTCCACACCAGGCTGTCGCCGTTGGTGTGACACTGCATGAAGAGGATGCCGTCGTCGGTCAGCTCGAACGCGAAGTTCGCGTACCGGTCCTGGTACTCGGCGTACCTCGTGCGCTTGGCCACTGAGCGCTCCTTCTCTCGCCCGCGGCGCCGCGTGCGCCGCATCAGCGGGCGGACGCTATCCCAGGGGTCGGCGACGTCGCCGCAGGCCAGTCCTGGAGGCACTCGAGGCGACATTGATGGCAAGATGCCGCGCGCACCCGCCGGCGGTCTGGCGACGACGACTCGGAGACAACACATGACCAAGGTGATGGAAGGCGTCCGGATCCTGGAGGTCGCGGAGCACACGTTCGTGCCCGCGGCGTCGGCGCTGATGGCCGACTGGGGCGCCGAGGTCGTCAAGATCGAGCACGTCGAGCGGGGCGACGCCATGCGCGGCCTGGCCTCGAGCGGGGTCGTCGACATCGGCGGTGGCGTGCACGCGCTGCTCGAGCACTCGAACCGCGGCAAGCAGAGCCTGGGCCTCGACCTCACCAGCGACGAGGGCCTCGACATCCTCTACCGACTCGCCGCGACCTGCGACATCTTTCTCACCAACAAGCTCCCCCACGTGCGCACGAAGCTGCGCATCGGTCTCGAGGAGATCCGCGCCGCCAACCCGGACATCATCTACGTGCGCGGCACGGGCCAAGGTGAGCGCGGGCCCGACGCCGACAAGGGCTCGTACGACAGCCTCGCGTTCTGGAACCGTTCCGGCATCGCCATCGGCATGTCCCGTCCGGAGTACGGACACGTCGTGGGGCCGCCCGGGCCCGGCTTCGGCGACTCGATCGGCGCGATGACGATCGCCGGCGGGATGATGGGCGCGCTCTTCCACCGCGAGCGCACCGGTGAGGCGACCGTCGTCGACGTGTCGCTGCTCGGCTCGGCCATGTGGGCCCACGGCCAGGCGATCGCGCTGTCGCTCATCGCCGACGTTCCGTGGATGCCGCCGCCCGCCGACGCGGTGCGCCGCAACCCGCTGACCAACAACTACCTCACGAAGGACGGGCGCTGGCTGGCGTTCATCTGCCTGCAGGCCGGCAAGTACTGGCCGGAGCTGTGCCAGGTGGTCGGGCGACCCGAGTTGGCCACCGACCCGCGCTTCGCCGACCACGCCGCGCTCCTCGCGAACAGCGGCGACGCGATCGAGATCCTCACCGAGGTGATCGCCGAGCGATTGGTGGCCGAGTGGCGCGAGCTCCTCGACACCTTCTCCGGCCAGTGGGTGGTCGTGCAGGACACGCTGGAGGTCGCCGACGATCCGCAGACGGTCGCCAACGGCTACCTCCAGGACTGCGCCACCGCCGAGGGCACACCCTTCCGGTTGACCGCGGCGCCGATCCAGTTCGACGAGGAGCCGCCCGTGCCCACGCGGGCGCCCGAGTTCAACGAGCACGGCGACGCCATCCTCGCCGGCCTCGGCATCGACTGGGACACCGTCGTCGACCTCAAGGTGCGCGGCGTCGTCGCCTGAGGTCAGGCGTCTCCGACGGCGCTGTCGTCGACGGGGATGGCCTCCGGCGCGCACAACGTGCCCGCGTGGGGCGTCATGAGCTCCTCGCGCCAGTGCACGGTCCACTCACGCGCCCGGGCGTGCCACGCCTCGAACCGCGGGTCGGCGTCCACGCCGCTCAGCCTCGCCAGCGCGCGCGCTTCGTCGTGTGCCTTCGCCGCCCGCACGTGGCCGTCCGGGCTGGTGGCCCAGATGGTGCACACCTCGTAGTCGTTCATCATCACCTCGTAGAGCCCCACGAGGCGGTGGTCGTAGTCGGCGAGGAGCGGCGCCCGCTCCTCGCGCACCGCGTCGAGGTACTCGAGCGCGGTACCCGGACGCACCTCGGTCATCTCGTGCACGAACAGCTCGCCCTGCACGGCATCGCGCGCCAGCGTCGCCATGTTCGGGCATCCCGGGACGCCGCCGAGCAGGCGGTCGAACCCACCCGAGCGGTACTCGTAGGCCTGCTTCCACCACGAGTTCAGCGTGACGTTGCTGGCGCGCTTGAGGCCCAGGCGGTCGATCTTGCCGAACCAGCCGTCCCACCCGCCGGGGATCTCCCACACGTTGACCACCTGCGGCCAGCGCGCGGTGATGCCCATCGTGTACCACGTGCCGAGGAGCTCGAATTCGACCTTCTCATCGCCGGACTGCTGGAGCGTGTGCTCCATGTAGTCCCACTGGTGCATCCCGTTGATGTCGATGTACTCGTGGAGGAAGAGGTCACGATCCGTCATGGGTGTCGGTCCGTCCGGTCGATGCGGGTTCGGGTCACGCGAACAGCTGCTGCAGGGCGGTCTTGTCCACCTTGCCGGTCGACATCATGGGCACGTCGTCCGGCGCGATGACCAACCAGTGCGTCGGGACCTTGAACGAGCTCAGGCACGCCTTCGTCTCGCGCGTGAGGTCGTCGGCGGTGAGGCTCTCGTCGCTGAGGACCACCGCGGCAGCCACCGCGAGCGCGCCGTCGCGCTCGACGTCGACGACGAGCGCTCGGACCACACCCGGAATGGTCCGCAGCGCGGCCTCGACCTCGCTCGGGTAGACCGTGGCGCCGCGCACCTTGAACATGTCGTCGCGCCGGCCGGTGAGGAAGACGAAGCCGTCGGCGTCGAGATGGCCGAGGTCTCCGGTCGGATAGAAGCCGTCCTCGGTGAACACCTCCGCGCGCGTGCGACCGCAGATGCCGCGCATCAGGTTGGGACCGCGGAGCTGGAGCTCGCCGGTCTCGCCGGCAGGAACCGGCGCGCCCGTCTCGAGGTCGACGACGCGCAGCTCGACGCCGTCGAACACCTGCCCGCAGCTGCCCTCCTTGCCGGGGGGCAAGGTCCGGTCGAGCGCGAACCCGCTGTACGGACCGAACGACTCGGTCATGCCGAGCAGGCCGGCGCGCTGCCCCGCGCCGGCGCGCCGCTCGGCCGGCATCACCGCGTCGAGGCTTCCCGGTCGCAGCGTCGAGAGGTCGGCGGTCGCGAAACCCGGGTCACGCGCGAGTGCTGCGGCCTGGTCGGGCCAGCCGCGGAAGAGCGTGACCCGGTTGCGCTCGAGGAACGGCAGCGTGCGCGCCGGCTCCGGGCGCGCCTCGGTCAGCAGGGTGGCGCCCGCGAGCAGCGTCGAGAGGAGCCCGGTGCCGAACCCGCCGACCCAGAAGAACGGCATCGGGATGTAGAGGCGGTCGTCGCGCGGTGAGCCGGCGGACGCCGAGCCCGGCGGCGGTGGCCGCGAGCGCGCCGCCGTGGGTGTGGATCACGCCCTTGGGCGTGCCCCGGCTCCCGGACGTGAACACGATCGCGAGGTCGTCGGCCGGCCGTACCGACGCGTCGAGGGCGTCCACCAGCTCGGGTCGGGACGCCGCGTCGGGGAGCGGGCCGTCACCCTCCCAGACCGTGATCGTGCGCAGATGCGGGAGCGCGTCGACCATCAGGCGGGTCCCGGTGACGAGCTCGGGGGAGATGGCCATGAGGTCGGCCACGTAGTCGCGCCCGAGGAACGCGCCGAGCAGCACCAGGTGCTCCACCCCGGCGGTGCGCAGCTGCGCGGCGAGCTCGGGTGGCCGCAGGAACGTGCTGAGCGGGACGGTCGTCGCGCCGGCGCGGCTGGCGCCGAACGCGACGACCGACCACGCGGTGCCGTTGGGCATCAGGACACCGACTCGCGTGCCCTTGCCCACCCCGAGGTCGGCGAAGCGTTCGGCCCAGGCCGCGCTCCGGTGGTCGAGCTCGCCGTACGTGAGGACGTCGTCATCGGTGACGACGAACGCCCGGTCAGGTTGCTCGGCCGCCCAGCGCCGGACCAGCGCGGGAACGGTCAGGCGCTCATCCATCGAACAGCTCCCCGATCGCGCCCAGGTCGGGCTTGCCGCTCGACAACATCGGCAGGTCCGCGGGCGCGAGGACCAGGAAGCGGCGCGGCACCTTGTAGGCCGACAGACGGGCGCGGAGGTCGGTGCGCAGCGCGTCGAGATCCGGCGCGGTGGCCGGCTCGGCGAGGATCACCGCCGCCACCACCTGGTCGCGCTCGGGATCGGGCACGCCGAGCACCATCGCCGCGAGACCGCCGGTCGCGTCCTGGATCGCCGCTTCGACCTCGAGCGGCGACACGTTCGCACCCGCGGTCTTGATCATGGCGCCGCGCCGGCCGCGGAAGTAGAAGAACCCGTCGGCGTCGACGTGGAAGAGGTCGCCGGTGCGGTACCAGCCGTCGGAGGTGAACACCTCGAAGCGCTCGCGCCCGTAGTAGCCCTCCATGAGCGACGGGCCGCGGAACCAGAGCTCGCCGATGGTGCCGACGGGCACGTCCTCCAGCGTCTCGGGGTCGACCACCCGGGGCGTGAGGCCCGGGACCTGCAGCCCGAAGGACCCGCGCCGCTGTTCGGGCTGATCGGTCTCGTCGCCGCTCATGAGGCAGACGCTGCCGGTCTCGGTCGTCCCGAGCATGTTGTGGCGCAGCTCGAGGTCGGTCGGGCGGATCGCCTCGGGCAGCAGCGGGTGCAGGTTGCCGGAGCGGACGGACGAGAAGTCGCGGTCCGGGAACGACGGGTGCGCGACCAGGGCCGCGATCGAGGCGGCGTAGCCGTTGGTCAGCTCCGGACGCTCGCGCTCGATGAAATCCAGGGTGACGACCGGGTCGGTGGCCGCCGAGCACAGGAGCGTCGCACCTGCCACCAGCGCGCCGACGATGTTGTAGGCGAGACCACCGATCCAGAACATCGGCGAGTTGGAGAACAGGCGGGTACCCGCATCAAGGCCGCGGATCCCGTTGAGGGTGGCGAGGTGCCCGAGCAGCGCACCGTGCTGGTGGATGACGCCCTTGGGCGCGCTGGTCGAGCCCGACGTGTGCACGAGGATCATGCGGTCGTCGGGCGTGATGTCATCCTCGAGCGCGTCGAGTACCGCGTCGGGCACCTCGGCCGCGCGCCGATCCAGGTCGGCGAACCCGTCGAGCCACACGCGCCGGAGGTGGGGCGCCGCCGCGGGGCGACCATCCTCCCCGAACGGCCCGACCGCATCCTCGATCGCGACCGCGTAGTCGTTGCCCCGGTACCCGGCGACGCCGAGCACGAGGTCGACGTCGGCGCGGGTGAACAGGTCACGCAGCTCCCGGCTCGTGGAGAACGTGCTGATGGGAACCGCGATCGCGCCGACCCGCACCGCGGCCAGCCACGCGAGCACGAAGTCGATCCCGGTCGGGTAGAGCAGCCCCACCCGGCTCCCCCGACCCGCGCCCGCGGCCAGCAACCCGCGCGCGAGCACCCGGCTCCGCCGTTCGGCCTCGGCGTAGGTGAGGCGGTCGTCGTCGCACACCACGTACTCGACGTCGGGCTGCGTGGCGACGCGCTCGCGCAGGACGCGGCTGACCGTCGTCGGCGCGCTCATGAGGGAGGTCCTCACGCGGGAGGTGCTCATGCCCGACGCGGCGACACCGCGGGAAGCGCGTCGTGGTCGCCCTTGACCGCGCGCATGTGCGCCTCGCACAACAGGTCGTCGCCGCGGAGCAGCTCGGCGTGCAGCACGATCCGGTTGTCCTCGAACGTCCGCGCGGCGCGGTACGCCAGCGGGGTGAGCAGCGGAGCCGGGCGGCGGAACCGCAGCGACAGCTCGGCAGTCTTGCCCGCGAGCCCGAGCTCGCAGTTCAGCTGTTGCAGGACGCAGTCGAAGAACACCGCCAGGAACCCGCCGTGCACGATCCCCGGCGGCCCCTCGTACGCGATCGGGAACTCGACGGTGCCGCGCGCGCTCGTGTCCTCGACCTCGAGGGTGTACTCGGGGAAGCACGGGTTGTAGGCGCCGACGTCGTACCCGTGGTCGACGTACGACGCGCCGGTCGGCGGACGGGTGCTCGCCGATCCGCGGCATCAGGTCGGGTGGCGCGCTCGCCGCAAAGGTGCGGTTGGCGGCGCGCAGCGCCTCGGTCAGCTCGTTGAGCTCGGGCGGGGCCTGCTCGAGCGAGAGCACCGTGCTGGTGAGCTCCCGCAACACCGTCGCCAACTCGGCCACCTCGGGCAGCGGCGACTCACCGAAGTACCACTTCTCCGCCGTCACCTCCGCGCCTCCGCCGCCGCCGAAACGTGGGCGAACATCGCCCGGACCGCGGCGAGGTCGGCCTTGCCCGACGTCGTGCGAGGCAGCTCGTCGACCACATTGACGGCGACGGGCACCTCGTAGCGCGCCAGGTGAGCGCTCGCCCCGGCGAGCAGCGACGCTGCGTCGACGTCGTGCCCGGGACGGCGCAGGACGGCAGCGACCGGCACCGCGCCGAGCCGGGCGTCGGGCACGCCGACCACCGCGGCCTCCACCACGCCGGGATCACGTTCGAGTGCGGCCCGCACGACCTCGGGCTGGACCTTGTACCCACCGCGGAGGATGGTCTGGTCGGTGCGACCGACGATCCAGAGGAAGCCGTCGTCGTCGA
This sequence comes from uncultured Actinomycetes bacterium, assembly GCA_963750045.1. Lineage (GTDB taxonomy): Bacteria > Actinomycetota > Acidimicrobiia > IMCC26256 > DASPTH01 > DASUAS01. The sequence goes on along the minus strand of CAVVPD010000006.1, from coordinate 33,719 downwards.
GACGCGGCGAGATCGGTGGTGCGCACCCACTCGGCAGTGCCGAGCTGCGCGGCGCGCACCTCGAGCAGCCCGACCGTGTCGGTACCGAGATCGGTGCCGAGCTCGGCGTCGACGATGCGCAGGTCGCATCCCGCGTGCGCGCGGTCCGACGCTGCCCCGCTTCGCGACGCGGAACTCCTGGTGGTCGGCGAAGTTCCAGCCCGCCACTCCCCCGCCGAACTCGGTAGCGCCGTACGAGGTGAGCACGGGCACGCCGTAGCGCTCGCTGAACGCGTCGGCGACATCGGGATCGAGCGGCGCGGTGCCCGACACCACCGAACGGATGCTGGCGAACACGTCGTTCCCGACGTCGGCGTCGAGCACCATGCGCAGCGCGGTCGGCACGAGCGAGACAGTCTTGGGCTGGTGCTCGCGTACCGCCGCGACCCAGCCGTCGACGGTGAACCGCTCGAGCAGCGCGATGCGACGGCCGTCGAGCACCGCCTGCAACGCGCGGAACACGCCGCTCACGTGCACGAGCGGCGCGTTGAGGATGACGACACCGGTGCGGAGCCGGAGATCCGTGCCGGTCCCTGTCTCGTAGTGCTTCGCTCCCCGCATGACCAGCTCGAGCATCTCGTAGCCCAGGTCGATGCGCTTGGGCGGGCCGGTGGTGCCGCTGGTGAGCATGCGCACCGCGACGCCGGGCGTCGGCGCGACAGCCGGTGGACCCTCGGCGGCCGGGGTGAGATCGATGGGAGCACCGAAGCGACCGAGGGCGCCGCGCGCGGGTCGCGGGCAGGCCCGAGGGCGGCGCCAACGCCAGGTCGTCCGCTTCACCGATGAGCAGCGGGAGCCCGAGCCCCGGCAGGTCGGTGTGCAGCCGTTCGGCGCCGAGCACCGGGTTGACCGTGACCACGCACGCGCCGGCGCGCAGCAGGCCCAGGAACGCGCCCAGCGCAGCCGGCCGGTTGCGCAACATGAGCCCGACCGGCGCGCCGGCACCGAGGCCGAGCTTGGCGAGGACGCGATCGACCTCGGCGGCGATGGCCGAGAGGTCACCCCAGGTCAACCAACGGCCCTCGAACTCGAGCGCGGGAGCGTCGGCGTCGAGCGCCATCACCGCCGCGAGGCGTTCGGAGAGCGCGCGGTCATCGAATCCTCGGCGGCGTGGTGCGGTCGATCCCCGTGCGCTCGATCTCCGCCGCGCCGACCGGGTTGCCGAGACGGGTGTACATCAGACCCTGTTCCATCGCGGGCCGGTACGGCTTGTCGAGCGACTCCCAGATCGCGCGCACCGTTCCCTGCGTCGCCACCGTCGGGTAGGACGCGATGAGCCGCGCCAGCGCGTGGGCGTGCGACCAGAGGTCGGCGCGCGGCACGACCTCGGTGACCAGGCCGAGACGCAGCGCAGTTTCGGCCGAGACCGCGCTCGCCGTTGCCGGTCAGCGCCATTCGCAGCGTGTCACCGAGGCCGATGCGCCGCATGAGGCCGATCGGCTCGATGGCCGACACGAACCCGTAGGTGACGTGCGAGTCGAAGAACATCGCGTCGTCGGAGCAGATGACGACGTCGGCCTCGTTGAGGAAGTAGAACGCGCCCGCGGTGCACATCCCCTGGACCGCGCAGACCACGGGCTTCCAGAGCTTCTGCCACTTCGGGCTCAGGTACTCCCCGGGATCGGCGTGGTTCCACACGACGTCGGGCTGCCCGAAGCTCTTCTTGGTGTCGAGGCCGGCGGAGAAGGCACGGTCGCCCGCGGCGCGCAGCACGACCGCGTGGACGCGGTCGTCGTCCCTCACCGCGTGCCACGACGTCGCGGATCTCCTCGCACATCGTCCGGTCGAACGCGTTGAGCGCCTCCGGACGGTTCAGCGTGATCGTGGCGACGCGGTCGTCGGCGTCGATCTCGTAGAGGATGGTCTCGTAGGCCACGTCGCTCACTCGCACTTCCACTCGGGGTCGCGCTGTTCCAGGAACGCACGGGGCCCCTCGAGCGAGTCCTCCGTGTGCAGCACCCGTTCCCGATACATCTCCGCGAGCAGCTCCGCTTCGTGCAACGGCACGCCGAGACCCTGGCGGATGGCGAGGCGCGTGCCCCGGACCGCGAGCGGCGCGTTCCGGTTCACCATCGCGGTGATCTCGCGGGCGCGGGTCATCAGCTGGTCGTGCTCGACGACCTCGGTGATGAGCCCGAGCTCGAGGGCCTTGCCGCGCCGAGAGCCGCTCCTGCTTACCGAGCAGCGCCATCCGCATGGCGGCGTTGATCGGGATGGTGCGCGCGACGCGGACCATCTCCCGGCCCGAGACGAGGCCGATGCTCACGTGCGGGTCGAAGAACTGCGCGTGGTCGGACGCGATCGAGATGTCGCCGGTCGTGACCAGGTCGAGGCCCGCGCCGCAGCAGATGCCGTTGACCGCCACGATGACGGGCTTGGCCATCGACCGGTACGGCGGCGTCGCCTCCTGGGGCGCCTCCCACTCCCGGAAGTGCGAGAGGTAACGGCCCTCGTGCGGCACCTTGCCGTCGGCGGGGACACCCTCGACGTCGGCCCCGGAGCAGAACGCCCGGCCGTTGGCCGTGATGAGGAGCGTCCACACGTCGTCGTCGGCCTCGGCCCGCGCGTACGCGTCGCGCAGCTCGCCCTCCATCAGGAGGTTCACCGCGTTCAGCTTGTCGGGTCGGTTGAAGGTGATCACCGCGGTGCGGTCCTCGACCTCGTAGAGGATGGTCTCGTAGGTCATCGGATCACGTATCCCCCGTCGACGATCAATTCCTGTCCTGTCATGTATCCGGCCTCGTCGCTCGCGAGGAAGACGATCGCGTTGGCGATGTCGTCCGTCGAGCCCGCGCGCCGCATCGGCACGCGCGCGCCGAAGCCCGCGAGCCGGGCCTCCTGCTCGTCCTCGTCGAGCCCGAGGCGCTCACCGGTGGTCATCGGTGTGCGCATGAACCCGGGCGACACGCAGTTGACCCGCACACCCTTGCCGGCCAGCTCCCGCGCCACGTGGCGGGTGTAGCTCAGGATGCCGCCCTTGGTCGCGGCGTAGGCGGCACCCCCGACGCACACGCTCGCGGCGATCGACGCCACGCTCACGATCGCGCCGCTCCCCGCCTTCAGCATCTCGGGGATCGCCGCCCGGGAGCACACGTAGACGCTCCGCAGGTTGACCCGCACGACCCGGTCCCACATGTCCTCGGCGGTGTCCCAGGTGTCGCGCATCTCGGTCTGGGCGATGCCCGCGTTGTTGACCAGCACGTCCAGACGGCCGAACTCGTCGAGCGCGGTCGCCACCGCTCGCGCCGCGGTCTCCGAGGTCGACACGTCGCCGATCACCAGCCGCGCACCGGCGCCGATCTCGTCGACGGTGGACGCGCCCCGGGCGTCATCGAGGTCGACGACGACGACGCTCGCGCCCTCGCCCGCGAAGTGCTCCGCGGTCGCCTGCCCGAACCCCGACGCCGCGCCGGTGATGATCGCGACCTTGCCCTCGAGTCGATCAGCCATGTGTCACCCCCGCCCGACGACGAAGTCGTCCAACGCCGGCTCTCTCGTCATGCGCCAGTAGTCCAGCAGCTTCCAGGGCATGTTCGTCGTGACCCGGCCGCTGGCGTTGTTGTAGTAGCTGTGCACCCGCGGATGACGCCACACCATCTGCTCGTGCTCGGCGTCCACCCGTTCGTTGTACGCGTCGTGGACGTCGCGCCGGCACTCGAGCGTGGTGATCCCCTGCTCGATCATGGCGGCGACCGCCCGGATGACGTAATCCACCTGGCACTCCAGCACGAAGATGACGCTCCCGACGACCGGGTTCGTGTTGGGACCGTAGAGGCAGAACAGGTTGGGGAACCCGGGCATGGTGATCCCGAGGTACGCGCGCGGGTCGTCGCCCCACTCCTCGTGGAGCACGACATCCCGCCCGGTGATCGTCATCGGCCAGAGGTACTTGTTGGGCTGGAAGCCCGTCGCCAGCACGAGGACGTCGGCGTCGTACCGCTCTCCCGCCTCGCTCACCACCGCGTGCGGTTCGACCCGGGCGACTCGGGCGTTCACCAGCTCCACATCGTCGCGGAGCAACGTGCGGAACCACCCGTTGTCCTGCAGCATCCGCTTGCCCAGCGCCGGGTAGTCGGGCAGGACCTCCGGGATCAGGTCGGGCTGGTCGGCGAGCTCGCGCTCGAGGTGCGCGGTCACGACCTGGCGGAGCTTGTCGTTGGCCCGGCTGATCGAACGGTCCGGATCGGGCCAGTCGGGATCGACGCGGAACGCCGCGTAGATGCGGTCGGCGCTGTTCCAGAACAGGAGGAACCGGTACCAGGCCGCGTAGTGGGGAACGTGCGCGAACAGCCACTTCTCCCCGTCAGTCACGGGGAGGTGGTAGCTCGGGTTAGGGGTGACCCAGTGGCGTGACCGCTGGAAGATCACCAGGTGCTCGGTGCGCGGCGCGATCGCGGGCACGAACTGCATCGCGCTGGCGCCGGTGCCCACCACCGCGACCCGCTTCCCCTCCAGGTCGACGTCGTGGTCCCACCGCGACGAGTGGAACACCGGCCCTGCGAACGAGTCGAGACCTTCGATGTCCGGCATCGACAGCCGGTTCAGCATGCCTACCGCGCTGATCAGCACGTTGACCTCGACGCGCTCCGCGGTGCCGTCGGCGCCGCGGAGCCCGACCTGCCACCGGCCGTTCCCTTCGTCGAAGGTCGCCTCCTGCACTTCGGTGCCGAAGCGGACGTGCGGCAGCACCGCGTGGTCCTTCGCGCAGCGGGCGATGTAGTCGGCGAGCTCCTCGCGGCGGGCGTAATGGTCGGACCAGTCGGCGTTGGGCGCGAACGAATATGAGTAGAAGTGGTTGGGCACGTCGACGCGCAGATCGGGATAGGTGTTCTCGAACCACGTCCCGCCGACGTCCGGGTTCTTCTCGAACACGGTGTACGCGATGCCCGCCTGCTCGAGACGGATGGCGGCGCAGAGCCCGCCGAGACCGGCACCGATGATCCCGACGTGGAACTGCTCGAGCGCCGACGGGTCGGGCGGTTGGGCCCACTCGAACCCGCGACGGTCGCAGGCGTCGAAGTCGGCCTCGTCGCGCACGAGCGGGACGTACCCGGGGTCGATGGGCTCGCCCACGCAGAACTCCATGATGCGCAGGAGCGCGGCGTCGTCGACCGTCGAATCCACCCTCTTCGAGTCGTCGAGCTGGCTCAGGATCGCGAACGCCTCGGCGCGGATCGCCGCCGCGTCGTCGTCGGACACCCTCGCGGGCCCGCGACCGTGATCGAAGCGGCGCGGGTCACCCGCCCGTTCGAGGATGGTGAGGTCAGCGGTCCGCAGCGCGAGCGCCGACACGAGCACCGCGAGGTTCGCCTCGGCCAGCGCCGCCGCGAGGACCGACGGGTCGACCGGGTTCACGGAAGGCCGTTGACCCCGAAGTGGCTGTCGCGCGCCTTGAACGCCTCGCTCGTGCCGACCTTCGCCCGGGTCTTCACGAAGTTGTACTCGTCGTCCTCGAACCGCAGGTTGGTGGCGAAGGCGTGGACGAGGTAGCCCGCCGCCTCCTCACCCGCGTACGCGGTCGTCTGCTCGATGAGCGAGAAGCTGGTCTTGGCGATGGCCAGGCCGTCGGCCGGCATCCGCGCCACCTTCTGCGCCCACGCCTCGGCGCGGTCCGGCACCGACTCCGGTGCACAGACGTCGGTGAAGATCCCGAGGTGCTCGATCTCCCCCGCGGTGATGGTGTCGCCGGTGAGCAGCAACCGGCGGGTGAGCACCGGCCCGAGCCGGTAGAAGAAGAGGTGCAGGTTCCCGAGCGCGGGTCCGAGCAGCCTGGCCCCGGGCATCCCCAGGCGGGCGTCGCTGGCGACCACCGCGAGGTCCGACATCAGCGCCAGCTCGAACGCGCCGCCCAGCGCGTAGGTCTCGACCTGGGCGATGGTGACCTTCGGGAACGTCAAGTACTCGTGGTAGAAGCCGAACGCCTCGCGGTCGACGCTGAGGCGTCGTCGCTGGCTCGGTCGCCGCTTGTCGCCGCTCGAGTCATACCAGGCGTACGAGTTCGCCATGTCGGCGCCGGTGCTGAACACGCCATTCGCGCCGCGGAGGATCACGACCTTGATGTCGTCGTCGGCCGCGAGCGTGTCGAGGTGCTCGCCCATCGCACGGCGCATCGGCGGGTCGTATGCGTTGCGCCGGTCGGGGTTGTCGATCGTCAGCCGGGCGATGTGGGCGACCGGGTCCCGCTCGAGGTGGACCCGGGTCTCCTGCTCACTTGTCATCGTTACCTCGCTCGAAGAGGAAGTCCTGTGCGTTCTGGTAGAGGTACGCGTCGAGCACCTCGGGCGGGAGGTCCAGCTCCGACGCCTCCTTCACGCACCGGGTGATCGAGAGGACCGGCGAGTCGGAGGCGAACATGACCCGGCCCTTGCCCCGTGTGCGCATGAAGTGCAGGAGCGACTCGGGTAGGTGCCGGGGCGCCCACGCCGACGTGACCAGGCGGAGGTTGGCGTACTTGATCATGAGCCGAATGGCGACGTCCCACCACGGGTCGGCGCCGTGCATCATCGCCAGCTTGAGCTCGGGGAAGCGCACGCAGACCCGGTCGAGGTGGATCGGGTTCTGCACCTCGCCCGGGATCGGCGGCCCGGGCAGGCCGGTGTTCATGAAGAGCGGGAGGTCGAGCTCGCAACACTTGGTGTAGAGCGGGTAGTAGACCGCATCGCTCGGGGCGTACATGCCGTCGCCCCAGAAGCTCGGGCCGATCACCGTGTAGGCGACCGGGTGGTCGGCGACGAAGCGCTCGAGGTTGCGGAGGTTCTCCATCGGGCGGAGGAGGTTGTGGCCGCCGAGGCCGAGACTGAAGCGGTCGGGGCGCGCTGTCGACGAACGACAGCACCCGCTCCGACGAGCGGCCCATGTTCGTCATGAGCACCGAGCGCTCGACCCCCATCTGGTCCATCTCGTCGAGCAGCTCACCGAGCTCGCGGCTCTCGAACATGGACTGGCCGGCCTTGAAGTAGTCCTCCTTGACGCGGACCATCCACTCCGGCTGCTTCATGTCGCCCATGTCGGTGTTCACCAACAGGTCGTGGGCTCGTGCGACGACCGCCATGTTCGTGTCCCTCTCCTCGGTGGCTTCGGGTTCAGCGGTTGCCGTCGGCGTGCACGCGCTCCTGCACCTCGCGGAAGGAGAGCCCCTTGTTCGGGTCGGGCTCCTTCGGCAGGCCGAGCGCGCGCTCACCGATGACGTTGCGCTGGATCTGGTCGGTGCCGCCGTAGATCGACGACGCGGCGGCGAACACCATGGCCTCCGGGTAGCGGCCGTGGCGGGGGCCGTCCGGGTTCCACAGCAACGCGTCGGGGCCCAGGATGTCGCAGGCGATCTCCCCGGAGAGCTTGGCGATGCGCGTCTGCGCGAGCTTGCCGACGTTGGGCAGGCCCGCACCGCGACCGCGCGCCACCTCGGAGACCGAGCGCTTGGCGGTCCACTCGCCCGTACGGGTGTACTCCACCAATCGCGCCAGCTTCTGGCGGAGGAGCGGATCGCGGTCGCGCCCGTACGAGCGCGCCAGCTCGAAGAGCTCCTCGATGGTCAGCACCTTGCTCGTCGCCGCCGGAGGTCGACGCTCGGCGGCGTCGCCGGCGCGCAGGTCCAGGAACCCGCCCTTCGGCCCCGCGGGTGGGAAGCCGCTCATGATCCCGCCGGCGCCGATCCCGACGCGCTCGAACATCAGGGTGGTGTTCGCGACCGCCCAGCCGTTGTTCAGGCCACCGATGAGGTCGGCGTCGGCCACCACCGCGTCGTCGAAGAACACCTCGTTGAACAGCGTGTGGCCGGTGATCTCGACCAACGGGCGGATGGTGACGCCGGGCTGGTCCACCCGGAACGCGAACCACGAGATCCCCACGTGCTTGGGGACGTCGAAGTCGGTGCGGGCGAGGAGCATGCCGTAGTCGGCGTCCATGGCCCCCGAGCTCCAGACCTTCTGGCCCGAGACCACCCAGTGGTCACCGTCGCGCGTCGCGCGGGTCGACAGACCCGCGAGGTCGGAACCCGACCCGGGTTCGCTGAAGAACTGGCACCACGACACCGAACCGTTGTAGATGCTCGGCAGGTACCGGTCGATCTGTGCCTCGGTGCCGTGGGTGAGGATCGTCGGTCCGGCCATGAGCAGGCCCATGCCGCCCGGGGGCTGCACCGCGCCGTGGCGCTGGAACGCGGACCGCACCGCGATGACCGACCGTCGGGAGTAGCCGAGGCCACCCCACTCACGGGGGAAGTGCGGTGCCGTCCAGCCCGCGGCGCCGACGCGCTCCCACCACTGCGCGACGGTGAGGTCGGGATCCCAGTGCGCGTCCAACCACGCCGAGACCTCGGCGAGGAGATCGGCGTCGTCGACCGGCGCCGCGACCGTCTCGGTCACGCAGCCGCTCCGGGCTGCAGCAACGCGAGGGTGTTGTCGCGCATGACGAGGCGGACCTCGTCGTCGGAGAAGGCGTGCAGCTCCTTGACGAAGTCCAGCGGGGTGGCCAGCGCTTCGCCGTGCGGCCAGTCGGAGCCGAAGAGCACCTTGTCGGTGCCGATGAGGTCGGCCAGCTTGCGCATGTCCTCCTCGTAGTACGGCGTGACCGACACGTGCTCGCGGATCGTGTCGAGCGGGTTGTCCTGGAACACCCACGGCGTCTGGTTCGCCTGCTTCAGCAGCCGCTTCACCAGCAGCCCGACCCAGTCGGAGCCGTTCTCGATGCTGGCCGCGCGCAACTTGGGGTGCCGATCGAACACGCCGTCGATCACCATGCTCCCGATCGTGTCATGGATGGGGCGGTCCGACACGACGAGCTTGCTCAGCACGTCGACTCCGCCCCGGAAGGGCTCGAACCAGTCACGCGCGCCCCAGGCGCCGGCGAACATCTCGTAGCCGCTGTCGCCGAGGTGGAACGCGACCGGCACGTCGGCCTCGGCGAGGCGCGCCCACACGGGATCGTGGTCGCGATGCCCGAACGAGCGGCCCTTGCCGTTGGCGGTCGGCACCGGCGCGGGCCGGACGTGGACCATGCGGGCGCCGTGGTCGAGCACCCAGTCGAGCTCGGTGATGGCGGCGTCGGCGTCGGCGAGCGAGAGCATCGGCACGCCGAAGATGCGGTCCTGGTGGGCGAAGCCCCAGTCCTCGTCGAGCCACTGGTTGAACGCGTGGAGGACGGCCGTCGTGGCCTCGATGTCGTCGCGCAACACCTGCTCGATCCCGACCGCGAGCGTGGGGAACAGGACGACGGACTCGAGGCCCTGCTCGTCCATGACCGCGAGGCGCGCGTCGCGGTTCTGGTACTCGGGGCGCAGCGGCTCGAGCTTCATGAGCGAGCGCGGGTCGACGCCGTCGGGGATCTGACCGCGGAACATGAGGTCCATGCAGCCGGCCACGATGATCGGGTCGAAGGTGGGGTTGGGGATGAACTTGAACAGCTTCCCGCCCACCAGCAGCAACGAGTGGGTTCCCTGCTGCACTACCTGCACCCCGCGTTGGCGAAACTCCTTGGGGAGGTGTCGGGTGCAGGCGTCGAGCGTCTCGTAGTAGTGGTTGTCGGCGTCGACGGCCTGGTATCCGAGTTCCATGACCAACTCCGTTCGTCGGTGTCGCCGGTCGCGAAGGCGCCAAATGTTATAACGTTTCGACCGCGGCCACCAGTTGGTGCGGGGCCGATTGGTCGGAGCCGAACGGGGTCGCCGGATACCGTGGCCGCTCCCGAACTTGCAGACGGAGGCGTTGTGCCGACGGCCAGGGCGAAACCATCGCGCGAGAAGCCCGAGAAGATCGCCGACGAGCTGCGCGCGCTGATCGTCAACGGCGACCTCGAGGACGGCGCGTCGCTGGGCCGGGAGCCCGACCTCGTCGAACGGTTCGGCGTGTCCCGCCCGTCGCTGCGCGAGGCGCTGCGCATCCTCGAGGCCGAAGGCCTGATCACCGTCGTCCGCGGGGTGCTGGGCGGCGTCATCGTCCACCAGCCCAACGAGCGCATGACCGCGCGCACCGCGGCGCTCGTGCTCCAGTCCCGCAATGTGACCCTGGGCGACGTGCACGAGGCGCGCAGCGTGATCGAACCCGCCGCGGTGCGCATCATCGCGTCGTCCCCCAAGCGCAAGTCGATCGGCGAGCTCAAGTCGCTGGTCGAGCAGCAACGCGCCGTGATCGAGGATCCCGAGGCGTTCGGTCAGGCCAACGCCCGCTTCCACGAACGGCTCGTCGAGCTCGCCGGGAACCAGACATTGAGCATCGTCGCCGAGATGTTGAACGAGATCGTGGCCCGGGCGGTGACCGCGGTGAGCCAGTCGAACTCCCGGGCGATCTCGCTGACCACCCGCCAACGCGGGATCCGGTCGCAGGAACGCCTGATCGACCTGATCGCGATCGGGGCCAGCATCGACGCCGAGGTGCACTGGCGCAACCACATGGACGCGGTGGGCAAGGTCATGATCGGCCAGCAGGCCAAGTCGGTCATCGACCTCTTCGACCACTACTGAGCCGCAGCGCCTCCGCCAACTGCTCAGCAGCCGTAGCGGCTCGCTTCGACCCACCCCCGCACCGGTGCGGACCATCCCGACACGCGCGCTTCGACGAGGATCCGCCAGTACAGCCAGTGCTCCGGCTCCTCGCACGTGTGCGCCATGTCGAAGCTGACGCTGGGCGAGATGGGGGTGAGGTCGACGTCGATCGGCGCGCCGTGCTCGTCGGTGAGCTGCAGGCGCGCCGGCGCCATCGTGCGCGCCACGTCGTCGTAGTGGATCTCGCCGCCGGCGCTCGTGAGGCGCCGGACGCCCGACGCGTCACGCAGGTAGCCCCCGCCGCGCTCCCCCAGTTGCGGTGCCCCGACGAAGTAGAGCTGCGCGTCCTCGCCCTGCAGGTCGCCGAGCGTGAACGCGACCCGCCAGTTGCGCGGGCCCCAGGACCGGTCGCGGTGTCCGTTGGCGCGCACCGGCATCGTGGTGTCGCCGAGTGCGACCGTGCCGGCGACAGTGAGCGACTGCTCGAAGCGGCTGGCCGGGTACGTCTCGCTCCCGAGGTCGTTGCCGGTGCCGGTGCCGAACCGATCGGTGGTTGCGGTCGCCGCGAGGTCCACCGACAGCGGGACGAACGCCCCGGCGTCGGGACCCGTGATGGTGCGGACCACCCCGGCGAAGGAGAAGGTCGCCGCCGGTGAACCGGGGCGCCACGCGAGCTGCAGGCCCCACTTGTCGTAGGCGAAGCCGTCGCCGAGGTCGAAGTCCTCGTAGCGCAACCGGGTCTCGTCGACGCCGATCCACTCGCCCTCGCGGTGGACGTAGCACCACACCATGGCCCGGCCCTGGTTGGGCAGGAGGCCCAGCCGGAAGAACCCGACCGGGCCGCCGTCGAGGTCGATCCACGAGAAGTACCACGACTCGTTCCACGACCGGACGTCGGGGTCGAAGCGGTGCACCTGCTCGTCCGCGGGCCCGACCTGAGGCTCGGCGGCGGTCATCCTGCGGCCCGATCGACGAGCGACTCCCATGCGGGGACCAACGTGTTGACCTCCTCGACGAACGGGTCGGACAGACCCCATTGCACCATCGCGCGCGTCCCGGTGACGACGATGACCGCGGCGCCGACCGCGCTCCAGTAGTCGAGGTCGACCAGCGCTCGCCCGGTCAGTTCGCTCCAGCGCGCCCAGGTCTCGGCTTCCGACGGGATGCCGGGCAACCGCTCGTCGACGTGCCCGTCCTGCGACCGGTCGAGGAAGAGGCTGTAGCCGACGTCGCCGGCGGGGTTGCCCACGTACGCCACCTCGAAGTCGATGAGCGCACGCACGTCGGAGCCCGCGATCACCGAGTTCACGAGACGCGCGTCGCCCATGCACAACGACTGCGGACCCTCGGCCGATACAGGGATGTTGGCGAGGAGCCAGTCGAACACCGCGAGCTGTCGCGGCGCGCGGTCCGGCGTCGTCACGTCAAGGAGCGCGTCGCGCCAGTACGCCAGCACCTCGACCGGCCCTGACGGTCCGTCGTACGCGTCGGCCAGCGCGTTGGGATCGATCGTGTGGAGCGCGCCGAGCGCGTCGTGGAAGCCGTCCCAGATCGTCCGCTGCGTGCGGGAATCGGCGTCGCGGTACCAGCCCGATCCGTGGTAACCGGCGGGTGGTGCGTCGGCGACGCTCCGGCCCTCGACCAGCTCCATGACGAAACACGGGCGGCCGACGGCCCGCGTGCCCTCGTCGACCGCGAGCACCGCGGGCACGGGCGCGCCGAGCCCGGCGAGCGCACCGACGACGCGGGCCTCGCGGCACGGGTCGAGGTCGAACACCACGCTCGGCTGGCGCGGCGCCTTCAACACCATCGGACGCACCTCGCCGTCGACGGTGACGTCGAGGCGTGACGCGCCGTTGGCGTGGCCGCCGAGAACCGGGCCGACCTCCACCTTCGTCACCGGACGGTCCAGCGCGTCGGTGAGCCAATCCCGGAGCGCCTCCGGATCCAGCATGTCCGGACCGTTCACCACACGCGGAGCGTAAGACATCTAGATGTTTCCGTGCCACTCGACTTTCGCCCGTGAAATGTCAGACCTATCATGGCGTCGTGCGCATGACCGACCGCTTCGAAGCATGAAGGTCCCGTTCACGTGGAAGCCGACCGGCTGGTTCATGATCGGCTGGTCGGCGCAATTCCCGATCGGTGAGATCCGGCCGCTGCACTACTTCGGTGAAGAGCTCGTCGCCTACCGCACCGACGAGGGCACCCTCCACGTGATGTCGGCGCACTGCCCGCACCTCGGCGCGCACATCGGTCACGGCGGCAAGGTCAACGGCGACTGCGTCGAGTGCCCGTACCACGGTTGGGGCTACGGGCCCGACGGCGTGAATCGATACATCCCCTACGAGGACCGCCCGAACGTGTCGAAGCGACTGCGGGCTTGGACGGTGCTCGAGCAGTACGACTGCGTCTTCCTCTGGCACCAACCACACGGTGAACCGCCGCGTTGGGAGATGCCCGACATCTTCCTCTCGTTCCCACAGAGCGACACCGATCCCGCCGCGTACTACCGGCCGTACCCGGAGCTGTCGAAGCGTTACGACCGCGAGCCGGTCCACCCGCAGCTCCCGCTCGAGAACGCGGCCGACAGCATCCACTTCCAGTACGTGCACCGCGCCACGGTGACCCCGCAGCTGCTCAACTGGGAGGTCGTCGATCAGGAATGGCGCTTCACCACCGGATGGAGCGACGTGCGCAGCGACGATCCCGACGCGATGGCGTTGCGGATCCACAGCTGGCTGTTCGGCGTCGGCGGTGCGATCAGCGCGTTCGAAGGTTCGGCGAACTACCGCCTTGTGTTCGCGACGACCCCTATCGATGACACCTGCTCGGACATGTTCTATTCGATCTGGTGGCCGAAGATCCCCGGTGACGACTCCCCCGTGCCGCCCGACGATCTGCGCGAGCGGCTCGAGAAGGAGTTCCTCGTGACGCTGTGGGACGACCTCGAGATCTGGCGCTACCAGAAGTACATCGAGCACCCCGCGCTGGCGAAGCAGGACGCCCGTCCGTACGGATCGCTGCGCAAGTGGGCCAAGCAGTTCTACGAGATCGAACCCGACGACGCGGTCGACCACCGCCGTGAGGCGACCACATGACCACCACCTCCGCCGAGCACCTCGGCTCGATCTTCGCCGATGCCGCCGCGTACGCCGACCCCGCGGGTTGGTACGCCGCAGCCGCGCGCATCCGTGAGAAGTCGCCGATCCTGAAGGTGTCGGAACCGGGGTTCCCCGAGTTCTGGGCCATCACGAAGCACGAAGACGTGATGGAGATCGAGCGGCACCCCGAGATCTTCACGAACGCGCCGGTGCCGACGCTCGCGCCCGCCGACCGGGTCGCGGCGATGGAGCAGACGCCGGTGAAGACGCTCATCCAGATGGACGGCGACCAGCACAAGGCGAACCGGACCATCGTCAACGACTGGTTCAAGCCCGGAAACCTCAAAGGCCTGCAGGAGCGGATCGACACCCTCGCCACGCACTCCGTCGACCGGATGGTGGAGATGGGCGGGTGCTGCGACTTCGTCAACGACGTCGCGCTGCACTACCCGCTGCAGGTGATCCTCTCCATCCTCGGCCTCCCGGCGGACGACTACCCGCGGATGCTCCGTCTCACACAGGAGATGTTCGGCGCGGAGGACCCCGACATCGGGCGAGTGGGTGAGGACGAAGCGATGCTCGGGGTCCTGCTCGACTTCGTGAACTACTTCAGTGCCCTGGCGAATGACCGTCGAGAGCATCCGACCGAGGACCTCGCGTCGGTGATCGCCAATGCCCAGATCGGCGGTGAGCCGCTCGCCGACCTCGACATGCTCGGCCACTACGTCATCATCGCCACCGCCGGTCACGACACCACGTCGAGCGCGATCGGCGGCGGGCTGCTCGCCCTGATCGAGCACCCCGACCAGCTGCAACTGCTGCATGAGCACCCCGAGCTCATCGACGCTGCCGCCGACGAGATCATCCGGTACGTGTCGCCGGTCAAGCACTTCATGCGGAACTGCCGCGAGCCGTTCACGCTGCACGACGTGACGTTCGAGCCCGGCGAGCTGTTGTACCTGTCGTTCGCGTCCGCCAACCGCGACGAAGACGTCTTCCCGGACGTGGCGCGTCTCGACGTCCGCCGCGCGAACGCGTCGAGCCAGCTCGCGTTCGGGTTCGGCCGCCACTTCTGCCTCGGCGCCCACCTCGCCCGCATGGAGATCCGCGCCATCTTCAAGGAGTTGCTGGCGCGCATCGACCACATCGAGCTCGCCGGCGAACCGAGGTGGACCCACGCGTACTTCGTCGAGGGGCCCAAGAGCATCCCGATCACGTACCAGGTCCGCTGAAATGCAGCACCCGAAGCACTTCGCCGAGTGCCCGCGGTCCGTCGTGTTCGTCGAGCAGGTGCCGCGGCTGCCGAGCGGGAAGATCGCCAAGCGGATGATGAGCGACGAGATCCGCGGGTTGAGCACGACCGTCGTGCGAGCGATTCCGCCTCGGCCGATCCTGGCGTCGCACCGGCCTACCGGGACGACCCTCGCCTCCAACCGCTCATCGGCCCAGGGGCACCGTTCGAGGTCGAAGCCGTGGCGGTGGACGGCGTGCCGCTGCGCGACTTCGTGCGCGCACCGCGCACCATCGTCGACGTGTTCGAGCTCGGCGCGGCACACGAAGCACTGGTGAACATCGTCTTCGAGGACGAGCGCCTGACGTTCGCCGACGTGCGACGCCAGGCCCGCAGCCTGGCCCGCGAGTTGCAGACGACGTTCGGTGTCCGTTCCGGTGACCGCGTCGCCATCGCCATGCGCAACCTCCCCGAGTTCGTCGTGTCGTTCTGGGGTGCTGCGCTGACGGGTGCGATCGTCGTCCCGTTGAACTCGTGGTGGGCGCCCGACGAGCTCACCTACGCACTGCGCGACGCCGGCGTCTCTGTCGTGTTCGCCGACGACGATCGCGTCGAGCGCATCGCAGCCCACGGCCGCCCCGAAGGCGTCGACGTCGTCGGCGTCCGCTCCGATCGCGGCGACGTGCCGTTCGCCGAGCTCGCCTCAGGCGCGCCGCTGGACGACGACGCCATTGCCCGACTCGGCCGCGACGACCCGGTGACCTTGCTCTACACGTCGGGCACCACCGGGCGGCCGAAGGGCGCGCTGGGTACCAACCGCGCCACCATCGCGAACCTCTGGAACATGGCGTTCGCCGCCGCCCGCGAGTCGCTCATCAGCGGACGCCGACCGGGACCAGCGCGTCAGCCCGCCACCCTCTCCACCGCTCCCCTCTTCCACATCGGCGGCGTGGCCGGCATCGTCGGTGGTCCGCTCGGCGGCGCCAAGATGGTCCTCATGCGCAAGTGGGACCTCGAGGAGGGCCTGCGGCTGGCGCGCAAGGAGGAGATCACGGGTTTCGGGGGTGTGCCGGCGATCGTCCGGCAGATTCTCGAACGCCCCGGGGTCGGCCAGCTCGGCCTCGACGTCCGCACGATGCCGATGGGTGGCGCGCCGGTGCCGCCCGACCTCCCCGCACGGGCCATCGAGGTGTTCGGCGGGGGCGTCCAGATCCTGAACGGCTACGGCCTGACCGAGACGACGTCGGCCGTCGCCACGAACCTCGGTGTCGAGTTCGAGGCGCGTCGCGACAGCGTCGGACGACTCAACCTGACCGCCGACCTGCGCGTCGTCGATGCCGACGGCGAAACGCTCGGCGTCGGCGAGGTGGGCGAGCTCTGCTTCCGGTCGCCGCAGGTCGTGAAGGGCTACTGGAACGACGAGGCCGCGACCGCGGCGTCGTTTCGCGATGGCTGGTTCCGCTCCGGCGACATCGGCTTCCTCGATTCCGACGACTTCCTGCACGTCGTCGACCGCATGAAGGACGTCGTCATCCGCGGCGGCGAGAACGTCTACTGCGCGGAGGTCGAAGCGGTCCTGCACGAGCACCCGGCCGTCGCCGAGGTCGCGATCGTCGGGCTCGAGGAACGCGCCATGGGCGAGCGCGTGTGCGCGGTCGTGGTGCTCCGCGCCGGCGCCGAGCTGGACCTCGCAGCCTTGCGGGCCTTCGCCTCGGAACGGCTGGCCCGCTTCAAGTGCCCCGAGGCGCTCTCCGTCACCGACGAGCTCCCCAAGACGGCGACGAACAAGGTCGCGAAGGCCGAGGTACGCCGCGAGGTGAACGACGCGGCCGGAGACATCGAGCGGGTCTGGTGATGGACCGTCCAGCAGTCTGATACTTCCGGGTAGGTTCTCCCGTCATCCGGGACCTTGGGGGGGAACATGGCAGATCTGGCAGGACGCACCGCGGTCGTGACCGGCGGCGGGTCGGGCCTCGGCGCCGCGCTGTGCCGCATGTTCGTGGGCGCGGGCATGAAGGTCGCGGTGCTCGACATCGACGAGGAGGCCGCGGCGTCGGTTGCCGACGAGCTCGGCGGCGCGGCGACCGCGGCACGCGTCGACGTCGGCGATTCCGAGTCGGTGGTCGCGGCCGCCGAACACGTGCGCACGACGCTCGGGGGCTGCGACGTGCTGTGCTCCAACGTCGGCGTGCAGCAGTTCGGTGCGGCCGACAAGCTCACCGAGCAGGACTGGCAGTGGCTGCTGAACGTCAACGTGCTCGGAACGATCCGCACCGTGCGCGAGTTCCTCCCGCTGCTGCGCGCGGGGAGCGGTTTCCGTCGCATCGTGTTCACCGCGTCGTCGAGCGTGCTCGTGCCGTCGGTGCGCCTCGCCGGGTACCAGACGACGAAGTTCGCGGTGATGGGCTTCGCCGAGTCGCTGCGCGAGGAGCTCGCGGCCGAGGACATCGGCGTGACCGTCCTCTTCCCCGGCGGGATGATGACCCGACACCTCGAGAGCAGCGTGCTGGCGCGCCCGACCGAGCTCGGGGAGTCGATCCTCGACCCCGCCGACGTCGAGGCGATGATGGCGCACCAGACGATGGGCGACGGTGACCTCGCGACGCCCGAGCACGCGATCCGCAACCTGCTCGCCGACCTCGAAGCCGGTGATCCCTACGTGCTGACCCACGGAACGTACCGTCCGATCTACGAGCAGCGGCGCGCCGCCATGGAGGCCGCCTTCGACCGCATGGAGGCCTCATGACCGACCCCACCGACGTCCAGCAGCTCCTCGACATCGAAGCGATCAAGCAGCTCAAGGCCCGCTACTTCCGCCTCATGGACACGAAGCAATGGGAGGACTGGGGACTGGTCTTCACGACGGACTGCGTCATGGAGGTCCCCGAGGGCGACATGGTCAACACCGGCCGCGAGGAGATCGTCACCAACGTGAGCGGTGCGCTCGTCGGCGCGTGGACCGCGCACCACGGCCACATGCCCGAGATCGAGATCACCGGCGACGGCACCGGGCGCGGCGTCTGGGCAATGTTCGACTACGTCGAGTGGCCGGAGAACGACGGCGTGCGCAACGGCCTCCAGGGCTACGGCCACTACCGCGAGGAGTACCGGCGCGAGGACGGCGCCTGGCGCATCTCCCGCATCCGCCTCGAACGGCTGCGCATCGACTGGCTCGGCAGCCCGCTCGGCGTCTGAGCCCGCCGCGGGTCAGCGCGCGGCGTTCATCGTGCGCCGGTGAACAGGAAGCAGCCGCCGGGGGTGCCGCCGCCGGTGCTGACGACCGCGGTCTCGGCCCTCGCCACCTGCCGCTCACCGGCCTGCTTGCGCAGCTGGGTCACCGCTTCGTGGATGAAGCCGTAGCCGTGCAGCCGACCCGACGACAGCTGACCGCCGTGCGTGTTCAGCGGGAGGATCCCGTCGTGGGCGATGTTCGTGCCGCCCGCGAGGAAGTCCTTGGCCTCACCCCAGCCGCAGAAGCCGAGCGCCTCGATCCACGACAGGCAGTTGAACGTGAAGCCGTCGTAGAGCTGGGCCATGTCGATGTCGGCCGTGGTGAGGTCGGTGCGCGTCCAGAGATGGGCGGCGGGTCCGGTGACGAGCGGCTCGTGATCGAGCGTGCCCTGGTCCCAGCTGATCCGTTCGGTGATCTGGGTGCCGACGGCTTCGACGTGGACGGCAGGCTGCGGCATGTCGCCGGCGAGGTCCTTGCGCGACACGATGATCGCCACCGAGCCGTCGCAGGGCACATCGCAGTCGTAGAGACCGAACGGCGTCGTGATCGTACGCGCGTTCAGGTAGTCGTCCATGGTGAGCGGGTCCTGGTACACCGCCCACGGGTTCAACGCCGCGTTCTTCCGCGCGTTGAGCGCGATCCAGCCGAGGGTCTCGCGGGTCGTGCCGTAGAGGTCGAAGTGTGCCGATGCCTGCATCGCGATCCAGTTCGCGGCCGACGACGCGCCGTACGTGAGCCGCCACTGCATGTCGCCGCCCACCCGGTTGGTGCCCATCGGCACGATCGCGCTCGCGCTCGCCGGGCGCGCCGCTCATCGCGGCTCGCTGCTTCGCCGCGAAGGTCGCCTCCCACACGGTGCGGAAGCACAACACGTGGTTGCACAGCCCACCGGCGACCGCGAGCATCGCTGCGATCACCGCGCCGCCCTGACCGGGGAGCTCCATGCCCCCGTTGATCCAAGACGGCCGGACCCGTAGGGCCTCCTCCATCGCGGTGACACCGCCCTCGCTCATCCCGCTGCCGCTCATGCCGCCACCCGGGTACGTCGACAGGCCGTCGATGTCGGCGGACGTGAGCCCGGCATCCACGATGGCGGCTTCGGCGGCCTCGACCGCGAGCACCATCGGGTCGAGCATCAGGCGGCGACCGACGTGTGAGATGCCGAGCCCGGTGATCGCGACCTTGTCCTCGAACTTCTCGGCGCCCTTGGGCATCGGGCGCGCGTCGTGCATCTGCGGATCGGCGGCGGGGAACGGGCCCCTGTCAGTCTCACCCGTCGGCTCGAACAGCGGGATCCACACGTCGTCGTCGTGCTCGAAGACGACCTGCACCTTCATGCCCACGAACGCGTCACCCGGCTCGCAGTTGACGATGTTCGTGGTGAGACGGATGCGGTCGTCCTCCTCGATGGCCACGATGGCGATCGCGTACGGCGGCGGGAAGCTGGGGATCCACATCTGCTCGTTGACCGTGACCCCGGCGATCACGCCGCGTCCCGCCACCTCGGCGGGCGACCACTCGGCGGAGCGGCAGTACGGGCACACCGCGCTCGGCGGGTGGCGGAGCTCACCGCACGACGAGCAACGCTGGAGGCGCAGCTTCCCGTCCTCGCCCGACGTCCAGAAGAACTGGTTGAGCTCGGTGAGCTCGGGCAGCAGACGCCCACTCGATTCGGTCACGCTGGTACCTCGTTCCGGCCGACGGTCTCCCGCGGCAACCTACGCTCTCGCGACCGGGAGAGACGAGTTCCCAGCACCGCGCGGAGGGGAGGCACGACGTGCCCGAATTCGGCGAGAAGTACGGGCCGTGGGCCGTCGTCGCAGGCGCGTCGGTCGGCATCGGCGCCGAGTTCTGCCGCCAGCTCGCGGCCGAGGGCGTCAACGTGGTGCTCGTGTCGCGGAGTCGGGACAAGCTCGACGAGCTCGCCGCGGAGCTGCAGCGCCAGCACGGCGTGGAGACTCGCGTCGCCGCGGTCGACCTCGCGGTGCCCGGCGCCGAGCGAGACCTCTTCGCCGCTTCCGAAGGTCTCGACGTCGGTCTCTTCGTCTACAACGCGGGTGCCGACTCGTTGAACACGTACTTCCTCGACGTACCCGGCCGAAGAGTGGCACGGGATGGTGCGGCGCAACTGCGTCGTCCCGTTGCTCGCGTCGCACCACTACGGCGCGGCGATGGTGGCGAGGAAGCGCGGCGGCATCCTGCTCGTCACGTCGGGGGCGGCGTGGGCCGGCGGCGGTCGTCTCACCACCTACGGCGGCACCAAGGCGTTCGACCTCGTGTTCGGTGAGGGCCTGTGGGCGGAGCTGAAGCGCGACGACGTCGACGTGCTCTCACTCGTCGTCGGTGCGACCGACACGCCCGCGCTCCGCGCCAGCCTCGGCAAGTTCGGGGTGACGGTCGACGACCTCGCGCAGATGTCCGAGATCGCCGATCCCGCCGACGTCGCGCGTGAGGGGCTCGCCCATCTTCGTGATGGCCCCACGTGGCAGGTCGGGCGTTCCCGACGGCGCGGGGCCATCGTTGCTCGCGTCGCTGCCGCGCCGTCAGGCCGTGGAGCTCATCACCCAGGGCCACGACATGCTGTTCGGCGACGCCTGAGGCGTCGCGAGCGCGTCAGACCTTCGGTTCCTTCGGGAGGCCGAGGACCTTCTCGGCCACGGTGTTGCGCACGATCTCCTCGGTGCCACCGCCGATCCGGGCGCCGGGGGTCGAAAGCACGTACTCCGTCCACGAGTACGAACCCCACTCCCCCACATCCGCCGCCAGCCGCGGGCCGAGCACCTCGGTGAGCATCGCCACCAGCTCGTTGTTGTGCCGGCACGAGTGCAGCTTGAGGA
The DNA here is from genome assembly GCA_963750045.1 of uncultured Actinomycetes bacterium. GTDB lineage: Bacteria > Actinomycetota > Acidimicrobiia > IMCC26256 > DASPTH01 > DASUAS01. The sequence continues at coordinate 12,799 of CAVVPD010000006.1, read as the reverse complement.
CCGACATCTCCGGCCCCGGGGTCATGCCAGGACGCAACGACGGCGCGCCACCGTTCGATCAGGAGCTGCTTGACCCGCCCGCCGATGTAGAGCTGCGCGAGCCGCTGGCGCTGGTGCGGATCGGCGCGATCACCGAAGGTGTCGACCACGCCGAGGAGCCGCTCGAACTGCCCGATGCCCGCGCCGGACGACGTCGAGCGCGTGGCGATGGTCCGCTCGTTGCCGAGCGTGGTGAGGATCACTCCGAAGCCGGCGTTGAGCTCCCCGATGCGGTGCGAATCGGGCACGCGCACGTCACTGAGGAACACCTCGTTGAAGCCCGCGGTCCCCGTCATCTGCCGCAACGGCCGCACCTCGACGCCCGGTGCGTGCATGTCGATCAGGAACGTGGTCAGGCCGCGGTGCTTGGGCACGTCGGGATCGGTACGGCACACCGCGAGCGCGAGATCGGCGACGTGCGCGCTCGACGTCCACACCTTCTGACCGTTCACGACCCACTCGTCGCCGTCTCGCACCGCGCGAGTCGCCGCCGCGGCCAGGTCGGAACCGGCGTTCGGCTCGCTGAACAGCTGACACATCACGAGGTCGCCGCGGTAGAGCTTCGGCAGGTACTCGGCTCGCACGTCGGGGGACGCGTGCACGAGGAGCGCGGGACCGATGAACCCGATGGCGATGGTGAGCATCGACAGGTTCGGGAGCTGGTAGTTCGCCTCGAGCTCCTGGAACGCCCGGGCGTGCTCGAGCGTCAGACCCCGCCCGCCGTACTCGACCGGGCCGTCGATCCACCCGAGCCCCGCGTCGTAGCGGGCGGCGGCGTAGCGCTTGGCGTCGGCGAGCTGCGCCGACGACTCGGCGGGGTCGACCTCCTCCAGGATGTTGACCCGGTCGGATCCCTCGCCCCAGACGAACGTCGCCTCGGACTCGCTGCGGGGCACGCACGTCGCGTCGAGGAACGCGCGTGCCTCCGCGGTGAGCTCGGCGATCGATGTCAACGCAGCATCACTTGGTGAGGTCGGTCTCGATCCACTGGTGGTTCGACGGCTTGCAGTCGAAGGTGCCGGCCTTGCTCGGGTACTGGCGAACGTACTTGCTCCCGTCGAAGTTCAGGATCAAGAAGCACGCGGTGCTGATCTTCGCTCCTGGGTCCATCGCGCCCCACATGCCACCGGCGTCGAAGCTGTGCGTGGCCTTCAGCGCGGCGAGCAGGTTGGCCCGGGTCAAACCGTTCACGCCCTGTGCCTTCACCGCACTCTCCGCTGCCTGCTTGAACAGCAGCGTCGACACCCAGCCCCACACCGCGAAGGCGTTGATCTTGTCCTTACCCACGTACTTCACAAAGGCGGCGAGCGTCTTGTTGGTCTTGGTTTCGGTGAACGGCAGGAAATTCATGGCGATCTTGGTGTTCGCCATCACGTCACCCGCCTGCGTGGTCTTGTCGTCGTAGCACTGGACCTGGCAGGACCACACGAACTTCGGATCGGTGAGACCCTGGAGCTGCGCCTCTTGGCGCATCGAGATCACGTTGTCGACCGGCGTGCCGGTCAGGTTGTAGGTGGCACCGTCGTTCTTCATCTGCTGGATGACGGGCGTGTAGGCGGACTGCGGGTCGCGGCTGCTCATGGGAACGGTCGCCGTGATGTCGATTCCCGCCTTCTTCGCCAGCAGTCCGAGCACCGAGGTCGAGTTCGCCGTGTCCTTGGAGTCGCTGCTGACGATGAGCGGCCCCTTGAGCCCCTTGCCGTACTTCTTCACGTAGTACTGCGAGTCACCGATCTGGCCCTGGTACCGCTGCGGTGTCTGGCCCACGGTGGAGCAGTCGACCTGGCTGCCGCCGATCGGGAAGGTCACGGGATTGCAGGGCTGGACGTTACCGGTCGCCACCGCGGGCATGCTGGGGATTCCGGTCACCTGGCCGGCCTGGTCCTTGCAGTTCGTCACGTCGTCGAGGCTGCCGATGAGAAACGTCGCGTTGCCGACCATCGCGAAGTCGTTCTGGCACGCGTTGATGAACCCGTTGCGGGCGTCGTTCGGGCTGAGCTTGGAGTCGTAGAAGTCGAGCACCAGCTTCCGCCCGGCGATGCCCCCCTTGGCGTTGATGTACTTGACCGCGCCGGTGACACCATCGACCCCTCCTTTGAAGAGACCCGGCGCGATGGCGTTGTCGACGTCCGCCACTTGCGCGATGTGGATCTCGTTCGCGGTGACGCCGATCTCCGTCGCCGACGGCTTGGCGTCGGCCGCCCCACCCAGGGTCGGGAACACGGCGACGGTGGTGGCAAGGATGACGAACGCGAGCAGTCCCCGCGTGGTCCAGGTCGAGCGCTTCAAGGCCCCCCCTAGCGATTCGGGTGCCGATCCGGCGCGGCGCCGGCTCGGCAATTCGGATCAAGATGTCAGACTTTTCGACCGGGGTCAAGGCGGGCACGGGCCCGCCCACAGCCGTGCGACCGCGAATCATTCAGAGCTATCGTCCCGGCATGATCCGCGTCGCGCAGCTCTACACCGGCGGGGTCGGCTCGGAGATCGTCCGCCGACTCGCCGGCCATCCGCAGCTCGAACTCGTCGGGGTGCTGGTGCACAGCGCCGAGAAGACCGGGCGGGACTCCGGCGAGCTCGTCGGGGTCGCACCCAACGGCATCACGACCACGCAAGACGTCGACGAGATCATCGCCCTCGGTCCCGACGCCGCCATCCACAGCGGCATGTTGTGGGACCACGAGCTCATCGGGCGACTGCTCGAAGCCGGCATCAACGTCTACACGGGGATGGGCGGCTACTACCTGCCCGGTCAGCCGGAGTACGACGCGCTCCAGGCCGCAGGGCTGAAGGGCAACGCGTCGTTCGCGGCCGGCGGCAACATCCCCGGGTTGATCAGCGACGTGTTCCCCCTCTTCCTCTCGGGGTACACCGGCCGCATCCGTCACATCCGGGCGTGGCAACGCAACCACGTCGAGACGTACCCGTCGGCGGCGCAGCTCGAGCAGGGTCTCGGGATCGGGCTCCCCCCGGGGAGCAACGACGCGGAGGAGATGGTCGACGGCGGCTGGGTGTGGGCCGCAGCGCGTGTGGCGCCGCACGCGGTGACATTGCCGACGAGCGGCCTGCACATCGCCGAAGGTCACGTCGCCGCGCTGCAGTGGACGTTCTCCGGCTTCGCCGGCGACCACGAGTTCCTCACCATCACCAACGAGCAGAGCGCGATGCTCGGCCTCGGGCCCGGGTGGCGCGAGAACCACGAGGAGCCGCCGTGGCGGGTGGAGATCGACGGCGAACCGCCGATCGTCGCGACCTTCGGCCGAACTTCTGCCAACATGCACCAGCGCGATCGCACGCAGCCAGAGAGCACCAGGAGGTGCCGGACATGTCCGGATCACACGAGAGGCTGACGCTCTTCGACCTCGTCGACACGGTGCCGCTGCAGGCGATCGTCGACGGCAGCGCGCGAGCACGGCGAGGCGTGGGAGCAGGAGGCGCTGACCCACCAGTGAGCCCGACCCCTCCCGCCGCGCGCCCACGCCCCCTCGAAGGCATCCGGGTCCTCGACTTCTCCCAGGTCGTGTCGGGCCCGATCTGTGGCCGCATGCTGGCCGACCTCGGCGCCGACGTCGTGAAGCTCGAGCCGCCCGAGGGCGACATCATCCGCTTCCTGCAACCGCAGGTCGGCGACGATCCGATCAGTGTGTACTTCACGTGGGTCAACGCCGGGAAGCGCTCCATCTCGCTCGATCTCCGCTCCGACCGCGGCGTCGCGCTGGCGAGGGAGCTCGCCGAGTCGAGCGACGTGGTGCTCGAGAACTTCCGACCGGGTGCGCTCGAGAAGTACGGCCTCGACGCCGACACGCTGCTGGCCCGCAAACCCGAGCTCGTCTACTGCTCGGTCAACGGGTGGGGCTACGACAACGGGTGGTCGCAGCGCCGGGCCTACGCGGCGATGGTGCAGGCCGAGGTCGGGCGCGTCGAGCTCGACGCCCGGTTGCGCAACGCGCCCCGGAGCAGAGCCCCCACGTCGACGGCGACATCACGCCGGGCCTGCTCGCGGTCAGCGGGGTCATCGCCGCACTGTTCCAACGTGAGCGCACCGGGCTCGGCCAGCACCTCGACGTCTCCATGGCCGAGGCGCTCGTGTACACCGACGAGTGGGCGTCGACCGATCTCGCCGGATACGACGGGCACCGGATCCCGGACACGTGGAACTACCCGATCTTCACCGTCGCCGACGGCACCCAGGTCGCGTTCATGGGCGACCCGACCGGGCGACTCCAGGAGATCGCGGCCGCCCTCACCGACGCGCCCATCGCGGTCACCGAGTCGCGCGACGAGGCGTTGCAGATCCTCGCCGACCTGTGCGCGCAGGTCCGCGACTTCCCGACGCTGGAAGCCCGCTTCGACCTGTTCGGATTCCTCGTGTCGGAGGTGCGCACCGTGCAGGAGCTTGCCGTCACGCCGTGGGCGGGCGAGCGCGGGGTCTTCGCCGAGGTGGAGCCCGGAGCGAAGATCATCGCCGCGCCGTTCCGATCCAGTGGCGCGACCATCGGGGTACGGGGTCCCGCGCCCGGTTCGGCGAGCACGCGCGCGCCGTGCTCGGGGAACGGTGTGGCCTCACGGTGGCGGAGCTCGACCAACTCGAAACGGACGGGATCATCAAGAGCGGGTGAGACCTCTAGAGCTTTGGCGCCGCAGACGACCGCGGGCCGCCTTGACACTTCCGCGATACATCTGACATTTTGCGCCGAACCGACGGAGGCCCCGGCATGCGAACGACACCAGTACGAGTGGCCGTGTGGTCCACCGGTTGGATCGGCTCCATCGCCATCCGCGCCGCGCACCGCCGGCCCGATCTCGAGCTGGTCGCGGTCTGGGTGCACAGCCCCGACAAGGTGGGGCGCGACGCGGGCGAGCTCGCCGGCGCCGGGCCCATCGGCGTCATCGCGACCGACGACGTCGACGCGATCCTGGCCGAGGGCATCGACTGCGTGATCTACGCGGCGAGCGGCCCCGAACAGGACGCCGCCGCGGTCCCCGACTACCAGCGGCTCCTCGCCGCCGGGGTCAACGTGGTCACGGTGAGCTCGTGGACGCTCCTGTACCCGCCGATGTTCGACGCGACCTGGCGGACCCAGCTGGAGGAGGCCGCCGCGACCGGTGGGGCGTCGCTCTACGCGTCCGGCATCGAGCCCGGCTTCGCCGCCGACCAGCTTCCCCTGGTGCTCACGACGATGTCGAACACCATCACGTCGATCCGCTCCTCCGAGCTCGCCTGCTACGACACGTACCCGGTGGAGTTCATGATGCGCGACGTGATGGGGTTCGGGATGCCGCTCGACTACGAGGCGATGCTGGGGCTCCCCGGCGCGCAGACCAGCGCGTGGGGCCCGGGCATCAGCATGGTGGCGGCCGCGCTCGGCATAGAGCTGGACGGGATCCGCGAGGAGTTCGACCGGGTCGCGACCGATCGCACGCTCGAGGTCGCGTGCGGCACCATCGAGGCCGGCACGTGCGGCGCGTTGCGCACGCAGACCATCGGTGTGGTCAACGGGCGCGACACCATCGTGATCGAGCACGTCAACCGCATGGCACGGGACCTCGCGCCCGAGTGGCCGATCCGCGACCGTGACGGCACGTACGTGATCTCGATCCAGGGCGATCCCGACATCGAGTGCTCGATGGCGGTGGGTGACCCCGCCAGCGCGACCACGGGCGCGATGGTCGCCACCGCGATGCGGATCGTGAACGCGGTGCCCTACGTCGTCGGCGCGCCCGCTGGGCTCGTCAGCTCCCTGGACCTGCCGCTCACCATCCCCAACCACGCGGTGCTGTGACGTCCATGCCACCGCGGGAGTGGTCGCTCGCCGATGTCCACGACATCGTGAGCGCGGCAGTGCCCGACCGCGAGCTGCTCGTGTGGGGCGACGTGCGTCGCACCTACGGCGAGGTCCGTCCGCGCTCGGGCGCGTGGGCCGGCTACCTGCACGCGCATGGATTCGGCGCGCACCGCGAGCGCGCCGACCTGCACCCGTGGGAGTGCGGGCAGGACCGAATCGCGGTGCTGGCGCACAACTGCCCGGAACACTTCGAGACGATCCTCGGCTGCTGGAAGGCGCGCACGGTGCCGTGCAACGTCAACTACCAGTACACCGAACAGGAGATCGCCGACCTCCTTCGCATGCTCGGTGCCCGCGGCGCGGTCTACGAACGCGCGCTGGGCCCGAAGCTGCGCGACGTCATCGGCGACCTCGACCTGCTCGTCGAGATCGACGACGGCTCGACCACTCCGTCGCTGCCCGGATCGATCGCCTACGAGTCGATCATGGGCGACCCGGCGCACACCGATCCCGGCCTCGACACGTCGGCCGACGACCTCCACATCGCGTGCACCGGCGGCACGACCGGTCGCCCGAAGGCCGTGCTCTGGCGCCAGGGCGACCTCTTCGTCGCGGCCCTGGGCGGCGACCCGGCCCTCGACGCCGACGGCCTGCGCGCCCGTGCAGAGGCCGGCGCCGGCCGCTGGTTCCCGACGTCGCCGCTGATGCACGTGGCCGCGCAGTGGACGGCGTTCCTCGCTTCCAACATGGGCGCGACCGTCGTCTTCCACGACGACCGTGCCCGCTTCGATCCCGCGACGATCCTGGGTACCGCGGCGCGCGAGCGCGTGAACATGATGACCATCGTCGGCGACGCGTACGCGCGGCCCCTCGTCGAGGAGCTACAGCAGCACGACTACGACCTGTCCGCGCTCGCGGTCATCGGCACCGGGGGCGCGCCCACCAGCCAGGCGCTCAAGGTCGGGCTGATGGAGGAGCTGCCGCACATCATGGTCCGCGACGGCTACGGCGCCTCGGAGATCGGGGTGATGGCCTCCGGCGTCGCCGCCAAGGACACCGACGGCGCGCAGCCGTTCACGCTCGGGGCGTCCGCCCGCATCCTCGACGCCGACCGGCGCCGCTTCCTGGATCCGGCCGAGGACGACATCGGGTGGATGGCCCAGAGTGGCCACGTGCCCCTCGGCTACCTCGACGACGAAGCTGCCACGCGCGCGACCTACCCGGTCGTCGAGAGCGTGCGGTTGGCGGTCCCGGGCGACCGGGCGCGCTACACCGCCGACGGTCAGGTGCTGCTGCTCGGGCGGGACTCACTCGTCGTGAACACCGGCGGCGAGAAGGTCTTCGTCGAGGAGGTCGAAGACGTCCTGAAGCAGCACGACGCCGTCGTCGACGCGCTCGTCACCGGCCGTCCCCACGGACGGTTCGGCCAGGAGGTCGTGGCGATCGTGCAGCTCGATGACAACGCGACCGCGACCGGGGCCGACCTCCGCGACTGGTGCGGCGGCCGGCTCGCTCGATACAAGGCACCGCGCGCCTTCGTCTTCGTCGACGTGATCAAGCGCCACCTCAGCGGCAAAGCTGATTATCGCTGGGCCGGCCACGAGGCGGTCGCGGCGGTAGAGGTGCCCTGAAGATGTTCGTCGACGGACTCGTGGTGATGATCGTGGGTGCGGGACCGGGGCTCGGCGCGACGCTGGCGCGCCGGTGTGCGATCGATGGTGCTGACGTCGTCGTCGCGGCCCGCACGCAGTCGAAGCTCGAGGAGATCGCCGACGACGTGCGGAGCCGCGGCCGGCGGGCGCTCGCGGTCGCCACCGACGTCTCCGACCGCGAGCAGGTGCGTGCACTGGCCGAGCGCGCCCACGACGACTTCGGTCGTATCGACGTGCTCGTCAACGCGGCGTTCCCGCCTGCGCCGGGCGGCGTCGTCGTCGACATGGACGACGACGCGCTCGACGCTTGGCGCCGCAGTGTCGACGCCGGCGCCTACGGCACGCTCCTCACCTGCCGGTTCGTGGCGCCGTTCATGATCGAGGCCGGCCGCGGTTCGATCGTGAACGTCACTTCGATGACCGGCCGGCTCGCCCACGGCGGCCGCAGCGACTACGCCGCGGGGAAGGCGGCCATGCACCGGCTCGGGTGGGCGCTCGCCGACGAGCTCGGGCCCTACGGGATCCGGGTGAACGCGGTGGCCCCGGGCGCGATCTGGGGTGAGGGCGTGCGGTGGTGGATCGAGACCAGCGCCGCCGCCAACGGGGTGAGCTTCGAGGAACAGCTGGCCGGTCACGTGCACGAGATGGCGTTGCGGCGGATCGCCACGGAGGACGAGGTGGCGAACGCAGTGCTGTTCCTCGCCAGCGACCTCGCGTCGGGCATCACCGGCGCCACCCTCGACGTGAACGCGGGCCAGCTCTTCCAGTGAGGGCCGGCTCCATGCGTGGGTGGCGAGGCTCCATGCGTGGGTGGCGAGGCTCCATGCGTGGGTGGCGAGGCTCCATGCGTGGTGGCGAGGCGGCGAGGCTCCATGCGTGGGGCGGCGAGCGCGTGTGACGGCCCGCGCATATTCGTGACATTGTGCTGCCACGAAATATGGCGACCCGGGGAGCACTGAGATGGCGATCGATCTGACCGGCGGCCTGGACGAAGCGCGCGAATACGTGTTCGCGGAGCAACCGGACGACCCGGAGATGCGCGAGTCGGTCAACACCTGGGTCTGGGACAAGACCACCGACTTCGGGATGCCCCGCATCGGCGTGGAGGCGGTCGCCGACCAGTGGGAGACCCACGACGTGCAGGTCAACCTCGCGTTGGCCGACGGTCGGGTCTTCAACATCTTCGGCCCCGGCAAGGTGCACGACGCGCGCGGGGCCGACGGCAAGCCGCGCATCCTCGGCGCCGGCCCGCTTTCGTTCGAGCTGGTCGAGCCCTTCTTGCACTGGCGTGCCCGGATCGACGGCATGGCGACGGAGACCACGACCGCCGCGCAGATGGAGGGGTGGCAGGCCGGGCAGAGCACCGGCGCGAAGGTCCCCGTCGAGATGGACTGGGACATCCGCTCGGCGGTGCCGCCATGGGAGAGCGGCACCCTCCTCGAGGAGGCGGGGTACGTGCTCGCGAACCAGGAGGAGGGCGCGCTGATGGGCGGCCCACGCTTCGAGCAGCTCTTCCGCACGACCGGGAACCTGCGCGTCGGTGACGAGGAGTTCGTGCTCGACGGCGCGGGGCTGCGGATCCGCCGCGCCGGTGTCCGGCGCCTCGCCGCGTTCCGTGGTCACGTCTGGCAGTCGACCGTCTTCCCCAGCGGGCGCGCGTTCGGGCTCTGCGTCTATCCCCCGCGCGACGACGGCAAGGCGACCTTCAACGAGGGGTTCCTCTTCGAGGGCGACGGTGCGCTGATCCCGGCACGCGTCGTCGACGCGCCATGGTTGCAGACGCTGGCCGCCAAGGGCCAGGACGTGTCGGTCACCCTCGAGACCGAGGACGGCCGGACCGAGACCATCCAGGGCGAGACCGCGCTGTCGACGTTCCACGTGATGAACGCAGCAGCCGGCGCGTCCGGCATGGTCGGCGACTTCCGGCTCCAGCAGGCCGTGGTCCGGTACACGTGGGGCGACGAGTCCGCGACCGGCATGCTCGAGCGTTCCTCGGCGAGCTCGAGCGTCGACTGACCAGCGACCGGAAGGCCATGCCCCGCGCTCGCCGAAGCTCTCGAGCGATCATGCCCGCGTCGCTCAGCGCGCCGTCCACTGCGCCATGCGCGCGGTGTAGTCGGCGAACTTGGGGCGAACGTCGTCGAGCACGAGCCCGAACGTCGCCGGATCGGGGTGCACGTTCTGCACGCGGTTGGCGGCGAACTCCTGCCACCACTGCGCCATGCCGGCCTCGAACTCCCGCGTGACCGGTTCGCCCAACCACGCGTAGAGCTTGGTGACCTCCCCGATCGGGTCGGTCTGCATGGTGCGGAAGTCGATGTCGTAGAACCGGTGGTCGTTGCCACGATCGCGGAACGCGAGCGCGCGCTCCATGCCGATCGACCAGTGCTCGAGGTTGAGCGCGCCCAGGTAGTGGAGGTCGATCTCCTCGCTGAACATGCCGCCGATCTCGAGGTACACGTCAGCGACGGAGACGATGACGTCAGCCGGGTCCCGGTGCGTCATCACGAACCTCGCATCGGGGAACGACCGGTCGAGGTGGTCGAGGAACAGGAGGTGGGTCGGGCACTTCAACCGCCACGGCTTCGCCGGTGATCCCCACTGGAGCATCTGCAGCGTGCGCCGTTCGTACTGGTACGTCGTCGTGAGGTCGGCGTCGTAGAGGAACCAGTCCGAGTACGACGGGAGGTACGCGTACGCCAGGAAGATCTGCGACTTGAAGTCGAGCGCCATCAGCTCCTGGCACTCCATCGGACCGGTCGCGGTGGACGGCACGAGCGCGGCGCTGCGGGGCGAGTAGAGCTTCTGCTGCTCCCCCTGCATCTCGGCAACCGCGATGCGCGGGTCGGGCGGCTCGACCGTCGACGGCGGCGGCGCCGGCGCGTTCGACTCCCACATGCGCAGCGAGCGCGTCCCGGGGTCCTCGGCGAGGAGGAACGACAGCGCGGTCGAGCCGGTGCGCGGCAACCCGAGTCCGATCAGCGGCGACTCGATCGGTTCGTCCGCGATCTCGGGGTGACGCCGGTACCAGTCCTCGATCTGGAGGCGTTGGGTGAGCAGGCCGAGCACACGCCCCCGCATCGCCTCCTGGCCCATGGCGTTGAGCTTCGCCTCGTGCTGCAGGCTGTGGACGAGCCGCTCGAGCCCTTCCCGGAACGAGTCGTCGCCGAAGTCGTCGAGCCCGGTCTGGGCCCGCGCCTCGCGCATCAGGTCGTCGTGCTCGGCCATGGTCCCCCCGGGAACGCGTGCTCCGAAACCGCGGCAGTACCCTGACATCAATATGGACGACGCGTCAACCACGACCTCCGCCCGCCGCGGGTACGACAGCCCGGTGCGCCGCCGTCAGATGGCCAAGACGCGCGAACGCATCCTCACCGGGGCGTCCGCGCTCGCCCACGACCTGCCGACCTGGGACTGGCGCGCTCTCACGTTCCGGGCCGTCGCCGCGCGCGCCGGCGTCAGCGAGCGCACGGTCTACCGGCACTTCGCCACCGAACGCGAGCTGCGCGACGCGGTCATGCGCCGGCTCGAGGAGGAGGCCGGCGTCTCGTACGAGGGGCTCCGCCTCGACGATCTCGGCGCGGTCACCGCGCTCGTCTTCTCGTCGCTCTCCTCGTTCGCGGTCGCGCCGACGGTCATGGACGACCCGACGTTCGCGGCCGAGGACCAATTGCGCCGCGACGCGCTCCGCGACGCGGTGATCGCGTCGACGCCGGACTGGACGGACGGTCAACGTGACATGGTCGCCGCGTTGCTCGACGTGCTCTGGAACGTGCCCTCGTTCGAGCGCCTCGTCGTCAACTGGGGCCTGTCTGCGGACGACGCGACGCGCGCGATCACCTGGGCGATGGATCTCCTCGTCGGCGCGATCCGGAGCAGCGCACCGCCCGCGGCAGGTTAGGTGTGCCACGCGTCGAGGAACCGGTCCGCGCCGAGATCGAGGATCTGGCACGGCGTGGCGCGCGCCCATGAGCTCGAACATGCGGTCACCGCGATCGGTACGGGCGCCGTACATCGCGCCGAAAATCGTCGTGAGCAGCGCCGACAGCAACGAGCGCCGCGTACTCGTCCCAGCACTCGTCGAACGAGTACGACGACACGCCGGCGCCGACGAGCACGTCGTGGTAGCCGCGCACGAGTCGCTCCTCGTGCGCGCGCCGGACCTCGGAGCTGAGCGAGTTCCCGATCAAGAACGACACGTCCGACATCCCGTTGCCGGCGTGAAGCCCTGCCAGTCGACCACCGCGACCGCGGGCGCGTCGTCGTCGCGCGAGAACAGGAGGTTGTCGGGCCGGAAGTCGCTGTGCACCAGCGTCCGCGGCGCCGGTCGGGCCGCGAACCAGTTGGCCGTCCCGGACCCGAGCCGTTCGTAGAACGCCACCTCGTCGGAGGCCATCGCCGCGCCGTAGCGCTCGAGGAACCCGGGGACCACGGCCTGCAACCCGAGCACGACAGCTCGGGGGCGAAGCCCTCGCGATCGCCGAAGCACGCATGCGTCTCGAGCTCGGGCGCGTCCCAGAACGGCGCGTGCAGACCCACGAGCTCGCCGACCGCGGTCTCCACCTGGGCAACGGTGCAGCCGCGCAGCTGGTCGCCCGCCTCCAGAGGCGCGCAGTCCTCGAGGATCAGGGTGAACCACCCGTCGCCGTCGATGGTCGCGTAGGCGCTGCGTGGCGCGGCGCACCGGCAGGCGCGACGCGAAGTGCCGGTAGAAGCACAGCTCGTTCCGGTAGCCACTCGACGCCATGAAATCCCGCGCCGTCGAATCCTCGGCCGCGAACTTGCCGATCACGCTCGCCGGCGCGCCCGGCACGTCGCGGTCCAGCTCGAGGTGGTAGCGGGCGCACACGCCCATCAGCCCGGCGCCGACGCGCTCGGCCGGCGCGGCGACGACCGTCGCGTCCCCGATCCACCCGCGGGTCGCGGAGCACCTCGGTGAGGAACTCGACGGAGACGTCGCTGGAGGAGCGCAGCACGGCCTCGGTCATGCCCGATCCTCCCTCGCCCGCCAGAAACATGTACATCTATAGTGCCTCCGTGACCGACCCGGCCAACGTCGACGACGATCTGGACCCCGTGTCGGTCGCGTGGATCGCCGACGTGAACGGCACCGAGGCCCAGACCGCCACCGCCGCTTCGTCTCGGTTCCCAGCACCTGGTCGAGGGGGGCGCGGCGACCAAGCGCTACCCCGACGTCCGCAAGCTGCTCGAACAATCGCTCTGACCCACGGAGGTCTTGCAGATGGACGGATCCTCACCGCAACCGGTGAACCATCACCCCAACGTGCACGTCGAACGCGACGGCCAGGTCACCACCGTGACCCT
>CAVVPD010000005.1:0-380857 GCA_963750045.1 uncultured Actinomycetes bacterium | reverse complement strand
GACATGTGCAACAACCCCCCGCAGAACTCCAACGCCACCGTCCGCTCCCCGAGAGCCGGCGCCGCTCGTCAGTGGTCGCGGCACAGGATGCTTCTCTAGCAGCCGACGTCTATGGAGCGCGACCGTTCAGTTCGCCGTCGGCGCCCAGAGGTCGACCTGATGTTGGGCGTGCACGTCGCCGCTCAGCTCACGCGTCACCATGCTGCGCGGCGCGGTGTCGACATGCGTCGCAGTCGCTCGAAGCGCCCCGACAGTGCAGTCTTCGCGCGAGAAGCATGAGAACGGGTCGTAGTGGAAATGCCTCATCGCGTTCAGATGCGTCATCTTGTCGATCTCCTCGTCGGAAACGCCACCGACGATTTTCATCACGCTCTCGGGTGCATAGGGCCACTCACTGTCGGAATGCGGGTAGTCGCACTCCCATGTGATGTTGTCGATGCCGATCTGGTCGCGAAGTTCGATACCCGGTCGATCGTCGATGAAACAGGTGATGATCTGCTCACGAAAGACATCGCTCGGGAGGCGGTCGCCGTAGTCTTGGCCCGTCCACGCTCGCTGCTTCCGGTAGACGTTGTCGACCTTGTCGAGGAAGTACGGAAGCCAGCCGATCCCGCCCTCCGAGAGCGCGATCTTGAGCTTCGGAAACTTGCGCAGTACCGGCGACCACACGAGGTCGGCTGCTGCCTGCACGATGTTGAGAGGCTGTAGCGTCGCCATCACATCGAATGGCGCGTCGTCGGCCGTCACCACGAGCGACGATGAGGAACCGATGTGCATGCACACGACCGTCTCGAGGTCTGCACAGATCTGCCAGAACGGATCCCAATGGTCGCTGTGAAGACTCGGGTACCCGAGCTTCGCCGGGTTCTCGGAAAAGGAGATTGCGTGGCATCCCTTCTCCGCCAGCCGTCGAACCTCGGCCACGAGGAGATCGGTGTCCCACAGGACTGGGAGCCCAAGTGGGATGAAGCGCCCAGGAAACGCGCCACACCATTCGTCGATGTGCCAGTTGTTGTAGGCCTGGAGAAGCGTCAGTGCGTAGTCCTTGTCCTGCGATCGGCTGAAGAGCTGTCCGCAGAACTGCGGGAAGGACGGGAAGCACATGGACCCAAGGACACCGTCGGCGTTCATGTCGTCGATGCGGGCTTTGATGTCGTAACAACCGGGGCGCATCTCCTCGAACGAGGTGGGATCGAGACCGAATTCGTGTGGCAACCGACCAGCCACGGCGTTGAGACCGATGTTCGGAACCTCGACCCCTTCGTACACCCACACGTCGGAGCCGTCGGCCCGACGCACGACCTTCGGTGCCTGCTCGAGCAGGTCACGCGGAAGCTGGTTTTCGAAGACGGTGGGGGGTTCGACGACGTGATCGTCCACGCTGACCAAGATCAGTTCTTCGGTCTTCACCCTGAACCTCCACGTGCGGGGGGACTTCGGCTCCGGGACGCGACGCCGAAGCTCGTCACGCTGACGCTAGTGCTTGCTACGCTTTTGAAGCAAGCGAGCACCCACTATCCAGACGGCCGGGCGCATCCCGCCGTCAATCGGTCCCTCGTCGACGCAGAACGCATGACTGAGCTGCTCAGCCACATGGTTAAGCTCACAAAACTTGTACCGGTGATGGAGGAACCCAACCTTGGCGACGATCAAACAACCCGCCCGGAAACTTGCAGCGGGTTCGGCCAACACCAAGAGCGCACCGCGTCGGGCGCAAGGAGAACCCCGCCGACTTGTCCTCGAGGCCGCCCGCGATCTGTTCTCGAGCCAGGGCTTCAGCGGTACGAGTACCCGCGAGATCTCCGAGCGAGCCGGGGTCTCCGAAGCGCTCATGTATCGCTACTTCAGCTCGAAGGTCGATCTCTTCCGCGAGGCACTCGTCAGCCCATTTGTCGAGTTCGTAGAAAACTTCAACGCGAAATGGACGTCCGGCGCGGCCGCGAAACTCGACGAAGAAACGCTGACACGCCAGTTCATCGGGGAGCTCTTCGACCTCTTCCGTCGGAACCGGGGCCTCGTGGCCATGCTCTTGTCTGCAGACGCTCAGAGCGGCAGCGAACTCGCCGAAAGTGGGGTCTTCGACGAAATCAGCCGAGAGCTCCGAGTGCTCGTCGACATCGGCACCGCCGAGGCCATCCGACGTCAGGGCAAGCCACTCGCGCGGCAAGACCTCGCGACCCGCTCGACCCTCGCCATGACCGCCGGCATGGCAGTGTTCGGCGAATCCTTCTACGGGAAGCGACGACCCCCGCGCAAGGAGATCGTGGAAGAACTCACCCAAGCCGTGCTTCACGGTCGCTTGCACCGCCCCGGATAGGGCGCTGCGCGGATCATCTCTCCGAGCGGATCGCCTCCGCCGCCTTCTCCGCGATCATCACTGTTGGCGTGTTGGTGTTGCCGGTCGTCACCGTGGGCATCACGGAAGCGTCTACCACTCGGAGGCCCTGAACCCCGCGAACTCGGAGCTGCGGATCGACGACCGCTCCTTCGTCCACCCCCATCCTGCACGTGCCGACCGGGTGCTGGGCCCCCCAGGCAACCTGGCGCAGGAATCCGTCCCATTCCTCATCAGTCTCGATCGCCGAACCCGGCAAGGCCTCGCTGACGACGAAGCTCGCGAACGGTTCGGTCGCGAGAACTTCGCGGATGGCGCGACAGCCCGCGACGAGTTCTCGAACGTCATCGTCGGAGCCGAGCAGCGTGTGTCGGATCACCGGTGGGTCCGCCGGGTTGTCTGATCGCAGCTCGATCTGCCCACGCGAACGCGGGTGCACCATCTGCACGATCACCGTGCACGTCGGGCGACCCATGAGCTGCATGTTCTCCACGTCGTGGCGCCCTGCCGATTCGAGCACTTCCTTGGTGGTGTCGCCGGCGTCGGAACCCACCATTCCCAGTGGAGCGAAGCCCGCCTCAACGGTCGGTCGCTTTCCGTCGCCACCCGCCTTGATGAAGAGCAGAACGTGACATACGCCGGCGGACGCCGGACCGGTGCCGTGCACGACGTATTCGAACCCGTGCTTGACGAATCCCTTCACCGTGACCTCCATGTTGATGGTGGGCACGTTGACGTTGAAGATCATCGGGCACATCGGGTGTTCCTGCAGGTTCTTCCCAACGCCGGGCACGTCTGCCACGACACCCACCCCGTGTTCCTCGAGGTGTGCTCGCGGCCCGACGCCTGACACCATGAGCAGCTTCGGCGACGACATCGTTCCCGCACTCACGATCACTTCGCGGGCGGCGCGTTCGATCACCTGCTTGCCGTTGCGTTCGTACTCCACACCGACGGCGCGCGTGCCTTCGAAGACGATGCGTCGGACGAAACACTTGGTTCGGACAGTGAGGTTGCGACGGAATCGCGCGCGTCCGAGATACGCGCTCGCTTCACTGTGACGAAAACCGCGCCACTGCGCCACCTGGCACATTCCGACGCCGTCCTGCGACTCGCCGTTGTAGTCGGGGTTCTGCGCGTAGCCCGCCTTCCCTGCAGCTTCGATGAACGCGTTGTTCAGTTCATGGCTCACGCCTTGTTCTGTTACGCGCTGCGGGCCGTCACCGCCGCGGTAGCGATCAGCACCACCTTTGTACCGTTCCGCTTTCTTGAAGAACGGCAACACGCTCTCGTAGTCCCAACCCTCGCAACCGAGCGCCGCCCACTCGTCGAAGTCGAGCGCGTTCCCTCGTACCCACACCATCCCGTTGACGGAGCTTCCGCCGCCCAGGATCTTGCCGGCCATCCAGGGCATGGTCTGGCCGTTGCGCGAAGGGTCTGGTTCGTCGGTGTAGTTCCACATCTTGCCTTCCATGGCCAGTGCTCCTGCGGGCACGTAGACCGTGGGGCTGAGGTCGCGCGTTCCGGCTTCGAGGAGCAGCACCTGGTGTTGCCTGTCCTCGGATAGTCGGCTGGCGAGCACGCAACCCGCGCTTCCACCGCCGATGATGATGTAGTCCCAAGCCATGCGTTTCCTTCCCTTGGCTGACCGGCGTCAGTCGAAGACCACAGGCAGTGCTCGCGGCGATCTGAACGTGCTGCCACTGATGTGGACGTCCTCTGCGTCTGGGTCGAAGCGAACGTTGGGCAAGCGGTCAAGGACCGCGTTGAGCGCGATCGACGTCTCGACGCGGGCAAGGTGCATCCCGAGGCACACGTGTGGCCCGTAGCCGAACGCGATGTGAGGCACCGGCGTCCGATGAATGTCGAAGACGTCAGGGCGATCCCAGCGACTCTCGTCTCGATTCGCGGCGCCGACGTTCACTGCAACGACGGCACCCTCAGGGATCTTGACGCCCGCGACTTCGGAGTCGATCGCGGCGCCCCTGAAGATACCCGTGAGCGGCGGTTCCCAGCGCAGCGCTTCCTCGATCGTCTGCGGTACGAGGCTGCGATCGGCACGTACCTCATCGAGGCTCGGAGGTTGGGAAAGTAACCCGAAGAGAAGATTCGACGTCGACCGGTAGGTGGTCTCGGCGCCCGCCTCGAGGAGGAACCGCAGGAACGAGATGATCTCTTCGTCGGTGAGTGTCTGGCCGTCGACCTCGCCGGACGCAAGCGTGCTGATGAGATCGTTCCGAGGGTCTCGGCGTCGAGCCGCCACCAATGGAGCGAAGTAGCGCGCCAGCTTCTCCGAGCCTGCAAACCCCATCTCTGGATCGAACACCAGGCACAGCATCTCGACCGACCAGCGGTGGAAATCCGCGAGGTCCTCTTTCGGGAGGCCGAGCATCTCGGCGATCACGTACACCGGGAAATGAAACGTGAGATCTCGCACCAGATCGGCGCGCCCGAGCTCCTCCACGCGCTCGAGATGATCGTTCACGATTGGTGTGACGACATTGCGCTCCCAGTCCGCCATCGCCCGACGACTGAACGCCTGCTGCACGATTCCTCGATGCGCGCGGTGCTCTGCACCACCCATTCCGAGGATCACGCGGCCGAGGACCGGGCCGATGACCTCGTTGAAGACGTCGGTGGAGAATCGTTCTCCGTCGAGCAGCACTTCGGCCACGGCGTCGTATCCCAGAACGCTGTACACAGGCCGGTCGCCAAAGATCGACGTTCCGCCCGCCTCGACAACGGCGTCTACATCACCTTCGTGTACTGCGCTTTCTCGCCGCAGCTCCGCCCAGCGCGGGTACGGATCGCGGATGGTGCCCGCCCCGTGCCCACGATCGAAGATCTCAAAGGCGTCCAGGGCGTCACTCACACCTTCCTCGTGCACGGTCACACAGACTCCTGATTGCTCGGGCCCAGTCGCGAACCAGGCTGTTCCTCTTGATCGCTGACAACGATCAGATCGACATGTGCTCTTCCGTTGCGCGGCGTGGGTCGACCTGCGAGCCTCCGAGTGGTGAGAACCAGGTCGGGGTGAATTCATGCTCTTCGACGTCGACCAACATCGGCCACGCCCGTTCGAAGCCAGGCAAGATCCCCGCGACAACCTCCGGATCGCGACCGGACCGCATCGCCGTGTAGCCCGCACCGCTCGGTATCGACCAGATCGCGGTGTACTCGGTAGGACGGCCCACCGCGGCGCGAACAGTTCGAGGGTCAACCCTTGAGCGGTTGCGGCCGGCAGGACGTCGTTCCGGAAGGTGTCGACGAACTCTCCGCACTTCTCGGGGCGCACGACGAACTTGTGATCGAAGAACGTCGAACCCGCGCGAACTGCTTCCGGGCGCGTCGGCGGGAGCGGAGAAAACGAAAGCGGTTCGATGATCTTGTCGGTCCATCCGCTACGCCAGCCGACCGCAGCGGTGTAGAACTCGTGGGTCTTGCGGAGATGTTCCTCGACCGAACCGCGCGCATGGCGACCATCCCAGACCTCCCAGGAATGGATGGTCCACAGAATGTTCACCGTCGGCTGGGTGTTGTAGAGGACGTCCGGCTGGAAGAAGCCCGAAAGTGTGTACAGGTCAGAGTCGTACTCGTCGCTGAGCGGCAGCCAGCGCTCAGCGAAGGCGCGCAGATACTCGACCGTTTGTCCCGGCACAAGATGCACGCTTTCGTACAGGAAGATCGGCACCTGAAAACCCCCCTCGTCGCTCGGCCCATCCGGCAACCATCTTCGCGCCGGTGCAGATGCTAGCGCGAGAAGGTGAGTGCTCACTAGTATCGCTTCTGACAGCTGGGCAGCAACCGCGCGATGAAGCGATGCAGGGGCAGCCGAATCGACAGCCTCGTGGACCGTGGAAACGGGCGTCGGATCGCGTGCCGGTCGCCTGCGTGATGCGGTACCGACGTAGTTCGAACGAGGGGGACGAATGCCGACGCACGAGAGCGAGTTCGCTCGAGCCGTTGAAACGGCCCGGGCGCGCTGGGAGACGCTGCCTACCCACCGTGCCAAGGCGTCGGTGTTCACCAGCATCACGCCCGCGCCACTTGGCAACGCAAATCCCTGGCACGCCTCGGGCTCTCTCTCCAACGACGTCGATCTGCCGACGTCGATCGTCGTGCAGCCACCACAACTCGGCGATATCAGCGGGCGCATCCAACAGTTCAGCCCCGTAAAGATCGGCTACCTCATCGACATCGACGCCGGCACCGGGCTCTCCGACTCTCTCGACGCGGTCGTACTCGCATGCGAGGACGCGCTCAACGACGGCGAGCTGAAGCGCCCGATCGAGATCATCCCTCTCGTGGCCCGCGGTCTCCCCCGGGAAGATGCCGCGGTCACGGTCGCGGGCTACCACGCGCTCTGTGATGCAGGGTGCCTCGTCATCTTGGGCCCGTACATCACGGACAACGGAATGGCACTCCTCGCTACCGCTGAAGACCGCAAGGTGCCACTGATCTCGACGAATGGAGCCAAGGCCTTCAACAGCACATACGGCTTCACGCTCGGCAACGGCGGCGTGTCAGAAGAGGGAACGCTCGTCGCGGGCTGGCTCCGCGAGCGCGCGTTCACACGGATCGCGGCAATCACCGAACTCTCACCCGGAGGTGAGGAATACTCGAAAGCCTTCCGCGCTGCCGCAAAACGGAATCAGCTGAACGTCGTCGCCGACACCTTCGTCCACCAGACCGGCGACGACCTCGCCAACGTGCTGAGACACCTCCACGATGATGTGAAGCCAGACGCGATCGCCTATCTCGGCTACGGCTATCCAGTCGCGATGTTCAACCCGATCCTACGAACCCTCGACTGGGATCCCCCGCGGATCATGGGTACCGCGTTCCTCTGGTACATCAGCGATCCGCGGATGCTCGATGGCCTGGAAGGCTGGTACGGCGTCGATCAGGTTGGCAATGAAGAGAACGATTGCAACCCGAACTACTGGCCGGCAATCGGTCGGTTCGAACATCGCTTCGGGCGCAAGGTGCTCCACGCCATGGTCGGCTGCTCCTATGACCAAGGGCGCGCCGCCGTCGCCGGCGTCGCCGCCGCGCCGCTACTGGACCCGGCTGGGGTCGTCAAAGGCCTCGAAGCAATCACGATGATGCCATCGGTGAGCGGTGGGCCACGGAGCTACATCAGCTTCGGCCCACACGACCGCAAGGGCTTCAAGGGCGACTTTCTCTCCATCCGGCACATTGTTGAGGGAGTGCCCACGTTCGAGGGATACCTCTCAACCGTCCACCCGACCGAGTAGAGCGATCTGGATTTGGCGTTCGTCTGTAGCCGCGGTGCGGCGCAGGCGTCTGGGTCAGCGGATCCCGACCTCAGACTCGCAACTCCAAGTTGAGCGGGGTTGGACAATCTGGGTTCCGATAACGGTTGACAATCGGAAGTCACATGGATCCGGAGGAGCAAAAGTCAACTGGACAACGGACCACCGTCTCGTGCCCGGCGAGGCACACATAACGACACCGTCGCCGCGAAGGCGAGGCCGCCCCTATCCGGCGTTATGGTTGGCGGGCAGGGTTCCCCAGAAACGTTCACGGGAGTGGGTCCGCACATCATCCCCGAGTGCCGGTAGGTGACGCTCTGCGTCGGGCGCTCCCATGCCGGAAATGGTGCGCGCCCGTCCTCTGCCAGACGCACATGACTTCGAGAACAGGGGCGGCCCCGGGCGGGCCGAGACGATCGGTCAGCCCACCACGTAGCACGGCCTGGAACGCCTCCACGCGGCGCAGCCCGTCCGGTGCAGCTCCGAGCGCCTGACGCTGCACGCGAGGAACGCCGCGGACCGCGTGCCCCAGGCCCACCGACTCCGGGCCCTGAAGGTCAGATCGGATCCGGGCGCCCGCCGGGCACCGGCCCCCATGTTCGCCCCATCGGGAGTCAGCCCACCCGAGCCGAGCGCTGGCCGAGCGAGCGCCGCCGGAAGATCCCCGGCCGCACCTGCGCCCGTGATCTCCAACGGTTCCGCCCGCGTCCCAATCCAGCCGCCCCCTGGTTTCACCAGCACCGGTTTCGTTCTCGTCGAGGTACCGGCAGCGCCCGCCGGCCCGGAGGCCTCGTGCCCCAATCCGAAGCTTCGCAATGATCAACACCCGGCCAGCATGTCGAACCCAGCTCCCGGAGTTACTCCCGACCGCGCTCCCAACCGAGCAGAAATCTCGTGCACACCGTCCCGGTGATTATCTGTGAGTCGAAATCGCGTAGCTCCCGAACTCGGTCCTGACATTGTGGGTCTGACGCGGTTTCGTGCTTCCAACTCCGGGCTGCGAATACCCGGTGTTCGCACTTCGTTCTGCCCATTCGTTGATCTTCCGGTCTTGAGCTTCAGCTGACGCGGGGAACTGCTCATCGCGACTTCGAGCGCTCGCGCGTTCACCTGAGCATCCTCTTGCGGCGCCGAATCGGGATCGTGCCGCTTGGGCATCGTGCCTGCGGAGGGCGGCGTTGTGCCTGCAACGGCAACACGCCCGCAGCGACCCGCGCCCGTCGACGCCAGGAATCGGGCGTCACATGTGAGCCCGGGAGTGATCTCGGGAGTAACTCCGGGACTGGGATGTGATCCCATCCCGCCATGGACCCTTCGCGTGCACCCATCTCCGATCCCGCCCGGCACGGTTCAGCCCAACTGTTGACGCCCGAGGAGACCGCGGAGTTGCTGCGGGTTCCCGTGCAGCTGCTGTACCGCTGGCGCTACGAGCGGCGCGGGCCGCCGTCGTTCCGCATTGGTCGCTACGTGCGGTACCGGCGCGCCGAGGTCGATCGCTGGATCGATCTGCAGGCCTCGAGCAGTGGAACCGCCCGGTAGATCAGCGCCGGGTGCCGCCGTCGGAAGCAGCGCGGGAGCTGGCGATCAGCGTGTCGAGCGCGGCGGCCATTTGGTCCTCGGACTCCGGGTAGAGGTGCCCGTACCGCTGGAGCGTGAAGGCGACGTTCGAGTGCCCGGCCCGGACGCTGACCTCCTTGGGGTTCAGTCCCACCGCGATCCACAGCGAGATCGCGGTGTGACGCAGGTCGTGGATCCGCACTCCCTGGAGGCCGGCGGCGTTGATCGCCGGTTCCCACACCCGCCGACGGAAGTTGTTGACCCGCAGGACGCCATCCTTCGGCGACACGAACACGAAGGCGTCGGGATCCGGGTAGGGCGGCGTGAGCTGCGCCAGCTCGGTGCGCACGGTTTGCGGCAACGGCACGACGCGGCGACCCGCCCGGGTCTTGGGCGGACCGAACAGGAGCGTGCCGCGAACCTCGACCACGCTCTCGAGGACCTCGGCCCGGCCGCGCAGGAGGTTGACCTTCCCCCACCGCAGCGCGGCGCCTTCACCGAACCGAAGACCCGAGTACGCCATGAACAGCAGCCACGGCCGGTAGGCGGGGTCGATCACCGCGGCCAGGGCGTCGATCTCCGGCACGGAGAGGAAGCGCATCTCGTCCTGGTCGCCGATCCGGGGGAGCCGGACGGGACGGGCGGGGTTGCGGTGGATTCGCTGATCGTCGACCGCGGCCTGAACGCACTTGGCGAACACGTCGTAGTTCTTCTTGACCGTCGACGGCGCCAGGCCCTGGGCGCTCATCTCGGCCACCCACGCCTGAACGTCGGCGTTCTCGATGCGCGCGAGCGGCAGGTCGCCGAAGCGGGGGAGGATGTGACCCTCCACGATCCCGTCCTGGCGCGCCTTGGTCGACGGGCTGAGGTTCACCGTCGACGGTTCCCACAGCGTCACCCAGTCGCGCAGGCGGAGCTTGGACCGGGCCGGGTCCAGCCAGGAGCCGTCACGCCGGGCCACTTCGGTCGAGTGGAGGAAGCCCTCGGCGTCGGTCTTGCGGGTGAACTGGCGGGACCGTTCGCGGCCCGCAGGGTCGCGGTAGCGGACGAGATATGCCGTCTTGCCGTTGCTCAACCTGCGTCGTTTGACGTGCGCCACGCGGTACCGCCCTGCGGACTCGGTCGCTCGTCCCGCGGACTTTTCGCGGACTTGAGCGGACTCGCAGGGTACGCCGAACTCGGTAGAGGGTCAAGAACTAGGGTCTGATCAGCACTTTCGCGGTGGGCGTTGAGGGTTTCGATCCCCCGACCTCCGCCTTGTAAGGGCGGCGCTCTCCCAACTGAGCTAAACGCCCGCGGCGGGCCAAGGTAGCCGCCTCGGTGCGGGCGTTGCGATTGACCGCGGCAGGCCGGGGCTCGCTGGGGTACCGGGGGGAGATGTACCCCGGCTCGTTGCCCCGGCCTGCCGATCGCGGTGATCTGTGGTGCCGTTACGCGCTCTCGGCGACCCGGTACGGCGCGTCGTAGCGCGGGATCAGGTCCTCGAGCACGGGCTCGGGCGGACGCACCTTCGGCGGCCGGCCGCGTCGCCGCTTGTTGGCGAGCACCTTGCCGTTGGCGAACAGCTCGCCACCCCAGACTCCCCAGGGCTCGCGCCGGTCGACGGCTGCCTCGAGGCACGCCTGGCGAACCGGGCACTCGACGCAGAACGCCTTGGCCCGCAGGATGTCGTCGAGCTGCTCGGAGAAGAACAGGTCGACGAGCGCGCTCGACGTGTCGGCGCAGCGCGCCTCCGCCCGCCAGGGCTCCTCTTCGATGACTGCGGTGTACTCCAGAGCGAACATTGCCTGTCCCCTGTCTCGGTTGGTGCTGAGTAGTGCCGGGTGGTGTGGGAAACGCGAAAAAGGCCGCCGGGGTTGCCCCGGCGGCCTGGTGTGTGGTCCTCGTGCGAGTTACGAGGAGGTCACCTGGGGCCGACGGGGCCGGGGCTTGTGGAAGGTCGCCGGTGCGGTGCACGGAATCGACCACGAGCCCTGACCCATGAGCTCGTTGGTCACCACGTAGGCGTCGCGAACGCGCGAGACACCGCTGGCGGCCAGTCCGTGGCGCTGCGTCGTCGTGCGGTCCATCGATCGGTCCTGTCGGCTCGTGGTGGGTACGGGGCTTGCGGGCGTCGCTTGCGAGCGAGCCCTCATAGGCAAGCACTCCAAGTTAGCGCACGTCAACCGATTTTCTGGTCCTCGCTCAACCGGACCGAAGCGATCATGGCCACCGCGGCTGCGACGATCATCACCCAGAGACCCATCCCGACGTTGGCGTCGACCGAGCGGGCCGAGTTCATGGTCTGCATCGCGTCGTAGGTGTTGAGCAGGTCGCGGGCCACGAAGCCCGCCAGCAGGAAGGCAAGGATGATCGTGAGCCACTTGACGATCCGCATGTGGACCGACAGGAGCGCACTGATCGCGAGCGCCGTGGCCCCGATGGCGTAGCCGAGCCCGAGGCCCTGGTCGAACCCCGAACGGTGGAACGTGGCGACGCCGATCGTGCCGGACAACCAGGGCAGGTAGGCACCGCCGACGATCCCGCACGCGGCGAGCGCGGTGATGCCGGCGTAGCCGTAGTTCCCCGGTGCCGCGGTCATCATGCTCTCGTTGCGGCCGTCGGACGGGATGGGTTCGCGGGCCTGCGTCGAGCGGTACGACTCGGGCTGGTCGGCGAAGGACCGGATGAACGCGACGAAGCGGGCCCAGGGGCTTCGTCGTTCACCGACCGGCTGGGGCTCGGGCGGGGTCGTGGTGGCCACCCCGAACGGCTCGACCCGCGCGACCGCCTCGGGCGTGACCGGCTCCGGCGTGGCGTCCGCCGCAGGAGCGGCGGCCGGCGCAGGAACCGGCGCCGGCACATCGGGCGCAGGAGGTGCCGCGGGAGGTGCAGGAGCGGGCGCCGGAGGTGCGGAGCGGAGGGCCGCGGCGGGGCCCGAGTTTGCGACTCGGTTGGTCCAACCGCCGTCCCAGTACCGCCATTCGTACCGACCGGAAGGATCCGGACGCCAACCGGGCTCCAGCGAGGTTGCGACTTGGCTCATATCGGGCTCCGTCATCCTTCGCCCCCTGCGCTCTTAGGCTTCGGCACCGTGAGCCCAGAACTTGACCCACGTCACATCGATTGCAGCCCGGTGCTGGAGCTCCTGGAACGGCAGCGGTCGAGCGACCTCCACGACTGCGCCCAGTGCTACGTGTCGCTCGGCGCCGAGGTCCTGCTCGACGCCGCGGTCGGGGAGTCCCGACCAGGTCGGCCGCTGCGGACCGACGACGTGATGCTCTGGTACTCCGCCGGCAAGCCGCTCACCACGGTCGCGATCCTGCAGCTCTGGGAGCGTGGGCGCCTGGGCCTCGACGACCCGGTCGCGGGCTACATCGACGGCTGGGGCAACGGCAAGGAGCGGTGCACCTTGCGCCACGTCCTCGTCCACACCGGCGGGTTCCCGATGTACGGCAGCCCCGACTTCGACACCGACCTGCCGTCGGCCGAGGTGCTCGCCCGGATCGCGGCGACGCCGGCGGCCTGGGAGCCCGGCACCAAAGCCGGCTACCACCCGGTGACGGGCTGGAAGGTGCTCGGCGCGGTCGTCGAGGCGGTCGACGGCCGGCCGATCGAGACGTACCTGCACGACGAGATCCTCGTCCCGCTCGGCTGCACGTCGTCGTCGCTCGGCGTGCCGGTCGAGGTCCAGGAATCACTCGGGGAGCGCCTCGTGCCGGTGGCATGGAAAGGGCACCGCTTCCCGGTGGTCGAGGACGACGGCGGGTTGCGCATGGTCCCCTACCGGATCGACGAGATCCACAACCAGCCGTGGCACGTGGCCAAGGTCGAGCCCGGTGCCTCGATGCGTGGTCCCGCGCGGCAGCTCGGTCGGTTCTACGAATCGCTCCTCGGTCACGGGCCGCGGATCCTCGAACCGGCCACCGTCGAGCTCATGGGGGCGGTCCACCGTCACGACCTGCGCGACGCGGTGTTCGGCTTCGCCGCGCCGTGGGGGCTCGGCGTCTCCGTCGATCTCAGTGGCGGCGCCGGGCGGCGAGCCTTCGGCCACGGCGGGATGGCGTCGTCACGTGGGTTCGCCGATCCCGACTGCGGGCTGGTGGCGGTCGTGGTCTGCAACGGACTGCCGAACCCGATCGCGGCGGAGCAGCGCCTGATCGAGCTCACCGACACGATCTACAGCACGCTGGGCGACGCTGCCGCGCGCTTCCGCCGCCCCCTGTAGGGGGGTGATCAGCGCGCGCCGGCGATCACCTCGAGGATGCGGGCGTGCACAGACGGCGGCGCGGCGACGATGTCGCCCGATGTGAGCCACGCACGGTCGTCACCCTGCCAGTCCGTGACCACTCCCCCGGCCTCCCGCACGATGAGCGCACCCGCCGCGACGTCCCAGGTGCCGAGGCTCTGCTCGAAATAGCCGTCGAACACGCCGGCCGCGGTCCAGACGAGGTCCATGCTCGCCGCGCCGGCACGCCGCAGGTCTTCGAACGTGAGCAGCGCGCGCTCGAACACGGGGAAGTACTCGGGCAGGCGATCACGCTTCGACCGGAACGGGAAGCCGGTCGCGCAGATCGCACTCTCGGGGACGCGGTCGCTCACCCGCAGGGGCTCCCCGTTGCGGAACGCGCCGCCACCGAGGCACGCCGAGTACACGTCACCGAGCATCGGCGCCTGCACGACGCCGACGACGGGGACGCCGTCCTCCACGAGCGCGACCGACACGCCCACCATCGGGAAGCCGTGCACGAAGTTGGCGGTGCCGTCGAGCGGGTCGACGAACCACCCGATGTCGGCGCGCTCTCCCCCGCCTTCCTCCCCGAAGAACGCCAGGTGCGGCGCAGCTTCGTGCAGCACGGTGCGCACCGCGTGTTCGCTCGCGGTGTCTGCGTCGCTCACCCAGTCTCCGGGCCCCTTCTCGCGCACGTTCCGGGCACGCCCGAAGGCTTCCCCCACGATCGCCGCGCCGGCGGCGGCCGCGGCGCACGCCGCGTCGAGAAGTGCGTCGAGATCCAGGTCGGTCTTCACGGTGCGAGCCCTTCGTGGAGCGTGGCGACCAGTTGCGGGGTGGCGGCGGCGATCAGTTGGCGGCGGACCCCGGTCTCCAGCACCACCAGGTCGCGCGCCTCGGCATCCACCACCGTGGCGCCCGCCTCGGCGCACACGAGGAGACCTCCGAGGTAGTCCCACGGCGCGTGCTGGTCGGTGAGACCGTCGAGATATCCGTCGATGTGCCCGGCGGCCACGTCACAGAGCGCGAGCGCAGCCGAACCCAACGCCCGGAACTGCCGCCAGCGCAGCGCCTTCGGTGGCCAACCGGACAGCGCCACCAACGACCGATCGACAGCGGTCGCGCCGGACGGCTCGAGCCGCGCGCCGTCGAGCCACGCGCCGGCGCCGCGGACCGCCGTGTAGCGGCCACCGGTCGCCCCGTTCTGCACGAGCGCGCAGAGCGGGCCGTCGGCATCGACGGCACAGAGCGAGATCGCCCAGTACGGGAGTCGTCGTGCACAGTTCGTGGAGCCGTCGACCGGATCGAGCACCACGGTGACGGCCGCGTCGACAGGACCGCTCCAGCCCGACTCCTCGCTGAGCACGCGCACTCCGGCGGAGGTGAGGATCGGGAGGACCGCGGCGTCGGCCACCAGGTCGAGCCGGTACTGCCCGGGCCGGTCGGTGCGGGCGCGCCGCTCCGCGGGGCCGAGCGTCGCCAGCGCTCCCCGTTGGGCGGCACCGGCGACATCGAAGAGGGCGAGCAACTCGTCGGGGTTCACCGCGCCACGGCTTCGACGGTGACCACCGCGTTGTAGTCGGGCACGCCCGACGTCGGATCGCGTCGTCCGGCCCCGAGGAGCACGTTGCCCTCGGGAAAGAACACCTGCACGTTGCCGGTGCGTAGCTCGCTCGCGTGCAGCCGCGCACTCATCTCGCCGTGGTCGGAGCGGACGACCACGCGATCGCCGTCATGGAGCCCGAGGGCGGCGATGTCCGAGGGAGCCATGAACAACGCGTCGCGCCTCGCACCGGTGAGCGGGTCACGTTCGGCGTGCACCATCGTGTTGAACTGCTTCCCCCGACGCGTGCTCAGCACGAAGCTCCCAGTGGGCACGTCGGGTTCCGAGGGCGTCACCGTCAGGAAGCGCGCCTTGCCGTCGGCGGTGGGGAACGTCCCCCCTGCGCACAACCGGGTCCCGCCCCACTGCACGGCGTCGCCGGTGGTGCGCAACAGCTCCACGCCCGAGTACGCGGGGACCACGAGAGCGATCTCGTCGCGGATGTCTTGGCCCGATGCGAACGTCATCAGGTGAGCGCGCTCGGGGTCGACGCGTGCCGCGAGGTCGACGAAGATCTCCCATTCGCTGCGCACCTCGCCGGGCCGGGGGCCGGTGATCTCGGGACTGAACGCGATCCGCCGTTCCGTCGTCGTCTCCGTCCCGCCGTCACGTTGCTCGTAGCGGGTGGCGGCGGGCAGGAGCACCACCGCCTCGCCGGGATCCACCAGCATCTGGCTCGACACCACGATGTCCTGGTGCACCCGGAGCGGCACCCGCGCCAGCGCGCGCTCCACCCAACCCGGGTCCGGCAGGACCTCGAGGAAGTTGCCACCCGACGAGTAGAGGACGTCGAGATCGCCACGTCCGCCCGCCTCGACCATCTCCTCGGCCGTGATGCCGGGGTGGTCACCGATCGGGAAGCCATAGCGCTCGGCGAGCGCGGCGGCGGAAGCAGCCGTGACCTCGACCCCGCCCGGCAACGCGGTCGCGTACGCGCCCATCTCCGCGCCGCCCTGCACACCGGAATGGCCCCGGATCGGCATCAACCCTGCCCCGGCACGACCCACGTTGCCGCGGGCGAGGGCGAGGTTGACGATCGCGGCGACGTTGTCAGAACCCCGCTCGTGCTGCGTGATACCCATGGACCACACCAGCACCGCCGACCGCGCGTCGCCGTACATCCGGGCAAAGCGCTCCATGTCGGCGCGGGTCGCGCCAGACTGCCGCTCGAGGTCGGGGAACGCTTCGCGCTCGAGCTCCTCGACCAGCGCGTCGAACCCTTCGGTGTGGTCCCGCACGAACGCGCGATCGACCGTCCCCTGGGCCAGCATGATCTTGAGCACGCCGTTCAGGAACGCGAGGTCGCCTCCGGTGTCGACCGCGAAGAACTCGTCGGTCATGTGGGTTCCGAACATCGCGCTCTCGACGTTGCTCGGCACCCAGTAGCGGTCGAGTCCCGGCTCGCGCAGCGGGTTCACCACCGCGACCTTCGCGCCACGCTTCCGCGCGAGGTAGAGATACTTCATGAACACCGGCTGCGCGTTGGCGACGTTCGCCCCGAACAACACGATCAGGTCGCTGTTGATGACGTCGGTGTAGGAGCAGGTCGTCGCGCCCACGCCGATGGTGCGCTTGAGCGCGGTCGTGGAGGGTGCATGACACACGCGCGCCGCGTTGTCGATGTTGTTCGTCCCGAGGAAGCGAGTGAACTTCTGCGCCACGTAGTAGGTCTCGTTGGTGAGGCCGCGCGCGGTGAGATAGACCGCGAGCCGATCGGGCTGCGACGCGCGGATGCGCCCCGCCACGAGATCGAGCGCTTCGTCCCACGCGACGCGGGTGAATCCCGGCTCGCCCCGGCGGCGCACCATCGGGTGGGCCAGACGACCGAGGTCGCGCAACTCCTTGCCCCGCAGGTGACGGAGCGACTCGACGTCGGCCAGTCGCTCCGGATCGAGCGCACCCATCGTGTTGACCCGCAGCAGATTGAGCCGCGTGGTGCACAGGTGAACGCCCGAGATCGTCCAGTCGTGGAAACCGGCGACACCGAGCGCGCAGCCGTCACAGACGCCTTGGTGCAGGATCCGCCACGCGTACGGCAGGTTGTCGCGGTTCTCCCAGAGGGTCTTCAGCATCTCCTTGTAGTGGTTGGGCTTCGTCTCGCCCATGCCGTAGGGCTTGAAGCCGACCCACAGGTCGCGCTTCGTACGTTTGGGCGACGTGATCCTCGCCGAGGTCTTCCAGGCCACTGGTGCTCCGTACCTACTGCTCGAGATCGACGCGTTCGGGATGGGTGTAGACGTTGGCGCTCTCGCCGCGCACGAAGCCGACCAGCGTCTGGCCGAGTCGCCGGGCCGCGTCCACCGCGAGGCTCGACGGTGCCGACACCGCGCAGAGCACCGGGATGCCGGCCACCGCGGCCTTCTGGACGATCTCGAAGCTCACGCGGCCCGAGACCATCAGCACCGCGTCGGAGAGCGGGAGCCGGTCGTCGAGCAGCGCATGGCCGATGAGCTTGTCGAGCGCGTTGTGCCGCCCGACGTCTTCACGCGACGTGACCAGCTCTCCGACGGGGGTGAACCGCGCGCTCGCATGCAGCCCGCCGGTTACTGCGAACACGTCTTGGGCGTCGCGCAGACGATCGGGAAGCGTGGCGATCACCGAGCGCGTCACGACGGGCCCGGGTCCGACCGGGTCACAGCGCTGCTCCACCTGGTCGAGCGAGGTCTTGCCACACAGCCCGCAGCTGGCGTTGGCGACGAAGGACCGCTCGTGCCCGTGCAGGTCGACGGGGCGGCGCAGCTTGACGGTGACGACGTTGTACTCCTGCTCGCCCTCCCCCGCGAGGCAGTAGGCAACGGAGTCCAGGTCGGTCGGGGACGCCAACAGACCTTCGGTCGCGCAAAAGCCGACCGCGAGCTCGAAGTCGTTGCCGGGGGTGCGCATGGTGACGGCCAACGCCTCGGGTTCCTGGCCCGGACCGTGGACGCGGATCTCCATCGGCTCCTCGGTCACGACCTTGTCGGGGCGTTCCTGAACTCGGTCGCCGTCGAGCGCGCGCACCCGGACGACGGTGACAGCACGACGTGCGGGAACGGAGCTCACAGCGTCACGCTAACCCCGGGAGGTGGATGCCGAGCCGTTCGGCGTCGTCACGGGTGTCGACATCGGCGAAGGCATCCCGACCCACGATCGCCTCCCACTCCGGTTCCTCGATCACGTCGTGTTCGACCACGTCGACCAGCTCGCGCAGGGCGCGCGCACCCCCGGCGACCAGGCTCCCGGCGGCGGCGAGCGCCTCGCCGGCGTAGCGCGCGCACACGAGCTGGAGGTGCCCGTCGACCCGGGGTACGGCGGTCGGGGCGCCGGGCCGGTCACGCAGCCAGCGCAACAGCGCCTCGTCGACCGAAGGGAGGTCCACCGCCAGCACCAGCGCCGGTCCGTCGTGGCCCCGCTCGCCGAGCGCGGTTCCGGCCGCGGCCAGCGCGGCCAGGGGCCCCGAACCCGCCGGCTGCTCCCGCACGCTGGGCAGTCCGCTCCAGCCGTCGCCGACCTCGATCACGGGGGCGCACACCGCCGAGAGCCGTCGCCCGGAACGGACTGCGAGTGACTCACCTTCGACGACCAGCGTCGCCTTGTCGGCACCGAGGCGGCGGCTTCGGCCGCCGGTCAGCAGGATCCCCGCCGTCGACGCCATGGCAAGACCGTAGGGGGTCGCAGTCGTGACCGCGGCCACACCTCGGGCGGGCCGAGCCGGTCAGCTGCCGGCGCGCGAGGTGTCCTCGTCGGACGGCTCGAGCCAGTAGGCGACGACCTGCCAGCGGGCGTTGCGGCGAGCGACCTCCACGCGGTTGTGCACGAGCGAGCCGTCGCTCAGCTCGACGCGTGTGATGACCACCGCGGCGTCGCGCGAGCTGGCGGAGTCCTCGATCCCGACCCGTGCGACCAGCCCGCGCAGGGCATGCTGCTGCTCGTACGCGTTCCGCTTGACCGCGACGAACGCGTGGCGGTCCATTCCGTCTCGCAGCTCGTCGGCGGACAGCGTGAAGATCGACTCGAAGTCGAGGCGGTCCCACGCCAACTCGTAGGCGACGGCGACATCCTCGGGTCCGGGGCCCTTGTCGCGTGCGATCGCCACGACGAGCGAGAGCGCGAGGCCGAGCACGATCACGCCGGCGATGGCGATGATCACCGCGGCTCTCCGGCGTCCGGCGTGGCCGTGGCTTCGATCTCTCCCGCGAGATCGAAGTCCTTGTCGGTGAGCCCACCCGCGTCGTGGGTGGAGAGGGCCACTCGCACCTTGCGATACCGGATGTCGAGATCGGGGTGGTGGTCGGCGGCCTGCGCCCGGTCCGCGATGCGGGTGACGAAGGCGATCGCCTCGGGGAACGAGGGGAGCTCGAACGTCTTCACGATCTCGTCGCGGGAACGCTCCCATCCGGGGAGGGTGGCGAGACGCTCGGCGATACGGTCGTCGGCAAGGGGCGGCATGCCCCCATTGTCGACCTCCGCGGCCTCGACCTGCGAGTCGGGCGTGCGGCGAAGGGCTCCGGGGGAGGGACTCGAACCCTCAGCCGTCGGCTTAACAGGCCGCTGCTCCGCCAATTGAGCTACCCCGGAATGGCGCCTGACGATAGCAGCGCCCTGATCAATCCCATGATGCGACAATGCGTCTTCGACCACGAGCAGTCGAGACCTTCGTGCAGGTACACACACACTCGCAACCCGCGACTCGTGGGCCGGGTGCAGACGGCGCTGGGCTCCGGACCGGCGCGGTGACGGCGTGAACTCGACGTCGCGCACCCAGATCGACACCGACGACTTGCTCACACCGAGCGCGGTCGCGATGGCGAGCAGGGGCATGCCTCCGGAGCGCATGACACGCGCCCGCTCCCGTTCCTCGATCTTCCCGCGGTAGCCCACCGGCTGACGGCAGGACCGCGCTATGACGGTTACGCCCGGTGCCGCCCCGCAGGCGAGTGCCGCACCAGGGCGAGCTCGTCCCGCACGACCCCCGCGGGCGCCTCGGCCCGAGTGGGCGTGGTGCCGTCCTTGCGGAGGCACATGATGCGGCTCACACCGAAGTTCCGGTCAGGAGCACACCTCGTATAGCCGTCGGCTTCCCGGACCCGCGAACTCCAGTCGAGGATCCACACCCGCCCGGTCGGCGGCGCGCCCCCGAGCGCCAGCCCCGCGACCGCCGGCGCGACGCCCGCCACGGTGACCGGTCGCCACGGCTCGTGGCCACGCACGCCGAGCGCCCACCGGACCTCGGGGGCCTTGGCGGCCGAACGGACCGCCACCACGTCTCCGGGGCGGGCGACCAGCTCGAGGCGCCGGAGCCCACGGTCGGCTCCCGAGCTGCCCGTCACCGCGGTGACGGCCGGCGGCACCAGGAGCACGCCGACGACGACGGCGGCGACCACGCCCACGACGCGCGCCCGGCACAGCAGCCAGTCGAGGAGCACTCCGAGGGCCAGGAACGGCGCCCACGCGGCGAGGGTCAGGGTCCGGTCGAGCAGCACCGGCGCGGCGAGCCCGGCGAGCGCGGCGAGCGCGAGGGGCACGGCGAAGAGCGCGCCCCACACCGCCCCGAGGCGGCGGTCCCGGCGCACGAGCAGGACACCGCCCGCGACGACCGCAGCGAAGAGCAGCAACCCGGCGGCGGCGTCGTTCGCGACCAGGCTCGCCACGGTGTTCACCACGCCCGCGGGCGTCGTGCGCGGGATCCAGTCGGAGTGCCCACCGCGCGTCTGCACCAGGAACGACGGGCCCCACACCACTGCCCACACCGCGCCCGCGCCGAGGATCGCGACGCGCCACCGCCACGCGTCGCGATCGCTGCGGCGCCCGGCCAACGCGAGGAGCCCGGCGCCCACGAGGAACATCGACACGTGAGTGAGCAGGCCCGCCAGCACGAGCACACCGAGGATCGGTGCGTGGCGACGCCGAGGGGCACGGAGCCAGGACTCGGCGAGCACCGCCAACCCGACTCCGAGCAGCTCGAGCTCGGCGTACATGCGCGCGTTGCGACCGTGCACGATCTCGAAGGCGCTGATCGCCATCAGCGCGGTCGCGAGCACGCCCACACGGCCCCGGCTGCGCATCCACCAGGCGAACAGCCCGAGGGCGCCGATCGAACAGAGAGCCCCGGGGAGGCGGAACCACCACGCGCTCACACCGAGACGGGCGAGCGGCAGGTGCAGGAGGTAGTCGAGTGGCGGGTGCGAGTCGTGGGCCCGGAGGTAGGAGAACAGCGAGCCCGTGGGCAGGCGGCCGGCCATGGCGGTGAACGCCTCGTCGTACCCCAGGCGATTGGCGCCCAGGCCCCACAATCGGATCACGGCCCCGGCCAGGACCAGCGCGACCAGCACGTGACCGGTCGCGCGCGCCCGGGAGGCCGCGCTCGACGTCTGGACTCCCGCGCGCTCGGTCCGCTCCGTGGTCGGTGTTCCCACGACGCGACTCTCGTCGCGACGCGGTGAGACCGTCGTGAGCCCCCGATGAGCGCCCGATGAGAACGCGGATCAGGCCGGCGCGAACACCAGCTGTTCGCTGCGTACGATCCGCAGGGCCCAGAAGATGGTCACGACGATCGCGCCCACGGTGACCGCGAGGCAGGCGACGGTCTTCACCGCCACGAACGTCGCCACCGGCATGCTCACGAGCATCCCGAGGGTGATGGCCGCGGTCGCGGCGTGCACCCCGGCCCACAGCACGGTCAGCCCGCCGAAGAGGCGCAGCACCGCCGGGCGGCCGGCCACCTCCGGGGCGATCGGACAGAAGTCGTGGGCCAGCCGGGCGATCACCGGGCGACCGATCAGCACCGAGCCGAGGAACACCGCGGCCAACGCCACCGTCGTCGCGATCGGCTGCAAGAAGTACGCGAACGTGCTCCCGCTCACGAGCCCGACCAGGGTCCGGACCGTGAGGCCGAGAGTGGCCAGCACGAGGATGGCGGGCACCCGGGCGCCGCGCACGACCCGCCGCAGGATCGCCACATAGGCCCAGGCCAGCACGGCCGCCATCGCGAGCGGCGCGTTGACCGTCGTCACGACCACGAAGAACATCACCGCGGGCACGATGGTCGCTTCGATCAGGTTCGGGAGGCCGCGCCGGGCCACCGCGGTCAGCAGTGGCAGCTTCGCCACCGAGGCGCGATCTGCGGGAAGCGAATCGGGATGACCACCGCCGATGAGCATCCAGGCGGCTGGGTTGGCGGCGATGGTCTCGCTCACGGGTGACGACCGTTCCAAACTCCCGGTCGGCGAACCACCTGTCCGTCGAGCAAGAACCTACCTACAGGGTATGCGGTGGCGACGTCGTTCCGGACGTCGGGCCCGCCGGGCCGGCGCGAACCCCAGAGTCCCGGCGCGGGACCGTCAACCGGTGCGCGAATAGTGCTGCGCCACGCTCCCGCCGCTGCTGATGGTGAGCGCGCTCCCGGAACAGGTGTAGCGGAGCGTGACCCCGGCGGTCTGGGTGCCCGGCGCAGGCGATCGGGTGTTGGGCGCCCCGGCAATTCCGCTCACCGTGACGGTCATCACCATCTCGGTGGCATTGTCGATGTTCCGGAGCGTGAGCCGCCTCGCGGTCGCCCGGTAGTTGCCCGCGACCGCGCCCGCGTACTTCTGCTCCACCGTGAGCGTGCCGCCGGTCGACATGGTCGTGGTGCCGCTGATGATGTCGGCGTAGGTCTGCAGGAACTTGCCACGGTCGAATGTCAGGTCGACGGATCCCGTCGCGGAGAGCGTGCCCGTGATCGAGGCCGTCGCCACGAGCGACTGCAGGTCGAGCTTCCACTGGCCGCGGAGGCACGCCGCACCTCGGCGCGCCGGCGCGTTCCGGGCGGGCGTGCTCCGGGCGTGCGCGGGGCCGCCCAACGCGAGGAGCGCGACGAGGACCAATCCGACGAGTCCCGCAGCACCGCGCGCTCCGCAGCGCGCGCCGCCGGCCACCGTGCCCGTCCTGATGTGGAGTGCGTGTCATCCGCAGTTCCTCGGCTCGCACCGAGCCCACCTTGATGCCCGATTCGACTGTCGTGCGGTCGTGGGGCCGGATGGGATCGAACCATCGACCGAGGGATTATGAGAGGGTCGAGCGTTGTCCACGCGGTGTCGTCGAGTGCCGCGACCGTTGCAAACGCTGGACGCCAACGCACGATGTCGACACGGTGGACGCCGTGAATTCCGGAAGCCGGTGACAACCCGGTGACAAGTCACCCGCTCAGCAGCTCCTGGCAGGAGTCCCTCGGCGTGGTCACGCGCCCGCCGGGGTCGTGCGCCGATTCCAGGGGGGGCCCGACCTACAGGCCGCTCAATGACTGTCGGGGTTCGTCACGCGGCCCGCGAAGAGGATGGCGTGGGTCGC
Organism: uncultured Actinomycetes bacterium; assembly: GCA_963750045.1. Lineage (GTDB taxonomy): Bacteria > Actinomycetota > Acidimicrobiia > IMCC26256 > DASPTH01 > DASUAS01. The sequence continues at coordinate 357,569 of CAVVPD010000005.1, read as the reverse complement.
ATCGTCCTCGATGACGACGAGGAACGGCCGGTCGACGGTGAAGGCACGCAAAGCGACGTGTGCCGAGGTGGCTTCAGCTCCGACTGCCGTGGCGGCGGTGGCTTCGGTGCCGGCTTCGTCGACGGCCACCGTCGCCTGGTGCACGACGCTCCCGATGTAGAGGTCGCGGCTCGGGCTCAGCCCGGTGAAGTCGGCGCCACCCGACTGCGTGGGCGGGATGAAGGCATTGCGCATACCCAGGGCCTTGAGGTCATCGTTGAGTCGTGCCCTCGTGGAGAACGCGAACTTCGGTATCGTGAGCCGGAGCGCTTGTGGAGTCTCGCCTCCGCGGATCTGCTCGAGGAGATCGACGCCGAGCTGGGATTCGACCTGGTTGAAGTGTCCCGCCGTCGGGATGATGAGCCGCATCGATGCTCCGCCGAGGTACGGGATCCGGACCGCGTCGTAGGTGTCGGTCTGGACGAGGCTGATCGGTGTGTCGTCGGCCGTCATCGTGGCGGGTCGGATGGTCGTCCCGTCGAGGAGATGGAAGGGCGTCGGGGTAGCTGGCTGGAATGGCGTGGCCCAGCTCGCTTTGAAGTACACGGTGTTGATCACGAAGAGGCGGGTGAGATCGTCGACGTCGTTTGGCGACAACAGGTGCGGGATGCGGCCTTTGGTGTGCGCCGCGACGTACGCATTGATCGCATCCGCCGCCTCTTGCGGGCTCGCCGCATAGTCGACCATGTGCACGGGCGCGCCGTAATCGGTGGCGAGCGTGTCGAGGAACGACTTGATGAACTCTCGCCCTGCTGGGCCCACAGCGAATTGTCGATCTCGAGTTGCAGAGGTTGACCGGACGTTCCCGTTGGTGCCACGCGGGGGGCGAGGAGTTGCTGGTCGAGTGCGTTGAACGCCGCATGGAGCTTGGCGGGATCGAGCTCGAAGTGGAGCGCCTTCGCGAGTTCCGTTGCGGTGCTCGATTTGGCGCCGGCGTAGGTCATGGCCAGCGCGGTCGAGACGCTCTGCGGCGAGAAGAACAGGTTGTCGCGGTTGGGCGCCGCGAGCTTCTGATACAGGTCGAACGCGAAGCGGTTGTTGTCGTTGACGAGCGTTCCAACGTCGGGGCTCGCCGCGGCCGCGCGCGCGCCACATTCACCGCAGCGAGCTTCGCCCCGGGTGCCACTCGGACCAGCTGATCGCGCGGCACCCGCACAGCCTGCAGCTGATTCTTGCTGTTGTCGCGCGACACGACGACCAGCGCGGTCGTCGCGAGAGCCAGCACGAGCCCGACGATCACCGCGACGCGTCCGGTTCGTCTGCGACGTCGTCGTCGCGCGCTGATGTCCAGGACGCGGCCGAGCTCATGATCTATGTCCAGCTCGTCGCCCGACGCGCGACGCCGCATGCCGCCGCGAATCCGGTCGTCAAGAGTCATGGTCCAGCTCCTCTCCCAGGGCAACCGCGAGCGAATGGCGCGCTCGGTGGAGATGCGTCTTGACGGTCCCCTCGCTACAACCCATCACGAGAGCTACCTCCGACACGGGGAGATCGTCGAGGTAATGGAGCACGATCACCGCCCGCTGTCGGATCGGAAGCTGCAGCACCGCCGCCCGCACGGAGGCGGCGTCGTCGTCGCCGCTCTCAACCGGCGCTACGAGCGGGATCGGTCGCTGCGTGCGGCGCCGTGACCGCACCGCGTCTCGGATCACTACGCGCCGCAACCACCAGCCGGGGTTGTCGTAGCCGCGCACCTTGGGCCAGTGCCCCACTAGCGCGACGAACCCATCTGCCGCCAGGTCCTTGGCGATCTCCCAGTCCCCGACGATCCCGTAGGCGGTTCGAACCAGCCCGGGGAACTCGCGGCGGAACAGGCCCTCGAACTCAGGGTCGGGGTCCAGGCGGCGCTGCTGCCCCTGTGAGTCCACTGTCCCGGCGATCCCCTCCATCATTCATACACAGTCCCGAGCACCCGAAGAGGTTGACGCGCCCTCGCGAAAGCGCGGAGCGCAAGCTCAGCACACTCATGACGTCCCAGAACGGACTGGACTTCCCCCGGCGTGATGGACGCCAGATCCGGGGGGTTGACCCCGGGAGGAAGGGCGCACGTCAGCCTGTCCGATTCCACGGGCGCCGGTGAATCCGGTTGCGGTTGCGCGGAACTCGTATCCGGCTTCGGGTGGGCGGAGTGCGCTACCGCATTCGATCGAATGCAAGTTCGTGCAGCTTTCTTGTGCCGTCTGCTGGGACCCGATCTGAGTCCCGGGATCAGGTCATCTCTCGGTACGAGATCCCGAGATCGTGTGCGCCTTCGCGAAGGAGCGGCGCGTTGACCGTGACGACGATGCTGCTGTCGGTGACCAGCGCGAGAGCGAGCGCCTCGGCAGTGAGCAGGTTGGGGCGTCGGCGAATCTCGAGCGAGGCCATCACCGGGATGAGCACTCTCGGTCCGATGAGGCCAATCCAGTCCGGGAGTCGGTCGATTCGCGCCCGCGCTTCGTCCCGTTGGGCAGGATCGAGTCGGGCGAGGCGACCCGACAGCGCGCCGGTGCCCGATCCGCGCCGAGCCGCGCTCGCTACTCGGTAGTACCAGGCGGCCGTGGTGTACACGGCCGACCGTTCCATCTCGTCACGGAGCCACTCATCCTGATTGTCGGCGAGGACGTCCACTAAGAGGTGGTCGTCGATGACCAGGGCCACCGAGCGGAACTACCGGGTGGCGAGATCCGGGTCGTCGGCTACGACCTCGGTGACGGCTCGGTCGTAGTCGCCGCTCGCTCGCCACTCGGCGAACGCGGCACGGACTTCGGGCGACAGCGGTGCATCGACCGGACCGGCACCCGGCGAGAGCAGCTCACCGGCTTCTGCGGCTGCACTGCGGGCCCGTTCGACGGCGGCCGCCAGCGCGGGGCTGATCGTCAGCTTGTTCGCCATGACACGAGGATACCGGTCGGCTGCTGCGCTCAGGAACGGCTCTTGGCCGTCAGCTGCGCGAGGAGGCCAGCCACAACTTCGGCGGCCTTGCGGTCGGAGTCCTGGATGGCGTGCCCGTAGACGTCGAGCGTCATGCGGGCGCTCGCATGGCCAACACGCTCAGCGACGTCGCGCACGGGGAGGCCAGCGCCGAGGGCCTGGGTGACGTGCCAGTGCCGCAGGTCGTGCAACCGGCACCGGACATCCAGACCGCGGACCAACCGACGGAACCGATCCGAGAGCAGGTTCGGATGCAACGGAACGCGCCCCGCGGCGTCGTCGGAGAGGACGTACGCATCGGCACCGAGACCCACACCGCACGCCAGCGCGGTTGCCGCCTGCGACGCGTGACGCTCGCGGAGCAAGCCGACCGTCGCGTCGTCGAGCGCAATGCGGCGCACCTGGTGCGTCTTGGGATCCTTGATCGTGAGCTCGTGCGAGAGCTCGACCACGGAGCGGCGGATCACGACGCTGCTCGCGTCGAGATCCACGTCCGACCATTGGATGCCACACAGTTCACCGCGTCGCGTGCCGGTCACCGCCGCGAGCCACACCGCCAGCCCGAGCTCGGGGCTCTCCACGCGCGCCGCGTCGAGGATCCGCTTGACGTCCTCCGCCGACGGCGGACGGATCTCGGTGCGCTTGAGCTTGGGTGGCGACGCCAACGCGGCCGGGTTACGCATGATCCACCCCCACCGCTCGGCCTGGACCAGCGCGCGTCGCAACACTGCGTGCGCCTGGCGCACCGTGGCCGGTGACAACGGGCGGCCACCCTCGCCCCCGGATTCCCGCAGGGTGCGGTAGAGCTTGTCGAGGTTCGCCGTCGTGAGCTGGTCGAGTCGCACACGACCGATCCGGGGGACGAGCAGCCGATCGATGTAGCGGCGGTAGCCGTGCAGCGTGGTGGGCGACAGGTCGGGGCCGACCTGGGTCAGCCACTCCTCGAGCAGCTGCCGCACCGTGACCCGGGCTTGGCGGTGTTCGCCGGCACCCGCCTCGACCACCAGTTGCGCCTCGAGGTCACGGGCGACCTTCGGCGGACGCTTCTGGTCGCGGGTACCGGGGATGGTGCGCGTGACCCGCCGCTCCCGCCCGGTGACCGGATCGAGGCCCCCGTAGACGGTGATCTGCCAGCTTTGTCCGCGTCGGCGAATCATGTCCCGAGGCCAACCCGGTGACAAACCGGTGACAAGGGCCGGAATCTGAGCCGATTCCATTGCACTCGCAAGTTCTACAAGCCTCTGACCAGTACTTTTGGCGTGGGGCCGGATGGGATCGAACCATCGACCGAGGGATTATGAGTCCCCTGCTCTGACCACTGAGCTACGGCCCCGTCGCCGGACAGGCTAACGGCGCGCCGTACCGCGGCCGCCGAGTCGGGGCTCGACGCGACGCCGACGCGTCAGCAGCACGAGCACCGAACCGACGATCACGAGTGCGACCGCGAGCTCGCCGATGCGACCGAGCGGCCGGCCGGTGAACGCGAGCGAGCCCGGAGCTGCCGCAACGGCCGGACGGGTGCCCGCGGCCGGAGGAGCGGCGGGGTCCGCGCCCGCGGCGACGGTGAAGGCGTCCGTCGCCGGCGACGACGCGACCGGCACGCCCGTCACCGACGCGGTCACGCCGCACTCGTAGGTCGCGCCGGGGGTGAGACCGCTCACCGTGACCGTCCCGCCGTCGGTGCTCGCCGCGCGGTCGGCGCCGCCCGACGTCGAAGAGCACGTCGTGTCGTAGACCGTCGCCGAGCTTGCCGCGGTGGCTTGCACGTCGGGCGGGTACAGGCCCCGCGTCACGTACGAGAGCGTGACCGCGTCGCCCGCCTGCGACAGGCCCTCGATCGCGACCGCACCACAGCCGAAGCAGAAGTCACGGTCGCCGACTGTGGCGCCCGACGTCACGGCGACGAAGTTCGCGTGCTGGGCGATGGGATCGGGACCACCGTCGCCCTGCTGGTCGAAGACCAGGGGCACCTGGTGCCACCAGAGCGCCTGATACCTGACGCCCGCCACCGACGGGTCGGAAACGATCGGGCTCGGGTCCGAGGCCCCCTCGGGACACCCCAACGCGGCGACGGCGAAGGTACCCGAGGGGACGTTCGGGATCGTGTAGGTACCGTCGGCCGTGACCGGAGCGAAGAGGGCGTACTGGTCGGGCAGGTAGGCCACGACGCACGCCGACGTCACGGCCGCGCCCCGCAGCGAGGTCACCCGCCCCGAGATGGTGGCCACCGCGCCCGGATCGAGCTTGGCGTCGACGCCCGGCACCGTCTGCCCCGCGCCCACGGGAACGAGCGCGGCGCGCGCGGCCGTGGGTTGGTCGTCCCACCACTGGCCGGCGAACGACGGGGTGTCCGTGCAGTCGACGAACTGCACGCGGAAGCTCCCGGCGACCGCGAGCGCGATCGTGTAGTCGCCCGACGAGTCGGTCCGGGCGAGGCCGCCGAACTGCGAGTCCGTGCTCGCCTGCACGCAGATGCCCTCGAGCGGGTCCCCGGACCGGTCGGTGACGTGCCCGGTGATCCCACCGGCGGGCTGGAGTGTCGCGTCCACGCCCGTGGTGCTCGAACCGGGCGCCGCGTCGATGACCGTCGCGGTCGAATACCCGGGTTGGTCGCGCCACCACTGCTGGAGGTACGGACCCTCGTTGTTGCAGTCCTGGAAGACGACCCTGAGGGCGGTGGCCGGCAGACCGATGATCGTGTAGCTCCCGTCGGCCGCGGTCGCCGTGCCGTTCGCGCCGTCGGGGCCGGACGGCGTGTCGACGACCGCCGCCACGCAGATTCCCGCGACACCGGAGCCGTGACCATCCGTGACCACGCCGCTGATCCGCGCCGCCGGGGCCATCGACGCGTCGACTCCGCCGTGCGTCGGACCGTCCGACGCGCTCACGTGCAGGAGCTGGGCGCTGTTCCAGGTCAGCCGGCCCGACCAGTACTGCGTCGCCCACGCCGGGTCCGGTCCGGGCTCGGAGAACTGCACCCGGTAGTCGCCCGGGACCACGGCACCGGTGCGATAGTTCCCGTCGGCGTCGGTCTGGGCCCAGGCGCCCTGACCCTGGTTCGAAGGGTTGACGCTCACCGAGATGCCGGCCAGTGGCGCGCCGTAGGCGTCGGTCACGCGACCGGCGACCGCAATGCCGTCGTCGAGTCGCGCGTCGACGCCGCCGCGATCCTCGCCCGCCGCCAGCACGACGCTCGTCGCGCTGTCCGGGCCGGTGGCACCGTCGTACCACTGCTCGACGTGTTGACCACCCGAGCAATCGGAGAAGTGGACCGCGTACGAGACCGGCGGCAGCCCGCTGATGACGTACGTGCCGTCCGGGCCGGTGGTCGCGCTGTCGACGCGGTCCCACGAGCCGTCGTGAGAGACGTCGGCCTCGACGCAGATGCCGGCCAACGGGGATCCGTCGGTCGCGGTGACCGCGCCGTGGATCTGCGCCGAGGCCGTCAAGGCCGCGTCGACCCCGGCCCGCTCGGGGACGTCGCTGCTCGCCAGGGTCAGCGTGTCGGCAGTGCCCCACGACGGCTGCCCGCTCCAGTATTGCGTCGCCCACGCGCCGGTACCGGAGCCGTCGGAGAACCGGACCCGGTAGTCACCGGGCGCCAATGGCCCTGCCGCGTAGTGTCCGTCGACGTCGGTCGTCGCGTGCGTCCAACTCCCGGAGTCGGTCGGGATCACGTCGACCGAGGCATCGGCGAGCGGGTTCCCACCGGCGGTCACGGTGCCGCTCACGACGATCCCTTCCGAGAGCGCCACATCGGGCAGTGGCGTGTCGACGCCGTCGGAGACGTCGACCGCGGTGGCCGCGTCCGAGGTGTCGGCGTCCGGGTACCACTGCGCCCGGAACCGGGGCACCGGGTTGCAGTCGCTGAAGGAGAGCTTGTACGAGCCCGCGTCGAGCCCGATCAGGGAGTATGCACCGCCGCCGTCCGTGACCGTCGACGACCCCGTCTCGAGCGCTACGCAGATGCCCGACTGCGGGGTGCCGTCGCTCGCGCTGACGACGCGTCCGCTGATCGATCCCGTCCCGGCGGCGCCGGCCGGGACGACCCACGCGGCCACGGCGAAGAGCAGCGCCACGACGACGAACACGATCGACCACGCTCTCCTGCCATTCCGGAGCATAGGAGGTTGGATCGGCGGACGCGACCCGGCACTTGAGAGCAGGATCAGAGATCACGGCAGATTCGCAGACGAATGCCTTACCCGCTATGTCGCGCTGAGCCAGGAGGACCACGAAGGAGTGGCGGACACGGGAGCCACCCGACTGGTCGAGACGATCTTCGAGCTCGTCGGCGCCGTCGGCGTCGACAACGCGATGGCGAGACGAAGGTTGCCGGCGCCGACCCCGGGCACCGGTCGCGGGTCGGCGACCGTCGACGTGCACACCAGGCCGTCCATGACGTCGACGGTCCAGGGTCCCGAGCCGGTCACGAGCGCGTGCCCGCCGTCGGAGAAGAACGTGTCGGAGCAGAAAGCGGACTCGTCGGGCCACCCGGTATCGAGGAGTGAGATCCGCAGCAGCACCGCGGTCGGGAAGGGGCCGATCGTGGCGCCGCTCACCGGGACGTCCCCGCATCCCTGCGCCTTCGAGCCGAGTTGCACGGTCGACCCGAAGCCGAGCTGGTATCCGTAGGTCAGCACGTCGCACGCCGCGAACGCCGCGTCCGAGATCGTGGCGACTTGACCCGCGGGGATGACGATGCCGGTCGCGAACTCGCCGCCCGCGATCCGGAACGCGACGCACTCGGCCTCGGAGGCGAACGTCTCGCCCGCCGCCCCGACGAGTGCCAGGTAGCCGCCGTCGCGACACTCCGGCACGGTCGTCGCGGGCGGCACGGTCGTCGTGGGCGGCACGGTCGTCGTGGGCGGCACGGTCGTCGTGGGCGGCACGGTCGTCGTGGGCGGCACGGTCGTCGTGGGCGGCACGGTCGTCGTGGGCGGCACGGTCGTCGTGGGCGGCACGGTCGTCGTGGGCGGCACGGTCGTCGTGGGCGGCACGGTCGTCGTGGGCGGCACGGTCGTCGTGGGCGGCACGGTCGTCGCGGGCGGCACGGTCGTCGCGGGCGGCACGGTCGTCGCGGGCGGCACGGTCGTCGGTGCCGAGGTCGTGGCCTCGGCGCCCGTGGCGGAGGTGGTGGCATCGGCGGCGGACAGGTCCTCGAGACCGAGGCCCTTCCCCGCGGCCTGGTCGCGCAGGAGGTTCGCCACGATGAACGGGTCGTTCAGCAGGTCTTGGCGGGTGAGCAAGCGTCGCGACCCGAGCCGGTCGGAGACCGAGTCGACCGAGGTGCCCGGTACGAGCTGCACGAACGCACCGCCGGTCGTCGTCACACCGACGTCGTCGACGACGTCGACGACGGTGCAACTCCGCGGCACCGATGCGAGGCACGAGAACGCGAACGCGGTCCCCTCCACCGCCGCGGTCGTCTGACCCGCCGTGACCTCGAAGGATCCGGTCTCGGTGACCTTCGCAGCACGGCTCCACGTCTGACCCACCGTGAGCGAGCCGCGGGTCTGGTGACCGCCGCGCTCTTCGGTCAGACGGGCGACCGTGAACTCGGTCGCCGGTCCGAGCCGGGTCAAAGATCCGTCGGAGTAGTCGATCTCGGCGCCACCGTCGTTCCCGGTACGGACGGTGTCGCCCATGTGCACCTTCTGGCCGTCCGTCGCGACTCGGTAGCGCCGGGCGCCGCGCGGACGGACCTCGACCACCGGACGATCGACCTGCAGGACGGCCGCCGGCGACACGATCGCCCTCTGGACGGCGTTCTGCGGTGGGGCACTCGAGGTCGCCGCGGGCAGGACGGCCAGGCCCACGACGAGGGCACAGATCCCGACGACCACCACGAGGATCGCGATCCGCGCGCGCCCGGCGCTGAGATCCGCCCTCCGTCCGGAATGGGTCATGGCGCTACCTTGCTTGCCCCACGAGAAGCGTACCCGCACTCGCGAGGCGCTCCGACACCGCCCGACCCGGCGCCGCGCCCGGGTGCGCCGGAGCGCCGGCTCAGGGCTCTTCGAGGTAGTCGCGCAGGCGCTGCGAACGCGTCGGATGCCGCAGCTTGGCCAGCGTCTTCGACTCGATCTGGCGGATCCGCTCGCGCGTGACGCCGAACTCCTTGCCGACCTCTTCCAACGTGCGGACCTGGCCGTCGTCGAGGCCGAAGCGCAGGCGTACGACCGCGCGCTCGCGGTCGTTGAGCTCCTCGAGCGCCTCCTCGATCGCTTCGGTGAGCAGTGCACGCGCCGCGGCGGTGGCCGGCGCGATCGCAGTCGGGTCTTCGACGAAGTCGCCGAGGGAGCTGTCGTCCTCCTCCCCCACCGGTGTCTCCAGCGAGACCGGTTCGAGGGAGATGCGTTGGATGTCACGCACGCGGTCGGGCGTGAGCTCCACCTTCGCCGCGACCTCGTCGACCGAGGGCTCGCGGCCGAGCTCCTGGAGCATCTGGCGCTGTACCCGCAGGACCTTGTTCATCGTCTCGACCATGTGCACCGGGATGCGGATGGTGCGGGCCTGGTCGGCGATCGCGCGCGTGATCGCCTGGCGGATCCACCACGTCGCGTAGGTCGAGAACTTGAACCCCTTCGTGTAGTCGAACTTCTCGACCGCGCGGATCAGACCGAGGTTGCCCTCCTGCACGAGATCGAGCAACGCCATCCCGCGGCCGACGTAGCGCTTGGCGATCGACACCACCAGGCGCAGATTCGCCTCGGTCAGCTGCTTCTTCGCCATCTCGCCGTCGGTGGCGACCGCTTCGAGACTGGTGCGCTCCTCGTCGGACAGGTGGGGATGCGCCTCCATGCGCTCGGTGGCGTGCACGCCCGCCTCGATGCGCTGGGCCAGCGTCACCTCCTGCGGACCCGTGAGCAGCGGGACCTTGCCGATCTCCTTGAGGTACATCCGGACGGGATCGAAGCTCCCCCCTCCGACCGTTCCGGCCTCGGGGCGCGCGCGTGGCGTGCCGCGGCGGACGGCTCGGCGACAGCACCTGGTCTGGCCACGGGTGCAGCCGGCGTCGGTGGCGTGGCGGGTGCGCTCGCGCGTTCCGCGGGCGCCTCACCTCGTCCGACACGGCGCTCGTCTTCGCGGCGGAGCTCCTCTTCGATCTCGTCGACCACCTCGACGCCGCGCGCGTTGATGCCCGCGTAGATCGCCGCCAGCTCCGCGGTCTCCGGCTCGAGCTTCGGCAGTGCCGCGAAGATCTCGCCGGTGGTCACGTAGCCGCGCTCGCGGACACGGACCAACAACTCGTCGATGTCGCTCGAAGGCACCTCGGTGGCCGGCCCCTCGGATGCTGCGATGGCTGCGTCAGAGTTGCTCACGGCGCCTCTTTCCGCGTGGAGGATGCCCCACGCGTTCCCTCACCGATCCACCCTAGCAACTCGATCGAACGCGCCTGCACGGCTTCCCAGTCACCGACCTCGCGTCCGTGTGCGAGCGCGTCGAGCAGCAACTTGACCGACGTCGCGCGGTCGTCGTGAGCCCGCAACATCCCGTTGAGGACGCGCTGCGCGGCCGGCCCGATGGTGTTCGCCATCAGGTGCGCGGCGCAACGTCTCGGGCTCGTCGGATGCGACCGGCTCCTCCACCGCGAGCCGTTCGAGCAGGTCGCGGACCTGACCGTCACTCTCTGCGAGCGCGCCGTGGAAGTCGTCGGTCGAGGCGATCTCCTCGAAGGCGGCGCGGGCGAGCGGGTCCGTGAACAACCGCGCGTCGATCCAGTCGACCACGAGCTCCGGCTCGTGCACGGCGTAGAGCAACACGTCGAGCTCACGGCGATCGACGTGCGCCGTAGGTGCGTCGCGGCGCGGTGGCGACGACTGGGCCGGCGACGGCGAGGCTCCGGGAGCCGGCCGCACGGTCGCCCCCTCCCGGCGGTGACGGGCCACCGTCTCCCGTAGGCGGTCGGCGTCGATGTCGAGGCTTCCCGCCAGCTTCATGACGTACTGGTCGCGCACGAGATCGCTCGGGTGTTGCGCCACGATCGCGGCACCGGTCTCGGCGGCGCGGGCGCGGCCCTCGAGGGTGGCCAGGTCGGCCGCGTCCAACACCCGGTCGAGGCGGAACTGGAGGAAGGGCGCGGCCCGTTCGAGCGCGAGCATCAGCTGCTGCGGATCGTCGTGCCAGACGTCGGCGGGATCCCGACCGGCGGGCAGATCGGCCACCTGCAACTGGATCTCGTACCGCTGCTCCCAGCCGTACCACTTCTCCGCCGCACCCTGACCCGCGGCGTCGGAGTCGTAGGCCAGGATCACCTTGCGGGCGAGGTTCTTCAGGATCTGGAAGTGGTCGTCGGCCAGCGCGGTGCCACAGGTCGCCACCGAGTTCGGTGCGCCGGAGAGTGCGAACGCCATCACGTCGGTGTAGCCCTCGCAGATCACGACTTCGCCGCGCCCGACGATCTCACCCTTGGCCCAGTTGAGCCCGTAGAGGAGGCGACTCTTCTGGTAGATCGGCGTCTCGGGCGAGTTGATGTACTTGCGTGGATCGTCACCGCCGAGCGCGCGGCCACCGAAGCCCACCGCCTCGCCGCGACTGTCGTAGATCGGGAACATCAGACGCCCGCGGAAGTGGTCCTGGAGCTTGTTCACCTTGTTGACGAACGCGAGACCCGAGTCGACGATGTCGTCGCGCGCGAACTTCTCGCGCTGCAGGTGGACGCTGAGGTGATCCCACGCGTCGGGCGACCAACCGAGCTGGAATTGGCGAGCCGCGTCGCCGTCGAACCCACGCGACCGCAGGTAGCGGCGCGCCAGACCGCCGTCGGCCGACTCGAGCAACAGCGAGTGGTAGTACGCGATCGCCGCGGCGACCGCTTCGCTCAGCCGTTGCTTCTTGGTGCGGTCCTTGGCGATGGCCTTGTCGTCGTAGCGCAGCGTGATCCCCGCCCGTGACGCGAGCCGCTCGACCGCGTCGACGAAGTCGAGGTGCTCCACCTCGCGCACGAACGTGATCGCGTCACCGCTGGCTTGGCAGCCGAAGCAGTAGAAGCGCCCCATCTCGGGGTTCACCGAGAACGACGGTGTCTTCTCGGCGTGGAACGGGCACAGGCCCACCATGCGGCTGCCGACGCGCTTGAGGGCGAGGTGTTCGCTGGCGAGCGCGACGAGGTCGGTGGCGTCGCGGACTCGCGTCACGTCTTCGTCGAGGATGCCCATCGACCGTCGATGCTATGGCCGCGATCCCCCGCGCGCCTGCGGTCGAGTCCCTCGGCTCAGACCCCGCGGGGCAGGTGGTCGGGCCGCCAACCGAGGAGCTCGACCCCGAGGCCGAGCGCGTAGCGGTCGGTCATCCCACTCACGTGATGCACCGCGAGCGCGGCGGCTTCGGGCGAGCCGGCGACCGGGGCGACCACCTCGGCGTCGCGCACCATCGGGATGCGGAGCGGCGCGTCCGCGAAGTGGTCGACGAGGTCGCCGAGCAGGCGGATCACCCGCTCGGCCTGGCGCCGGGCCGCGGGCCGCAGGTAGATCCGCTCGAAGTTGAACGCGCGGAACTCGGCCAACGCCGACGCGGCCGGTTCGGTCATCCCGACCGCACCGGTTCGGTCGATCGCGTCGAGCACCGCGAGCACGAACACGCCGATCTGGGCCGACGGCTCGGCGCCCACGACCTCGCGTACACCCACGGGGAGATCGGCGGGCTCGAGGATCCCGGCCCGCACCGCGTCGTCGAAGTCGTGGCACACGTAGGCGATGCGATCGGCCCACGCCACCACCTCCCCCTCGGGCGTGGCGGGGGCCGGGCGGCGCCACGAGTGGTTGCGCACTCCGTCGAGGGTCTCGACGCAGAGGTTCAGGGGGGCCAGGGTGACGTCGGCGCCGTAGACCGCGTGGTCGTAGCCCGTGCCCGGCAGGAAGGGAGAGAACGCCTCCTCCGACGCGTGACCGGCCGGCCCGTGACCACAGTCGTGAGCGAGGGCGACGGCCTCGACCAACGGCAGGCACAGGTTGGCGGCGCGGGCGATGCCGGTGGCGACCTGCGCCACCTCGACCGCGTGGGTGAGACGGGTGCGGAGGTGGTCGTCTTCGGGCGCGATGAACACCTGGCACTTGCCCGCGAGGCGCCGCCAGGGGCGTGAGTGCTTGACCCGGTCGAGGTCGCGCTCGAAGCAGAGCCGGAACTCGTCGGGCGCCTCGGGCCGGAGGCGGACACCGGCGCCCACCGGGCGGGTGGCACCCGGCGCCATCGCCTGCGCGAGCTCGGCTTCGCGGTCCTCCCGGTGGCGCACGCGTGCCCCGACGTGGGCCGACGCGTCCTGATGGGCGCGCCGGACCGTCGGGGGCGACGCCACCACGGGCACGGCCAGATCGGTCATGGTCCGAGACTACGACCGGGGTGTGACATCGATGCGTTCCCCGGGAGCCCCGAGGGGTTCGCTACGCGGTGCTCCCCGGACCGTCGTGGCCGAGCGACGCGTGCGCCGCGGCCAGGCGGGCGATCGGCACGCGGTAGGGCGAGCACGACACGTAGTCGAGACCGACCTGCTCGCAGAACTCCACCGAGGCCGGATCGCCACCGTGCTCACCGCAGATCCCGAGCTTGATCCCGGGACGCGTCGCCCGGCCGCGCTCGACGCCGAGACGCACCAGTTGGCCGACGCCTTCCTGGTCGAGGGTCTCGAACGGGTTCGCCGCCAGCAGCTTCAGCTCGAGGTACTCCGACATGAAGCGGCCCTCGACGTCGTCGCGCGAGAAGCCGAACGTCATCTGCGTGAGGTCGTTGGTGCCGAACGAGAAGAACTCGGCGACGTCGGCGATCTCGCCCGCGGCCAGCGCGGCGCGTGGGGTCTCGATCATCGTGCCCACCAGGTAGTCCACGTCAACGTCACCCGATGCCTCGAACGTCTCGGTCGCGACCTCCCGGACCCAGTCGGTGAGCAACGCCAGCTCGGGCTCGCTGACGACGAGCGGGATCATGATCTCCACGTGGGGATCCCCGCCCGCGCGCTTGCGAGCGACCGCCGCCTCGATGATGGCCTTGGCCTGCATGCGGTAGAGGCCCGGCTTGATGATGCCGAGGCGACAGCCGCGGGTGCCGAGCATCGGGTTGGCCTCGCGCCACAGTTGGGCCGCCGCGAGGAGCCGCCGGCCGTCACCGTCGAGCTCGCCGCGCGCGTCGCGCACGAGGAGCTCCTCGACGTCGGGGAGGAACTCGTGCAGCGGCGGGTCGAGGAGGCGGATGGTGACGGGCAGGCCGTCCATCGCCTCGAAGATGCCCTCGAAGTCGGAACGTTGGAGCTTGGCGAGCTCGCCGAGTGCCTCCTCTTCCTCCACCGCGCTGTCGGCGAGGATGAACCGCTGCACGAGCGGGAGCCGGTCGCCCAGGAACATGTGCTCGGTGCGGCAGAGGCCGATGCCCTCGGCGCCGAACCGCCGCGCCACCTGCGCGTCGTGCGGGAGGTCGGCGTTGGTGCGCACCTTCATGCGACGGAACGAGTCGGCCCAGCCGAGGATCGTCTCGAACGGGCCACCCGGGTCGGGAGTGACCACCGCGACCGGCCCGATCACGACCTCGCCGGTGGTGCCGTTGATCGAGATCACCTCGCCCTGACGCACCACCTCCCCGTTGACCTCGAAGGTGCCGCCGTCGACGTCGATCTGGAGCTCGCTCGCGCCGCAGACGGCCGGCGTGCCCATGCCGCGCGCCACGACCGCGGCGTGGCTCACGAGCCCGCCGCGAGACGTGAGGATCCCTTCGGCGGCGATCATGCCGTGGAGGTCGTCGGGCGACGTCTCGGGGCGCACGAGGATCACGGCCTCGCCGGCTTCGCGGTGCTGCTCGGCAGAGTCGGCCGTGAAGTACACCTTCCCGACCGCGGCACCCGGTGACGCGTTGAGGCCTCGGGTGACCGCGGTGTACCTCGCCGCGGGGTCGAACTGTGGGTGCAGCAACTGGTCGAGCTGCGCCGGCTGCACGCGCAGGACCGCGTCCCGCTTGTCGATGAGACCCTCCTCCTCCATCTCGACCGCCATTCGCAGCGCGGCCGCCGCGGTGCGCTTCCCCACGCGGGTCTGGAGGAGGAAGAGGCGTCCCTGCTCGATGGTGAACTCGATGTCGCACATGTCGCGGTAGTGGCTCTGGAGCGTCTGCATCAGATCCAGCAGCTGCTGGTGGCACTCTGGGAACTCGTTGCCCATCGCGTCGAGCGGCTCGGTGGCCCGGATCCCGGCCACGACGTCCTCGCCCTGAGCGTTCTTGAGGAAGTCGCCGTAGGCGCGGTTCTCACCGGTGGCGGGGTCGCGGGTGAACGCCACCCCGGTACCGGAGTCGTCGCCCTTGTTGCCGAAGACCATGGCCTGGACGTTCACGGCGGTGCCGAGGTCGTCGGCGATCTTCTCCATCCGGCGGTAGACACCGGCGCGCTCGCTGTTCCACGATCGGAAGACCGCCTCGATCGCCAACTGCAACTGCTCCATCGGGTCCTGGGGGAACTCGATGCCGGCTTCCGCGAGCACGATCGCCTTGAACCGGTCGGCGAGACCCTCGAGGTCTTCGGCCGACAGCTCGGGATCCGTGGCGACCCCCTGCTGGTGGCGCAGCTCCTCGAGGGCGTGCTCGAACTTCGCGCCGTCGACGTCGAGGACGATCTTGGCGAACATCTGCACGAATCGGCGGTAGGAGTCGTAGGCAAAGCGCGGGTTGCCGGTCTGCTTCGCGAGCCCGCCCACCGACACGTCGTTGAGCCCGAGGTTGAGGACGGTGTCCATCATGCCCGGCATCGAGAACGCGGCACCCGAGCGCACCGACACGAGGAGCGGGTCCTCGGCGTCGCCCAGCTTCTTGCCCATCTTGGCCTCGAGCGCGGCCAGGGCGGCGCCCACCTCGTCCATCAGGCCGTCGGGGATGACGTCGCCGGCGGCCATGTACGCGTTGCACGCGTCGGTCGTGATCGTGAAGCCCGGCGGGACGGGCAGGCCGAGGTTGGTCATCTCGGCGAGGTTGGCGCCCTTGCCCCCCAGCAGGAACTTCTGCTCCTTCGAACCTTCCTCGAAGGCGAACACGTACGGCATCGCGGTGCTCCTGTTCGAATTGTTCGCTCACGGCGCGCCGGAAACCCGGCGTGTCGCCCCTCGCTCACCCTACGCGGCGACGACGACCGTACGGGCGAGCTTGTCGTGGATGCCCTGTCCGTTGCGGTCGAAGTAGCCCCAGGCGACCATGCCGAGGCCGAGGATCGCGCCGAACGAAGGAATGGCGATCGCGAACAGCAGCGGGAGCGCGAAGCGCGTGAACGACGCATACCACCCCGGCGGCGAGCCGTCGACCCGTACCACCTTGATACGGCGGCCGCGCATGCCCAGCGTGTAGCCCTTGCGGGCCGTGATCGGCACCAGGTAAGCGAGGCCGAGCACGAGCGTGAGGCCCGAGGTGAGGTAGCCGGTGGTCTTGATCTTTTCGGTGAGCTTGTCGGCCTGGGTCTGCAGCTGCTTCGGGCTCCCCGACGTGTTCGCGATGCCGGCCTTCGACGCGTCCTTCTTCGCCTTGGTGTAGTCGGACTGCGCGCTCTTCAGATCGGACTGCGCCGACTTCTGGTCGGCGGCGCTCTTGGCGTCGGCGACCGACTTCTGGGCGTCGTCGAGGCTCTGGCGTGCGTCGTGGAGGTCGTTGACCTTGGTGATCCGGTCCTGGATGTCGTGGTAGTCGCTCTGGATGAGGCCCGGCACCACGAGGCTCACGCCGAAGAAGATGACGATGAGGATGGAGATGTCGAAGAGCAGGGCCATCCCCCGGACCCGGGGCTCCGCCAGGTGCATGCCATCGGGCAGCACGATCGTGGGTTCCGGGCGCGGTCGTTTGTTGCCCGCCGGAGCCTTGGAGCTGCCCCCGCCGCCGTTCGCGCCTCCGCCGTCCTTGGGCGGCGGCGGGGCCATGAGCTTGCGCCAACCGGTGAGCGGCTTCGCGGGGCCGGGGTCGGTGTCGCTCGCCTCGGCGTCGACGAGGTCGATCTCGTCGCTGCCACCCGCGCCGAGCTGGGCGTCGTAGCGCTTGCGCTGGAACGGGTCGGAGAGCACGTTCCACGCGGCGCGCACCCGCGCCACCTGCTCGCGGTTCTGCTGGAGCTGTGATTCGGTGATGCCCTTCTTCTCGCGTGCGGCCTCGAGGTCGGCCACGCGGGCCCGGTGCGCGTCTCGGATCTCGTCACGCGACGCGCCCGGGTCGACGCCGAGCTCCTCGTAGTGGTTGTCGTCGGTCATGCGTCTCCGCTCCTGGTGCTTCGCACCGGGCCGCTCAGGCCTCGCTCAGCTGTGAACCGGGGATCCCCGGCTCGCGGTCGGTCGCTTCGCTCATGTCCCCAGTCGATTCCTGAGCTCCGCGAGCAGGCCGTCGATCGGAACCCGGTCCTGGCTCATCGTGTCGCGGTCTCGGATGGTGACCGCGCGGTCGTCGATCGTGTCGAAGTCGATGGTGACGCACAGCGGCGTCCCCACCTCGTCCTGGCGACGGTAGCGGCGACCGATGGACCCCGCCACGTCGACGTCGATCATCAGCTCGGCGCGGAGGGCGGCGGCGACCTCGTCGGCCAGCGGCACGAGCTTCTCGTTCTTCGACAGTGGCAGCACCGCCACCTTGATCGGCGCCAGGCGGGGATGGAGGCGCAGCAGCGTGCGCTTCTCGGTGCCGCCCTTGCCGTTGTCGACGTCCTGTTCCTCGTAGGCCGCGAGCAGGAACGCCAGGGTGGCCCGATCGGCGCCCGCGGCCGGCTCGATCACGTGCGGCAGGTAGCGGCGGTCGTGCTCCTGGTCGTAGTAGCTGAGGTCCTGGCCGGAGAACTTGCTGTGCTGGGCGAGGTCGTAGTCGGTGCGGTTGGCGATGCCCTCGAGCTCACCCCAGCCCCACGGGTACAGGAACTCCACGTCGGAGGTCCCGGCGGAGTAGTGGGAGAGCTCTTCGCCGGCGTGGGGGCGCAGCCGGAGCTGCCCCTCGGGGATGCCCAGCTCCGTGTACCAGCGGTAGCGCTCCTGGCACCAGTACTCGTACCAGCGTGCGCCGTCTTCCGGCGGCACGAAGTACTCCATCTCCATCTGCTCGAACTCACGGGTCCGGAACACGAAGTTGCCGGGCGTGATCTCGTTGCGGAACGACTTCCCGATCTGCGCGATGCCGAACGGCGGCTTCTTGCGCGTCGTCGTCTGCACGTTCGCGAAGTTCACGAAGATGCCCTGCGCGGTCTCCGGGCGGAGGTACGCGACGGACGCGTCGTCCTCCACGGGACCGACGTAGGTCTTGAACATCAGGTTGAACTGCCGCGCGTCGGTGAAGGTGTCCTTCATGCCGCAGTTGGGGCACGCGCCGGACTCCGGCAGCTGGTCGGCCCGGAAGCGCTCCTTGCAGTTGCGGCAGTCCACGAGCGGATCGGTGAACGTGGCGACGTGGCCGCTCGCCTCCCACACCTTGGGTGCCATGAGGATGGCCGCGTCGAGGCCCACGATGTCGTCGCGCAGCTGCACCATGCTGCGCCACCACGCGTCCTTCACGTTGCGCTTGAGGAGGACGCCGAGGGGACCGTAGTCCCACGTCGAACGGAAGCCGCCGTAGATCTCGCTCGAGGGGAACACGAGGCCGCGGCGCTTCGCGAGGTTGACGACGCGGTCCATCAGGTCGTTCTTGGCCATACCGGAGGGCGATGGTAGTCGGGGCCCCTTTGGCGTCCCGAACGGCTCAGAGCAACGCGGCGCTGCGGAGGCGGCGCTCGAGGTGGTGCTCGAGGCTGGTGAGCGCGAGGCGCTCCGTCTCCACCGTCGTCGCGCTGGGTGGTTCGGCCAGCGCGCTCCGCAGCTCGCCGCCCAGGATGCGCCGGACGAGCTGGAGCGTGTCGGGCTGGACGCGCCGCCCCGTGAACTTGCCGCACGTCTCACAGAGCACGCCGCCCTCGTCGAGGTCGAAGGCGTTGAAGGGACCGGCCTCGTCGCCGCAGCGCGCGCACACGTCGAGCAGCGGATGGAACCCTTCGAGCGAGAGGAGCTTCCAGAAGAAGGCCGCGCTCACGAGCGGGTTCGGGTGCTCGGCCAGGGTGCGCAGGGCGCCCACCAGCATCCGGTAGAGCGCGGGGTTCGCCTCGCGCTCCTGGGCGACCTGGTCGGTGGCCTCCAGCATCGACACCGCGTGGGTGAGGCAGCCGTAGTGCTCGCGCAGGGCCCGGTTGGAGTCGATGGTCTCGGTCTGCGTGACGATGTCGAGGTCGCGGCCCCGGTACACCTGGAGCGCGACGTGGCTGGTCGGCTCAAGGCGCGCCCCGAACCGGCTCCCGGGCTTGCGCACGCCCTTGGCGACGGCGCGGATCTTGCCGTGGCCCTGGGTGAGGATGGTGACGATCCGGTCCGTCTCCCCCAGCTTGATCGTGCGCAGCACGACCCCCTGGTCCCGGTACAGGTTCACTACACCAGTGTAGTTCTGCCCCACCCACCACGAGCATGTGTCGATTCGGTGTCGTAGACGCACCTCGATCGACACATGTTCGGGAGGGTTGCTACTCGATGGCGCCGAAGCGGCGTTCGCGGCGCTGGAACTCGGCGACCGCTTCGAAGAGGTCGCCGCGGCGGAAATCGGGCCAGCGGGTGTCGGTGAACACGAACTCGGAGTAGGCGGTCTGCCACACGAGGAAGCTCGCCGTGCGACAGTCGCCCCCCGTGCGCACCAGGAGGTCGGGATCGGGGAGACCGGGCGCGTAGAGATGCGCGGCGACCTCGTCCTCGTCGATGGCGCCGGGGAGCAACGTGCCGGCACGCACCGCTGCGGTCATGGTCGCCACCGCGTCGGCGATCTCGGCGCGTCCGTCGTAGTCGACGGCCAGCGTCAGCGTCATCCCGTGGTTGGCCGCGGTCAGGGCCTCGGTGTCCTCGATGACCCGCGACAGCCGCCGGGGCATGCGGGCCTCGCGGCGCCCGATGCACTGCAGCCGGACCCCCCGTGCGTGGAGCTCGTCGCGCCGCTCCACAAGGAGGCGCTCGTAGAGGTCGAGGAGGCGCGCCACCTCCCCGAGGGGACGGCCCCACAGGTGGGCCGGCAGCGCGTCGACGGTCAGCCAGCGCAACCCGATCTCGAGACCGCCCTCGACGACGTCGACCAACGCCGCCTCGCCCGACGCGTGGCCCGCGTCGTCGATCACGATCGCGACGTGGCCCGGTACCCGGAGCAGGTCGAGCGCAGGAGACACGGCCACCCGCGCAAGCTACTCAATGGTCGATTCCGCTGCGCCGTCCCGCCCGATCGCGGCACCGCTACGCTCCGACCGATGCGACCGGTACCGAGCGCCTGGACCGCCGTCGTCAACCCCGCCGCCGGGCGGGACCGCGCCGGTGCCCGGCTCCCTCACGTCGTCGACGCCCTCGCGGCGACGGGCCTCGACATGGCCGTCCGCCTCTCCGCCGACGCCGACGACCTCGTGGCCATCGCCCGCGACGCGTTCGACGGGGGTCGCGGTGTGGTCGCCTGCGGGGGCGACGGCACCGTGTGCGCGTTGGCCGGTGTCGCCGCCGAGCACGACGGCGTGCTCGCCATCGTCCCGACCGGCTCGGGCAACGACCTCGCCCGGCAGCTCGAGATCCCTCGCGGCGACCTCGACGCCGCGCTCGCGCTGCTCGGACGCGGTCGCGTCGACCAGGTCGACCTGGGGCGTGTCCGCACCGCCGACGGCCGCACCGAGTGGTTCACGACCGTCGCCAACACCGGTTTCGACGCGGCGGCCAACGAGTGGGCCAACGGTGTCTCGTGGAGCAGCGGCACGATGCTCTACGTCATGGCCACGCTGCGCACGCTCGCGACCTACCGTCCGCATGGGTTCCGCCTCACGGTCGACGACGAGGTCGTCGAGACCGAAGCGTGGCTGATCGCGGTGGGGAACACGCGGACCTACGCCGGCGGGATGACGATCACGCCCGCGGCCGACATCCACGACGGCCGGCTCGACGTGTGCGTCGTCGGGCCGGTGGGACGTGCCGACTTCCTGCGGACCTTCCCCTCCGTCTTCCGGGGCGAGCACGTCCGTCACCCGATGGTGCGCACCTGGCAAGGCCGTCGGATCGCCGTCGAAGCGGTCGGCGCCAAGGCGCCGGTCGACCTGTGGGCGAGCGGCGAGCACGTCGGTCCGCTGCCCGCGCGGTTGGAGCCCGCACCGGGCGCGGCTCGCGGTGGTGGTTCCCGCTACTTGACGGTCAGCGTGCCTTCCATGCCCGCGGCCCGGTGGCCCGGGATGCTGCAGTAGAAGGTGTACTTCCCGGGCTTCAGGTCGATCCTCATCGCCTGGGTGCCGCCGCCGCCGTCGGCCTCCAGCGAGAACCCGGGGTAGGCGCCGTCGAACACGAGGTCGTGGACGCCGTTCTTGGCCGTCAGCTCGATCTTGGCGATCCCCGCGTTGGTCGTGATCGCGTCGGGCTTGAAGTAGAAGTTGCCGGCTTCGATCGCGATGGTCTCGGTCGCGGGACCCTTCGGCTCGACGTAGCCCTGGCTGTCGCCACCGCCCCCGCCGCCCCCGCCACACCCGGCGAAGAACAGCCCTGCGACGAGTGCGAACGAGAGAATCGCGAGGATTCGGCGGTGTCGCAGGTTCACTGGCTCACGGTGATGGTCGCCTTCATCCCGGCAGCCTCGTGGCCGGGCACGGTGCAGTAGATCGTGTACGTGCCCGGCGCGAGCTGCACCTTGCCGCTCTTCCTCCCACCGGGTGAGGAGCTCAAGAGGAAGCCCGCATGCTTCGCATCCTGGATGGCCAGGGTGTGCCCGGAGTCGCCGCCGTAGTCGATCTGTACGACGCCGGCCTTGGCCGTGTAGTTGCCGGCGAACGCCACCCCGTTGAACGTGAGCCCCGGACCGGCCGAGACCGCGACCGTGCTGGTCGCCTTTCCCGTCGCGTACGGGGAGGTGCCCGCACCTTCGCCTTCGTTGAGGCTCGGCCCGAGCGAGACCAGGCCGGCCATCGAGACGAGGACGAGCACGCCGCCGAGGATCATCGCCATCGACGAGGTACGCACACGGGGGGCGGCGGCGAGGAGCGAAGCGCCGATGAGGATGGCCAGGGTGATGACGATGCCCATCACCAGCGCTGCGTCCTTGCTGCCCGCCAGGAACACGCGGGAGATGTTCAGCACCAGTACCGCCACGATGGCGATCGAGAACAGCGGGATCAGCAGCGGCAGGAGGATCCGGGTCCTGAGCGGGCTGTCGGGTGCGGTGCCTCCGGAGCCGAGCGTCTCGCTCTCGACGAGCTCGGGGAGCTCCTCGGATTCGGTGGTCTCGTCCAACGTCGTGCTGTCGGTCATCTCCTCAGCCCCATCTGAGTCAGCTCACGGTCCATGTCGTCGAGTCCGTGGCGCGGCGTGTTCGCACGCTCTTCCTCGGACGCCCAGCGGAAGAACACTACGGCGATCACCATCCAGAGTAGGAGTCCGGCACCGATCTTCATGATCAGCCCCGCGGCCTGTTGGTCTTCGAGCGTCGAGAGTCCGAACAGGTGAGGGACGTGCTCGTAGAACTTGTAGAGCGGCGCCGACCCGAACGTCAGGAACGACGCGGGCACCGTAGGTACGATCGACCACGCGAACAGGTAGAACATCCGCATCACCGGGATCAGCCGCGGGATCTCGGGCAGGGGGCTCACGATCGGCATCCACACGATCAACGACGACACGAACAACAGCGAGTGCAGCCCGAAGTGCGTCAGGCCGGAGTCGAGGCTCGCGTTCACCACCAGCGGCCAGTGCGTGAACACGAGGATCACGTTGAAGATGAGCAGTGCCGGGACGAACCGCGACAACACGCGCACGGTCCCGAACAGCCAGCGCGGCGCCAGGAGCCGGCGCAGGAGCCAGGCGGGCATCCCCAGCAGCAGCAACGGCGCGGCGATCATCGAGTAGGTCAGGTGCTGCACCATGTGGACGCTGTAGTTGTAACCCTCGGCGACGTCGTGGATCGGGTAGTCGGAGGCCACCCAGACCGCGAGCACGCCGAGCGACCAGCACGTGACCTGGAAGCGGGTGACCACGGCCTGGCCGGGCACCGCCCACTTCGGCCCGAGGCGGACGATCGCGATGGCGTAGCCCGCGGCGAAGAGCCCCACGAGGAGCCACACGTCGGGATGGGCCGTCCAACTCGGGAACGCGACGGCGGGAGTCACTGTGGGTCGCCTACCCGAGGACGCCGTGCAGGGTGGCGAGCACGATCAGGTAGAGCGACACCGCCGCGATCGCGCCGAGGACGAACAGGCGTTTGAACACCGGCCGGTCGGTCCGCAGGTGCATGAACCACGACGCCACCAGGAAGAACTTCACCACCATCATCGCCAGCAGGAGCACGACGATGAGGCCGTCGGGGATGTCGCCCTCCATGTAGGAGACGGCGATCTCGACCGCGGTGATGACCGAGAGCACCACCGCGACCACGACGTACTGCCACGGATCGGGGTGCGCCCGGACCTCGCCCGGCAACAGGTTGGGCGCGGCGTGCGCCATCCGGTAGGCAAGGTCGCCCTGGGGGAGGTCGACCTCGCGACCACCCTCCGGCTCGGCTTCCGAGCCGGAGGCCACTTCGACTTCCTGCGTGTCGCTCATACCGGCCTCGTTCTCGGCGCCATCAGTGGGGCAGCAGGTAGATGACCGTGAAGATCACGATCCAGACGACGTCGACGAAGTGCCAGTACAGACCGGCGACCTCCACCCGCTCGGAGTCGCCCTGCGACAACCGGCTCTGCATCGACAAGCCCCACAGCGAGACCAGCCAGACGATGCCGATCAGGACGTGCGTGCCGTGGATGCCGGTGAGCACGAAGAAGCTCGACCCGAACAGGTTCGTGTCGACGTTCAGTCCCTTGCGGGTGAACTCGGTGAACTCGAAGATCTGTCCGCCGATGAACGTGGCCCCGAACAGCGCGGTGGCCATGATCCAGACCCGGAACCGGCGGTAGTCGCCCCGCTGCACGGCGGCGAGCGCGAGCACCATCGTGAGGCTGCTCATCAGCAGGATGAACGACGTCACCGACGTGAACGGGATGTTGTAGACGTCGGACGGGGTGGGTCCCGTCTGGCCGGCCCGGTCGCGATACAGCAGGTAGGTGGCGATGAAGGCGCCGAAGAAGAGGCAGTCCGACGACAGGAACAACCACATCGCCAGCTTGGCGTTGGGGACACCGGTGTGGGTCGCCTGCGCGCCGTGCGCCGCGTCGTCGGCACCGTGCTCGGCCGGCACGAGCGCGGCGGCACCCTGGGTGCCGGATCCGGCGGTGGGGGTCTGCTCGACGGTCGCCATCAGGCTTCGTCCGTTCCCGGCTCGAGGCCCCACGCGTACATGCCGAACAGCAGCAGGATCAGGCCCGGGATCACCCACAGGATCTCGCGGAACACCGCCGCGTAGCCCAGGCACGGGAGCCCGGCGGCGAGCACCAACGGGAAGTAGGAGGGCGACGGGAGGTGGATGCCGTGGCCGTCCCCGTGATCGTCCCCGTGACCATCGGGCTCGATGGTCGCGACACCGCCGCCGCCGCTCCCGACCGCCACGTCGGCTCCGGCCTCGTCGGAGCCGCCCGACGGAAGCTTCACCAGCCGGCCCTCGGCGTCCTCGGTGTACTTCCGGTGCCACCAGTCGTCACGGGCCTCGATCATGGGGATCTCGGCGAAGTTGTAGGCCGGCGGCGGCGACGGGATCGACCACTCGAGCGAACGACCGTCCCACGGGTCGCCACCGGCGAGCGGGCCCTTCTTGGCGGTGTAGATCACGTTCACGAAGAAGAGCAGCACCGAGACCACGATCACGAACGCGCCGACCGTCTCGATCATGTTCAGGGTGTCCCAGCCGTACCCGGACGGGTAGCGGTAGGTGCGCCGGGGCATGCCGGTGAGGCCGAGGATGTGCATCGGGAAGAACGTGAGGTTGAACCCGAGGAGCATGATCCAGAAGTTCCACTTGCCCATCGTCTCGTTGAGCATCCGGCCGAAGATCTTGGGCCACCAGAAGTAGAAGCCCGAGAAGACCCCGAAGAAGAGGCCGCCGAAGAGCACGTAGTGGAAGTGCGCGACCACGAAGTAGGTGTCGGTCTGTTGCGTGTCGGCCGGGACGATGGAGTGCAGCACGCCCGACAGCCCGCCGAGGGTGAACATCGCGATGAAGCCCAACGAGAACAACATCGCGCTCGTCAGCTTCACCGCGCCGCCGTAGACGGTGCCCAGCCAGTTGAAGATCTTCACCCCAGTGGGGATGGCGATCAACATCGTCGACAACCCGAAGGCCGAGATGGCGACCGGTCCGAGGCCGGTGGCGAACATGTGGTGCGCCCACACGCCCCAGCCCATGAAGCCGATGGCGATGCCGGAGAAGATCACCACCGAGTACCCGAACAGCGGCTTGCGGGAGAAGACCGGCAGCACCTCGGACACGATGCCCATCCCCGGCAGGATCAGGATGTACACCTCGGGGTGGCCGAACAGCCAGAAGAGGTGCTGATAGAGCAGCGGGTCACCGCCCTTCGACGCCACGAAGAACAGGGTGTCGTAGTTGCGGTCGAAGAACACCATGATCATCGCCGCGGTGATGATCGGCATCGCGAACACCGTCAGGAAGGCGACGACCGTCATCATCCACGTGAACACGGGCATCCGCATCAGCGTCATTCCCGGCGCGCGCATGTTGAGGACGGTGACGATGAAGTTGATCGCCGAGGTCGTGGACCCGATGCCGAGCAGGACGATGCCGACGCACCAGAAGCTCGGCCCCATGCCCGGGAGCGCACCCCCGGAGATCGGGGTGCTGGTCAACGGCGTGTAGCCGAACCACCCACCGTTCGGGGCGCCACCGAGGAAGAAGCTCGAATAGATGAAGAGGCCACCGAAGAGGACGACCCAGTACCCGAACATGTTGAGGCGCGGGAACGCGACGTCACGCGCGCCGATCTGGAGCGGGATGAAGTAGTTGCCGAACGCGACCGCGAGCGGCATGCCCACCAGGAACACCATCGTGGTGCCGTGCATGGTGAACATGGTGTTGTACTGCGCGGCGGTGAGGACGCTGCCGTTCGGGCCCGCGAGCTGGAGACGGATCAGCAGTGCCTCGACGCCACCGAACACGAAGAACACCAGGGCGGTGCCGCCGTAGAGGATGCCGATCTTCTTGTGGTCGACGGTCGTGAACCAGCTCCAGAAGCCGGTGGTCGCCTTCGGGCGGCGCAACGGGAGCGCGCGCGTCGTGGGCTTCGGCAGGGAGCGGGTGACAGTCGTCATTTACTTCTGCTCCAAGAGGAAGTTGGCGATGTCCTCGGCTTGGGCCCGGGTCATGGTCTTCATGCCGGGCGGGGTGTTCTCGATGAACGACGGCATACCCACGCAGATCCCGTCGCCGGGTGGGTACCGGCAGCCCTGCGACGACATCGGGATCATCGACGGCGCGTCCTGCACCCAGTTCGTGAGGTTGGTCTTGTTCAGGGGGTACGTGCCACTGGCGAAGGTGGTGCGGCTGGCCAGATGGGTCAGGTTGGGCCCGTAGGCCGCCTTCGAGGAGTCGTCGAAGATGTGGCAATTGGTGCACTGGAACGTCTTGACGATGAGGTCCTGGGTCGATCCCGCCGGGGTCGAGCCGTCGGACTCGTAGAGCGCGTTCACCGGGCCCTGCTGCTGTTCGGTCAGCCAGGTCTGGAAGTCGGCCGGGCTCTTGGCGATCACGCGGAACCGCATGTTGGCGTGCGAGAGCCCGCAGTACTCCGCGCACTGGCCCAGGTAGGTACCGGGTTTGTCCGCGGAGATGGTCAGGGTGTTCTCCTGGCCGGGGACGACGTCCTTCTTGCCCGAGAGCTCGGGCACCCAGAAGCTGTGGATCACGTTGCACGTCTTGGCGGTGCCGGTGCCGTCGCAGGCGGTGAGGTGCAGGAAGACGTCGCGGCCGGTCGGGATCACCATCTCGTCGGCGGTGACGACCTTGGCGTCGGGATACGAGAACTGCCACCACCACTGCTTGCCTTCGACCGTGACCTGCAGGGCCTTGGGCCCCGGGTTCTGGGCGAGGTCGAAGATCGTGGCCACGGTGGGCACCGCGATGATCGCGAGGAGCAGGGCGGGCAGGATGGTCCACCCGATCTCGAGCCGGGTGTTGCCGTGGATCTGCTTCGGGTTCTCGTTCCTGCCCGGACGGTACCGGAACCTGATGGCCAGGTAGACCGTCGCCACGATGACCGCGATGCCGATCACGATCGCGATCATGGCAATCGGCGTGAACAGGTTGTAGATCTTCTGGGCCTGCGAGCTCTTGGGTTCGAGCGAGTTCTGCCCGTTGTTCTTGACCCCCGAGCAACCGGCGAGGACCAGCGCGATGGCGGCGACGGCGGCGAACACGAGCCGGCGTCCCCGAGAGCGGCGTGGCGTCATGTCCCCTTCCAGTGTCCAGCAATCAAGTGCCGAGCAACCCCTTGTCCGAGGCTGGTCGACGTCGAAATCCCCAGCGCGTCGGCACTCTACATGGGTGGACTTCCGTTGCAGCAACTTCTACGAGGGCATTTCAGAATTCAGGAGGACCGGCTCGCGACGACCCTCCCGGCGGCAATGGCGTCGAGCAGGGAGGCATGGTCCAGTTCGTTGTTCGCGGCGTAGTCCGCGGCGAAGCGGGCGACTGCCCGGTCGAACGCTCCCCCGTTCCCGAGGTAGCCCGAGAGCTGCGCCGGATCCCCGGTGCGGGCGTGGGCCCGGGCCAGCGCCTGGGCGCACAGCGCACCGTAGTGAGTGAGCTTCCCGAGGTCCATGCGGGTGAGGTCGCCCTGACCCTTCACGTCCCAGAGTTGGCGGACGTAGTACTGACGGCCGCTCCTGGGCCCCGCGCACCAGCCGAGGAAGATGTCGCTGGCGGCCTGGGTCAGGCGCTGTCCCGCCACCACCCGACGGCCCTCGTGACCGAGGCGCGATGCGCCGAAGTAGGGCGCGAGCACGGAGGCCTGGGCCTCCTTCACCTGCAGGATGATGCGGTCGGCGCCGACGTCGGACCTCCGGTGGCCGGGAGCCTCGAACAGGCAGATCCAGCAGCGGGTACCCACGCTGCCGACGCCGACGACGCGTCGGGCGACGTCGACGATGCGAAATCGGTCGAGCAGGAACCCGCGGTCGTCCGTGAGGGTCGACCGGTAGTCCTCCACCATCTCCCCGACCTCGACCATGTCGTGGCCGGTGGCATCGAGCCGCACGGTGAGTGGCGGATCCTCGACGAACTCGGGTGCGCCGTCGACGGTGCGGGTGAGCTTGGCCGCGGCACGGACGTGGTCCTTGCGCAACGCCCGCTTCACGTCACGCTCCGCCTGGGCGCGGTAGCGGCGCGGGAAGTGCGCGACGACGTCGTCGACGGTGGTGCGGTCGTACCAGACCTCCAGCGTCATCATGGTGGCGTACTGCGCGACGAACTCGCGGTAGACGCGCACGGCCTCGAGCACGACGTCGTCTCGGTCGTCGGGGGCGAAACCGTGCTGGCGCGCCACGACGTGCAGACTGGCGGCGAGGCGCTTGACGTCCCATTCCCAGGGACCCGGATCGGTCTCGTCGAAGTCGTTGATGTCGAAGATGACGTTGCGCTCCGGTGTGGCGAACGTCCCGAAGTTGGCCACGTGAGCGTCACCGCATGCCTGCACGGTCAGGCCCGTCGCCGCGGTCGTGGCGAGGTCCATGGCCATGATCGCCGCGCCACCGCGGAAGAACGCGAAGGGCGACTCGGCCATGCGGGCGTATCGCACGGGGATCAGCTCGGCGACCCGGGACCGGGCTTGGCGCTCCAGGACCGCGATCGGATCGAGTGTCCGGGCGGCCACGCTCCACTCGGCGTGGGCCGACCGCGGCACCGCGGCGCGCAAGTCCCGGCCTGCCTCACGTCGTTCGTCGCTCGGAACGGTCACGTCAGCGCCTCACCGCGCGGACGATAGCCGAGTCGCTCGTTGAGGGTGTGCGAGAGTCGCGCCGTGCAGCGCAGCCTCGTCGTTTTCATCGGGCTCGCGGTCGCGCTGGTCGCCGGCGCGTGCTCGGACGAAGGCTCGTCGTCCCGGCCGTCGCCCGCCGACGCCGTCACGCTGGCCGGCGCCAACTGGGTGTTGACCGACCGGGTCCCTTTGGGCACGCCGCTCGGCGACACCGCGGTCTCCGCGATGTTCGACTGCGCCGCCCGCACCGTCTCCGGGAGCGCGGGTGCAACACCTACAGCGCGCCGTTCGTCACCCACGGGTCCGAGCTCACCATCGGCCCCGACGTCAGGACGACGCTGCGCCTGTGCGAGCCGGGGCCGAGTGCGGTCGAGGGCGCGTACCTCGAACGCCTGGTGAAGGTCGCGTCCTACGAGATCGACGGGAACGCCCTCACCCTCTCGGGTCCGTCGGGCAGCGAGCTCCTCGTCTTCCAGGTCTCCGCGGGCGCCGACCTGCTGCTCGGTGGGTGGAACGCGACCAGCCTCTACACCGGCGACGCGATCCAGTCCCCGGTTCCCGGGAGCGCGCCGACCCTGGCGTTCGCCGACGGGCGTGTCTCGGGCAACAGCGGCTGCAACACGTTCGGCGGCGCCTACAAGATCTCGGCACACGACGGCATCGAGATCGGGCCGTTGCAGTCCACCCTCGCGTCGTGTGCGGACCCCGCGATCTCGACGCAGGAGCGCCAGTACACCGCCGCGCTGCAACTGGCCCAGACGTACCGGGTCACCGGTGGCGAGCTGACGCTCTTCCGACCGGGCGGCACCATCGCGGCAACCTTCGAGCGGGCAACCGGGCCGACGAGCGGGAGCTAGTTCCCGGCCGAGGAACGCTGGTCGAACGCGACCTTGATGGCGCCGGAGCCGTCCTGGGTCGCCAGCACCTTGAACGCGTCGCGCCACGACTCGTCGAGGGGGAACGTGTGCGTCAGCATCCCGTCGAGGTTGACCCGGCCCGAGCGTGCGAGGTCCAGGTAGTGCTCGATGCCGTGCTTGCGCACACCTTCGACCTCCTCGACGCCGAAGGCGTTCGAGCCGACCCAGCTGATCTCCTTGAAGTACAGCGGCGTGTACTCCCAGTTGGTGGTGCCGTGCACGCCCGCCTTCACGAGGGTGCCGTGTGCCCTGAGCAGCCTCACCGACACCTCGAGCGTCTCCCGCCGCGAGATCGTGTCGTAGACCACGTCGATGCCGCCCGGGAACGCCATCGGCAACCCCGTGTGCGACGACAACACGCCCCCCGACCACGCGGCGGCGGCCTCGATGAGCGCGTCGGCCGGTTCGTGCGCGAACACCTCGTGCGCGCCGAGCTTGCGGGCGAGGTCTGCCTGCGCGCCGAAGCGCGCCACCACCCCGACCTCGACGTCGGGATAGAGCGCGCGCAAGATCGCGATCGCACATGACCCGAGCGCGCCGGCGCCGTACACCAGCACCTTGGCGCCCGGCGTCGGCGCGTGGCGGGTGATTGCGTGCAACGACACCGCGAACGGGTCCGCGAACACCGCGACCTCGTCCGGCACCTCGTCGGGCACCGGGAACAGCATCGACGGGTGCGCGGGCATGAGGTTGGCCCAGCCGCCGGTCGCGTCGTTCGACGTCCCGATGTGGATCCCCGGCGCCAGCGGCGGTGCCTGGAAGCTCCAACACAGGCTGAGGTCCCCGGCCGCGCACGCAGGGCAGATCGGCGAGACTCCCCGCGGCACGCACGACAACCACGGGTTCAGCGCGACGCGGTCACCGACCTCGACACCCTCCGCCTCCGGCCCGAGCGCGACGACCTCGGCCACCACCTCGTGGCCGGGGACCTGCGGCATCGAGGAGAAGTCGCGCATCGGGTTGTCGCCGCCGCCCTCGCCCCAGTCCATGAACACCTGCTTGGCGTCGGACCCACAGATGCCGGTCAGCAGCGGGCGGGTCACCACCCAGTCGGGGCGGAGGAACCCGGGATCGGGCAGTTCCACGAGGTCCATGGGAGTGTGGTCGAGCGCATCGAGGAGGGCGTTGTCGGGCCTGGGCCCGTCGCCCGGTTGCGGTGCCACCCCGAACAGCAGTGCTCGCACGTCGGTGCTCCCCCTGTGAGTCGGCGGTCATGCTCGCGGGCGCCGGCGCGGGGCGCAAGACGGGCCGCGCGCGTTCACCGCTAGTACCCGAGGCGGTCGAGTGCGTGGGCGCGGCGTTGCCAGTCGCGCTCCACCTTGACCGACGTCTCGAGGAACACCTTCGCACCGAACAGCGCCTCGAGCTCCTCCCGAGCGAGCGTGCCGGCTTCCTTGATCACTCCTCCGCCCTTGCCGATCACCATGCCCTTCTGCGAGTCGCGCTCGACCAGCACGCGGACCTCGTAGCGGAGGATCTCGTCGCCTGCTTCCTGGGTGCCCTCGCGCGGCTCGAGCTCCTCGGCGACCACGGTGATCGAGTGGGGCAGCTCCTCGCGCGCGACGCGTAGCAACTTCTCGCGCACCAGCTCGGCCACCAGGAAGGTCTCGGGCTGGTCGGTGACGACCCCACCGGGGTAGTACTCGGGGCCTTCGGGCAGGCGCGCCTCCAGCTCGCCGACGAGCGCGTTGACGCCGTCGCCGGTGAGGCCCGAGAGCGGCACGTACGCGTCGAACTCCCCCAGCTCGCCGGTGGCCATCGCCAGGTGCTCGCCGATGGCCTTCTTGTCGGCGAGGTCGGTCTTGCTCACGACGAGGATCTTCGGCGTCGTGACCTGCTGCACCAGCCCGGCCACGAACCGGTCGCCGGGCCCGATGGCCGACGACGCCTCGACGAGCAGGCACACCACGTCGACCTCCGCCAGCGTGGCGCGGGCGCGGTCGTTGGTGCGTTCCCCGAGCAGGGTGCGGGGCTTGTGGATCCCGGGCGTGTCGAGCAGCACCAGCTGCGACGTGGCCGTGGTCCGGACCCCCCGGATCTGCGTCCGCGTGGTCTGCGGGCGGTCGGACACGATCGCCACCTTCGATCCGACCACCCGGTTCACCAGGGTCGACTTGCCCACGTTGGGTCGCCCGACCAGCGACACGAACCCGGAGCGGAAGGTCACGCGGACGCTTCGTCGGCGATGGCCGGGGCGGCGTCGGGGTCGGTCTCGGGCAGACGGGTGATGCGCACCGAGGCGATGCGCCGGCCCTGCACCCGCTCGGTGCGCAGCTCCAGACCCTGGAAGCGGACCGTCTCGCCCTCCTCCGGCACGTGGCCCAGCAAGTTGAACACCAGACCGCCGACGGTGTCCCACTCGGCGTCGGGCAGCTCGGTCCCCAGCACCTCGCTCACCTCGTCGATCGGGGTTCGACCGGGAACGCGCAACGAGCCGTCGGCCAGGCGCTCGACCGCCGGCATCTCGACGTCGTACTCGTCGGCGATCTCGCCCACGATCTCTTCCAGGAGATCCTCGAGGGTGACAAGGCCGGACGTGCCGCCGTACTCGTCGATGACGATGGCCATGTGGAATTGCTTCGTGCGCATCTCGCGCAGGAGCTCCGCGACGCGCTTCTGCTCGGGGACGAAGATCGCCGGGCGCACCGCGACGCGCACCGGGTCGGCGCCCTCACCCGCGCGCGCCATCCGCACGAGGTCCTTCAGGTAGACGAGGCCCGCGATGTCGTCGGTCGACCCCTCTTCACACACCGGGAGTCGCGAGAAGCCGCGTTCGATGGCGCGTTCGATCGCCTCCTCGATCGTGTCGTCGGCATCGACGGCCACCATGTCGGGACGCGGCAGCATCACCTCGCGAACGACGGTGTCGCCGAACTCGAAGATCGAGTGGATGAGCCGGCGTTCCTCGCGCTCGATGGAGTCCTCGCTGGCCGCGACGTCGGCCATCGTGCGGAGGTCTTCCTCGGTGACGAAGGGTCCCTGTTTGAGCCCGCGCCCGGGCAGGACGACGTTGGCGACCCCGATCAGCAGGCTCGACATCCAGCGCAAGGGGGCGAAGTTGGTGAGGAACCAGAGCATCGGCGTGAGCGCCAGCGCGGCGCGCTCCGTGTGCTGCACCGCGAACGTCTTGGGCGCGACCTCGCCGATCACGAAGAACAACACGATCTGCAACACGATGCCGATGACCACGCCGAGCGTGCCCGCGGTGCCCTCGAGCAGCACACCGATGAGGGTCGCCGAGGTCAGCTGCGACACGAGCACCATGAGGAGCACGACGTTGAGCGTCTGCTCGGGACGCTCGAGCATCACGACCAGGCGGTGCGCCCGCTTCTCGCCTTCTTCTTCGAGCGCGATGGCGCGGATCCGGTTCATCCGCACGAACGCGGTCTCCGACGCGGCGAAGAAGATCGAGAGCACGAACAACAGCGCGATGGTCGCGACGATGGCCCAGTCCGCACCGCTCACGAGGCGCCCCTCAGCTCTCGAGTTGCCGGAAGCGCTCCAGCAGCTCGCGTTCACGGCGTTGCATCGATTCCGCCTCGCGCTCGTCGGCGTGGTCGTAGTTCAGCAGGTGGAGCACTCCGTGCACGACGAGCAGCGCGAGCTCGGCGTCGACCGTGCCGGCGTGCACCGGCGCCTGACGCGCCGCGACCGTGGGACACACCACCACGTCGCCCAGCACCACCGGCGGATCGACCGGGTCGCCAGGCGCGCCCGGGCCGCGACCTCCGGCGTCGGGCTGACGACCGCTGGGCACGTGGTCGTCGTCGATCGGGAACGCCAGCACGTCGGTGGGGCCGTCGCCGCCGAGGAACCGACCGTTGAGGTCGGTGATGGCATCCTCGTCGACGAAGATCAACGAGACCTCGGCGTCGCTCGGCGCGCGTTCCTCGGCCAGCACCATCCGGGTCAGGCGCAGCCAGCGGGGCAGGTCGAGCTCGACCGCGGATTGCTCGTCGGACGCGAACACGCTCACCGCTCGTTGTCCGCGCGTTCGTAGGCGTTGACGATGTCCTGGACGATCTTGTGCCGGACGACGTCGTGGGCGTCGAGCTCGACGAACGCGAGGTCGGGGATGCCGTCGAGGATGTCGCGCACCGCCAGCAGACCCGATCGTCCGCGACCCTCGGGCAGGTCGATCTGGGTGACGTCTCCGGTGACCACGATCTTGGAGCCGAACCCGAGCCGGGTGAGGAACATCTTCATCTGCTCCGGTGTCGTGTTCTGCGCCTCGTCGAGGATGATGAACGAGTCGTTGAGCGTGCGCCCGCGCATGAACGCCAGCGGCGCCACCTCGATGGTGCCGCGTTCCATGAGCCGGCTCACGACTTCGGGCTCGAGCATGTCGTAGAGCGCGTCGTACAGCGGGCGGAGGTACGGGTCGACCTTGGCCAGGATGTCGCCGGGGAGGAAGCCCAGGCGTTCCCCGGCCTCGACCGCGGGCCGCGTGAGGATGATCCGGTTGATCTCCTTAGCCTGGAGCGCCTGCACCGCGAGCGCGACCGCCAGGTAGCTCTTGCCGGTGCCGGCGGGACCGATCCCGAACGTGACGGTGTGGGCGCGCACGGCGTCGACGTAGCGCTTCTGGCCCGACGTCTTGGGCCGCACCGGCTTGCGGCCGCGCAGGACCTCGGTGGTGAGCACCTCGGTCGGCCGCTGGTCGGCCTTCAACATCGCGATGCTGCGCCCGACACCTTCACGGTCGAGGACG
Source organism: uncultured Actinomycetes bacterium (assembly GCA_963750045.1). Classification (GTDB taxonomy): domain Bacteria; phylum Actinomycetota; class Acidimicrobiia; order IMCC26256; family DASPTH01; genus DASUAS01. The sequence goes on along the minus strand of CAVVPD010000005.1, from coordinate 323,119 downwards.
TGACCCGCTTCGAGCAGCGCGACCAGTTCCTCGAAGAGGCGACCCACCCGGTCGGCTTCGACCTCGTCGCCGCGGATGGTGATCTCGTTGCCGCGGACGTGGATCGTGACCGGGAACGCGTCCTGCACGAGGCGCAACAATTCGTCGCGCTGACCGAGCAGGCCCACCATGAGGTGGTTGCCCGGCACGAGGATCTTGACCTGGGTCGATGACGGTGCTGGCACGTCGGGACGAGCGTAGCCGGGGACCCGGTGCGGTCGGTGGGGAGATCGCCGCGAGTCGACCGCGGTTACGCGGTGACCGCGCGCAGCCCGAGCTCGTCGAGCCGGCTGTCGAGATCCTCGGGGCTGCGCCCCATCACTGCCGCGAGCACCCGCAGGTCGTCGTGGCGGATCGTGAGCATCTGCCCGTTGAAGTCCTGGCGTTGGAGCTGGACGGTCGCGGCGTATCGGGCGATGACCGCGGCGTCGGCGTCGTCGATCTCGTGGAGGCGGACGAGGTCGATCGTGAATCCCTCGGCCGCGACACCGTTCGTGTCGGTCAGATCGATCTCGAGGTCCTGGCCACCCCGGGGCAGGAGCTGGTCCGGCGGGACGCGGTAGAGCTCGGCGAGTCGCAGGAGTCGGGGTACCGAGATGGCCCGTTCACCTCGTTCGTAGGCACCGAGCACCGAGGCCTTGAATTCGTGATCGGACCGGGCTTCGACGTCATGGAGCGAGAGCCCCTTCTGACGGCGGATCGCACGCAGGCGTCCTCCGACATGCCCTCCGTCGTCCCGTTCCATTCTCTCCCCAGCCCCGCTCGTCGCGTCTCTCCGCGGGTGCAGGGTACCACTCAGTGACCTCCGTCACCACTCTCTGCGGTCACTTCTCTGCGGCCACTTTTCGGCGTCGCCCCGGGGCGAAAGCGTGCGGCGCCCGGCAAGTGCGGCAGCGGCCGCGATCGCCGCAGTCTCCGCACGCAGGACGAACGGCCCCACGGCCAGGCGCGGGCTCCCACCAAAGGCCGCGAGCTCGGCACCGTCGAATCCGCCCTCCGGCCCCACCGCGATGACCCATTCGCCCCCGACGGGAGCCGGGAGCGACCCGGCGGCCACCCCGTCGACGGCGGCGACCACGAGCCCGCGGTGCTCGAGCAGCTCGGCCGGAGCGACCGGCCCGTCGACCACCGGTACCCGCGCGCGCCGCGACTGCGCGCCGGCGCCCCGGGCGACGCGTTGGAGCCGATCCATGGCCGCGGCGACCTTGGCGTCGTCCCATCGCACCACCGACCGGGCCGCGTGGACGACGACGATCCGGTCCACACCGAGCTCGGTGAGCTTCTGCACCGCGAGCTCGGGCTTCTCGCCCTTGGTGAGCGAGAAGGCGACGGTGAGCTTCGGGGTCAGTCGCGGCTCGTGCGCGAGCGACGACGTCGCGCGGAGCACGACACGGCCCGACCCGGCCTCGACCACGACGTACACACGCCACCGGCCGTACCCGTCGGCCGCGGTGACGACCTCGTCCGGATGGACGCGCCGTGCCCGCTGGAGGTGATGGCCGTCGTCCCCGTCGACGGTCACCGTGTCGTCGAGCCGCTCGACGAAGACGTGCGCGGTCGCCGCGACACCGGCCGCCATCGGGCACGGCGGCGCGGCCAGCCCGGCCATGCGCGCTACTGGAACGCGGAACGCAGGCGGGAGAACACGCCCTTGTCCTGAGCCGTCGCGACTTCCTCGCCCCGCAGCCCCGCCAGCGTCCGGATGAGCTCGTCTTCCTCGGCCGAGAGCCGACCCGGTACCTCCACGTCGACGCGCACGAGGAGGTCACCTCGCCCGCGGCCGCGGAGCGCGGGGACCCCCCGGCCCTTCAGCCGGAAGACGTGACCGGGCTGGGTGCCGGGTGGGACGATCAGCTCCTCGATGCCTTCGAGGGTCTCGACGTCGAGGTGGGTGCCGAGCGCCGCCTGCGTGAAGGCGATCGCGCGCACGTGGAGGAGGTCTTCGCCCTGGCGTTCGAACCGGGGGTCGACGGCGACGCGGACGGTGACGTAGAGATCCCCCGGGACGCCGCCGCGCGGCGCGGCCGGGCCCCGGCCCGAGAGGCGGAGGCGCTGGCCGTCGTCGACGCCGGCGGGCACGTCGACGTCGATCGAACGCGACGCCCGCACACGCCCGTCGCCACGGCACTCGCGACACGGCGTCGGGATCCGGCTCCCGGTCGCGCTGCACGCGACGCAGGGTGCCGCGGTGACGATCTGACCGAGGATCGAGCGGCGAACCTCGCGCACCTCGCCCGCACCGCCGCAGACCTCGCAACGCGCGGGATGGGTTCCGGGCTCGCAGCCCGAACCCTCGCACCGCTCGCAGGACACCGGCAGGCGGACGTCGACCGTGGCGGTGGTGCCGAACGCGGCCTGCGCCAAGTCGAGATGGACCACGACCTCGGCGTCGGGCGCACGCGCGGGGCCCGCCTGGCCCCGAGCATTGCCGAACGGGTCGCCGCCGAAGAACGCGTCGAAGATGTCGCCGAAGCCGAACGCCTCACCCGCGCCGGGCCCGGGACCTCCCGACGGGCGCGTGCCGTCGTCGCCGAACACGTCGTAGCGGCGACGACGCTCCGGATCGCGCAGCGTCTCGTACGCGAGGTTGATCTCCTTGAACTTCGACCCCGCGTCGAGATCATCCGGATTGCTGTCGGGGTGGTACTGCCGGGCCATGGCGCGGTAGGCCCGCTTGATCTCGTCGTCGGTCGCGGTGCGGTCGATCCCGAGGATCTCGTAGTAGTCAGCCATGGAGACCGCCGAACGTGTCTGGTCCGATCACGAGAGAACGTCTCCGAGCTGCTGGGAGATGGCCTCCACCGCCGCCAGCGCCTGGCGGTAGTCCATCCGGGTCGGGCCGAGCACGCCCACCGTGCCGGCGACCTCGCCGTCGACCCGGTAGGGCGCCACGACGATGGAGCAGTCACGCAGCTCGTCGATGGGGTTCTCCGAACCGATGCGGACGGTCGGACCCTGGTCGAGGAGGTCGTGCACGAGGGAGACGACCTCGACCTGGTGCTCGAGCAACTCGAGCAGTCGGGCCGCGCTGGTCGCGGTGGGGAACGACTCCTGCTCGGCCGCCAGCCGGCTCGCGCCGCCGACGTAGAGCGGCTCGACGACCACCTGACCTGCCCGCGCCGCAAGCGCGTCGCGTGCCTCGCGGGCCAGGCCGTCAGCCGCGGGACCGGCGACGGGCCTGAGCTCCGGGAGGGCGTTCCACCGGCTGCCCGACAGCTGCGTGTCGAGCAACGCGCCGGCGGTGGCGATGGTCGCGTCGTCGCTCTCGAGCGGGAGGTGCAGCACGCTCTTCTCCACGCTGCCGTTCGAGAGGATGGCGAGCGCGAGCACCAACGTCGGTTGGAGGCTGACGAGCTGCACGCTGCGCACCGTCGCCGCCTCGACGTGCGGGCCCACCACCACGGCGGTGTGGGTGCTCACCCGGGCCAGGAGCTGGCTCGTCTCGTTGAGCAGGTCCTCGAGCACCTGGTGCGCAGACGCGAACAGGGTGAAGAAGTCGGAGACGGCCCGGCGCTGGGCCGGGGCCAGGCCGGGCTGGCGCTCGAAGTTGTCGACGAAGAAGCGGTAGCCGAGGTCGGTGGGCACCCGGCCAGCAGAGGTGTGGGGCTGCACGAGGTAGCCCTCGCGTTCGAGCACGGTCATCTCGTTGCGCACGGTCGCGCTCGACACACCGAGACGGCGCGAGCGGGCGATCGTCTGCGAGCCCACCGGCGCTGCGGTGGTGATGTGCTCCTCCACGATGGCACGGAGGATCGCGGCCTTGCGCTCGTCGAGCTCCATTGGCACTCGATTCTACCGAGTGCCAGAGCGCACGTGCTCCACCCGGCGATCGGCGTCGCTCGCGACCAGCAGACGGGCCGCGACCTCGTTGCCGAGCAGGCGACCCCGGCGTGTGAGTACGGCGCGCCCGCCGGCCCGGTCGAGCAGACCCGCGTCCCCCATCTCTTCGATGCAAGCGGCCACGCCCTGTGGTTCGGCGTTCCCGGCCCGAAGCTTGATCCCGGCGGAGGTCCGCAGGCTGAGGACCAGGGCCTCGTCGGCCCGGACGTCGCCGTCGAGGGTCTCGCAGCCGGTCTCGGTCGCGCCGCCCGCGGCGACCGCTTCCACGTAGCGCTCGGGCGTGCGGACGTTCCACCACCGGCGACCGCCACCGTTCGCCAGGCTGGTGTGCCCGTGCGCGGCACAGCCGATCCCCGCGTAGTCCCCCTCCTGCCAGTAGAGGAGGTTGTGGCGACACTCCTCGCCCGGAAGGGCCCAGTTCGACACCTCGTACCAACGCAGCCCCGCCGCCTGGAAGCGATCGTCGGCCAGCTCGTACTTCAGGGCCTGGTCGTCGTCGTCGGGCGCGGGGCGCTTCCCCGCCGCTACCGCCCGGCCGAGCGGGGTCCCGGCCTCGACCGTCAACGCATACGCGCTCACGTGCGAGGGCCCGAGCGCGAGCGCGGCCTCGAGGGTCGCCTCCCAGTCGGCCACCCGCTCGCCCGGCGTGCCGTAGATGAGGTCGAGGTTGATCCGCTCGATCCCGGCATCACGCGCCCAGGCGACGGCCCGTTCGACGTTGGCGGGATCGTGGGTGCGCCCGAGCGCGCCCAGCACGTGCGCGCGCATCGACTGCACCCCGATGGAGACGCGGTTCACGCCCGCGTCCGCGTAGCCGCGCAGCTTGGCCGCGTCGACCGAATCCGGATTGCACTCCACGGTGACCTCGGCACCTGGCGCGCGTGGTATCGCGTCGAGGATCGACGTCAGTGCCCGCGTCTCGAGGAGCGACGGCGTGCCGCCTCCGAAGAACACGCTCGTCGCGTCGGGGAGGGCCCGGCGTTCGATGTCCCGGATGCACGCGTCGACGTAGTCGCCGACGAGGTGCCCGCGATCGGTCCACGTGGCGAAGTCGCAGTAGTCGCAGCGCGCGGCGCAGAACGGGATGTGCACGTACACGCCGTAGCTCGCCGGCTCCGCGCCAGAACGGTGAGTTGGCATCAATCGTCCAGCTTCAACGCGGCCACGAAGGCTTCCTGGGGGACCTCGACGCGGCCGATCTGCTTCATCCGCTTCTTCCCCTCCTTCTGGCGGTCGAGGAGCTTCCGCTTGCGCGAGATGTCACCGCCGTAGCACTTGGCGATGACGTCCTTGCGTTTCGCCTTCACCGTCTCGCGGGCGATGATGCGGCCCCCGACGGCCGCCTGGATCGGCACGTCGAACAGCTGGCGCGGGATCAGCTCGCGCAACTTCTCCGTCATGCGCCGGCCGTAGTCGTAGGCCCGGTCGCGGTGCACGATGGTCGAGAACGCGTCGACCGGGACGTTGTTGAGCAGCACGTCGACCTTCGACAGGTTCGACGCCCGGTAGCCCACCGGTTCGTAGTCGAGGCTGGCGTAGCCGCGCGTGCGCGACTTCAACTGGTCGAAGAAGTCCATGACGATCTCGGCCAGCGGTAGCACGTAGACGAGCTCGACGCGCTCCTCCGACATGTACTCCATGCGCGTCATCTCCCCGCGACGCTGCTGGCAGAGCTCCATGATCGCCCCGATGTACTCGGTCGGGGTGAGCACGGTGACGTTGACGTAGGGCTCCTCGATGCTGGCGATCTCGTTCGGCGTGGGCATCGCCGACGGGTTGTCGACGATCTCGACCCGACCGTCGACCAGCTCGATCTGGTACTCGACGTTGGGTGCGGTCGCCACCAGCGAGAGGTCGTACTCCCGTTCGAGCCGCTCGCGCACGATCTCCATGTGCAACAGCCCGAGGAAGCCGCAGCGGAACCCGAAGCCGAGCGCGCCGGACGTCTCCGGGTCGTACGTGAACGACGAGTCGTTCAGGCGCAGCCGCTCGAGCGCCTCGCGGAGGTTCGCGTACTCGTCGCCGTCGACGGGGTACAGCCCGCAGAACACCATCGGCTTCGGGTCGCGGTACCCGGGCAGCTCCTCCGCCGGGTCGGCGGCCATGGTGACGGTCTCGCCCACGCGCGCCCGGCCGACGTCCTTGATGCCGGCGACGAGGTAGCCGACCTCGCCGGGCCCGAGCGCGGCAACCGGCGTGGGCACCGGGAGCCGGACGCCGATCTCCTCGGCGTCGTGGTTCTCCCGCGCCTGGACGTAGCGCAGCCGGCCCCCGATGCCGAGGGTGCCGTTGAACACGCGGACCGAGCTCACCACGCCGCGGTACGCGTCGTAGACGGAGTCGAAGATGAGCGCCTGCAACGGCGCGTCGGCATCGCCCTTCGGTGGCGGGATCCGCGCCACCAGCGCGTCGAGGAGCGCGGGCACGCCCTCCCCGGTCTTCGCGGAGATCTGCAGGATTTCCTCCGCCGGGATCCCGAGCACGTGCTCGATCTCTCCGGCCACCCGGTCGGGCTCGGCCGCGGGGAGGTCGATCTTGTTGAGCGCGGCGACGATGGTGAGGTCGTGCTCGAGTGCCAGGTAGCAGTTCGCGAGGGTCTGCGCCTCGATCCCCTGCGACGCGTCGACGAGCAGGAGCGCCCCTTCACACGCCGCCAGGCTGCGCGACACCTCGTAGCCGAAGTCGACGTGGCCGGGCGTGTCGATCAGGTGGAGCACGTGGCCCGCCCAGTTCAGCCGGACGTTCTGGGCCTTGATCGTGATGCCCCGCTCCCGCTCGAGGTCCATCGAGTCGAGGTACTGGGCCCGCATGTCGCGGGGGTCGACCGCGCCCGTGAGCTCGAGGATGCGGTCGGCGAGGGTCGACTTCCCGTGGTCGACGTGCGCGACGATGCTGAAGTTGCGGAAGCGATCGAGCGCAGGCACCTCCCCATTGTCGCCGCGCCAGGTGGAGAACGCCGATCCGGACCCGAATCGCAGTCGATTCTCCTACGCTGTCGCAGTGGACTTTGCCTCGCGCGCTACGTACACGGTGCTCTTCACCGATCTGGTCGACTCCACCGCGCAACGCTCACGCCTCGGCGACGACGCCGCCGACGCGTTGCAACGGGCGCACGACGCGATCCTGCGTGCCGCGATCGAGCGCAATGCCGGGCAGGTGGTGAAGAGCACCGGCGACGGCATCATGGCCGCCTTCCTCGGTGCCGCCGACGGGCTCGGTGGCGCGGTGGAGATACAGCAGGACATCCACGAGTTCAACCGCACGGTCGACGAGCCGCTCCGGGTCCGTGCCGGCCTGAGCCTGGGCGACGCCAGCTCGGAGGACGGCGACCTGCACGGGACACCCGTCGTGGAGGCGGCGCGCTTGTGTGGGCGAGCCGGCGCCGGCGAGATCCTCTGTTCCGACATCGTCCGGTTGGTGGCCGGTTCGCGCGCCGGGCAGTCGTTCACGCCGCTCGGGCCCGTCGACCTCAAAGGGCTCCCGGCACCGGTCGACACCGTGCGCGTCGAATGGCGGCCGCGGACCGCGACCGACCGCAGCCCGGGTCTCGTCGACTTCCCCCGGAGCCTCGAACCCGGTACCCGCTTTCCCTTCGTCGGTCGCAGCGACGAGCTGCGCCGGCTGGTCGACGCCTGGCACGTGGCCCTCGACGGGGAGCGCCGGCTCGTGCTGGTCGGCGGGGAACCGGGCATCGGCAAGACGCGGCTCGCCGGTGAGGTCGCGCGCCAGGCCCAGCGCGAGGGCGCCGTGGTGCTCCACGGACGGTGCGACGACGAGATGGGCGTGCCCTATCAACCGTTCGTCGAAGCGCTCACCTACTTCGTCGACCACGCCGATCCGGCGACGCTCGGCGACACGATCGGCCGCCACGGCGGTGAGCTCGTCCGGCTGGTCCCCCACCTCGCCGAGCTGGTCCCCGATCTCGCCGCGCCGCTCTCGTCCGACCCGGAGACCGAGCAGTACCGGCTCTTCGAAGCGGTCGCCGCCTGGCTGACCGCGGCGTCGTCGGATCGGCCGCTGCTCGTCGTGCTCGACGACCTCCAGTGGGCGGCGAAGCCGACCCTGCTGATGCTCCGCCACGTCGTCGGCGCCACCCAGCCGGCCCGCCTCCTCGTGATCGCGACCTACCGCGACACCGAGGTGAGCCGCGCCCACCCACTCGGTGAGGTGCTCGCCGATCTGCGTCGCCTCCCGGGCGTGTCGCGCATCCCCCTCGGGGGCCTGGTCGGCGACGAGGTCGTCGACATGCTCACGACGGCGGCGGGACACGACCTCGACCCGACCGGCGTCGCGCTCGCCCGGGTCATCTTCAGCGAGACCGACGGCAACCCGCTGTTCGCAGGAGAGGTGCTCCGGCATCTCGCGGAGACCGGGGCCATCGTCGAGCGCGAGGGGCGCTGGACCACGAGCGGCGACGTCGACTCGTTGGGCATCCCCGAAGGCGTGCGCGAGGTGATCGGTCGCCGGCTCAACCGCCTCTCCGACGAGGCCAACCAGGTCCTCGAGCTGGCGTCGGTCATCGGACGCGGGTTCGAGCTCGGCGTGCTCGCCGAACTGGTCGACGTCGAGGAGGACGACCTGGTCCGGGCGCTCGACGAGGCCGTCGACGCCCGCTTGATCCGGGAGATCGGGATCGGTGAGTACGTGTTCTCACACGCGCTCATCCGATCCGCGCTCTACGACGAGGTCCGGCCGACCCGCCGCTCCCGGCTCCACCTCCGGGTGACCGACGCCATCGCCACCGTCCACGCGTCGGAGATCGACGCCCACCTGGGCGAGCTCGCCTACCACTCGGCCCATTCGGTCGGTAGCGGTGATGTGGCGCGCGCCGTCGAGTACTCGCGGCGGGCCGGCGAGCGGGCGCTCGACCAGCTGGCGCACGACGACGCGGTGACCTGGTTCAAGCAGGCGCGCGATCTCCTGGAGGAGGGCACGGGCACGACTCACGAGATGACCGACGTGCTCGTGCTGCTCGGTATCGCCGAACGGCGCGCCGGCGAGCCGTCGTTCCGGACGACGCTGCTCGCCGCGTCGGAAGCAGCCGAAGCGATCGGCGACGTCGAGCTCGTGGCCTGCGCCGCGCTCCAGAACACCCGCGGCTTCTACAGCATCTACGGCGACGTCGACAAGGAACGGGTCGCGATGCTCGAGCGCGCGCTCGACGCGATCGGAGACGAAGATCGCCCGGAACGCGCGTGTCTCCTCGCGAACCTCTCGTTCGAGCTCGTGTTCACCGAGTCGCTCCCGCGCCGGAAGGAGCTCGCCGACGCCGCGCTCGCGATCGCCCGCCGCCTCGACGACCCGGCGACGACCGCGCAGGTGCTCATCGCCCGCAGCATCTCGCTGTGGGACCCGAGCACCCTCGACCAGCGTCTGACCGAGACGCAGGAACTGCTCGCCATCACCGCGGCACTCGGGGACCCGTACCTCGAGTACTTCGCCAACTGGTATTCCTTCGCGCAGTACACCGAAGCCGGCCGGTCGGACGACGCCGACGCGGTGTACGAGCGCGTGCGCGGCCTGGCCGGTCAGCTGGGCCAGGCGTTGCCACAATGGCTCGACCTCCTGATGCAGCTGACGCGTGCCCAGCTCCGCGGCGACCTCGAGGACGCAGAGGCGTTCACCGCGGCGCAGGCCGACCTCGGCCAACGATCGGGGAACGCCGACGCCGCCTTCTTCGCGGGGGTCGCCCTGTACGCGTTCCGGCGGGACCAGGGTCGCCTCCCCGAGATCGCCGAGCTCCTGGAGGTGTTCGCCGTCGGTGCGAACCCCCTGCTGGGCGCCGACGCGCTCTGGGCGATCCTCCTCTGTACCCTCGGCCGCGACGAAGAGGCGGCCGTCGTCCTCGACCGACTCGGAGCGGACGCCTTCGGCGGCCTGACCAGGAACTCCGCGTGGTCGAGCATCGCCTGGGCGTGCGGCGTCGTGGCCGCCCACCTCGGCGACCGGGAGCGTGCTGCGGTCCTCTACGGGCAACTCGAGGGCTATGCAGGGCAGCTCGTCTACAACGGCCTCGTCTGCTTCGACTCGGTCGACAGCGTGCTGGGGCTCCTCGCGGCCACGACCGGGCGCGACGACGCCGACGCCCACTTCGCCGCCGCCGAGGGGCTGGAGGACCGGATCGGCGCGCGCTTCCTGCTCGCCCGCACCCGGGAGCGACGAGCGGGTGCTCGACGCCTCGATCTCCGCTGAGATCCGCTAGCCTTGTGCCCCGCTCCTCGATACCGCGGTACCCCCTGACACGCAGCAAGGATCTCAAGTGGCGAACATCAAGAGCCAGATCAAGCGGAACCGCTCGAACGAGAAGCGGCGGGTGCGGAACCTGGGCGTGCGCTCAGAGCTCAAGACCCGCATCAAGAAGGCGTCGACCGCCGTCGCCACCGACGCCGACGACGCACCCGAGGCCGTACGCCTCGCGCAGAAGCGTCTCGACAAAGCCGCCGCGAAGGGCCGGATCCACAAGAACCAGGCCGCCCGCCGCACCTCGCGCCTCATGAAGAAGGCCGGCGCCACCGCCGAGTAGGCCGCGTCACCTCTGCGTCGCCGGCGCACGCGAGATCTACTGCCGAGCGGGGACTCAGGTGCTCGCGTACTCGCCGACCGCGAGGGCCTTCGCCAGCGTGCCACCCATGATCAGCTGCTGGTCCTCCTGCGCGAGACCTTCGACGACCTCGCTGTAGCCCAGCGGGTCACCGAGGCCCTCGGGGTGGGGGAAGTCGGAGCCGAACATCAGTCGGTCGGCCGGCAGGCCGAGGTCGAGCAGGCCCTTCGGGTCGGGCTCGTGGAAGATGTGGATGTACATGTTGCGCTTGAACACCTCGAAGGGGTCCTCGTCGAAGAGCACCGGCGAGCGGTCGTACGCCTGGCGGATCCGCGCGACGAACGGGCGGATCCAGCCCGCCCAGTACTCGACGGGCATGAACTTCAGCTTCGGGAAGCGCGTCGCGAGACCGTGCCCGATGATCGAGGCGACCGCGTCCTGCACCGCGTCCTTCGGCGACATCATCGCCTGGAACGCCGGCGAGCCCGTCGCCTGGAACGGCAGCATCTCCGTGCCGAAGCCCTCCCACTCGTTGACGTAGCGCTGGTAGCCGGAGTCGCCGGAGTGCATGCCCACGATGATGTCGAGTCGCTCGACCTCGGCCCAGAACGGGTCGAACTCCTCCAACGCGAACGACTTGCGCCCCTTCCACGTCGGCACCGGCGCCACGCGGGTCAGGAAGAGCTTGGCGCCGCGCTCGTGGATGTAGTGCAACTCCTCGACGGCCTTCTCCGGGCCCGCGGCGAGGCTGATGATGGGCGTGGAGAAGATCGCGTCGGAGTAGACGTAGGTCCAGTGCTCGTGCATCCACTCGTTCAGGGCGTGGACGATGACGACGACCAGGTCCGGGTCGTCGGCCAGACGCTCCTCCAGCACGCTGGCCAGCGTCGGCCAGAGCAGCGTGCGGTCGATCCCCATGTCCTTCATCAGGGCGAGGCGCGGCTCGGGATCGAAGAACGCCGTCGGGCTCGGCATCGCTTTCGGCTTGACCCCCGTACGCCCACCGACGCTTCGCCCTGCCCGCGGTTCTCCGCGGTGTTGCCCCAACTCCCGGGCACCGCGACCTTCGAGAAGGTCGGGTTCGGGATGTAGTGACTGATCTTGTCGCGCAGCGCCAGCTTGGTGCGCCCGCCCACGTCCACGTACCTGACGACGCCCTCGTACTTCTTGGGCAGGAACTTGGTCAGCGCGTCCTGGTTCTCGTAGAGGTGGTTGTCCGCGTCGAAGGTCTCGTACGGCAGCCGCCGCTCGCGTACGTAGATGAAGTCCTCGCTGGTGTCGGCCACGAACCGCTCCCCTCGTTGGGCTGCGCTTGCTTTCGCTCAGCCTGGCCGCGCCGCAGCGCCGCAGTCAACTTCAACTCGGTGCAACAAGGCCGTAGATTCGTGGGATGACCGATGACGACCACGGCTTCATCGACGCCCTCCCGACGGACTACCTGGAACCGGGCGAGACCGCCACGATCGACGTGGACGGCACACCCGTCACCGTCGCCAACGCGGACGGCACCTGGTGCGCGTTCGAGAGCAACTGCCCCCACCAGAACACGCCCCTCGGCGGTCTCCCCCTCACTCGCAAGGTCCTCCTGCGCTGCCCGGAGCACGGATCCATGTTCGACGTCACGACCGGGGAGTGCGTCCTCCCGTCCGACGACGGCTGGGCCGGCCCGCTGCGCCGGTACCAGGCCAGGGTGGTCGGGGATGTCGTGCAGGTCGCGCTGCGCTGAGGCGTCGGCACCGTCTCGCGCGCTGACCGGCGCGCGCGACGCCCTCCGCTCCTCGCCGCCAAGCGGGCGAGGCGCACCACCAGCACCTCCATCACCGCCTGCTCGGGGATGCCCCGCGCCCCCTTGAGGTCGAGGTCGGCCTGGAAGAGCGCGTCGAACGCCTGGCGGATTCCGTCGGTGCCGAGGGCACGCGCCTGGCCGAGCGCCTTGCGCGCCGGGTACTCCTTCACCTTGCCGCCCAGGGCGGCGACCGCGTCGGCCGGGGAGCGCAGTGACGGGTCGTCGAGCCGCAGGATGCGCCGGTAGTAGCCCGTGAGCACGCCCATGACCTGGAGTGGGTGCATCGGCTTCGGCTGCTGCGGGCTCGACACGGTGAGCAGCCGGTGCAGGGTCTCGAGCGCGCCGGGAGGATCCCCGGCCTCGATCGCGTTGGTGAGGAGGTAGGACGGCACCGCGCCGGCTTCGCCGAGGTAGGGCGACACGTCGTCGACGGTCAGCTGCACGCCGGGCCCGAACGCGGCGGCCAGCACGTCGACGACGGACCCCACCCGCCCGGCGTTGTCGCCGAGGTGGCTCGTGATCAGGTGCGCGGCGTCCGCCTCGAGCAACAGCCCTGCGGCGTGGGCCGCGTTGACGAGGACCTTGTCGGTCTTCTCGCTGTCGGGCGCGCGCTCCTCGGCCCCGATCTCCTTGAGCTTCTTGGTGAGCGCCGGCGGGATGGTGCCGCCCCCGGCGACGAGCACCAGGATCGTCGTGTCGAGCGGATCATCGAGGTAGCGGAGGATGCCGTCGACGTCGCCGGCGGTGAGCGCACCGACGTCGCGCGCCACCACCACGCGGTGCTCGGTCATGAACGGCGGGCTCCCGACCGCGTTGAGCAGCGCCGCCACCGCCGCCTCGCGACCCTCGGCCCCACCGCCGCTCTCGCCGTCGTCGCCGGCACCGGCGCGACCGGGGACGGTGATCTCCTCGAGCCCGAGGCTGCGGTCGTCGGCGCCGAGCAACTCGGCGACGAGGTCGCCGACGACCCGGTCGCGCAACGACGGTTCCGAGCCCTTGACCAGGTATGCGGCGGCGCTCATGCTCGCCCGGTCATGCCGAGAGGAGGGCTTCGGTCATGCGGCAGACGGCGACGGTGCCGGCGACGTCGTGCACTCGCACGATGCGGCAGCCGTGGGCGACGCCGTACGCGACGGACGCCAACGACGCGGCGCGGCGCGCGTCGATGTCGAGCTCGAGCAGCTCGCCGAAGAACCGCTTGTTCGACGATGACAGCAGGAGGGTGAAGCCGTGACCGGCGAGCGAGTCGCTCTCACGCAGCAGCACCGCGCTCTGGGCGGGCGACTTGCCGAGGTCGAGTCCGGCGTCGAGCGCGATCTGCTCGGGCGCGAGGCCGGCCCCCTCGGCGCGCGCGGCGCGGTCGACCAGGAACGCGGTGACGTCGGCCAGGAGATCGGCGTAGTGGGGTTCGGGATCGGGTACGCGGGGGCGGAGGCGGATGTGCGTGGCCACGACCGAAGCCCCGTGGGCGGCAGCCACGGCGAGGTAGTCGGGGTCACCGAACCCGCTGATGTCGTTGCCCACCACCGCGCCGGCCTTGCACGCCTCGTCGAGCACCGCGGCGCGCCATGTGTCGCACGAGATGGCGACGTCGAACCGGTGGTGGAGCGCTTCGATGGGCGCCACCACGCGGTCGAGCTCCTCGGCCTCGTCCACCTCCGGTCCGGGCCCGGCCTTCACCCCCCCGACGTCGAGGATGTCGGCACCCTGCTCGACGAGCACCTCGGCCCGGCGCAGCAGTGAGTCGAGCTCGAACGTGGCGCCGTGGTCGTAGAACGAGTCGGGGGTGCGGTTGAGGATGCCCATCACCAGGGTGCGCGTGGTGAGGTCGTGGACCTCATCACCGAGGCGGTACCGGAACGCGGGCATGGGCGCGGAGCCTACGCGAGCGGTTCGCCGCAGCGGCGAGAGCCCCGAGCGCGACGAGACCCCACGCGGCGCGGCCGTCGACGGCCACCGGCACACGCGACGCGACGCCGGCGACCGCGATGAGCGCGTGCAACAGCGCGACCGTCGGCGCCTCGAGCAGGCGCGGGATCACCGGCGACACGGGACGGGCCAGGCCGCCGACGACGCCCGCGGTGAGGCCCCACATCGTGAGCGGCGCGGCGAGGGGCACCGCCACCAGGTTGGCCGGCAGCGCGACCAGGGGCATCGACCCGAACACCGGGATCAGGACCGGCGCGACCCCGACCTGCGCGGCGGCGGTGACGCCGAGGACCTCGCGCATCCACCCCGGGCCCCGGAGGCGGGCGGTGAGCGGCCGGGCCAGCAGCGCGATGCCGAGGCTGGCCGCGCACGAGAGCAGGAACCCGACCGAATGGAGGAGGAACGGGTCCGCCAGCAGCAGCGCGATCGCGGCGAGCACCAACACGCGCACACCGACGGTCGGGCGCCCGAGCGCACCGGCCACCAACGCGATCACGGCCATCGCGATCGCCCGCAGGACCGACGGCTCCCACCGGGTCATCGTGCCGAAGAGCACCAGCACCGTGAGCGCGCCGACGACCCGGCCCCGCCAGCCGAGCCGCCGCAGGAACGGCGCGAACAACGCCAACACGAACGCCACGTTCTCCCCCGACACCGCGGTGAGGTGGGTGAGGCCGGCCGCCCGGAACTGCTCGTCGAGGTCGTCGGGAACGCCCCGGGTGTCGCCGAGGAGGAATCCTGAGAGCAGCGCGCGGTCGACCGGCGCGAGGTGTCGGGAACCGGCGAGCACGAGGGCCCGGGCGTCGTTGGCCGCGCGTGCGAGTGGCCCACGGGAACGGCTCGCGCCCACGAGGTCGGTCGCATGGAACGCGCCGACCGCGTGCTTCCACCGCCACCGGGCGTCGAAGCCTTCGAGCGGCGCGAACCACCCGCGGACCACGATCCCCTCCCCCGCCGAGAGGAGGCGCAGGTGGCCGGCGACGTCACCGGACGCGGTCACCAGCACGCGACGCCCGCCGGCCCCTCGCCCGGACACGTCGGCCACCCGCACCAACGCCCGGGCGTCGAAGCGCGACGAGTCGGGGTCGTCGACGAGCGTCGCCACGAGTCGCGCGTCGGCCTCCCTTTCCACCGCGTCGCGCAACGGCGACACCTCGAGGCCGTGCAGCGCGCGTTGCATCACCGCGGTGCCCAGGAGCGCGAACGCGACCACCGCGACGGCCAACCGCACCGGTGGGGCGCCCAGGAGCGCGGCGGCCGCCAGCGCGACGGCGCCGAGGGCCAGCACGCCGACCGCGGCACCGGGGCCCGTGGCCTCGCCCGCCACGATGCCGGCCACCAGTCCGGCGAGCACGGCGAGCGGGCCCCAGGGCGGGCCCCCGTTCACACGGTGACGAGCGGCGCCAGCTCGGCGAAGCGCTTGTCGCCGATCCCGCGGACGCTGCGGAGGTCGTTGACCGAGGTGAACCCACCGCGCCGCTGGCGCTCGGCGATGATCGACTGCGCGTACGTGGGTCCGATGCCGGGAAGCTCCTCGAGCTGGGCCTGCGACGCAGTGTTCAGGTTCACCTTGGCGCCGGGCGCCGCCGTGCCCCCGGCGCCGGTACCGCCGGCGCCGCCGGTGTCGCCGATCACGCCGGGATCGGCCTGGCCCGCCTTGGCCACGTAGACCCGCTGCCCGTCGGTGACCCTGGCCGCGAGGTTGAGGCGATCGAGGTCACCGTCGGCGAGTGCGCCCCCCACCGCTTCGATCGCGTCGATCACCCGGGCACCGGCGTGCAGGTCCACGACACCGGGATGCGTGACCGCACCGGCAACGTGCACCGCGATCGTCGCGGGCGAACCCGTGGCGGTGGTGGACGGCGGGTCGGCAGGGTTGGCCGCCGAGACGACGGTCGTGGTCGCCGCGCGGAACGTGCTCGCAGGCTCCCCCGCGCCGGCGCCTCCCACACCGATGCGGTACCAGACCACGCCGGCCATCACCGCCACGACCACAAGTACCACCACGCCGAGGCGGGCGTCGGTGCGCCAGTCACGCACCCGGTCGAGGAGGCGGGTCAGCGGACCGTCGGCGAGCGCCACGGGTCGCTGCTCGCGGCGCGACCTCGCCGGCGCGTCGTCGCGGCGCCGCCTCGGCTCGTCGCGGAACCG
Organism: uncultured Actinomycetes bacterium; assembly: GCA_963750045.1. Taxonomy (GTDB): domain Bacteria; phylum Actinomycetota; class Acidimicrobiia; order IMCC26256; family DASPTH01; genus DASUAS01. The sequence goes on along the minus strand of CAVVPD010000005.1, from coordinate 306,833 downwards.
GGTGTCCCAGAACTCGCGTTCCTCCTGGGACAGCTCCTGGGACAGCTCGCGGGACGGCTGGCGCGGGATCTCGGCCACGGGCGGACCTCCGGAAGGGCGCGCCGGTGCGGGACCGCGCGCGCAACCACCGGGGAAGTGCCGGGGAGGTGCCGCGCCGAACGTACCAGCCAGCCGCTCGAGGAGGAAGGGTGAGCTACGCCGGCGGCTTGGGCGGGCCCGCGGCGGTGTGGCGGGTGCCCACCGGATCGACGGCCCAGGGCGGCGGCGCGTCCCAGGCCTCGCCGAACACCAGCTCCGACAGCGGGCGGCGGCGGACGGGGCCGTGCGACCCCTCGGGCTTGCCGATGGTGATGGTCGCCGCCATGAAGACGCCCTCGGGGACCCCGAGCAGCTCCCGCAGCTCCGCCTCCACCGCGAAGTGCCATCCGGTGAGCACGCCCCCGTAGCCGAGCGCGCGCGCCGCCAACAGCAGGTTCTGGCACGACGGGAAGATCGAGGCGCCCTCGAACGGCGTCGGCTCGCGGTAGCGCACCAGACACGGCAGCACGAGCACGGGCACGTGCTCGAACTCGTCGACGTAGCGCTGCATGGTCGCCGCCATGCGCGCCTTCGGCGAGTTCTCGACGGCGCCGGAGCCGGAGTCGTACCCGTCGTTCACGCGCTTGCCGCCCCACGCGGCGCGCGCACCTTCGGCGATCAACGCCTTCGCCGCACGCGCGTTCGGACCGTCGGTGAGCACGATGAACCGGTAGGGCTGACGGTTGGAGCCGCTCGGCGCCCGCGTCGCCGCGAACAGCATGGCCCGGAGTGCCTCGGGCGGCACCGGCTCGTCGCGGTACCGGCGGATCGCGCGCGTCGACGTGATCCCTTCGAGGAGCCCCACCACATCGGCGGGAAGCGCGGCGGTGTCGAGGTCGGCGTCGAGCGGCAACGAATGGCTCTTTCCTCGGGTGGGCGGTCGACCGCAGTGTGTCATCATTCGCCGCATGGCCGTCGACGTCGTCACCCACGGATCGGTCCGGGTGATCACCATCAACCGGCCCCAGCGCCGCAACGCCCTCGATCCGGAGACGTACCTGGGGTTGGGGCGGGCGTTCGTCGAGGCCGAGCACGACGACGGCGTGCGGGTCGTCGTGCTCACCGGCGCCGGCGACCAGGCCTTCTGTGCGGGCATGGACCTCAAGGCCTTCGCCGCCGGCGAGCAGGGAGCGGGCGGCGGCCCGGGCACCGAGGTCTTCGTCGAGCGGGTCTACCCGAAGCCGATCATCGCCGCGGTGAACGGCGCGGCGGTCGCCGGCGGGTTCGGGATCATGTTGGGATGCGACCTCGTCGTCGCCGCCGACCACGCCGTCTTCGGGCTGCCCGAGGTGAAGCGAGGGTTGGTGGGCGTCGGCGCGACGAGTCGCGCGGCACTGCGGCTCCCGCCCGCGGTGGTGCTCGAGCTCGCGCTCACGGGCGCGCCCATTGACGCGGAGCGCGCGCTCCACCACGGTCTGGTGAACCGGGTGGTCCCGAGCGCCGACGTGCTCCCGACCGCGATCGCGCTCGCCGAGGAGATCGCCGCCAACGCTCCCCTGGCCGTCGCGCTCACGAAGGAGATCGCCTACGACGCGCGCCGCCTCTTCGAGGTCGACATCGGCGCGTGGCGCGAGCGAGCCGCACCGGTCTTCGCCAGCGACGACGCGCGCGAGGGCGCGACCGCCTTCGCCGAGAAGCGACCCCCGCGGTTCACCGGTCGCTGACGCCGAGGGCGCGGGCCGTCAGCCAGTGACGAAATTGATCATCCGGCCGGGGACGACGATCACCTTGCGGACGGTCGCGCCGGCCAGCAGCTCCGCGATGCGGGGCTCCGCCCGTGCCGCGGCCTCGTGCTCGGCCTCGGACGCGCCCGTCGCGACCGTGACCTTGGCCCGCACCTTGCCGTCGACCTGCACCGGGATCTCGACGACCTCGTCGACCAGCAGCGCGGGGTCGGCGAGCGGGAAGTCGGTGAACGCGAGCACGGCCGGCTCGCCGAGGCGCTGCCAGAGCTCCTCGGCGACGTGCGGCGTGAGCGGCGACAGCATCAGCACCATCGCCCGCACCACTTCACGAGGCGCGCTCCCCCGTTCCTGGACGACCCGGGTCAACCGGTTGTTGAGCTCCATCAGCGACGCGATGGCGGTGTTGAACTCGAGCGTGCCCATGTCGGCACCGACCGTGTCGATGGTGCGGTGCAGCAGCCGGCGGGTCTGGTCGTCCGCCGGTGCGTCCGACACGTGGAGCTCGCCGGTGTCCTCGTCGACCACGTTGCGCCAGAACCGCTGCAGGAACTTGTGCACGCCGACGATGTCGGCGGTGCTCCACGGCCGGCTCGCGTCGAGCGGTCCCATGAACATCTCGTAGAGCCGCAGGGTGTCAGCGCCGTAGTCGCGGTAGATGTCGTCGGGCGTCACCGAGTTCTTCAGGCTCTTGCCCATCTTGCCGTCGTGGCGGACCACCTCGGTGCCGCCGAAGAACCAGGAGCCGTCGCGCTCCTCCACCTCCGCGGCCTCGACGTAGGCGCCGCGCTCGTCCGTGTAGGCCGCGGCGGTGATGGTGCCCTGGTTGAACAGGCGGTGGAACGGCTCGGGCGTCGACACGTGGCCGAGGTCGAACAGCACCTTGTGCCAGAAGCGCGCGTAGAGGAGGTGCAGCACGGCGTGCTCGGCGCCGCCGACGTAGAGGTCCACGCCGCCGTCGGCGCCCTCGCCCATCCAGTACCGCTCGACGGTCGGGTCGACGATCACGCCGGCGTTGGTGGGGTCGAGGTAGCGCAGGTAGTACCAGCAGGAGCCGGCCCACTGCGGCATGGTGTTGGTCTCGCGCCGGTAGGGCTGCGGGCCGTCACCGAGGTCGAGCTCGACGGTGACCCAGTCGTCGGCGCGGGCCAGCGGGGGTTCGGGGAGCGCGGTGTCGTCGTCGGCCAGGATGCGGGGCTCGAAATCGGAGATCTCCGGCAGCTCGACCGGCAGCATCGATTCGGGCACCGCGATCGGGCGGTCCTGCGCGTCGTAGACGATCGGGAACGGCTCACCCCAGTAGCGCTGCCGGCTGAAGAGCCAGTCACGCAGCTTGTAGGTGACCGCGGGCGCACCGAATCCCGCGGCCTCGAGCCACTCGCCGATGCGCACCTTGGCCTCGGCGGTCGACAAGCCGTCGAGCGAGATGCCGTCTCCGGTGGAGTGCGTCGCGATCCCCTCGCCGCTGTAGGCCTCCGGCCATTCCTCGGCCGGGGCGTCGGCGGCCAGGTCGCGGTCGCGCCGCCAACCGTCGGGCGGTTGGACGACGTCGACCACGGGGAGGTCGAACTCGTGGGCGAACTCGAAGTCACGCTGGTCGTGCGCGGGCACCGCCATGATCGCCCCCGTGCCGTAGCCCATGAGCACGTAGTCGGCGATGAAGACGGGGACGTTCCACCCGTTGGTGGGGTTCTTGGCGAACGCCCCCGTGAAGACGCCGGTCTTCTCCTTGCCCTCGGCCTGGCGTTCGAGCTCCGACTTCATCGCCGCGAACTCGCGGTACGACGCGACCGCTTCGGCCGGGAACTTGTCGAGCCCGAAGGTGCCGCGCCACTCGAGCGGCGAGTCCTGGGGCCACTGGTCGGGAACGATCCGGTCGACGAGCGGGTGCTCAGGTGCGAGCACCATGTAGGTGGCGCCGAACAGCGTGTCGGGCCGGGTGGTGAAGACGTCGATCTCGACGTCGGTGTGCTCCTCCACAGGGAAGGCGACCTCGGCGCCGACGCTGCGACCGATCCAGTTGCCCTGCATCAGCTTGATCGACTCGGGCCAGTCCAGCACGTCGAGATCGCCGAGCAGACGATCCGCGTACGCGGTGATCCGCAGCATCCACTGCTTCAGCGCGCGCGTGTAGACCGGGTGGTTGCCGCGGTCGCTGCGCCCGTCGGCGGTCACCTCCTCGTTGGCGAGCACCGTGCCGAGCGCGGGGCACCAGTTCACCGGCGCCTCGTCGAGGTAGGCCAGCCGGTACGAGTCGACGACGGCACGGCGCGTGTCGGCGTCGAGGTCGGCCCAGCCGAGCGCGTCGGGGTTGGCGTCGCTCTCGGGTGCGCGCGTGCCGGCCTCGAAGTCGGCGACGAGCTCGGCGACCGGCCGGGCGCGGTCCTGTTCGTCGTCGTACCACGAGTCGAAGATCTGCAGGAAGATCCACTGGGTCCAGCGGTAGTAGTCGGCGTCGGTGGTGGTGATCCCGCGGCGGGGGTCGTGACCCAGACCGAGGGCCCGGAGCTGGCGGCGCATGTTGGCGACGTTGGCCTCGGTGGTGACGCGGGGGTGCTGGCCGGTCTGGACCGCGTACTGCTCGGCGGGGAGCCCGAAGGCGTCGTAGCCCATGGCGTGCAGGACGTTGTGCCCGCGCATGCGCATGAAGCGGGCGAACACGTCGGTGCCGATGTAGCCGAGGGGATGGCCCACGTGGAGGCCGGCACCGCTCGGGTACGGGAACATGTCGAGGACGTAGAGCTTGGCGCGCGCTGCCACCGCGTCGAAGCCGCCGGCGAGCGGACCGCTCGGGTTGGGTGCCCAGAAGGTGTGGTCGGCCTCCCAGCGGTCCTGCCACTTCGCCTCGATCCGGTTGGCGAGCGCGGCGTGGTAGCGGTGCTCGGGGGCGTCGGGCGCGGTACGGGCGGGTTCGGTCATGCGGGTGCGAGCGTACCGGGCGGAGTTGGCGCGACCCCCGCTGGTATCGTGGCGCTCCCTGCGGGGCTGTAGCTCAGTTGGTAGAGCACTTCCATGGCATGGAAGGGGTCAGGGGTTCGATTCCCCTCAGCTCCACTCCCCGCGTAGCCGTGTGGTGAGGGGTTTTGCTTCTCACCTCCTCTCGCGCGCGTCTTGTCGAGTCGCGACGCCAGAGGGTGCGGTCCACAAGCGGTCCACGTCGGTGCAGTCGGAGCTTCTGCGGAGCGCCCTGACGGGCTCGGTCAAGAGTTGCCGATCGGCTTCGTCGAGCAACGCGCAAGCCGAACGGCATCTTCTGCGGCACGTTCACTACGACGTCGGCTGTAGCACGATCCCGGCTGCGCTGTACCGCTCCATCCCACGCTTCGACAGCCGCGAGACTTGCCCCTTGAGCATCCGGCGGTACAGGTCCGGGTCGCGCCAGATTCCGCCGAGCTGACGGTGTTCTGCCTCGGTAACGCTTGCGATGACGACCGCTCTCTCGAGCAACGCTCGACACTCGGTCGGGTCCATGATCATCCGGTCGACAAGGACACGGACCGGGACGATGTGTTCCCGGTGCAGTTTCGCTCGACGTGCCCTCAGGGCAGCGGCGCTGGTGTAGGTCGTCGGCACCAGTCGCGTCCAACGCCTGACGATCGTGTCCAAGATCCGGCGCATTTCCAGATCGTCTCTGACGTCCACGGCACGGACTGCTTTGATGTTCCGATTTTCCGCGAGATCGGCCACGGCCTCAGCAAGGGCAATGAGTTGGACTCGACGTTCGGCCTGCACAACTGATCGCAATCGAGGTTCGGCCTGCGCGGTCGATCGCATCGACGCAAGGTACCTCTAGGTAGCCGCCGATCGAGCGGAGCCGGGAGCATCTGGTCGGGGGTCTGTGGGCAGATGGGGTAGGTTGGCGGGCAGCGACTCTCTTTGGGAGCGACGCCGAGTCTCGAAGCCAGGCCTAGACCCTGCTCGACCTTGAGCCCTCGCCCCTTCCAACGAGCTGGCATGAACCGCCGCTGGAAGGGTGAGAACGGATGTTCCAGGTGCGAGGCACGAAGCGTATTTCGTCGCTCGACTGCGCAGTGACAGCTCGAATCGTTGCTGTGCCCTCGCGAATGGAGTTGTGTCTGAAGGCAGCTCGACCCGGTCAGTTCGATGCGCGCTCGACGCGAATGTCGCCGTATGAGCAGCGCGTGTGGACGCAGCTGCAGCATGAGCTGAACCGGCGTGCCAACGGGCGTGGGATCGTACCGTCGCGCCTCAAGAGAGCGTTCGACGCTGGTGCCCACGAAGTCGAGAACGCCTGGAACCGTGTGCCTGGCAACGAGTCAGTCGAAGGGGCCCTCGTCGCGGCGATGACGGGGCTCAAGGACTTGACGCTCGACCCGGCGATGCACAGCGTCAGGCTTTCGCTCGTTCTGAGTGCCTTCGAGCGGTCAGGGCACCAGATGGATCGGCTATCCGATGCTCGCTTGCTCGATCTCGAGGCCGTGGATCAAGTGAAACCGCGGCTGGGCTACCGCTACTCGGCTGGAGCAGCGGTCGAAGGTGCGGGCGCGGGACTGGTCATCTCAGGTGGTGAAGCCCTGATTGCCGTCGGTTCAGTGTTCAGTGCCGGCGCAACGGCTGCGCCCGGTGCCGGCACAGTCATCGGTGCCATGGCTGTCGACGCGGCGACTCTCATTGCGGTGACGGGAAGAGTCACAGCACACATCGCGGCGTACTACGGGTATGACACGAACACGCCCGAGGAAGAGCTCTTCGCACTGAGTGCGATCAACTTCGGGTCGGCCGGCGTCGGGGGAGCGAAAGTGGTCGCGTTCAGTCAGCTGTCCCGCGTCACGCAGCTACTCGCTCGGCGAGCGGCATCGAAGGTCTTGAGCGAGCACATGCTCGTGAAGGTTGTCGAGCGTGTGTTCGCGTTACTGGGCGTGCGCCTCACCCAGAGGAAACTCGGTCAAGCGGTACCCGTGCTGGGAATCGCGATTGGTGCTGGACTCAACTTCACGTACGTCCAGGTGATCGCCCGCGACGTCGAACTTGCCTACCGGGCCCGATTCCTGAGCGAGAAGTACCAACTCGATCCGCTGATCCTTCTCGGGACGTCCAGCCCTGTGATCGACGAAGCGGATTCGAGGAACGCGATTGACATCGATGAGCTCATCGAAGAGGAACGCTCGCACGAGCCACCGAGCGACCACTCACGCTAAGCACTCCGGCCGGGTGGCTGAATCGCCCTGGGTTTGATGGAGACCCGTTGGTTTGGTTTCAGGCTGCCTCGCTGGTCGTCGCGGACGCAGCGTAGAACTCAGCTTCGAACTCCACCGGTGGCACGTCGCGCAGGTAGCCGTGGAGCCGTGTCGGTGTTGTGCCAGTGCACCCAGCTGAGGGTCGCGAGTTCGACGTCTTCGACCGTGCGCCACGGTCCTTGGTCGGGTCCGTAGATCAACTCGGTCTTGTAGAGCGCGTTCACCGATCTCGGCGAGCGCGTTGTCGTAGCTGTCGCCGACGGTGCCGATCGACGGGACCGCGCCGAGGTCCGCGAGGCGTTCGCCGTAACGGACGCTGGTGAACTGCGACTGCCGGCGTCGGAGTGACACCGCAGCCCTTCGAGGCGGGTGCCGCGCGACCAGCGGGCCATCTCGAGCGCGTCGAGGACCATGTCGGTGCGCATTTGCGAAGCGACACGCCACCCGACGATCGTGCGGCTGAGTACGCGTCGACGATGAAGCACACGTACGCGAACCCCGACCACGTCGGCACATACGTGAGATCGGTCACCCACAACTCGTTCGGAGGCGTCGGCGGTGAAGTCACGTTCGACCAGGTCCGCGGGGCGCGGCGCGGTCGGGTCCGGACTTCGTGGTGCGCACCTTGCGTCGCCGGCGGCTCACACCTTCGATCCCAGCCTGGCGCACTAGCCGGGCGACTTGATCCCGGCCGATGTCATGACCGGCTCGCTGCGCGGCTTTCCAGAGCTTGTGGGCCCCGTAGACGCGGTAGTTCGACATCCAGATCGCGACCAGGACCGGGATCAGCATCGCGTCGCGCACCGACCTCGCCGACACCGGTCGTGACTTCGCCGCGTAGTACGTGGACGGAGCCACCTGCAACGCAGTCGCAGATGGGCTCGACTCCGAACTCGTCGCGATGCCCGTCGATGTACTCGACCATCACTTCTGTGGGCGGTCGAGCTCCGCCGCGAAGAAAGCCGACGCCGAACTTGCAAAATCGCGTTCGTGCGCTTCAGCTCACGGTTCTCTTGTTCGAGCGCCTTGATCCGAGCCGCGTCCGTCCGTCGTCGTCCCCGACTTCGCGGCCCTCATCGATGTCGGCCTGACGCACCCACGACCGGACCGACTCCGTCCCATACCCGAGCTGACCGGCAACCCGTTGCTGCACCGTCCCATGATCGTGACCGCAGAATCACCCGTTCTAGGTCAGTGGGTTGGAGCTGTTGGAGGATAGAGAGCGTCCACCACTTGCGGGTCGAGCCGTCGTGCACTGGGTTGATCTTGATGCCTGCGAAGAACCGAGTTAGGTACTGCGAGCTGCGATACACGGGGTAGCGCTTGGTGTCGTCGCCGCAGATGAAATCGGCGAGCGAGTCAAGCGTTCCCTCATCGAGCGTCTGGCCAAGGTGGATCTCCTCGGTCATGCGGCAGGTTCCGAGTAGAGGAGGTCGGCGTTCGTTCGCGGCGAGAACTCGGACGCGAAGGCTGCATCCTTCGGGCCCCAGACCTCACGCCACTTGCGCATGTGCTCTTCCAGCGCAGCCTCGTCCCAGTCCTTGTTGCGACGGTCGCGTTCCATGCCGCGCTGTGCTGCTTCTTCGAGATCGCAGTCGATCCAGACTGACAAGTCGACGTGGTCGGTGACCGAAGGCTGCAGGAGTCGCACACCCTCGATGATCACCAGAGGACGTGACGGCTCGTCGATGAAGCCAGCCAGCGCGTCGGCGTGCCAGTCGTACCACTGGTACTGCAACGGCTTGCCCTGCTTGGCTTCGCGCACCACGTTGACGAAGCGGTCCCAGTCGTAACCGCCATTCATGCCCTCGCCCTCGCCGTGATTGGTGAGGAAGTTGTCGAGCTGCACCAACGTCGCATTCGAGTAGTGAGCCTTGAGACGCTCAGCAAGTGTTGTCTTGCCGGATCCACCAAATCCGGAGACCACCACGACCACGGGCGGCTCGTCGAGGAGGGAGTCGATTCGTTCAGTCAGTGTCTCGAACATATGTTCCCATTGTACTACGAGCCATTTTTCCTCTTGTCCCGCATACTCCATGTCGGGTGGGAGAAGGAGGCTCCCATGCCACCGCACACGCCTCTGGCGGACGCGATCGCCGAAAGGCGCGTATCCAGTCCCCGACCGGTGGCTACGTCACCGAGTCCGTTGGTCCGGCCTACAAGAAGGGCCTGCGCATGATGTTTCGGGCAGAGCACCGAGACGAGATCGACGCCAAGAAGATCGCCGACGCACTCTTGGCGATCATCCTCGAGCAGACCGATCAGCCCGACTGACTCCACTGATTCGTGCCAACCGGACGGGTGGGCGTCCCGGCCTGGAGGAGGGCTCGACGGATGGTCCCGGCTGCCACACCGAAACGCTGACCGATGCGGGCCAGGGACCAGCCCTGCTCATACAGTCGCTGGGCTTCGGTGAGATCAACGTCAGCGTGGTAGCGCGTCTCGACCTGAGCAGCGGTGAGATGGTGCACGATCGTCCTGCGATGCACGCTGAAGGCATCGGCCAGGTCGTTGGCGGTCTCCCCCGCCTGGTAGCGCTGGAGGACCTCTGAGACCTCCTCAGTGGTCAGCCGGTGCTGCTGTTAGCGAGGCGACCGGACGGTTCGACCGGACGGTTGATCACGGTCCTGACCAGCGAGAATCCGTTCCAGTCGGGCCACGATGTTTTGGTTGGAATAGGAACCCAGGAGCTCTACTGGCCTCCGTTCGGAGTGCGTTCACGCCGGTCAGCGCGTGGGCGCCGTGTCCGATCGCCCCGGCCCCTCGGCGGCGCGTCCGACGAGTCGCCGAGCTGCCGAGAGCAAGGGCCGCGCGAGCGGCGCCGATGGCCTGCCAGCGCGCAGCACAGCCGGGGCGGGCCATCGCTCCTCAACCAAACGGTTGACAACGGGAAGGCCATTGACGTACGGTCTTGATCAACCATTCAGTTGAACAAGGAGGGTCGTCCGTGTCCGACGACCAGCTCTCCCGCATCTTCGCCGCCCTCGCCGATCCCACGAGGCGCGACATGGTCGCCCGCCTCGCCGTGGGCGACGCGACGGTCGGGGAACTCGCCGACCCCTACGACGTCTCGGTCCAGGCGGTGTCCAAGCACATCAAGGTGCTCGCCGACGCCGGCCTCCTGAGCCAGACCAAGGACGCCCAGCGCCGACCGTGCCACCTCGAAGCAGAGGTCTTCGACCTGATGACGAAATGGATCGAGCGGTTTCGCCAACAGGCCCAGGAGCGCTACGAGCGTCTCGACGTCGTCCTCGCCGAGATGCGCGGCGACGAACGACCGACCGAACACCGGCACCTACGGCAAGGAGCAGCGTCATGACCGCCACCGGCGACCGCTACCCGGTCTCGATCGAGGCCGACCCCACCCTGCCGATCATCCGCATGACCCGCGACTTCGACGCCACCCCGGCACAGCTGATGCGGGCCCACACCGACCCCGAGCTCTTCGCCCGCTGGGTCGGTCCGGACGGGATGAACACCAAGATCCTCGACTGGGACGCCACCACCGGCGGCCGCTGGCGTTACGTCGCCGGCCGCGACGGGGAGGAGTACGCCTTCCACGGCTGCTTCCACGACGTCGGCGAGGACCACATCGTGCAGACCTTCACGTTCGACGGCCAGCCCGACGACGTCGCCCTCGAGACGCTGCACTTCGAGGACCTCGGCGACGGCCGCACCCGCCTGCACGCCCAGTCACTCGTCGACAGCTTCGAAGGACGCGACCAGTGGCTGGCCAGCGGCATGGAGACCGGCGTCGAACAGGGCTACGCCAAGCTCGACGCTCTCGTCGCGGAGCTCCGATGAGCGGTCAGGCCGAGGAGCACCGGCGCATCGCCGGCGCGTTCACCGCGACCGTCGAGGGCGTCGCGCCGGACGCGTCGGGACCAGCCCGCGCCGGTGGACGGCTGGGTCGCCCGCGACGTCGTCCGCCACCTCGTCGAGTGGTTCCCGGCATTCCTCCAGGGAGCGGCCGGGATCACGCTGCCCGCCGGCCCGCCGGTCGACGACGACCCCGCTGGCGCGTGGCGCACCCAGACCGACGCCGTGCAGGCGCCAGAGCGGCCAGTACGGGCCGCGCGTCCACGTCCCCTGAGGCGCAGAAGTCACCGTTCAGCGCATGCCTGACGCCGCCGATCTGAACCGGGAATGGACCGCCTTTGCTCCGGAGTGGATCGCACGGTCGGAGCAACACCGAGACAACGCCCGTGAGGGTCTTCTCGACGACTGGATGCTGCAGATCGTCGGCCCGGTCGCCGGTCTCAAGGTGGTCGACCTCGGCTGCGGGGAGGGGCGGTTCTGCAGGATGCTCGCCGACCGGGGCGCCGACGTGCTCGGCATCGATCTGCAGGCGATGTTCATCACGTATGCAGATGCGAAGAAGGGACGCCGCGAGAAGTACGAGCTGGGCGACATGCAGCACCTCGACGGCATCTCGAGCGACAGCTTCGACCTTGCCGTCTCCTACATCACGTTGGTTGATGTGCCAGACCAGCGCGCGGCAATCACCGAGGCGTTCAGAGTATTGCGACCCGGCGGTCGATTCATCGCCTGCAACGTGTCGCCGATGGCTTCGGCGTGGTCCGATCACGGTCCGTGGTACGTCGATGAACGTGGAGTGAACCTCCACTTCGTGCTCGATGACTACGCGAACGAAGGCCCACGACGCGTCGCCTGGCGTTCGGGACACGAGATCACGAACTTCCACCGGATGTTGAGCACGACCGTCAACGACTTCTTGGACGCGGGCTTCGCGCTCCGCCGGCTTCACGAACCCGTGCCGGATGACGCGCAACTCTCCCGATTCCCCGAGAATCACGACATGTGCCGGGTGCCGATCTTCACCATCTACGACCTCAACAAGCCCGAAGAGCCACACGTCGTCAACCGCCGGGGATCGCCCCCCATCGCCGGGTCCGCGCGGGGATGGCAACGCTGAGGCCGTGACACGAGTTGAGGCGCTGATCCCTGCACTCGAGTTGCACGTCGACGATGCATCCCTGATATGGAGCCGCGCCCACTGTCGTCAGAATTCCGACCGTCAGACCTCGCGTGCGATCTCGAACACTGCGCAGTTGATGACCGTCGGCCCACCCGGCGGCGGTTGGAGGGCATTCATCGCTGCGCTTGCGTGCTCCTCGGTGTCGAAGACCATGACACCGGTCCCTGTCATTGCTTCGTTGTGCATCCACATTCCGCGCTGGAAACCGGGTTGTGCCTTCGCCCGCGGCACCACGACTTCGTCGAGCATCTTCATTGCCTCGGCGCGATCCCCGACGAGATTCACCTGCATGACAACGGCGTGAGCCACGTGCGTCACCTCTTCCCTGTCGACCGACCGCTCTTTCTCGAGCAGGAGTACAGCACACTCTTCCCGCGGTACGCGCCGGTAGCACCACCCGAGCCGACTCCGTCTCGACGGACTGCGCGTGATGTGCGCGTATCGGATTCCATGCGGACTCCGATGACCGACCATGGTGGGCGCACGATCGCTGCTCGACGCCCACGACAGCGTCCATCAGGCAGATGCGGGCGCGGCGTGTACCGTGCGTGGCCTATGGCACTGGCGGGATATTTGAAACGACTGCAATGATCGCGACGGTGCGACGATGGCCCGCGATCCTCGTGGTCGCGTTGTCGGCGTCAGCGCTCTGGGCCGGGATGTCGACTCCGGCTGGCGCGGCGGCCGCGAAGGGCTGTTCGCGCACGGCGTACGTGACGAACCTCGACGGGGGAACGGTGTCGGTCGTCGACACGAAGTCGAACAAGGTGACCGCGACGATTCCTGTCGGCGCGGCCCCTGCCGGGGTGGCGTTCAGCCCGGACGGCTCCCGCGGCGTACGTGACGAACCACTTCGACAACTCGGTGTCGGTGATCGACACGCGGAAGCGTGCGGTCACGGCGACCATCCCCGTCGGGACCGGTCCCTTGGACGTCGCCGTCACCTCTGACGGCAAGCACGTCTACACCGCGAACGACGATGGAAAGACGCCAAGCACCGTGTCGGACATCACGACGAAGACGGCCGCGGTCAACTCCATCGAGGGCGTCGGGTTCGCGAGTGCAGACGCGGTCACGGTACGTCCGGGTGGGGCGCAGGCGTACGCCGTGGGCGGGAACTCGATCGTCACGGTCATCGACACGAAGACCGGGACCATCCTCCAAACCCCGAGCGGCACCCCCGCGCTTCCCCAGTACCCCAACGGCATCCAGCTCGGCTCGTTCAACTCGGAGCACATCGCGTTCAGCCCCGACGGCACGCGCGCCTACGTGACCGTGAACGGGAACGGGACGCTGGTCGTGATCGACACGAAGGCGCGTGCGGTGATCAACACCTTCGAGGTCGCCGCAGGGACCTACGGTGTCGCGATCACGCCCGACGGCAAACACGCGTACGTGACCACCGACAACGGGTTTGCCGTCGTCGACACGACCTCGGGAGTGGTTGTGACCGCGACGGCCCTCGGCCCGATCCCCGAACAGGTCGCCATCACGCCCGACGGCAAGTACGCCTACGTGACCGGCGGCAGAGGAGCCGACACGGTCTCGGTGATCAACACCAAGACCCGCGCCGTGACCGACACCATCGCGGCCGGCTCCTGGCCGATCGGCATCGCGATCTGCTCAGTGCAGCACGCCCGCAAGCACTGACCCTCCTCAACGGCCGACGCACCGACGAGGAACGCGGCGCGCCAGATGGCCCGCGACGCGTGCGCTCGGCACTGCACCCGGCGCGCCCACAACACCTAGCCGACGATCAGACCTTCCTTCTTGATCGGCGTGCTGTCCCCGTAGTGCCAGTTCAGCCTCTTCTCGATCACCTCGGCCTCGAGGGGGTAATCGAAGTAGAAGCCCTGAGCGAACCGGCAACCCAGGTTGGCGAGACGCGTCGCCTCACCGAGCGTCTCGACTCCTTCAGCAACTGCCGTGATGCCGTTCGCAATTGCGAAGTCGATCACGAGCGCCGCCATCGAACGCCTCGAACGCGTACCGGGCCGGTCGACTCCGACGACGAACGATCGGTCGATCTTGAGGACGTCGATGGGGAGACTCTGCAAGTACGACAGCGACGAATAGCCGGTTCCGAAGTCGTCGATCGCGAACCGCACTCCGAGCTGCTTGATGTTCTTCATGCGGGTCAGAGCCGTGTCGACATCGGCCATCAACGCGGTCTCGGTGATCTCGAGATAGAGCCAGGAAGGATCGAGGCCCGTCTCCCCGATCAAGGCCTCGACCCGGTCTTCGAAGGTGGGGTCCTCCAGCTGGAGGGTCGAGATGTTGACTGCCACTGTGAAGTCTTCGGCGTCGCACAGCACGGTGTCACTCCAAGCCGCTGCTCGCCGGCAACACTGTCGGAGCACGAAATTCCCGACGACACCGACGGTGCCCGAGCGCTCGGCGACCGTGATGAACTCCTCGGGGTCGATGTTCCCGAGATGGGCGTGCTCCCACCGCGCCAAGCACTCCACGCCGACGATGTGTCCGGTCTTGAGCTCCACGATCGGCTGGTACACGACGCGGAAGTCTCCGTGGGTCAGCCCCTTCAGCACATCGGACGCGTCGCGGATGACGGAGGCCTGGGAGGTGAGCGACCGGGTCGACATCGCGACGGTTGTCGCGACGACCACTCCGACGATCACGAAGAATGCGGCCTGGACCACCCAACAGGCCGTCCCCTGCCCGACATTCGTCGACACGTCGTACGGGAGCAGCGGACCGGCCAACACTCCGGAAGCGACACCGACGATCAATGCGCCCAGCCAACCGAAGCGCACCGCGACGAGCACGATGACGACGTAGAACCAGGCGGGTGGGGCGGCACTCGCTCCACCCAGCCCGTACGCGATCGCCCAGCAGAGAGCCAGTCCCGCAAGGGTGAGCGCCCATGCGAGCTGCCACGGCGCGGTCACGGTCAAGCGGATCAGTTGTCGAACCCACACCGGCTGCGCGCCCAATCCCACGCGCCGTGTCTCGTGGTGGCTCCCAGCCATGTTCCTGGTCATCGACCCGACGATGACTCGCCTCGAGACAGGATGTTGGCACCGATGTTGCCGCGTCTCCGGGCGCCTGGCAGGCTCCACCCGTTCGCAGCCCGAGGAGCAGCCCGTGACGATCGATCTCACCAGCGGTATGGACACGGCAAGTGACCACTTCCTGGCCGAGCGGCCCGAGGATCCCCAGTTCCGCGAGAGCGCGTCGATGTGGATCTCCGACGACGAGGGCGTCGTCGGGATCCCGCGCGCGGGCATCGAAGCGGTCGCCGGGTCATGGGACCTCCGCGGGCTCCAGGTGAACGTCGCCTTCCCCGACGGCCGCGCCGTCGTCGTGCGCGAAGCGGGCGCCGGATCGAACCCGGTCGACGACGACGGGATCTGCCGGCGGTTCCGGGCGGGTGGGCTCGAGTTCCGCTGCGACGAGCCGTTCGTGCGGTCGACGATGACGTACGAGGGCACCGCGGTCGACACCACCGCGCAGGCCCTCTCGGAGGCCGACCTCGCCGACGGCCCCCGCGTCGGCCTCGAGATCCACGTGGAGGTCACCATGGCCGCGCCGCCGTGGGTCCCGGGCACCCTGGTCGCGGAGGCCGCGGAGGCGTTCCACGAGGGCTTCGCGGGCCTCTACATCAGCCCGCGCTACGAGCAGCTCTGCACGACCCGGGGCACGGTGCGCGTCGGCAACGAGGAGTTCTCCTTCCGTGGCACCGGCCTGCGGATCCACCGGCAGGGCGTGCGCGACACCCAGGGCTTCTGGGGCCACTGCTGGCCGAGCGCGCTCTTCCCGAGCGGGCGCGGGTTCGGTGTGCTCGCGTTTCCGGACCGGCCGAACGACCCGACGTTCAACGAGGGCTACGTGTTCGACGGCGAACAGCTGATCGCGGCGACGCTCGTCGACGTGCCGTGGTTGCGGAGGCGCCAACCGACAGGCGAGGACGTCTCGATCACCCTGCGCACCGCGAACGGTGACGTGCACATCGAGGGCGAGACGATCCTGTCGACCTACGTCGCCGCCGGCTCGCACCACGAGTTCGCCCCGCTGCTCCAGCAGGCCGGCGCCCACTACAGGTGGGACGGCGAGGAGACGAACGGCATGCTCGAACGTTCCATACCCGTAGACCAACTCGAGGAGTGAGCTCGTGGCCCAGGTAGAAGTCGAGCGCGAGGGCGCGGTGATGGTCGTCACGCTGAATCGACCGCACCGCAAGAACGCGATGACGCTCACGATGTTCGCCCTGCTCGCCGACGCGTGGGAAGAGGTCACCGCGAACGACGACATCCGGTGCGTGATTCTCACCGGCGCCGAGGGCGACTTCTCGTCGGGCATGGACCTCCGGGCGCTCGCGGGTGACGTCGCCGAGCCCGACGCCATCGACACCGCCGCCCGCATGCAGGAAGACCCCGGCTTCATCTACCGCGGCCTGCTGAAGACCTACCGCCCGACCAAGCCGGTGATCGCGGCCGTCGAGGGCGTCGCCATCGCCGGCGGCACCGAGATCCTCCAGGGCACCGACATCCGCGTCGCCGGTGAGAGCGCCCGCTTCGGCGTGTCGGAGGCCCGTTGGTCGCTCTACCCGATGGGCGGCTCGGCGGTGCGCCTGCGCCGGCAGATCCCCTACGCGGCGGCGGCCGACATCCTGCTGACGGGCCGCCACATCACCGCGCCGGAGGCGAAGGACCTCGGCCTGGTCAGCTACGTGGTCCCCGACGGCCACGCCCTCGAGCAGGCCCACGAGGTCGCCCGCCTCGTGGCGGCGAACGGCCCGCTCGCGGTCGAGGCCATCCTGCGGACCCTGCGCGAGACCGAGCACATGAGCGAGGCCGAGGCGTTCGCCTTCGAGCAACCGATCGGCATGGCGGTGATGGCGTCGGCCGACTCGAAGGAGGGCCCCAAGGCCTTCGCCGAGAAGCGCACCCCGAACTTCCGACGCGAGTAGCCGGTGGCTCCCGAAGCGCGCACGCCGGTCCTCGTCGGGGCCGGCGTCGCGCACCAGCACCTCGACGATCCCGCGGCCGCGCTCGAGGCGGTCGCGCTCATGGCAACCGCCGCGGAACGGGCGGCCACCGACGCCGGCGCGCCGGAGATCCTGGCGGCGACCGCGGCGGTGTTCGTGCCGCGCGGCACCTGGTCGTATCCCGACCCGGGGCGCCTCGTCACCGAACGATTCGGCGCGTCGGCCCGTTCGGTCGTGGCCGAGCTCGGCGTGCTGCAGCAGACCCTCTTCACGCGTGCGTGCCTCGCCATCACCGACGGCGAGCTCGACGTCGCGTTGGTGTGCGGCGGCGAGGCGAAGTACCGCGACCTGCGCGCGCGCATCACCGGCACCGCGGTGCACGACACCACGCAGCCCGACGGCACCGCCCCCGACCACACCCTCGCGCCGGCGTCGGAGATCATGCCGCAGGCGGAGATCGCGGCCGGGCTCATCAGCGCGCCGCTCCAGTACTCGGTGATCGAGACCGCGCTGCGCGCGGCACGCGGTGAGACCGTCGCGGCCAACGCGCGCGCGACAGCCGAGCTGTGGGCCGCGTGCAGCAGGGTCGCAGCCTCGAATCCCGACGCGTGGCGGCGCGATCCGGTCTCCCCAGAATTCCTCGAGCACCCGTCACCGGCCAACCCGATGCTCGCGGCGCCGTACACCAAATGGCACTGCTCCCAGTGGAACGTCGACCAGGCGGCGGCGTTCGTGTTGTGCTCCGCCGCGGTGGCCGACCGCTACGGGATACCCGACGACCGGCGGGTGTACCCGCTCGCGGCGGTCGAGTCGAACCACATGGTCCCGATCTCCCGGCGCGCCGAGCTGCACCGCGCGCCGCGGTGCGCGCCGGAGCCGACCGGCTTGGCGAGCTCGGCGGCTACGACGCGGCCGCGGCCGACGTCGTCGACCTCTATAGCTGCTTCCCCGCGGCGGTCCGCATCCAGGCCCTCGAGCTCGGCCTTCCCCTCGACCGTCTCGACGAACGGCCGCTCACCGTGGGCGGCGGGATGACCTTCGCCGGCGGGCCGCTCAACAACGCGACCTTCCAGGCCCTGGCGCGGATGGTCGAGCAGCTCCGCGCCGTGCCCGGCACCACCGGACTCCTGACCGGCATCAGCGGGATGATCACCAAGCACGGCATGGCGCTCTGGTCGACGACGCCGCCGGACGAGGAATTCCGCTTCGCCGACGTGTCGGCGGCCACGGAGGCGACGACGTCGGTGCTCGAGCTCACGTCCGACCACCGCGGCGGCGCGGTCGTCGACGGCTACACCGTCGCCCACGAGCAGGGCGAGCCGCGGTACGCCGCCGCGCTCGCGCGTACTCCCGACGGCCGCCGGTGCGCCGCGCGCTGCGACGACCCGGTGGTCGCGGCCGCGATGGCGCGCGACGACTGGTGCGGTCGCGAGATCCTCGTCGACGGAGCCCGGTTCAGCGCGGTGGTGTGAGGTCGCCGAGCACGGCCGCGGTGTCGGCGCCCAACGCCGGCGCCGGACGGCCCAGCACCGAGTGCACACCGTCGAACGTGATCGGCGTCGGGCACTGGAGCAGCGTGCCCTCCGAGGGGTGCACGGTCTCCTCCAACAGCCCCACGGCGCGGAAGTGCGGGTCGTCGAACAGGTCGTCGACCTGGTTGTAGGGGATCGCCGGGATCCCCGCGGCGGTGAGCCGCTCGAACCACGCCTGTGTCGTGTCCCGGGAGAGGTGCTCCGCCACCAATGCGTAGAGCTCGTCGAGCCGTTGGGTGCGGTCGTGCAGCGTGGCGAATCGGTCGTCGGCGGCGAGATCGGGCCGGTCGATGATGGTGAAGAACCGCTGCCAGTCACGGTCGCTGTAGACGACGACTCCGAGGTGGCCGTCGGCCGTCGGGAACGGGCGCCGGACCGGCGACGACATCCGCGGGTAGCGCGCCTCGCCCCGCGCGGGCACGAAGGTGCGACCCCACAAATGCTCGAGCAGCCCGAACGCGGCGAGGGCCTCGGCCATCGGCACCTCGACCACGGAACCGGTACCGTCGACGGCACGCTTGCGTAGCGCGGCGGCGATCGCGAAGGCCGCGGTGACCCCTGCGATCTTGTCGGCGACCGCGTTGGCGACGTAGGTGGGTGTGCCGGCCATCCACTCCTGCGCGCCGGCGATGCCCGACACCGCCTGCACGATGTCGTCGTATGCGGGGAGGTCCGCGTAGGGACCGTCGGCGCCGAAGCCCGTGATCGCACAGTGCACGAGCTCCGGGTGACCGGCGGTGAGCGTGTCCGCGTCGGCGCCGCAGCGCAGCGCGGCGCCGCGGCGCATGTTGTGCACGACGACGTCGGCGGTGTCGGCGAGGGACTTCAACAGGGTGCGGCCGTCGTCCGTGGTCAGGTCGAGCACGACGCTGCGCTTGTTCCGGTTGCAGTTGAGGAACACCGCAGCCATCCCGGCGTGCACGCGGGGTCCGAGGTCGCGGGCGAGGTCGCCGGTCGGCGCCTCGACCTTGATCACGTCGGCACCGAAGTCGGCGAGGAGCAGCGTCGAGTACGGCCCCGAGACGACGGTGGTGAGGTCGACGACGCGCACGCCGTCCAGCGGGAGGCCGGACACCGGCGGATCATACGCGGCCGTAGATTGAGCTCATGACGGATGGGCCGATGACGGATGCGATGGCCGGCAAGGTCGTGCTGATCACGGGAGGCAACGCGGGAATCGGCAAGGAGACGGCCGTCGCCCTCGCGTCGATGGGCGCTCAGGTGACCATCACCGCGCGCGACCCGGTGCGGGGCCGGGCCGCGCTCGACGAGATCCGCGGCCGCGGCGGCCGGGCCGATGCCGAGGTGATGGCCCTGGACCTCGCCCGGCTGGCGTCGGTGCGCGAGCTCGCGGCCGAGTTCGCCGGACACCACGACCGCCTCGACGTGCTCGTCAACAACGCGGGCCTCATGCTGAGCTCCCGCCGACGAACGGTGGACGGCTACGAGATGACGTTCCAGGTGAACCATCTCGGCCACTTCCTCCTGACGCAGCTCCTCCACGATCGGCTGGTCGCCGGCGCGCCGGGTCGCGTGGTGAACGTCTCCTCCGCGGGCCACAAGAGCGCGCGGCACGGCCTCGACTTCGACGACCTCCAGTCCGAGCGTCGCTACCGCGGATTCGGGGTCTACGCGAAGACCAAGCTCGCCAACATCCTCTTCACCCGCGAGCTGGCCCGCCGGTGGGACGGTTCCGGGGTCACCGCCAACGCGGTGCACCCCGGGTTCGTCGCCAGCAGCTTCGGGCGCGACGGCGACACCGGCGCGCTCGGCAAGCTCACCTTCCCGCTGCTCAAGCCGTTCGCGCTGAATTCGATCCAGGGCGCGCAGACGTCGGTGTACGTCGCCTCGGCGCCCGAGGTCGAGGGCATCACGGGCGGCTACTGGGTCAAGTCGGCGCCCGCGTCACCGAGCACCGCGGCCCAGGACGACGCGGCCGCCGCCCGCCTCTGGGAGGTCAGCGAGCAGCTCGTCGCCTGACCGCAGTCGCCCTCACGAGTTGAGGAACGCGCATTCCGGCGTGGCCTTCAACGCGGCTTCGAGCTTCTTGCCCTTGTCGAGCTTGTCGATCCCGGCGAAGGTCTTGGTCAGCTCGGCACCGGCGTCAGTGAGATCCTGCCCGAGCTGCTTTCCCTTCTTCTTGAACGCCGCGGGCGTCGTGGTCGGCAACTTGGTGGCCTTCGCCTTGGCGTCGGCGAACACCCCGGCCGACGCCTTGAACCCCGACACGAACGTCGCCGAGATCTTCGAGCCGTTGGGCGTTGACGGCGACCCCGCCTTCTTCACCTGACGTGCCGCGGTGTTCGCAGCGGTGACCATCTTCCCGAGGAACCCCACGATCTCGGCGCGACCGGCCTCGAGTTTGGTGACACCTTCCAGCGCGGTCGTCATGGCATCGGCCTGCTCGGTGATGGTCTTCTGGTACTGGTCGATGGCGTTGCAGAACTTCGGGGCCCACTTGGCGGGCGTGACGCTCGCCGCGTGGGCGGTACCGATCCCGGTGATGAGCAGGCAGACGACGAGAGCGGCGACGGGGATCAGGCGGCGGAACGGACGACGTGACAACGGGGGTCCTCGGTGGTCGGGCGCGGGTACGGGTACGGGGACGGGGACGATCATGCCTCGGGGCGGAGGGTGGGGAACAGGATCACCTCGCGGATGCTGGTGACGCCGGCGAGGAGCATGGTGAGACGGTCGATCCCGATGCCGAGGCCCCCGGTCGGGGGGAGCCCGAACTCCAACGCGCGGAGGTAGTCCTCGTCGACCGTGCCCGCCTCGGGGTCGCCCGCCGCCCGGGCCCGCGCCTCCGCCTCGAACCGACCGCGCTGGTCGACCGGGTCGTTGAGCTCGCTGTAGGCGTTCGCCAGCTCGCTGCCGGCGACGACCACCTCGAAGCGCTCGACGAGCGTCTGGTCGTCGCGGTGCGACCCGCGCGAGCGGCGACGTCTCGCGCGGGTGGTCGAGCACGAACGTCGGCCGCACGAGCTTCGGCTCCACCAGCTCGTCGTAGACCTCGTGGGTGAGGCGACCCGCACCCCAGGGCTCGCGGTACGTGAGGCCCAGGCCGTCGAGCACGGCCCGGGCGGCCTCGACCGTCATCGCCGGGCTGATCTCGACGCCGACGTGCTCGCGGATGAGGTCGACCATCGTGGCGCGGGGCCACGGCTCGGCGAGGTCGACGACGGTGCCCCGGACGTCGAGCACGGTGTCGCCGCCGAGGGCCGCACGCGCGGCGGCGACCACGAGGCGTTCGGTGAGCTCCATCATGTCGTGGTAGTCGGCGAACGCCTGGTACGCCTCGAGCATCGTGAACTCGGGGTTGTGGCTGGTGTCGATGCCCTCGTTGCGGAAGACCCGCCCGATCTCGAACACCCGCTCGAACCCGCCGACGACCAGTCGCTTGAGGTGCAGCTCGAGCGCGATCCGCAGGTAGAGATCGGTGCCGAGCGCGTTGTGGTGCGTGACGAAGGGGCGCGCCGTCGCGCCTCCGAGCTCGTGGCTCAGCACCGGGGTCTCGACCTCGGCGAACCCGAGGTCGGCCAGCTCGCGCCGGAGGGCCGCCACCGCGGCGAAGCGGACCTCGAACACCCGCCGCGCCTCGTCGTTGACGATGAGGTCGACGTAACGCTGCCGGAACCGCGTGTCGACGTCGGAGAGCCCGTGCCACTTGTCGGGCAGCGGCCGGAGCGCCTTGGCCAGCAGCACGACCGCGGTGACCTTGACCGAGAGCTCGCCTTTGCGAGCGGTCATGACCGTGCCCTCGGCCCCGACCCAGTCCCCCAGGTCGAGGCGGCCGAACGCGTCGTGGGCTTCGTCGCCCAGCACCTCCCGCGACGCGAACAGCTGGACGGTGCCGGACTGGTCTCGGACGGTGGCGAACGTGAGCTTGCCGTGGCGGCGGAGGGTGAGAATGCGACCGGCGACCCGGACGGCCACGCCGGTTTCGGTGTCGGGCGGGAGGTCCCCGAACTCGGCCCGCAACTCGCCGAGGGTGCGGTCTCGGTCGAAGCGCACCGGGTACGGGTCGACGCCCGCTTCCCGCAGCTCGTCGAGATCGGCGAGGCGGCGGGCCCGCTCGGCCGGGACGTCGAGCGCCGGCACGTCGCCGGTCGCGGCGCCGGAGACCGGCGCCTGGTCGTCGGCGGGTGCGTCGGGCATCTGGCGATGCTAGGGGCGGGTGCTCGGGCAGGTTCGCACCGTTACCCTTGCCGCGTGGCGGTCACGACCCTCACGACGGCCGACGGCATACGGCTCGCCGCCCAGACGCGCTGGGGCGACGGGCCCCGCGCCACGGTGGTCGTCGCGCACGGGTTCACCGCCTCGGCCGGCCACGGCGACGTCGAGGCCCTGGCGCGTGCCGTGCACGAGCGCGGCTTCGACGTGATCACCTACGATGCCCGTGGCCACGGTGCGTCGGGTGGCCGCTGCACCCTCGGCGATCTCGAACGCCACGACGTCGCGGCCGCGGTCGCGGCGACCCGACCCGGCTGCGGGCCGGTGGTGCTGGTGGGCGTGTCGATGGGCGCCATCGCGGTCCTGCGCCACGCGGCCGACCGGGGCCCGCACGCCGGCGGCCGCGACATCGCGGGCGTGGTGACCGTCAGCGGCCCGGCCCGGTGGAAGCTGCCCCGCAACGCCCGCGGTCTCCTGAGCGTGGGCATCACGTCGACACCACCCGGGCGCGTCTTCGCGGCGCGCCGCCTCGGCGTGCGCCTCGCACCCCGCCGTTCACGCCCCGCCCCGCCGATCGAGCTGGTCCGCCGCGCTCGAGGTACCCCTCGCGGTCGTCCACGCGCTCGACGATCCGTTCATCCCCGCGGCCGAGGCGCGCGCGCTCTACGACGCGGCCCCCGGCGCCCGGCGGCTCGACCTGGTGCCGGGCCCCTGGCACGCCAACGGACCGGGCTCGGTCCCGGCCGTGCTCGGCGCGCTCGAGTGGATCGTCACGCCGGTCGGTTCCCCGGACTGAGCGGCTGCCACCACCACGCCAGACCGACGATCCCCGGGCCGGCGTGAACGACCATGACCGAACCGAATTCGCTGGTGAACGACTCGGCGACGTCTGCCGCTCCCACCGCGCGCGCCAGCAGGGCGTCGGCGGAGTCGGGAGCCAGCGCGTGCAGCGCGACCACGTGAGCGCGGGCGCCGGCCCGTGCGTCGCGCCGGAAGCGGGCCACGATCCGGTCGTAGGCGGCCTCGATCCCGAGCGCGGGGCGGAGGCGGTGCACCTTGCCGGCGCGGAACTCGAAGAGCGGGCTGATACCGAGCGTGCGACCGGCCCAGCCCGCGATCCCGGGCACGCGCCCGCTGCGCACGAGATGGTCGAGGTCGGGCACCATCGCCACCAGGCGCACCCGGGACACCACCTCGAGCGCCGCCGCGGCCACCCCGTCGATCCCCGCGCCGGACGCGGCGGCGGTCGCGGCCGCGAGCACGACGAGTGCCTGGGCGCCGGCGGCGGTCTTCGTGTCGACCACCCGGGCGCGCTCACCGACGTCGCGCACCGCGACCGCGGCGGCGTGGTGCGACGCGCTCATCGCCGACGCGATGGTGAGCACGAGCACGTCCGACGCGCCGGCCGCGAGCGCGGCCCGGATCGCGGCTTCGAACTCCCCGGGGGTCGGGGCGGAGGTCGTGACACGCGCGTCCCCGAGCAGTTCGCCCAGCGCGCGCTGGCCCTCGCGGACGGGGTCACCGTCGACGGAGAGCCACATGGGGACGATGGCGATGCCGTGCTGCTCGGCGAGCTCGGGCGGGATCGCCGCCGCGCTGTCGGTGACGATGGCGACGGTCACGCGCCCGCAGCGTCGTCGGTCGAGGTGCGGACGCGGACGAGCGCGGCGCTGGCGAACACCAGGATCCCGGCACACAGCAGCACCACCCGTGCCGGTTCCAACGTGCCGACCACGGGCCACGTCACGTCGGCGAGGAGGTCGCCCGCGATGCCGGCGCCCACGGCCGCCACCGCCAGCCCGATCCGCAACACGACGTGGAACGCGGTGAACGCCAACACACGCCGGCTGCCGTCGAGCGACGACTGGATCGCCCCCATGCCGGCCGCCAACGAGTAAGCCGCGCCGGCACCGAACGCCACCGCCCCGAACAGCGCCACCCAGAGAGCGGGCGCCAGGCTGAACACGGCCACGACGATACCGATGAACGCGACTCCCGCGCGGGTCCTCGCCAGCAGGTCGCCGTGCGGGAGCCGCTGCAATGCCACGAGCCCCACGACGGCGCCGACGCCGAACAGCGCGATCAGCACGCCGAACTCGGCGTCGGACGCGTGCAGCACGTCGTGCACGAACACGATGCCGAGCGAGAACAGCGCGCCGAGACCCATCGACACCGCGAGCGCCGCCGGCATCACCGCGGCGACCAGCGGGATCCGAAAGGCGTCGCGGAATCGCACGTTCGCGTCGTCGGCTTCCACCGTCGACCCGCCGCCCCCGTGCCCGAGCTCGGTGAGGCGGGCGATGCAGAAGAACGACACGAGGAAGGTGGCGGCGTCGATGAGGAACACGAGCGCGAACGGTCGTCGA
The DNA here is from genome assembly GCA_963750045.1 of uncultured Actinomycetes bacterium. GTDB lineage: Bacteria > Actinomycetota > Acidimicrobiia > IMCC26256 > DASPTH01 > DASUAS01. Next base: position 281,857 of record CAVVPD010000005.1, on the reverse strand, counting down.
TCGAGGTGGACGGGGAGCGCGGCCATCGCCGCGAAGAGGGCGGCGCCGATCGGGATGCTGCCGTACGACGTCCCGAGGATCAGCCCGTTGGCCAGCGGTAGGTCGCCGTCGTCGCCGACGAGGTCGGGGATCGAGGCGTCGCGCGCCGGGAGGAACACGATGCTGGCGACCTCGATCAGGAAGCCCCACAGGTAGATCCACCACAGCGCACGCACGAAGGGAATCGCGAACACCATCGCGGCGCGCACGAGGTCCATCGTGAGCATCGTGCGCCGGCGGTCCCAACGACCCGCGGCACGCGCGGCCAGCGGACCGCCGACCGCGGCGGGGAGCAACCGCAACGTGAGGATGCCGCCGACCGCGGCGGGCGAGTCGGTGAGCTGGAGCACGAGCGCCATCAGCGCGACGGTGCCCATCCAGTCTCCGAGCGCGGAGACGCCCTGGCCGACCAGGAGGTCGCGGAACCCGGTGCGGCGCACCAGCGTCACGAAGCTCACGGAGCCTCCGGGGCGGGGTCGTTGTCGAAGAGGAAGCGGTGGAGGTAGACGTGACCCCGGCCCCGCCCGGGATCGGTGACCGGTCGGGAGTTGCCCAGCACGCGCTTCACGAGCATGGGCACCGCGATCGCGAGCCCCGCGATCGCGCCGTCACGACCATCGGTGAGCGCGAGCACCGGCGCCAGCGAGAGCTCGGCGACGAGCGCGACGACGCCGGTCTGGCGCACGAGGCGTCCGAGCGTGAGACCCGTGAGCAGGATGACCGCACCGACCCACGCGTTCACCAGCAACGCACCGAGCGCGGGCGCGATCCCCCGACCGCCCGAACCGCGGAGGAAGGGCGACCAGTTGTGACCGGCGACCGCGGCGCCGCCCGCCAGCGCCGCGAGCACGGGACGATCGGTACCGGCGAGGAGCGGCCCGAGCGCACCCTTGCCGATGTCGAGGATGCCCGCCGCCGCCAGCGGCACGAAGCCCGCGACCCGGTAGAGGGAGGTGCCCGACACCGTGCCGCTCCCGACCTCCCGGAGATCGATCCCGCGCGACGCGCGGCGCGAACAGGTTCGCGGTCGGCACGGAGCCGACCACGAACGACAGCAGTAGGATGCCGGCCGCGCCCACCGGAAGAGTCTGGCCCACCGCATGCGGTGCCGGCCGCCCGGTACGACCAGGAGGCCAGCATGGAAGCCGTCATCGTCGCCACCGCCCGCAGCCCGATCGGGCGGGCCAACAAGGGCTCGCTGGTGGACGTCCGTCCCGACGACCTCGGCGCGACCATCGTGCAGGCCCTGCTGGCCAAGGCGCCGGCCGTCGACCCGGGTGAGGTCGAGGACCTGATCTGGGGCTGCGCCCAGCCCGCGGGTGAGTCGGGCTACAACGTCGCCCGCGTCACCGCGTTGCTCGCCGGCCTCGAAGGCGCGCCCGGTGTCACCGTCAACCGCTACTGCTCGTCGTCGCTCCAGACCATCCGGATGGCGGCGCACGCGATCAAGGCCGGCGAGGGCGACGTGTTCGTCGCCGGCGGTGTCGAGACGGTGAGCCGGTTCGGCTCGGGGATGTCCGACGGCGCGCCGGGCACGCACAACGCCCGGTACGCCGAGGCCGAGGCGCGCACCGCCGAGCGCGTCGCCGGGGGCCAGGGTGCGTGGGAACCCATCTCGGGCCTCCCCGACATCTACATCGCCATGGGCCAGACCGCGGAGAACGTGGCCGAGTACGCCAAGGTCACCCGCGAGGAGATGGACGAGTTCGCCGGCGCGCTCGCAGCAGCGGGCGGTCGCCTCGCAGGAGAACGGGTTCTTCGAGCGTGAGATCACACCCGTCACCACGCCCGACGGCACCGTCGTCGGCAAGGACGACGGTCCCCGCGCCGGTACCACCGTCGAAGGGCTCGCGCAGCTCAAGCCCGTGTTCCGGCCCGACGGCACCATCACCGCAGGCAACGCGTGCCCCCTGAACGACGGGGCCGCCGCGGTGATGGTGATGAGCGAAGCCCGCGCCGAGGCCCTCGGCGTGCAGCCCCTCGCCCGCATCGTGGCCAGCGGCGTGTCCGCCCTCGACCCGGAGATCATGGGCCTCGGCCCGATCGACGCCTGCCGCCAGGCCCTCGCCCGCGCCGGCCTCTCCATGGACGACATCGACCTGGTCGAGATCAACGAGGCGTTCGCGGCCCAGGTCGTGCCCTCGGCGCGTGGAGCTCGGCATCCCGTGGGAGAAGCTCAACGTGCACGGCGGCGCCATCGCCCTCGGCCACCCGTTCGGCATGACCGGCGCCCGCATCATGACCACGCTGCTCAACGGCCTCGACGACGCCGGCGCCCGCTACGGCCTCGAGAGCATGTGCGTGGGTGGCGGCCAGGGCATGGCCATGGTCGTCGAGCGCTTCTCGTAACCCTTCCGGACTCGTCGCGCGCGGGAACCCGCGTGTCTGGTCGACAGGAGGAACCGTGTCGAAATTGGTGAAGGACTTCCGCGAATTCGTGATGCGCGGCAACGTGCTCGACCTCGCGGTCGCGGTGATCATCGGGGTCGCGTTCAACCGGGTCGTGAACTCGCTCGTGAACGACGTCCTGATGCAGGTCATCGCCGCGATCGTGGGCGAGCCGAACTTCAATGGCCTGACCTTCACGATCAACGGCGGGATCATCTACTACGGCAGGTTCCTCACCGAGGTCGTCAACTTCGTCATCATCGCGGCGACGCTCTTCGTGGTCATCAGGGCGTTCGAGGAGATGCAGAAGCGCCGCAAGGCCTCGGGCGAGGACGTCGCCGAGGACCGCAGCGACGAGGTCGTGCTCCTCTCCGAGATCCGCGACCTCCTGCGCGACCGTTCGTAGCCCGGCTCAGCGGCGGCCTACTTGAACGCGTCGTTCAGGCACTGCACGACCTCGGCGGGCGGCACGTCGAACGCCTTCTTGTAGTCGGCGAAGACCGATTCCACGGTGGCCTTGGAGTACAGGACCTGCACGACGTCGACGTCGACGGCGTTGTTCACGTCGTTCAACGGATACGTCCCCACCAGCTGCACACCGGGAATGTCGAGGTGCAGCTTGGTGATCTGCGGCTTGATCGACAGCAGGATCTGGCGCGCCTCGTAGCGGGCCTGCTCCTGGGTGGTGTGAGTGGTGATCGGCGGTTGGGACGTCGTCGTGGCCGTCGAGGTCGTGGTCGTCGTCGAGGTCGTGGTCGTCGAGGTCGTGGTCGTCGACGAGGTCGGGGTCGTCGACGAGGTCGGGGGCGCGGTGGTGGGCGGCGAGGTGCAGTCGGGCGTGCCCGTCGGGGGTGGCCCTACGCCCCCGGTGTTGATCGCCCAGGTGACGAGGAGGTCCTGCCCCGGCGTGTAGCTCACCACGAAGCGCTGGTCGTCGGGGACGCCACGGTTGCTCGGCCCGAGTTGCGGGCGATCCAGCAGCTTGCTCTGCACCGCGGCGGCCTTGGCCGCATCGGGCAGTGTGGTCGTCACCGGCGGCTTGGTGGTCGTCACCGGCGGCTTGGTGGTCGTCACCGGCGGCTTGGTGGTCGTCACCGGCGGTGCGACCGTCGTCACCGGCGGCGCTGCCGTCGTGACGGGAGGTGCTGCCGTCGTGACGGGAGGCGGGATCACCGTGATGGTGGGCGGAGCCACGGTGATCGTGGTGACGACCGGCGGCTTCGTCGTCGTGGTGGGCAGCGGTGTGGTGGTCGTGGTGGTCGCCGGCGCGATCGTGCTCGTCGGCGGCTGGGTGGGCACGGCGACGTTGTTGTCCGAGTTGCCGCCGTCGAGCGCGAGGTACGCGATGAGCCCGATCACCCAGACGGCGAGCACCACTGCGGCAATGACTCGCGCGGCGGTGACGTACTGGGTACCCGACTTCTCACCGCGCGACCGTCTGATGAGGTCCGCGGCGCGCGCGGCGAGCACGAACGCGACGATCGTGCCCAGCAGTGGGATGACGATGCTGACGAGCGCCCACACGAGCGCGGCGATGGCGAAGGGCTCGACCCGCGGCGCACGTCCCCAACCCCCGGGACCCCCGGGGCCCCCGGCACCGGTCGGCTCGGGCTCCGGACCGACCGGGACCGCGCCGGTGTCGTCGGCATTCCACGCATTCGGATCTTCGGGCGGCTCCGACGCAGACATCGGGCCACCCTATCGACAACTTCTCCGCAGGAGGCCTATCGCAACTTCTCCGCAGGAGGCCTATCGACAACTTCTCCGCAGGAGGTGCCCCCTCGGTAGGCTGCAGCCGATGGCTGCCGCGACCATGCCGATCACCGGAGACGCCGACGCCGACCGGCTGCTCGTCACCGATCCGCTCGCGCTCGTGATCGGGATGCTGCTCGACCAGCAGGTGCCGATGGAATGGGCGTTCCGCGGCCCGGCCACGCTGCGCGACCGTCTCGGCAGCCTCGACTGCGCGGCCATCGCGGCGATGCCACCCGAAGCGCTCGAAGCGGTGTTCCGCGAGAAGCCCGCGCTGCACCGGTACCCGGCGTCGATGGCCAAGCGCACCCACGCGCTGTGCACCCACGTCGTGGAGCGCCACGACGGGGACGCCGCCACCATCTGGAAGGGCGTGCGCGACCCGGCGGACCTCTTCGACCGCATCCGCGCGCTCCCCGGCTTCGGTGACGAGAAGGCCAAGATCTTCCTCGCCATCCTGGGCAAGCGGATGCAGGCCGCCCCGAAAGGCTGGGAGGAGTACGCGAAGCCGTTCTCCGACACGCAACCCCGGTCGGTCGCCGACATCGACTCCCCCGAGACCCTCAAGCAGGTACGGGCCTGGAAGCAGGCCCAGAAGGCCAAGGGCAAGTCGAAGGCCGACTAACCCCGCGGTCCCGCCAGCCACGAGCGCAGGTGCGCGCGCACGGCTCGGCAGGTGCTCGGCGGGTGACCGGACCACGCGTCGTTCACGTCGGTCACCAGGCCGGGCACCTGCCACGCCGACGCACCGGCCTGGATGACACCCTCGGCCAACGACCACCCGTCGTCCTCGCCGACGTCCCGGCCCTCGACCACCTGCTGCACCACGGCCGCGGTCGACGCGTCGTCGAGCATCCCGCCGTGGAACCCGGGCACGACGACGGTCGGGATGTCCAGCCGGCGCGGCGCCGGCGCGCTGACGCCGGTGTCGAGCGGCAACACCGCGGCCTGGCGCACGCCGGGGAGCGCACACGACATCAAGTTGCGGAACGCAGGTGCGTCGTCGACGATCGATCGGAGGAACGGCGTGTCGGGGGTGACCTCGACGGGCGACAGACCGCCGAGCGCCCAGGCGAGTGCTTCCATCTCGAACTTCCCGAATGCGCCCCATCCCTCCTCCCCCGCGCGCGGGTAGTACACCCGACCGGGCTCCACGAGCGGACTCACGACGACGAGGTTGCGGACCGGCGCGCGAGGCGTCGCCGCCACATACGCCTTGGCCAGCAGGGCGCCCTCGCTCTCCGCGACCAGCGTGATCGGCTTCCCGGTCACCCGGTGGTACTCGTCGACCTGCGCACCGAGATCCCGCGCGAGCGCGCGCAGCGAACGGTGCGTGTCGGCGCGCGCGTACGCCTGCGGCACGCCGTCGACCATCCCGCGGTACGAGAACCGCCGCTGGGGCACGGCCAGCCGCACCGACTGCTTCGCCCGGCCGTCCCACTCGGTGTTGAAACCGGTGACCACCAACAACGGAGATCCGCTCGTGGCGCCGGCGGCAGGGCTCCATTCGGTGGCCGCCCCGGCGGGGGGCGCGACGAAGCGCGAGACCGCGTGGCGCGCGAGCGCGAACCCCGCCGCCGTCCCGCCGATCACGAGGACGAGCACACCGATGATCCCCATCGGCGCGACGGGCAACCGACGGGCCGGCGTCCGGCGGTGCAACACCGCGTCGACGAGCCGGACCCACAGCCACGCGTTCATCAGCCCGGCCGCGACCGCCAGCGGCACGCGTGCCCACGGTGGGCACGCGGTGAGCAGGCTCCCGAAACCGGTCACGGCGACGAACGTGAGCGCGACGACGGCGACCACGCGCCAGGAGATCGTCTGGCGCCACCAGGAGCCGCTGACCGCGCCCCCGGCCACCAGCACGGCCAGCATCAACACCACCGGGATCGCCACGAAGAACAGCCACGACAGTGACACCACCGCCATGGCGAACATGAGCCCGACCCACGGCGCCAGCAGCAGCGTCACGACGGCGACGAACATCGCGCTCCGGCGCGCGGTGACCGCCACCGGCTCGGCCGCGACGTCACCCGGCCACGCCGCCCGCACCATGACCGTGAGCAGCGCGGTGCGGACCGCGAGGATCGCGAGCAGTTCGAACGCGAAGCCGAACCAACTCTCGTGGTAGACGACGAGCCACCGCAGATCGTGGAACAGGTCGAACGGCGGCGGGGCCGAGACCTGGGTGGCGAGACCCAGCACCGAGCCGGGCAGCAGCGCCGACACCAGCACCGTCTCCGCCACGGCCGTCCCGACGCAGACCGCGACGAGTCGGCGCCGACCCGCGAGCCGGTCGCGGAGCCGCGGGCGGGTCCTACGGAGCAGCATCGCCCCGGAGCTCGGCCAGCACCGCGGCTGCGGTGCGCTTGCCGGAGAACAGCGCGCCCTGGATCGCCGGCGTGTCACGGTGGTCGCCGCAGACGAAGCGGCCGCCGCCGAGGCGGACGCGACGACGCGCCGAGAAGCCCGGCCGTTGGTCGGGATGCCCGTGACGGATGCGGTAGGTCCGGAGGTGGTCCCACCCGTCGACCTCGGATCCGAACCATCGGCGCAGCTGGGCGCGCGCATCCGTCTCCAGCCCCTCGCGGTCGATGGGGCCCACGACCTCGGCCGCGATCAGGGCGCGGTTCGCCGGGGCGTACCCCGGGGCGACGTTGCTCATGATCGCGACGGCACTGGCGGGGCCGGAGCGGTCGGCGTCGAGCATGATCACGGGCTCAGGACGCGGCGCCCGGTCGGCGGCGAAGTAGACGCACGCGGCCGGGCGCGATCCGGGATCGCCGAGGCCGAGCAGGTGCGCGGCCATCGGGCCCTCGGTCGCCACCACGAGCGCGGGCCGTGACCCGGGCGCCGCCCTCGGTCACCGCGGTCGTGCCGTCGACCTCCACCACCCGGGTACCGAGACGCACCACCCCGCGTGGCAGGTCCCCGGCGAGCTGCGCGGGGATCGCTCCCATCCCTCCGGCGGGTACCGCGGCATCACCCTCGGCGAGCATGCGGAGGATCACCGCGAAGCGCCGGCTCGACACCTCGAGGCGGGGGTCGAGCTGGATGCCGGAGAACAGCGGAACGAAGAGCTCGTCGATCATCCCGTCGGAGAACCCACGGGCGTCGAGCTCTTCGAGCGTCGACCGGTCGGACCCGGGCGGTTCCGGGCGGCGGAGCAGGTCGGCGGGTGTGCCCCGCCGGACGTCGGCCAGCAGGCGGAGCAGGCGCCACCGGTCGAGCGGGGTGCCGATCGGCGCGAACAGGGTCGAGAGGAGATGCCGCGGGCGTCGCCGCGGATCGGCGACGCGGTGGAATCGTTCGCCCACCCGGACCAGCGCACCGGGCTCGAAGCGCTGGAGCCGCAGCTTGGCGACGTCGAGCTGATGGTGCAACTCCGGGTACGCGGTGAGCGCGACCTGGAAGCCGCGGTCGAGCAGGAACCCCTCGAGGTGGTCGGTACGGATCCGGCCGCCGACGCCGTCGGACGCCTCGAGCACCACGCACTGGATGCCGCGGAAGCTGAGCGCCCGCGCGCACGCGAGGCCCGCGAGACCCGCACCGACGATGCAGACCTCGACGTGCTCGCTCACGATCCGCTCCGCGCCGGCCGCGCGCCGCCGGTCCGCCGGTCAGGCGGCGGGTTGCTCGTCGGCCGTCTCGGAGATCGCGCCACGCGCCAGGAACTCTATGAACCCGACGAGCACCAGTGCGACGACGGCCAGGAACAGCACGGTGCCGATCCCCGGCGCGTTCCAGAGGACGAGCGCCAGGACCGCGAGCCCGGCGACCCCCAGCTCCAGCGCGTGACGGTGGCGACCCACGAACACCTCGAAGGAGTTCGGCGGGTAGCCGGCGTCCCCGGCCCGGCGGCGGGCCCCGGCGACCCCGGCCGACGCCAACGCGCGCGCTTTCGTCGCGGGCGCGGACGGGCCGACGAAGTAGGCGACCAGCGCGACGATGATCCCCAACACCGCGACGGTGATGAGCCCGTAGCGCAGGTTGCGGACCAGGATGTCGAACACTGCCGACGCGGTGCCGCGCGACACGTTGGGACTGGTCGCGGCGTCGAGGTAGAGGGACCGCCCGATCGCCAGCAGCACCAGCGTGAACGCGCACGCGGCGACGAGCACGACGGCGGCGCGGATGGTTGCCCGGCGACGGGTCCGGACGACGAGCGCGGACGCGATCAGCGCGCCGAAGCCAAGCACCGGGAACACCCACGCGAGGGTTTCGAGGAGCGACACGTACGAGCGCGCGCTCGAGAGCCCCTTCGAGTCGATGATGTTGATGGTCGCCGAGACCGGCGGCACGTCGACACCCTTGAGGAAGGTGAGCCCGGCCCCCACGAGGCGGTCCTGGACCTTGGTGACGACCTCGGAGAGGTTGATCGACACCTTGCCGTCCTTCGAGGCGAACGCGCCCTTCGCCTTCCCCGAATCGTCGGTGAGCAGCGCGACGAGTTGGGCGTGCGCGACGCGGTTCGCCTTGTCCCACAGCGTCTGGAACTGGTCGGACGCGAGGAACCGCTCGGTCACGTCGGTGGCATAGCCCTGCATCGCGCTCGACAACGGCGCGCCGAGGAACTTCGCGGCCTTGGGCAACGCGCCCGCGATCCGGCTCTCGGCGTCGACCTGGTCGAAGAGCGCCTTCACGACCACGCTGGCGACGGTCTGCTGGATGTCCGGGTTGGCGGCGAGCGGCGAGACCGTCTCGACGTAGCGGTCGGTGTTGGTGAGCTGGTTGCGCGACCAGATCGCGACGGCCGACAGCGGGATCAGGATGAAGCCGACCACCAGCAGGACGACGGACGTGATCTTCTGCCAGCGTCTTGTCGGACGAGGACCCGACGCGGTCGGCGCCGCTCCGGTCGTCGGCTCCGACTCGCGCGCTGGCGTGGTCTCGGTGTCGTCAGCGTCAGTCATGTCCCGGGTTCCTTCTCGAGGCTGCGCGCATTATGACCGAACTTCCGCCGGATCGACGCGATGGGGGACGGGTACTGTCGGTGATCTGAGCGAGCCCGAGGCACCCACCTTCTTCCCCTACGGCCGCTACCGGCGCCGGATCCGTGTCGTCGCGGCCGCACCCGGAATGGTCGAAGGTGGGCTCGAGGACGACATCCACTACTTCACCGTCTCCGTCCGTCACGACGACACGCAGGTGCTCTCGGTCACGAGCACCTCGGTCCGTGCGCCCTGGGCCACCTGCAGCGCCGCGGCCGAACCGTTGCGCGCGCTTGCGGGCATGCCCTTGTCGGACCGCTGCCTCGCCGTCACCGAGTGGACCGAGTCCCATCAGCACTGCACGCACCAGCTCGATCTCGCCGGTCTCGCCATCGCCCACGCGGCGCGCGTGCTCGCCGGCGGCGCGCCGCGCCGGCAGTACGACGCCGAGATCCCCTACGGCCTGCTGCAGGGCGAGGAGCACCCCGTGGTGCTGGCCCGTGACGGCACCGTTGTGCTGCGTTGGGTGGTGCAGGGCACGCGGATCGTCGCTCCGAGCCCGTACTCCGAGGCGGCCGGCGGGTTCGCGCGCTGGGCCGATGCCACCTTCACCGCCGACGACGCGGAGGCCGCGGTGGTCCTCCGGCGCGCGTGCGGCATCGGCCTGAGCAGGGGTCTCGACCTCGACAGCTACCCGACGCTGGCCGACATGCCGGGGCTGGCGCCGGTCTGCTACTCGATGCAGCCCGAACGGGCGCCGATCGCGTTCCGCAACCGCGGCCTGATCCGTGACTACGACGGCCGCCCCGACGCGCTCCTGGCCGACGGCCCCGACTGAGCCCGACCGACTGACCGACCGACCTCAGTCGAAGGCGCTGATGACCTCCGCGCCGAACGCTTCGAGCGTGGAGGGCGGCGCGAAGTCCGCGAACCACACGTAGAACCGCTCGACGCCCTGGTCGCGCATGGCCGAGAAGTGGTCGACCAGCTCGTCGCGCCCGCCCACGATGAGGTTGTGGTAGCCGAAGCGACGCCGTGCCGGCTCCTCGACCGTCGCCCGGTCGATGCCCTCGGGCACGAACGCGAACATCTGCTGCACCGACACACGCGCGCGCCCGGCCGACGCGCGCATCACGTCGAGGCGGTCGAGTTGGTGGATCGGCACGTTCCACCAGTCCGCGTGCTTGGCGACGAGCTCCATCGTGCGCTTCCCGGTGCCGCCGATCAGCACCGGGATCTCACCGATCGGGGTCGGCACCTGGCGCGCCGCCTCCATGCGGAAGAACTGGCCGTCGTAGTCGAACGACTCGCCCGACCACAGCGCCCGCAGGATGTCGAGCGTCTCGGCCAGGCGCTGCACCCGCTCGCGTGCCGCCGTGGGGGTGACCCCGAACGTCGTGAACTCGTCGATCACCGAGCCCCACCCGATGCCGAGCTCGAACCGACCGCCGGAGGCGTGGTCGAGGGTCACGGCCTCGCGTGCGAGCACTGCGGGGTGGCGGAACGCGTCACAGAGCACGAGCTGTCCCTGCACCAGCCGCTCGGTGCGGGCCAGGAGCCATGCCGCGGCTCGTGATCGCCTCGAACATCGTGTGCTCGAGCGCCATCGGCGGTGCCATGTGGTCCATGCCCGCCATGCCGACGAAACCGGCCGCCTCTGCGGCTTGCGCCTTCTCGACCATCGCTTCCATGGTGAGGCGCATCTGCGGGAGGTAGAGATGGAACTCCGGGGTCGGGCTCACGCCGACAGCTCCGTCACGAACAGGTCGGCCAGGTCGAAGGTGCGCTCGGTCATCGCACCACAACGTAGACGCCTCGCGGGTCGTCAGGGCGGGTTGCCCGCCTCGATGTCGCGGACGTCCTGGACTCCGAGTTGGCCGGCGCGCCGGTACTCACCGGCGAACGGCGCCAGCACGAACGCGACGTGGTCCCCCGCGTCGAACCGCCCTTCGACGCGCCCCGCGAACCAGTCACAGCCCTCGATCACCGGTGCGCCGCCGGGTCCGGGCGCCCACGGCCACTCGGCGAGCTTGCCCGGGTCGTCCTTCCCGGTGACGGCGCCGAAGTGCTCGGCGAGCTCGTGTTGCTCGGCGCGCACCCGGTGCACCACGAGCGTGGTCGCACCCCGCGCCAACTCGTAGGTGCGGTTGCGCTTCGACAGGAAGACCGCGAAGCGCGGCGGGTCGATGCTGCACTGGCTGGTGAACCCCACCAGGCACGCATCGACATCGTCGGCCGCGGCCACGCTCACGACGAACATCGGGTAGTCGAGGTCGTCGGCCATCTGGTGGAACGCGTCGGCGTCGAACGCGGTCGTACCTTCCACTCCCCACGTCCTCTCCGCGACCCGACCCGGCTACACCAGCTCGAGCAGGTCCAGCATGTCGTCGTCGAAGTAGTCGAGGGTCCCCTCGGGCATCAGCAACGCCCGGTCGGGCGCCAGCGAGCGCACGAAGTCGACGTCGTGGCTCACGACGATCATCGTGCCCGGCCAGGCGGCCAGCGCCTCGCCCGTGGCGGTGCGCGACGACGGGTCGAGGTTGTTGGTGGGCTCGTCCAGCAGCAGGACGTTGTGACGGCCGGCCACCAGCTGCGCCAGCGCCAGCTTGGTCTTCTCGCCACCCGAGAGGGTGTCGGCGTCCTGGAACACCTTGTCGCCGCTCAGCCCGAACATCCCGAGGAGGTTCCGCAGCGCGCCGTCGCCCGCGGGAGACGCCTCGCGCATGTGCTCGAGCAGCGAACGGCCGGGCACGATGCCTTCGTGCTCCTGCGCGTAGTACCCGACCGACACGTGGGTACCGAGCGCGACCTCGCCGAGATCGGCGGCGAGCACGTCGGCCAGCACCCTCAACAGGGTGGTCTTCCCCGCGCCGTTGAGGCCCATCACCAGCAGCCGTTCGCCGCGACCCGACGTCGAAGCTCACGTCCGCGAACACGTCGAGGGCGCCGAACGACTTCCACAGCTCCGTGGCCGTCAGCACCGTGCGCCCGGCCGACGGCGGCTCCGGGAAGCGCACCGCCAGCGCCCGCCGCTTGGCCTTGCTCTCCACGCGCGTGGCTTCGAGACGGGCCCGCCGCCCGTCGAGGTTCTTGGCCACCCGGGCGCGCTTGGCGGTCTGGCCCCGCATCCCGCTCGCCTGGGTCTTGAGCCGGGCGATCTCGCGGGACTGGCGGTCGGCCAACTTGCTCGTGCGCGCCTCGTCGTCTTCGCGGGCGACGAGGTACTGCGAGTACGTGCCCTTGTACTCGACGAGCGCGCCGGTGCCCTCCTCCGATTCGCGGTCGATGTGCACGACGCGCGTGATCGCCTCGTCGAGCAGGTCGAGGTCATGGCTGACGACGACCAGCGCGCCGCGGTAGGACCGCAGGAACTTGAGCAACCAGCCCCGGGCATCCGCGTCGAGGTGGTTCGTGGGTTCGTCGAGCAGGAGCAGCTCGCTGCCGCCGAAGAGGATCCGCACCAGCTCGGCGCGGCGCCGCTCCCCACCCGACAGTGCGCCCAGGTGCAGGTCGAGGCGATCGGCCCGGAGCCCGACCCCGTCGGCCAGCTTCCGCACCTCGGCCTCGGCCGCGTACCCGCCGACCGCCTCGAATCGCTCCTGGGCGGCCCCGAAGCGCTCGACGTTCTCGGTCGAGGGCGTCTCCTCGAGCGCGATCCGGAGCTTCTCCATACGGGTCAGGAGCTCGTCGAGCCCCCGCCCCGACAGCACGTGGGCGAGGACGGTGGTGTCGTCGGGCACCGCGTCGCTGCGGGGATCCTGCGAGAGGTACCCGGTCGCCTCCGCCCGTTGGATCGTGCCGGCACGGGGCCGGTCGGCGCCGCCGAGCGCCCGCAGCAGGGTGGTCTTGCCGGCGCCGTTGCGTCCGACCAGCCCCACTTTCTCGCCCGGCCGGACCTGCAGGGTCACGCCGTCGACGATCCGCTTCGCGCCGACCTCGACCACCAGGTCACGAACGGTCAGCACGGAAAGACAGCTCCGGAGGGGGGGGGGGGGATCAGCCCGCACGGTCGCGGGCGTCGAGCCCCCATTCTCGCGCGCGCGACGTTCCCCCCGCCTCATACCCTGGATTCATGTCGCCCGGGATCGAATCACCTGCCGTTCCGGGGTCGGGGATCCTCGTCAAGCCCCGCTGGCGGGGCCGGATCCACCTCGGTGCGTTCGTCCTGTCGCTGCCCGCCGGCCTGGCCCTCGTGCTGTGGAGCCGGGGCGCGTCGGCCCACGTCGCGGCCGTGCTGTTCGCGCTGTCGCTGGCCGGGCTCTTCGGCACCAGCGCCACCTATCACACCGGCAACTGGAGCCCGAAGATCCGGGCGCGACTGCAGCAGCTCGACCACGCCATGATCTTCGTGCTCATCGCGGGCTCCTACACGCCGATCACGATCCTGGCGCTCCAGCCGGCGTGGGGGATCGCGCTCCTCGCCATCGTGTGGACCGTCGCGGTCGTCGGCGTCACCCTCGCGCTCCTCCGGTTCCACGCGTTGCACCGCGCCGGTGGCTACCTCTACATCGGGATGGGTTGGATCGTCGTCATCGCGCTCCCGGCGGTCGTGCAGTCGCTGAGCGCACCCGAGCTCGGGCTGCTCTTCGCCGGCGGTGTGCTCTACACGCTCGGGGCCATCGGGTTGCGCATGCAGCGGCCCAACCCGCGCCCGCTCGTGTTCGGCTACCACGAGGTGTGGCACGCCATGACGGTGGCCGCCGCCGCCTGCCACTTCGTCCTCGTGGCGATGCTCGTCCGCGCCTGACCGAACCGGCCGCCCCTGGCGCCCGTGGTCGAGTTCTGCAAAAATCGTCCTCGGATGAGCGTTGCTGATCTCCTCACCGACGTACTCGGCCCCGACGTCCCCGTGGCCTTCCACGCCTACGACGGCTCGCGTTTCGGGCCCGAGGACGCCCGCACCACGGTCGTGGTGCGATCCCCGAACGCACTCCGCCGGATCGTCACCGCGCCGGACGAGCTCGGCTTCGGGCGCGCGTACGTGGCCGGCGAGCTCGAGGTCGACGGCGACATCTTCGACGTGATGGCGGTGGCGGAGTACATCGAGGAGCTCAGGCTCGGGCCCCGCCAGATCACGGCGGCGGCCAAGCTGGTCGGTCTGTCCGGCCTGAAGCCGCTCCCGCCGCCCCCGGAGGAGGCACGCCTGCACGGTCGACGCCACTCGCGGGCACGCGACGCGGCCGCCATCGCTCACCACTACGACGTGTCGAACGACTTCTACCGGATGGTGCTCGGCCCGTCGTTGACGTACTCGTCCGCGGTCTGGCGCGACGACACCACCACCCTCGAAGGCGCCCAGGCGAACAAGCACGAGCTCGTCTGCCGCAAGCTCGACCTCCAACCCGGGATGCGGTTGCTCGACATCGGCTGCGGGTGGGGCGCCATGGTGCTGCACGCAGCCGAGCACCACGGCGTGCGGGCGGTGGGCGTCACGCTGTCGCGCCCCCAGGCCGAGCTGGCCCGCAAGCGCGCCGCCGAGCGCGGCCTCGGCGATCTCGTGGAGGTTCGCCACTGCGACTACCGCGACGTCGCCGACGGCCCCTACGACGCCATCAGCTCGATCGGCATGTTCGAGCACGTCGGGTTGTCGGAGCTCGACCGCTACTTCACGCGGTGCCTCACGTTGCTGCGCCCCGAAGGCCGGCTGCTGAACCACGGGATCAGCCGTCCCCACCACGCCGGGAAGATGCACCATCACCGCTTCGCACCGTCGCGGCTCGGCCGCAGCTTCACCGAGCGGTACGTCTTCCCCGACGGTGAGCTCCACGAGATCGGCGACGTCGTGTCCGCGATCCAGCGCGCCGGGTTCGAGGCCCGCCACATGGAGAGTCTGCGCGAGCACTATGCGTTGACGTTGCGGTGCTGGGTGCGCAACCTGGAAGCCAACTGGGACGACGCGGTGCGCGAGGTGGGCGAGGGACGGGCCCGGGTCTGGCGCCTCTACATGGCCGCGGCCGCCGTCGGCTTCGAGCACGACGACAACCAGGTGCACCAGGTGCTCGCGACCCGGACCACGGACGGGGTCAGCGGCATGCCCCGGCGGCCCTCGTTCACCTGAGCGCACCCGGAGCGCAAGGCGGCGAACCGGGTTAATGTCCGGTGGTTAATCCCGGTCCCGCCGACTGCCGAGGTGTGCACCCACCATGAAGTTCGCGTTGTTCTACGAGATCCCCGTCGCCCGGCCGTGGACTCCCGGCAAGGAGCACCAGGCTTACAAGGACACCCTGGAGCAGGCCGTGTTCGGCGACCAGATGGGGTTCCATGCGTTCTGGACGGTGGAGCACCACTTCCTCGAGGAGTACTCCCACTGCTCCAACCCGGAGGTGCTCTACGGCGCGGTGGCGGCCCGCACGAAGAACATCCGCATCGGCTACGGCGTGCGCCTGCTCCCCAAGCCCTACAACCACCCGATCCGCACTGCGGAGTCGGTGGCGGTGCTCGACCTCGTCTCCGACGGTCGCGTCGACTTCGGGACCGGCCGGTCGTCGACGCCGCGCCGAGCTCGAAGGGTTCGACGTCGACCCCGACGAGACACGCGCGATGTGGCGTGAGGCGCTCGGACACATCGTCGGGGCGTGGACGGAGGACGAGTACCAGGCCCAGGGCGAGCACTGGCAGATGGGCGCGCCCCGGCGGGTGCTGCCCAAGCCGCTCCAGCAGCCGCACCCTCCGATCTTCGGTGCCACGAGCAGCCTCCCGGGCCACGAGGAGATGGGCCAGCGGGGGATCGGGCTGTGCTCGTTCACCGTCGGCCTCCCGCCCGAGCAGCTGGCCGAGAACATCGCGATGTACCGCAAGGGCCTCGCCGCGTGCGAGCAGCCCGCGGGCAAGTTCCTCAACGACACCGCGGCCACCTTCACGATGGTGCTGTGCGCACCGACCAACGAGGAGGCGACCGAGGTCGCACGCGAGTCGTTCGAGTGGTACCCGAAGCACGGCGGCGGGCTCATCGCCTCCGTGGCGGAATGGCAGGAGGAGCGCGGCATCACCGGCGGCGCGCTCGGCACCTACCAGTACACCGGCGAAGCGTTGCGGCACAAGCGTGACGGCGCCATGGGCCAGCTCACCATCGACTACCTCCGCGACTCCGGTTCCGCGGTGATGGGCGATCCGGAGGCCTGCATCGCGGCGGCGAAGCGTTACGAGGCCGTCGGCTGCGACCTGCTGCTGTGCCTCGTCAACCCGTACAAGATCCCGCACGAGAAGGTCATGCAGACCATCGAGCTCATGGGCAAGCACGTGCTGCCGGAGTTCGCGTGACCGGGCGACTCGACGGCAAGGTCGCGCTGGTCACCGGCGCGGCATCGGGGCTCGGGCTCGCGACCGTCGGAGCGCTTCGCCGAGGAGGGAGCGGCCGTCGTCGGTGCCGACCTCACCCCCGGCGACGGCGTCCGCGCCCTCGACGTGCGCGACGAGACCGCGATCGCGGCGTTGGTCGACGCCATCGCGGCCGAGCACGGTCACCTCGACGTCGTCGTGAACTACGCGGGTGTGGCCGGCGGCGGTCCGGTGCACATGGTCGACGGCGACGAGTGGGACCGGGTCCTCGAGGTGAACCTCAAGGGCACGTTCCTCGTCAACAAGCACGCGTTGCGCCCGATGCTCGCACAGCACTCGGGCAGCATCATCAACATCGCGAGCGTGGAGGGGCTCCAGGGCACCGAGGGCGGCAGCTCGTACAACGCGTCGAAGGCCGGTGTCGTCATGCTCACCAAGAACATGGCCATCGACTACGGCCGCGCCGGGATCCGCGTCAACGCCATCTGCCCCGGCTTCATCGACACGCCGATGTTCCGCGCCGTGATGGGCAGTGACCACATGGGGCGGTTCCGCGACGAGTACCGCGACGACCACATGCTCGGCCGCTTCGGTCGGCCCGACGAGATCGCCGCCGCCGCCCTGTTCCTCGCGTCCGACGACGCGTCGTTCGTGACGGGCGTCGCGCTGCCGGTCGACGGCGGGTACCTCGCGGGCACCCGCACCGGCCTGTCCGACCTGATGGGTATCACCTGATCCGGAGGCAATGATGTCGAAGATGCGCTTCAACCACATGGAGCTGTCGTTCGCGCGGGGCACGCTCACCCATGAGTTCCGCGAGCAGGTCGACGCGTTCTACGGCGACGTCCTGGGCTGGCGCACCCTCGACACCGAAGTGGTGGGTCAGCTCTGCCACCTGCTGTTGCCCGACGACGGCCAGTTCATCCTGCTCGCCGAAGGAAGGGAGCCGATGTCGTCGCCCGGCTACGACCACCTCGGCCTGCTGATGGACACGCGCGAGGAGGTCGACGCCGTGCTCGAGGAGTGCCAGCGCTTCGCCGAGAAGGACGAGCGGATGCGCATCAAGGTGTACGAGGACCTCGTCGGGCCTACAGTGACCACCCACGCGTTCTACGTGAAGTACTTGCTGCCCATCTGGTTCGACGTGCAGTGCATCGAGCGCACGAGCGGGCCGCAGCCCGAACACCGCTGGGAGTACGTGTGATGGAAGCGAGCGAGGACCTGTTCCTGCCGGAACCCCTCCCCCGGGAGGTGAAGTACACCGTCATCTCGGTCGACGACCACGTCGTCGAGCCCCCGCACACCTTCGAAGGACGGCTCCCCGCGCGCCTGCAGGCCCGCGCGCCGCAGGTCGCCGACACCCCCCAGGGTCTCCAGATCTGGGAGTTCGAGGACCAGAAGTTCACCCAGGTCGGCATGAACGCGGTTGCCGGCCGGCGCCCCACGCAGAAGAAGGAACCGTTCCGCTTCGACCAGATGCGCCCGAGTTGCTACGACGTCGACGCCCGCGTCGCGCGACATGGACATCAACGGCGTGTGGGCCGCGGTCAACTTCCCGTCGATGGTCACCGGCTTCTGCGGCCGGGTGTTCTTCAACGCCCAGGACCCCGAGCTCGGCCAGGCTTGCATCCGGGCCTGGAACGACTGGCTCTACGAGGAGTGGTACCTCGCGCATCCGACCCGCATCGTCCCCCTCGGGATCGCGTTCCTCTCCGACGCCGAGGCGGCCGTCGCCGAGATCCACCGCAACGCCGAGCGCGGCTTCACCGGCATCAGCATGCCCGAACGTCCTCACATGATCGGCCTGCCCGATCTCTGGCAGCGCGACCACTGGGACCCGATCATCCAGGCGTGTGTCGACACCGACACCGTCGTGTCGCTGCACGTCGGCAGCTCCGGCAGCGTGATGGGCCCGCCCGACGCGCCCGGGCTGCAGATCGGGGCCACGCTGTTCGGCCAGCTCTCGCTCACGTCCTGCACCGAGTGGCTCTGGTCCGAGTACCCCTTGCGGCACCCGACGCTCAAGATCGCGATGAGCGAGGGCGGGATCGGCTGGGTGGCCATGCTCCTCGACCGCCTCGACAACATGATCGACCGATCGGGCTACGGGGCCGGGTGGGACGAGCGGCCGGCCGACATCGTGAAGCGGAACTTCTGGTTCTGCACCCTCGACGACCCGTCGACCATCGACACCCGGTACCGCATCGGGGTCGAGAACATCATGGTGGAGACCGACTTCCCCCACGGTGACGGCACCTGGCCCGACACCCAGCTGGTGATCGAGAAGCTGTGGGGCCACATCCCGGACGACGAGTTGCGGATGATGTGCTCGGAGAACGCGGCCAAGCTCTACCGGCACCCGCTGCCGGAGGTCGTCCTCCCCCGCTAGGCGCAATTCCACGGTTCGAGTGCGTCGGTCTGCGATGCTTCGACGCGCATGACCGCCCCCGGCCCGGCCACCGACGCCTCGCGCCCCGCACCGCCGGTGGAGGCGAGCGGCTCGCGCCTCGTGCGGTGGCGCGCGCACTCGTTCGGACCCGCGTCCGAACAGCCGTACCGACGGCGCACCAGCGACTGGATCCGGCTCGTCATCGGGGTCGGGATCCTCGGTGTCGCCGTCGCGCACCAAGGGAACCCCACCGCCTTCGAGACGAACCTGTTCACCTTCGTGAACGGCCTGCCCGACGTGCTGGAATCGCTGTTCCGCATGGTCTACGCGCTGGGCGCGCTCTGGGCGGTCGGGCTCGTCGTCGTCGCCGCGGCGGTGGCCCGCCGCTGGCGACTCGCCCGCGACCTCGCGCTCGGCGGTCTGCTCACGTGGGCGCTCGCCCGCTTCATCGGTTCGCTGGTCGTCGAGAACGCAAGCGTCGTGCACAGTCTCGACGTCGTCACCAGGATCGGTGACGACTCCGCCACGTTCCCGGCCGTCCGGGTCGCGATCATCGTCGCCGTCATCTCCGTTGCGTCGCCGTACCTGACCCGGCCGGTCCGGCGGCTCGGCCAGATGCTCGTGGTCCTCATGGCGTTCTCGGCCCTGTACCTCGGCGCCGCCTTGCCCGACGTGGCATTGGCCGCGGTGGTGCTGGGCTGGTTGGTGGCTGCGCTCGTGCACCTGGTGTTCGGCTCACCCGGCGGCCGGCCCACGACGGCACAGGTGCAGGCGGCCCTCGGCGAGTTGGGGGTGGTCGCCGAGGGCGTCCGCCTGGCCGAACACCAACCACGCAGCGGCACGGTCATGCTGGCACACGACGCCGACGGCGACCTCCAGGTGCGCGTGCTCGGTCGTGACGAGGCGGACGCCCAGCTGCTGTCGAAGTCGTGGCGCTTCGTCGCGTACAAGGACGGTGGACCCAGCATCCACCTGACCCGGCTCGAGGACGTCGAGGCCGAGGCCTACGCGCTGCTGCTCGCGGAGCGGGCCCACGTGACGGTGCCGCCGGCGGTGGTGGCCGGGACCGCGGGACCGGGCGCCGCGCTCATCGCGTCTCGCCCGGTCGAAGGCACGCGCCTGCGCGACGCCGATCCCGCGACGGTCACGGACGCGGTGCTCGCCCGCCTCTGGAGCGAGGTCGGCGCGCTCCACGCCGCCCGGGTCGCCCACGGCCGGCTCAACGCCAACCACGTCGTGCTCACGGCGCCTGCAGCGGGAGCGGGCGCCGGCCTCGCGATCGAGGGCTTCGAGAACGCCACCGGCGCCGCGGCGACGGGCCGGCGAGCGGCCGACGTCGCCGAGCTGCTGGTCAGCACGGCCCTCATCGTCGGCGACGACCGCGCCGTCGCGGCGGCGCGGTCGGGACTCGGGGATCCCGCGCTGGTCGAGGCGCTCCCCTTCCTCCAGCCGGCCGCGCTCAGCCGCGAGATGCGGCCCGACCGCAAACACCGGAAGGAGCGGTCGAAGGAGGTGGCGTCGCTGCGGGAGGCGGCCGCCACCGCGACGGGCACGGCCGAGCCCGTGCTCCAGGAGCTGCACCGGGTCAGCGGCACCAACCTCATGATGGCGATCGGCACGCTCATCGCCGTGTTCGCGCTCCTGAGCCAGGTCGGGAGCCCGCAGGAGCTGTGGGACACGGTCACGAGCGCCGACCTCTGGTGGCTCGCCCTCGCCATGATCGTCTCACTGGCCACGAACTTCGCCACCGCGGTCGCGCTGATGGGCACGGTGCCGATCAACCTGCCACTGATCCGCACCGCCGAGCTCCAGCTGTCGATGTCGTTCTCCAACCTGGCCGTGCCCGCCATCGGCGGCATGGCCGCGCAGATCCGATTCCTCCAGAAGCAAGGGGTCGATCTCGCGTCGGCGGTCGCCTCGGGCGGCCTGCTCATCAACGTCGGCAACATCGTCGCCCAGGTGATGCTGCTCGGCGTCGCGGTGCTGCTGTCCCCGACGAGCATCCACACCGAACCGATCCCCACCGAGAAGATCGTGACCATCGTGCTGATCGCGATCCTCGTGCTCGCGGTGGGCGTCGGCCTCGTGCTCGGCATCCCCAAGCTGCGCCAGACGGTGGTGCCGCCGACGAAGGCCGCGGCGTCCACGTTGTGGGCCGCCGTCCGCTCGCCGCGCCGCGTCGCGCTGCTCCTGGGCGGGAACGCCGTCAACGCGATCATGTACGCGGCCGTCTACATGTGTTGCATCGCCGCGTTCAACGGGTCGATCGACTTCTGGACGTTGCTCTCGCTCAACATCATCGTGTCGACCCTCGCCTCCTTGGTCCCGGTCCCCGGCGGCAACACCGCGGTGTCGTCGGTGGGCATGTCGGGCGCGCTCGTGGCGGTGGGCGTGCCGACCTCGATCGCGGTGGCGGCGGTGCTCGCCGACCAGCTCGTCACCAGCTTCCTCCCCGCGGTCCCCGGCTGGTGGGCGACCAACGATCTCCTGCACGACGACTACCTCTGATGCCACCCCCGGGACGACCACGAGGCGGAGCCCCCCATGACTTTCACCGAGACCATGGACGACGTCGCCAAGGCGTTCGAGGCGGTGGGCGTCGTCGTGCTCGGGGTCGGCTTCGTGGTCGGCTTCGCCCGGGCGGGCCTGTCACGGCTGCGGGGTGACGCCACCTCGCTGGTCTACCGGTCCTTGCGCAGCTTCGTGGGCCGCAGCATCCTGCTCAGCCTCGAGATCCTCGTCGCCGCCGACCTGATCCGCACGGTCGCGGTCGACCCGTCACTCGAGAACGTGAGCGTGCTCGCCATCATCGTGCTCATCCGCACCGCCCTGAGCTTCTCCCTCGACGTCGAGATCGAGGGTCGGCTGCCGTGGCGATCGGTCCCCACCCCAGACTCGCCGCCGGGCTGAGGACGCCCCGGGTCGCTCAGGTGACCGCGTCGGCGGCGCCGCCGTCGAAACGCAGGTGGGCGCCGTTCAGGTGCCACCCGGGCTCGCCCACCACGAAGGCGAGGAACCGGCCCACGTCGTCGGGCGTCGCCACCCTCCCCGACGGGTTCGACATCCGCGAGTCGAGGATCATCCGCTCCACGCTCGGCCGATCGGTGGGCCTCCCCTCCCGCCGGGCCCGCTCCGTGAAGCTCTCGACGACTTCGGCGGTGGCGATGATGCCCGGGCTCACGCAGTTCACCGTGATGCCGGTGCCGGCGAGGTGCTTGGCCAGGCTGACCGCCATCGACGGCAACGCGCCTTTGGCGGCGTAGTACTCGGGGATCCGGTCCCCCGGCCGAGTGGCGCCGACCGTCGACACGAAGACCACGCGTCCCCAACCGGCCGCCCGCATGTCGGGGAGGAAGGCCTGGGTGACGCGCACCGCGGTCACCACGTTCGTGTCGTAGCTCCCGTGCCAGCTCTCGGTGCCGGACGTGTCCCAGTCGGTCCCCTCGGCAACGCCGTAGTTGTTCACCACGATGTCGACCCGGGGTGCGGCGTCGCGCACCTCCGCCACCAGCACCTCGGTGCCGCGCTCGGTGCGGATGTTCCCGCTGACCCCGCGGCTCCGTCCACCGGCGGCGGCGATCGCCTCGACGGTCTCGTCGGCCTGGCCCGGCTCGAGTCCGTGCACCAGCACCGTCGCGCCTTCGGCCGCGAGCATCCGGGCGATCCCCGCGCCGGTGCCCCGGTACGAGCCGGTCACGAGCGCGACCCTGCCGTCGAGCCCGAGATCCACCCGCTACGCCTCCCGGCAGAAGTGGGCGATGCTGACCGCGGTGTCCTTGCTGATGTCGGGACACGCGATGGAGACCACCTCCGTGCCGTGGATCGTGCCCATGAGCTGGCGGCACCGCGACGGCACGCCGGCGCGTTGGAGGAGACGGAAGAACTCGATGCCCTCGTCGCGTAGGGGATCGCACTCGTTGACGCTGATGACGGTGGGCACCAGTCCCCGCACGTCGTCCTCGGTCGCGAACGACGGCCAGGCCAGAGGGTTCTTCGCTTCGAACGCGTCGATCCCGTAGGCCATCGCGCCGCGGTTGTTGTGCAGCTCGAGCAGGATGCCGTTGTTCTCGATCGACGACGGGAAACGATCCTGGGGCCAGCTCCCCGCGATGTACGGGCAGAGGGCGTAGAGCCCGCGGATCAGATCGAGGTCGCCGAACCCCTTCAGCGCGAGTCCGGTCGCCAGCGTCAGGTTGCCGCCGCCGCTCTCCCCCGCGACCACGATGTGGTCGGGATCGACGCCGAGCTCGGCGGCGTGCGCGTGCACCCACCGCAGGCCGGCCACGCAGTCGTGCAAGCCCGCAGGAAACGGTTCGACCTCGGGTGCCGAGGACGGTGTCAGGCAGTTGCGGAAGTCGACCATGGCCACCACGACGCCCTGGTTGGCGATGATCCGACCCCACGACCGGTACAGCCCGTCGAAGCACGACATGGTCTGCATCCCACCGCCGTGGATGTAGTACACGCACGGGAGCGGCTGGTCGGAGCGGGGCCGGATGAGCTGGATCTTGACCGTGTTGCCGTCGGGTTCGGACGTGAACTCGACCGTGGAGACGTCGAGGGCGCCCGACGGCGCGACGGTCTCGTCGTCGACCAGCTCGAAGAGCGCCGTCGCCGCCTCGGCCGCCGCCACGGCCTCGGGGCGATTCACCTCCTCGAGCAGCTGCGCGCGGCTCGCGACGTCACCCAGGGGCGTCGCGACCATTCCGCCGAGCAGCAACTTGAGTCGCGGGTCGACGCGCGGATCGTCGGCGATGCTGGCCATGTGTCCCCCAGGGATCGAGCAGTCGGTGGTGCCGCTCACGTGCCCGCGAGCAGCCGGCGCGGGTTGTCGACGAAGATCGTCTCGACGTCGGCGTCGGTGACACCGCGCTCGAGCAGCTTGGGCACGAAGTCGGTGACGATGTAGGTGTACGGCCGTTGCCAGACCTGCCACGAGATCTCCTCACGGCGGGCCGCGCTCGCGGCGCGGCGCTCCGGCGGCACGTAGAAGGACGACCGGGGCGCGGTCAACGCGCAGATGTGGTCTTGCGACAGGCACACCTGGCCGGTGAACCCCTCGCGCACGAGCGTGGCGACGTGGTCGGCGCGGCGCTCGTCGGGTGCGAGGATCTCGAGCCCGATGCGGTCGACGCCCACGAACGT
Source organism: uncultured Actinomycetes bacterium (assembly GCA_963750045.1). GTDB lineage: Bacteria > Actinomycetota > Acidimicrobiia > IMCC26256 > DASPTH01 > DASUAS01. Next base: position 257,932 of record CAVVPD010000005.1, on the reverse strand, counting down.
CCCGCGCTCGGCGAGCTTGCGGATGGGCGCGACGTCGGTCTGTTCGTCCTGATGGCCGATCAGCACGCGCCCGAGGTCGGCGCCGCCGTCGGCGAACACGTCCTGCTGCACGTCGCCGTGGCGCGAGTTCTCGGTGTGCGTGATGATCGCCACCCCCGTCTCCTGCTGCGCCGAGCGCGGCGCCGGCGAGCATGCGCTGCTCGGCCGGCGTCACCTCCAGGCCGGTCGCGGCCTTGATCGCACCGGCGCGGATCCCGCCGGTGCCGGCGATGCCGTCACGCAGCTCCTGCACGTAGAGCTCGGCGATCTCCTCGGGGTCGCGGGCACGCCAGTAGACCGGGATGCCCGCACCCATGAACTCGGTGTAGAAGCCGGTGGTGCACACGATCTGCATCCCCGAACGCGACGAGATCTCGGCGTAGAGATCGGGGTCGCGGCCCAGCTCGATGGGGCACGGGTCCACGAACGTGCGGAACCCGGCGTCGAGCAGCTCGCCCATCTTGTCGACGGCTCGCGCCACCGTCTCGGCCCGGTCCCACGAGTAGGTGGGGTCGAGCTCCTCGCCCGTGTAGGAGATGCGGATGTGCTCGTGCACCAACGTGCGTCCGAGCGCGGCGGCGTCGACCGGACCGGTCACGGTCTGGACGGTTCCCATCACGAACCTCCGGTCGGTCGGGCGGCGAGCTCGGCGAGCAGGTCGGCGACCAGCTCCGGCCGCGACAACATCGGCGAGTGGCTGGTGTCCCACTCGACGACGTCGGTGGCGTTGCGGGCCATGGCGCGTTGCGTGTCGGGATGCAGCGTGCGGTCGTCGGTGCAGACCACGTACGTCGAGGGGATGTCCAACCACGCGGGAGCGAGCACCTCGGCGTCGGGCGACGACGACGGGCCCACGCCGGCCACCATCGGCCGCAGCTGCGCGACCGACGCGGCCGCGACAGCCGGATCGCAGTCGTGGTAGAAGCACTCGGCCGCGAACGCCGCATCGACCGACATGCCACCGTCGGCGTCGTGCTGCAGGTGCTCCATCAGCAGGGTCGGGCGCATCGCGGCCGACATCTCGTCGTCGTCGGCCACCTGGACGGCGCAGAGGTACACCAGGCGGGCGACGTCGTCGCGGCCGCTCCCGGCCTGCGAGATCACCATCCCGCCGTACGAGTGACCGCACAGCACGACGGGACCGTCGACCGCGTCGAGCACGGCCCGGACCGTCTTCGCGTCGACGTCGAGACCGCTCAGCGGGAGGTCGGGCGCCAGGTTGGCGACCCCGCGCTCGTCGAGCGCGCTCCGCACCGGCTCCCAGCACCACGCGCCGTGGAACGCCCCGTGCACCAACACCACCGTCGCCGTCATCGGCTCTCCCCCATCGTCGCCGCATCCACCCACCACCGAACCTGCGTCGTCGAAGCCACGCATACGGGCCTCCGACGACGCCGGTTCGGGGCTGTGGGGGTGACGCTAGCCCCGCGCGAGCTCCGCGGCCACGGCGTCCTCGACGGTGGTGCCGGCGAAGAACGACGGGTTGGCGTCCGCCCACAACGAGACAGCGTGCCCGAACGTCAGGGCCCGGAAGTCGGCCTCGGTGGCGTGGCCGTTCTCCACCAGCTCCCACGCCTCCGGGAGCACGGCGCGGATGTCGGGCACGTCCCAATGCCCGATGTCCGACGCGAACAGCGCCTTGAGCCGCGCGCCGGCCGGATTGCGGTCGGCGTCGAACGCGAGTGCGGTCATCGGGTCGTCGGCTTCGCAGCCGAAGTGGTACGAGGTGGTGAAGACGTCGCGGATGTCGTCGACGCCGTCGATGCCGCACCGGGCGAACTCGTCGAGCGACGCCGGATCCTCGTCGGGCAGGCTCAGCATGCGCAGGCCGGCGTCGAGCTGGTCGAGCCGGTCGCGGTACCGCTCCGAGCCGTGCTGCTCGAAGAGCTCCACGAGCTGCACACGGTCGAGGCGTGCCGGGTTGTAGTGCTCCACCGCGGTGCGGTTGCGCTTCTCCCAGTGGCCGACGAGGTTGGCGTAGAGACTCGCCGCCCAGGCCACGCCGCCCTCCTGGAACGCGAACCGCAGCGACGGGAACCGTTGCGGCACGCCACCGAGGAACAACGACAGCGCGAGCATCTCGCCCGCGATCGCGAACATGCCAATGTGGTTGAACATGTAGTTGCTCACCGACGCCCGCACCGTCCAGCCCATCGCCGCGGTGTGGAACGTGGGTGCGACACCGAGCTCGACGCAGCGCTGCCACACCGGGTCGTAGTCGTAGAGGCTGTCGAGCCCCAGCGAGTCGAGCCAGCGCGCCGCGCGCGACGGCGGTTCGACCCCCGGCGCCGGGCGGCTGATCGGCCCACCGAACATGAACGCCTTGAGCCCCAGCTCCCCCGTCGCGAAGTCGAGCTCGGCGATCGCCTCCTCGGGGGTGTGCATGGGAACGATGCCGACGGGGGTGAGCGACGCCGCGTGGTCGCGGAACGCCTCCGCGTAGAACGTGTTGAACGCCCGGGCCAGCGGCAGGCGGATCGCGGCGTCGTCGAGCGCGGTGGGCACCAGGCCGTAGGTGGGGTACAGCACCGCGTGGTCGATCCCGATCTCGGGCAACCGCGCCGCGAGGAGCTCGGGGAGCAGCGCGGTGCCCCGGTCGAGCGTGTTGCGGGTGGGGAGGCCCCACCACGAGGTACGCACGAGCCCGGCGGCGCGCATCTGCTCGGGGGTGAGCCCGCGGGCCGCCGCGGCGCCGCCGGCGACCAGGTCCATCACGGCCACCGCGTCGTCGCCCGCCTGCTCGCGCAGGATGTCGCGCACGAGCGGGAGGTACTCGATGGCGTGGCCGTCCGAGTCGATCACGGGATGGTCGAGCCGGGCCTTGATCCTCACCACGCCGTCGGTCGGGAGGTAGTCCATCCACCCATTCTGGTGGCCCGTACGATGCTCGCACCATGGACTCCACCGATCAGCGCATCCGCACCGAGCGGGACGGCAACGTGGCGATCGTCGTCCTCGACGACCCGGCCCGTCGCAACGCGCTCTCGCTCGAGGTGACGAACCAGCTCGCCGAGGCGGTGGCGACGATCGCCGACGACCCCACGATCGGAGCCCTCGTCCTCACCGCCACGCCGCCGGCGTTCTGCGCCGGCGGTTCCGTCGACGACCTGCTCGAGCCGCGCGCCTCGTTGCGGGAGATGTACGCCGGTTTCCTCGCCGTCGCCGGTGCGTCCATCCCGACGATCGCCGCGGTGAACGGGCCGGTCATCGGCGCGGGCGTCAACCTTCCGCTGGCCTGCGACGTGATCCTCGCCTCACCGAAGGCGCGCTTCGACCCACGGTTCATGGACCTCGGCATCCATCCGGGCGGCGGCCACCTCTGGCGCATGCAGCGCTCGGTGGGCCGCCAGGCCGCAGCAGCGATGGTCATCTTCGGCGAAACGCTGTCGGGCGAGGAAGCGGCACGGCTCGGGCTGGCGTGGAAGTGCGTCGACGACGCCGAGCTGCTCGACACCGCGGTCACGATGGCCCGGCGGGCCGCCGACCGACCGCGTGAGCTGGTCGTCCGGGCGAAGGCCGTGCTCGACGCCTGCGCCGGGGTCGACACCGCCGGCGACGCGTTCGAGCTCGAGTTCCCGCACCAGGAGTGGTCGATGGCGCAGCCGGCATTCCTCGAACGCCTCGACCAGCTCCGCGCCAGCATGGGGCGCGGGAAGGGCTGAGGCCCGGCTCAACCCAGCGCGGCCGCGAACGCGCGCGCGATCTTCTCGGGCGCCGTCGATCGATCGCGGAGGTCGACCGCACCGAGGTCCACGACCGTCGACCCCGCCGCGGCGCGGGCGATCGCCTGGTCGAGCGCCGCGGCCTGAGCCGGCGTCCCCACGCCGGCGGGAATCGTCCCGATCAGGATCTCGGTGTGGCGATCGCGGTGCAGGCGGGCGACGATGTCGGTCAGATCCTGTTCGACCCGGCCCGGATCGGTGTCCCGTTCGGCGTCGTCGATGAGCGTCACGGTGACGACGTCGGGCTTCAGGCGAGCCGCGGCGTCCACCTGCTGGGAGAGGATCTCCGCCGCTCCCGAGCGCGAGTCGGCGAAGTTCACGAACACGGCCGAAGGCGCAAGGGCGGTGCGGAACAGGCGCTGGGGCCAGGCGCCTGCGAGCGTGGCCCGTCCACCGACGTTGTCGTCACCACCAAGCGCGGCGTAGACCGTCGCCGGGCCCGGCTTCTCCGGTGGCAGCGTCGCCCGCGTCGACGACCCGCTGCAGCCCGCGAGGGCGGCGACGACGAGCACGGTCGAGGCGACCACCCACCGGGCACGGGACGCCGGGCCGACGAGCCCGCTCATGATCCGGCCATCGACTGTCGGGCCGGGATCCGCGCCGCACGCTGCGCCGGCAACGTGCCCGCGGCCAGCGCCAGCAACGTCGAGCCGGCGACGCCGATGGCGACGACCCCGAGCGGGAGACCGATGTGCACACCCGCGAGCCCCTGGCTGGTCAGATACCGGTTGACGGCCAGGCCCACCCCACGGGCGATCAGATAGCCGAGCGCAGTCCCGACGAGGCCCCCGACCGCGCCGAGACACGCCGCCTCCACGAGGAAGATCCGCCGCACGTCGCGGTCCCGGGCACCGATGGCCTTCAGGATGCCGACGTCGGCGCGACGCTCCCGCACGGCGGCCATCATCGCGTTGGTGATGCCGAGCGCAGCGATGCCGAGCGCGATCAGGCCGATGGCCGTCAGCACGATCTCCACCACGTTCGTGTAGCGGTCCACCGACGTGATCAGGCTCTCGGGCGCGCTCGACGAGAACCCGAGCCGCGTGATCTCTGCTCGGACGTGTCCGACCGCACCGAGTCCGCGTGCGACGACGAACAACAGGTCGTACTGCGACCCTCCGACGAGATCCTCGACGAAGCGCGCGAAGTCGGGATCCGAGGGAGTGTCGCTCGCGGCCGACCATCGATGCGCCGCGTCGACCTGAGCCGGCGAGCCGATCACGTGCCCCGACACGCCCTGGGCGGCGACGACCCCGACGATGACGCTCCGGGTCCAGCGCGAACGCACCGCGGTCGTTCCCTGGTCGACGAACACGCGCGGCGCCCCCACCTCCAACTCGGTACCGAGCACCCGCTCCGCATCGGCGTCGGCGACACCGACCAGGCGGAGGTACGCGTCGGTGACCGCGACCTCGTGCAGTGACCGCGGTCCCGGCAAGCGACCGGTGATCACGGTCAGCGGCAGGTGTGACGCGTCGCGGGCGTCCGCGCCGCTGAGCGTGTCGCGGAAGGGTTGCGGCGGTGTGCCGTTCGATCCCACCGCCGCGCTCTGGGCGGGATCACGAGCACGGGCGTGCTCGTGATCGGGACCACCGACTCGACGTCACCGAGTTGCCGGATCCGGCGCACGGTGCCGTCGTCGATCGCGCGCGCCTGCCCCAGCTTGGCCGAGTCGGTGTCGAGCTGCCCTTCGCCCGCCGCGTTCGGGAACACCTCGATGCCGGTCAGCGGTCCGCCCTTCGACACCGCGCTCAAGACCCGTGACCGGGCCGATCCCACCGCGATCAGCAACGCCGAGAGCAGCGCGGCGGCGAGCACGACGGCCGCGACGGTCAGGATCGCCCGGCCGAGACGCCGGCGGATGCTCCGCAACGCGACGAGCGCGGCATCGCGCCAGCTCACGCGGGCACGAGCGCGCCCTGGACGAGGTGCAGGCGCCGGTCGGCGCGCAGGCTCACCGCCTCGTCGTGCGTGACGACGACGAACGTGCAACCCCGTTCGCTCGTGATCGAGTCGAGGAGCCCGAGCACCAACGCGGTGGACTCGGCGTCGAGGTTCCCGGTCGGCTCGTCGGCGAGGAGCAGGTCGGGGTCGTTGGCCACCGCACGGGCGATCGCCACCCGCTGGCGTTCGCCGCCGCTGAGCGCGGCGGGGAGATGGTCGTCACGATCGGCCATCCCGACCTGCTCGAGCAGCGCCCGGGCCCGGGCCCGTCGACGGGGCCGGGCGACCGCGGCGACGCTCATCGCCAGCTCGACGTTCTCGACGGCGGTGAGGCTGTCGAGGAGTCCGAAGTGCTGGAAGACGAACCCGACGGTGTCGCGGCGGAACGCGGCCAGATCGTCGCCCTCGAGCGCGCCCACGTCGACGGCCCCGATCCTGAGGTCACCGTGCTGGAGACGTTCGAGCCCTCCGAGCAAGGCGAGCAACGTCGTCTTCCCGGCGCCGGATCGGCCCGAGACGGCGACGTGCTCACCGGGCGCCAACCTGAGGTCGAGATCGGTGAGCACGGCCAGCTCGGACCCGTGTGCATCGCGGTACCCGTGCGTGATCGCCTGCGCCACGATGTCGACGCCGCCCCGGGGTGCACCGTCCTGCGTCCGCGCCGCGGTGAATGGTGTCACATGAGGAGTACGGCTCCACACCCCGCGGCGGATTGCGCCCACCGTTCAGTCCACGACGTGGAACTCGATCCGGTAGACGAGCGTGTCCTCGCCGATGGGTCCGGCGTGAGCGGCCCGCCGCCGCAGGGATTCGCGGTCGCGTTCACCCGAACGACGCACATCGGCACCGGTCACTTCCGAGAACGGTACGAGGTCGATCCGGTCCACCTCGATGTGCGCCGGCCCGACCAGGTACCGGCCGCCGACCTTGACCTTCGGCCGGCTCCAGAGCCGGATGGAGACGGTCACCCCTCCGGCGAGGACCTCCTCGCGCAACTCTGCGCTGAACTGCACGGGCGCCACGGTAGGGGCGAAGCCATCCGTCGAGCCGCCCGGCACCGTACGGTGGGTGGGACTTCCCGGAGGAGGCGGAGATGCAGAGGACGCCGACGGTCGACGACGCCGAGCTCTGCGACGAGGCGCTCGCCGCCGATCCCGAGGCGGGCGTGGCCCCCGACGCGGTCTCGTTCTGGGACCTGACCGGAGCCGGGCCGGAGTCCCCCCTCCCGGAGTGGTACATGCCAGCCCCGATGCGCGCTCCGAAGCTCACCGGGTGGCGTCGCCATCTCGTGCGCGCGAACGTCGCGCTCATCGTGGCGTCGTTCGTCGCCATCAACTGCGCCGGCCTCTGCAACACCTACGGCCAATTGCACCTCTGACCGGTCCGGGCTCACCGGGGACCTCGTCCCCGGGAGGCCGTAGGCTCCCCCGTGACGAGGGGGGCGATGCCAGGCACCGGCGACGACACGACGATCCGGAGCGAGTTGCGGTCGTTGGCCGAGCGGTACGCCCGCGGGGTCGACCGGCGCGACGTCGACTCGTTCGTCGCGCTGTTCCATCCCGACGCCGTGATCGCGATCCACGAACCCGGCGAGAGCACCGAACCGCGCGAGATCCGCGGGGCCGAGCGTCTGGCCCGGATCCCCGAGCAGATCAAGAACTACCCGAAGACCTTCCACCTGCTCGGCCAGTCGACGTACGAGGTCGGTGACGGCGAGGCGACCGGCGAGGTGTACTGCATCGCCCACCATCTGACGCCCGGCCAGCACGGCGGCACGAACTACGTCATGTACATCCGCTACGAGGACACCTACCGGCCCGACGCCGACGGCGCGTGGAAGTTCGCCGAGCGACGGCTGCGGGTCGACTGGACCGAGACGCGCGCGGCCAACCCCCCGCGCGCCTAGCGAGGAGGGCGATGGACGGAGCACTCGCAGGGCAGCGCGCGATCGTCGTCGGCGGCGGTTCGGGCATCGGGCTCGGGTCTGCGCGTGCGCTGGCCCGCGACGGCGCGATCGTCACGATCTGCGGGCGCACCGAGCAGAAGCTCGTCGACGCCGCCGCGGTGCTGGCCGACGAGGGACTCGACGTCGCGTACACCGCGTGCGACGCGCTCGACGGTGCGTCGGTGCGCGCCGCGGTCGACGCCGCGTCCGACGACGAACGCCGCCTGAACATCGCGGTGGTCGTGCCCGGGCTGGGCGCCATCAGCCCCGTCCTGCTGTTCGACGACGACGAGTTCAGCGCGCAGGTCGATGCGAACATCCGACCCGTCTTTCTGTTCCTCAAGTACGCGGGTCACGCGATGGTGCGCGCCGGATCCGGATCGTTCGTCGCGATCTCGTCGACCGCGGCGGTGTTCTCCGCCCGCTACCTGGCGTCGTACAGCGCGGGCAAGGCCGCGGTCGACCAGCTCGTGCGGGTCGCGGCCAACGAGCTCGGGCCGCTCGGGATCCGGGTGAACTCGGTGCAACCGGGCATGACCCGGACACCCGCGACCGCGGTCGCGTTCGACAACCCGAGGATGATGGCGGCGTTCCTCGCGGAGCAGCCGATCGACCGCCACGGCCACGTCGACGACATCGCCCAAGCCGTCCGCTACTTCGCCGGCCCTGAATCGTCGTGGGTCACCGGCCAGCTCCTGACCGTCGACGGCGGCAACACCTTGCGCTCGTTCGTCGACTACGAGACATTGATCCCCCTGCCCGACACGCGCACCGTGGTGCTCGGCGCCGAACCCCCGAACCCTGGAGAGTCCCCGTGAACCGTGCCCCGAAGTCGACCGAGGCGTTCGACGAGCTGATCGCCGCGCTGGCGGAGATCCGCGACGGCTACGTGCTCGACGAAGACCGGTTCACCGACGACCTCGACGTCGTCGAGGGATTCCGCTACGTCACCGAGGTACTGTCGGGCGCGTCGGAGTTCTTCATGGAGGGCGATCCCGAACACCCGCGCATGGCGCCGATCGTCAGCCCCGCCCGCAAGCTCCAGGGCGACAACCCCGACTCGATCTACCACTTCGCCCGGATCCGGGGCGACCGCTCCTACCGAGTCTTCGGCATCCGCGGGGAGGAGCGCTACATCTCCTTCACCGTCCACGCCGCCGCGCCCGACGGCGGGCTCAACGGCCGGGTCCTCTCCGACATCAACGACACCGGGTTCGAGTTCGCGCCCGACGGCTCCTACGAGATCGTGTTCAGCCCCGATTCGCACGACGGCAACTGGGTGAAGCTCGACCCCGACGCCGCCATGATCATCGTGCGCGGCTACTTCCTGCGCGAGCACTCGGCGCAGAACGACCCCACTGTCGCGGTGCGCATCGGCATCGAACCACTGGGGGACGTCGCTCCCCCACCACCGCTCGACGACGCCACGTTCGCGACCCGACTCCGTGAGGGCGTCGCGTTCCTGCGCCAGACCACGGTGGGCCAACCCGTCCCCGGCACGCCGTCGCCGGTGCCGTTCGTCGCCCAGGAGCCCAACGCGGTGGGCACGCCGTGGAGCTTCCGCAACGCCGGGGTCGACGCCGCCGGCGCAGTCGACATCTTCTACTCGAGCGGACGCTGGGACCTCGCGCCCGACGAAGCCCTCGTGATGCGGGGCACGATCCCGCCGTCGCGCTTCACCAACGTGATGCTCTGGAACCGGCACATGCAGACGCTCGAGTACCGGTACCGCACGAGCTCCCTCAACACCGAGCAGATCGAGTGGGAGCCCGACGGCTCCTACGTGATCGTGATCGCGCACGCCGATCCCGGTGTACCGAACTGGCTCGACACCGGCGGCCACCGCACAGGCACGATCTTCTGGCGCTACCTGCTACCCGAATCGGATCCGGAGATGGCGCGCTGCGAAGTGGTGAAGCTCGACAGCCTGCGCTGACGGACGCGTACTGAACGACGGGAAGGACACCATGACCGTGGAATCGCACGAGACCGTGATCGCGCAGGAAGACACCCGGACCATCTGGGGCGTCGACGCCCAGGCCCACTGGCAACGGTTGAGCGACCAGGGCGTGATCCAACGCGACGGCAGCGTGATGCTCACGTCGCCGCGCGCGATCGAGTACTTCATCCGCCATCCGGAGATCCTGTCGTCGAACCCCGAGGCGTCGTACTTCGGAGAAGGCGTGGCACTGATCCCGCTCCAGGTCGACCCGCCCGAGCACGTGCGCTACCGGAAGATGCTCGACCCGATCTTCGCCCCTCGGCGCATGGCCGCGCACGAAGCCGCGGTCACCGCGCTCACCAACGACCTGATCGACCAGTTCATCGAGCGCGGCGCCTGCGACTTCAGCACCGAGTTCGCAGTGCCGCTCCCCTCCTCGATCTTCCTGAGCGTCTTCGGACTCCCGATCTCGGACCTCGACAAGTTCCTCGAGGTGAAGGACGCGATGATCCGGCCTCAGGGCACCACGGAAGCCGAGATCGCGCAGGTGCTCGACGAAGCGTCGGGCTGGATGGCGGTCTACTTCAACGACGCGCTCGACAACCGCGCACCCGGCGGCAAGTGCCTGCTCGACCATCTACTCGACCTCGAACAGACGGGAGAGCTCACACGCCCCGAGACGCTCAACATCTGCATGCTCCAACTGATGGCGGGGCTCGACACCGTCACCTGCACGCTGGAATGTTCGGCGGCGTACCTCGCACAGCACCCCGGGCACCGGCAACAACTCGTCGACGATCCGTCGCTGGTGCCCGCGGCGATGGAGGAGCTCCTGCGCTACGAGACTCCGGTCCCGACGGTCAACCGGATCACGATGGTCGATGCCGAGCACGCGGGTTGCCCGATCACGAAGGGCGACCGCGTGACCGTGCTGCTCGCGGCGTTCAACCACGACCCCGAGACGTTCATGGAGCCCGAGAACGTCGACTTCACCCGCGACTCCAACAAGCACTTCGGTTTCGGCGCCGGCGTGCACCGGTGCCTCGGTTCGCACCTGGCCCGGCTCGAGTTGCGGGTGGCGATGACCGAATGGCACCGACGCATCCCCGACTACCGGCTGGCCGAAGGTCACGAGGTCGAGTTCGCGCCGTCGCTGCGCGAGATCCCGCACCTCCCGCTGGTGTTCGCGCCCGGGGCCCGCGAGGGCTGAGCGTCACGCCCGCGGCGTCACTCGGGCGAGAGGCCGGCCGCCAGCGCGGCGCCGAGCTCCCGGCACGCGTCGAGATCGGCGCGCGTCGGGGCGCCGATCACCGAGACCGGGGCCTGCGCGGCGCGCCACCGCAGCCCGGTCGTGACCATCTCGACCGCGCGCAAGGCGCCGGTGGTGTCGTTGTTGCCGTGCACGTACACGCCGAACGGCCGGGCCACCGTCGCGTCGAGGCACGGGTAGTAGATCTGGTCGAAGAAGTGCTTCAGCGCCCCCGACATGTACCCGAGGTTGGCCGGCGTCCCGAGGAGGTACCCGTCGGCTTCGAGCACGTCGGTGGCTCCGGCGTGCAGCGCAGGCACCGCGACGACCTGCACCCCGCCGATCTGTCGATCGGTGGCCCCCGCCTGCGCGGCTTCGAACATCGCGTGCATCGACGGCGAGGTCGTGTGGTGGACGTGCAACAACGTGACCATCTCGCGCGCAGCCTACGTGGGTCGGGCGGATACCCTCGTCGACGTGGACCACCACGAGATCGCGGGCGCGCCGTCACTGGCGTTGCTCGCGCTCGAGGTCCGGGCCTGGCCGGAGTTCGCGCTCTTCATGGCCTCCTGGCCGCTCCTGGTCACCCGCCCCCGCGGCGACGGCCATCCCGTGCTCGTCCTGCCCCCGTTCGGCGCGACCGACGCGTACACCAGCCCGCTGCGCGGCGCGCTCCGCGCGCTCGGGTACTCCAGCCACGGGTGGAAGCTCGGCCAGAACCTCGGCCCCACCTCGGCGATCCTCGAGGGTGCGCCGAAGCGACTCCTCGAGCTCGCCGAGCGGACCGGGCAGCGGGTCAGCGTCGTCGGTTGGAGCGCGGGTGGCATCCTCGGACGCGAGGCGGCCCGCCGCCACCCCGAGGCGGTGCGCCAGGTCGTCACCCTCGGGTCGCCCTTCCGCCTCCTCCTCGACGAGCGATACAAGACCCACGCCGCGTTCTTCTACAAGATCGCCGAGCGGTGGCATGCCCCACCCACCGACACCATGCAGCGGTCCGAGTACCGCCAACCGCTGCTCGAGGTCCCCGCCACCGCGATCTACAGCCGCACCGACGGTGTCACGAGTTGGCAGTGGTGCCTCGAGGACGAGGGCCCGTGCCGCGAGAACATCGAGGTGTACGGGAGCCACTGCGGGTTGGGACACAACCCCGCCGCGCTCGTCGCAATCGCCGACCGCCTCGCGCAACCCGAGGGCGAATGGACACACTTCACGCCGCCGCGCGGCCTCCGACACCTCTTCCCGCGCTGAATCGGGCGCAGAGCGGTCAGGGTCGCCCGGCGCCGGAGACTTCGACTGTGCACGCGTCGATGCGGCCGCTCCGCACCTGCGTGACGACGTCGCGCTTCCAGTCCGCGGCCACGCACATCAGGAGGGTGCGCCGGTCGGGGCCACCGAGCACGCAGGCCACGGGGATCACGCCGGCGAACGGGATCGAGTCGGTCACCTCGCCGCCCTCCCGCACCCGGAACACCCGGGCGCCGATCGGGTCGGCGACCCACACCGCGCCCTCGGCGTCGAGGCAGATCCCGTCGGGCGGCGCGACCGGCACGCCCTCCCGCTCGGGGACGAGCTCGGCGTAGGTGCGGCGACCCGAGAGGGCACCGTCGGGCGCGACGGCGAACGCGGTGAGCCGCATCCCGCCGCTCTCGGCCACGATGAGCGTGCGGCCGTCCTCGGTGAGGATGTGGCCATTGGGCGACTGCAGGTCGTCGGCCGCGCACGACCACGCGCCGTCGGGCGCGACCCGGAAGGTCTGACCCGCGCGGCGCTGGGCTCCGAGCTCGTGGATGCGTACGCCCATGTCGCCCACGTAGGCGGTGCCGTCGGCGGCGACGATCATGTCGTTCAGCGAGCCCCGAGCCGCGGACGAGAGGTCGGCGTGCACGACGGCCCGCCCGTCGGGCTCGACCCGCAACAGGCGTTGGGTCTCCATGGCCACGACGAGGAGGCGCCCGTCGGGCAGCCACCCGAGGCCCGAGGGCTCGTCGTCGGTGATCTCCACCACGGTCGTCGCGTCGCCGTCGACCGTGGTGCGGACGACGCGGTGGTCGTGCATGTCGCTGAACCACAGTTCGCCCTCGTGCCAGCGCGGGCCCTCGCCGAACACCAGGTCGTCGAGCACGGTGCGGACGGCGGTCGGGGCCACCCGCGCACGCTACCGGTCGTGACTAACGTCCACCAGATGGAAGACGCCTCCGCCCCGGTGTCGGCCGCACGGGTCGCCGAGCTGCTCGGCGACCAGCTCCCCGACCCGGCACAGATCCCGGCGTCGGCGTTCACGCTCGTGGCCCAGACGCGCGAGCTCGTGGAAGCGGTGGTGATGACCGACGTCGACGCCGACGTGCGGGCGGCCGCGGCGGCCGAGCTCGCGGTGATCACCGATCGCCTCCGCGCCCTGCGCCGCGCCGACGCGCTCTACATGGTGCGCCACGCCGACGGCCGGGTCGAGAGCCTCAACCAGGCCGGGTCGGGCCGGCTGAACCCCCAGGCCCCGCCGATCGAGTGGATCCACCGGCCCAAGGAGCCGCCGACGGGGTCCGAGCCGACGCCGGTCGAGGTCCGCGCCCGCTGCACCTTCGGCCCGCAGCACGGCGGGTCGCCCGGACGGGTCTACGGCGGGGTGCTCGCCTGCGCGCTCGACGAGGTGCTCGGGGTCGCGGTGCTGGTGTCGGGCGCGACGGGGATGACCGTCGCGTTGTCGGTGTCGCTCCGGGGCGGCACGCCCGTCGGCGCTCCCGTCGACATCGTGGCCCGGTACACCGGGAGCGAAGGACGCAAGAGCTTCGCGTCCGGGGAGGTCGTGGTCGATGGCGTGACCACGGTGGAAGCCACGGCCATCTTCGTCGGAGAGCGGCGCGGCTGATGGATGGTGACGCCGTGCTCACCGGCGCCGCGTGGCGCGAGTTCTGCGACCGCCTGGCCGCGATCGGCGAGACCATCCTGGGCGACGACTACCCCGGCGATCCGCAGGACCGCGCCGAGGGCGTGCGTCACCTCGCCACGCAAACCGCGTGCTGGCTCACCTACACGACCGGATACAGCGATCCGGCTGCTCCTGCGTTCTTCCGCAGCGCCGATCCCACGTACCGGTGGGGTGGCCCCAACGTCGACCAGGTGGCGCGGCGCGCGACGATCGACGGCGCCGGCACCTATCGCGTGTCCGGTCGGATGGGCTCGTGCGAGGAGTTCGTGCTCCAGCTCAAGCAGGGTGCGACCCAGAGCGGCGGCGCCGACGTCGCCACCGAAGTGACCGCGTCGCGGCTCGGACTCGGGCCCGGCGACGCCTTCGAGATCCAGCTCGCCGGCGACGAGCAGCCGGGCACGTGGCTCGCGCTCGGCCCGGGTCCCGGGTTCGTGCACGTGCGCGACTACTACTTCGACTGGGTGCCCGCGGAACCCGCGACGTTCGCGATCGAGCGGCTCGACACCCAGGGATCCTCGGTGCCGCGCCTCACCGCCGACGGCGTCGCCGAGATCCTCGAGACCGCGGCCCACGAGGTGGAGCACTCGGTCGTCTACTTCCGTGACCTCCAGGCCCGCATGCGCGAGGCGCAGGAGCCCAACCGGTTCGGTGTGCCGTCGGTCTCCGGCCGGGGAGTGCAGGACATCATCTACAGCCACGGGTTCGTGCACCTCGGCGACGACGAAGCCCTGGTCCTCGAGCTGGATCCGAACGATGCCGACCTCTGGGGAGTGAGCTCCTACACGCGCGGCTGGTACGAGCCGCTCGACTACGCGACGCGCGTCACCAGCCGCAACCACCGGCAGGTCACCGCCGACGGCGACGGGCTGGTGCGTGTCGTGCTCGCCGGCCGTGACCCCGGCACGGCCAACTGGCTCGACACCGAAGGGCGCGCCGAGGTGCTCACGACGGTGCGATGGTTCCGGCCCCCGCGGGATCCCATGGTGCGGGCGGAGGTCGTCCCGTTCGGGCAGCTTGCCGCGCACCTTCCGGCGGGGCACCCGATGGTCGACGTCGACGGGCGCGCCGAAGAGATCCGCGGCCGCGCCGCGCACGTGGCCTGGAGGTTCCGCACATGACGGTCGACAACGGCGTGGAGGGGCGCGTGGTGATCGTCACCGGCGGCTCGAAAGGCGTCGGGCGCGGCATCGCCCTGCACCTCGCTCGCAACGGCGCCACGCTCGTGATCACCGCCCGCCGTCCGGAGGCGCTCGAGGAGACCGCGGCCGAGCTCGACGCCCTGGGCGCCCCGCACCTGGCGACCACGCTCAACGTGGCCGACCGCGACGGCGTGTTCGGGCTCGTGGAGCAGACGCTGGCGCAGTTCGGCCGCGTGGACGGACTGGTCGCGAACGCCCAGACCTTCCGTTCGGTGACGCCGTTCGCCGACATCACCGAACACGACATGGACGTGCTGCTCTCGACCGGCCCGAAGGGCACGCTGTGGGGCATGCAGGCGGTGTTCCCCCACATGCGCGACCAGGGCCGCGGTCGCATCGTCACCATGGGGTCCAACGCGGCGCTCCTCGGCGCGGCGGGGTACGCGCCGTACGCGTCGTCGAAGGAGGCGATCCGCGCGCTCACCCGTTCGGCGGCACGCGAGTGGGGGAAGTTCGGCATCACGGTGAACTGTGTGTGCCCGGTGTCGGCCGCGCACCGCGCGCCACCCGCCGACGAGGACCCCGAGCGGGCCCGGATGTTCGCCGAGACCTACGCCAGCCAGCCCATCCCCCGCGACGGTGACGCCGAGGACGACATCGGGCCCGTCGTGCAGTTCCTCCTGTCCGACGCCAGTCGCTACATGACCGGCCAGACCTTGATGGCCGACGGCGGCGCCATCATGCTGGTCTGACACGGTGGCGCAGCCGATCACCGGCCGCAGCGCGGTCGTCACGGGAACGGGCCCGCTCGCCGAGGCTTTGGTCGCCGGGCTCGTCGATCTCGGCGTGGGCGTCGTGGCACTCGACTGCGACTTCAGCTCCGAGCAGGCGGTCGCCGACGCGCTGGCGACCGCCGACCGGACGCTCGACGGCATCGACCAGATCGTCCACACCTGGCTCGCGCCCGGGGTGGTCACCGCGCGGTCGTTCGTGGAGCTCGACGAGGACGCGTGGGCCGCCGGGTGCGAGCACAGCCTCGAGGCCGCATGGTGGCTGGCCCGCCGCAGCGCCGAGCCGCTGCGGGCCACGGCCGGGAGCCTCGTCTTCGTCGTGCCCACGGTCGGGATGGCCGGCGCGGGCGAGTTCGCGATGCTCGCCGCGGTCGCCGAGGGCGTGCGGGTGCTGGCCAAGGGGTGCGGGCGCCAGTGGGGTGTCGACGGTGTGACCGTCAACACGATCGCCGCCGCCCCGCACCACTGGCTCGACGCCGACACCGGCGACGCGCTCACGCGCTGCCATCTCGCTCTCGACGCCCGCGTTCGGCTCGCCCGGCGACGCGGCCGACGACCTCGCGCCGCTCATCGCGCTGCTCGACGATCCCGACGCGCACTTCCTCACCGCCGGCACGCTCGTGGCCGACGGTGGCACCTGGATGGGGCTGTGAACGGGGGAACGGCGAACGCGCTGCTCGACGGCCGCACCGTGGTCGTCACCGGTGCGGGAGGAGGCGTGGGTCGGGGCATCGCTCTCGCCTGCGCGACCCACGGCGCCAACGTGGTGATCGCGGCGCGGCGTACCGAAACCGGTGACGTCGTCGCCGCGGAGATCACCGAACGGGGCGGGAACGCGCGGTCGATCCGTTGCGATGTGACGCAACGCGCCGACGTCGACGCCGCGGTCGCGCTCGCGGTGTCGGAGTTCGGCGCGCTCGACGTGATGGTCCACAACGCGCTCGTGCCCGTCGGCGAGCCGATGGCGATCGACGCGGTGCCCGAGGAGACCTGGCGGGCGATGCTCGGCACCGCCGTCCGGGCGTCCTACCTGTGTGCGCGCGCGGCGTTCCCCCACCTCGAGGCCCGGGGCGGGTCGATGATCCTGCTCACCTCGGCGGCCGGGGTGGAGGGCAGCCCGTACCTCCCGGCGTACGCCGTCGCCAAGGCCGCCCAACGGGGCCTGGCCAAGAGCCTCGCCCGCGAGTGGGGACCGGCGGGCGTCCGGGTGAACTGCATCGGCCCGGTGGCGATGACCCCGGCCATGGCGGTCGTGGCCGAGACCAGCCCCGTGTTCACCGACGGCCTGCTCGTCGGCCGAACCCCGCTGCGGCGCATCGGTGATCCCGAGGCGGACATCGGCCCCGTCGCCGTCTTCCTCGCCAGCGACCTCGCCCGCTACATGACCGGCCAGACGCTCATGGTGGACGGCGGGGGTTTCATGGCCTTCTGATCCCGCCGTCGCCCTCCCCCCGTCCCCCCGCCCCGCCAAGTGGCGTCGCCCGCGGGCGTCGGACGGCGGTCGAACGACGCCGGTTCGTGTGCGTGGAGAGGGCGGTAGGGTGCGGGGCATGCGTGGAATCGTGTTCACAGGTGAAGGGGCAGAGGTCCGCAGCGACGTCGAGGTCATCGACCCCGGACCCGACGAAGTGCTCGTCCGGGTCGTCGCCGCCGGGGTCTGCCACAGCGACGTCAGCCTGATCGACGGCACCATCCCGTGGCCTGCGCCGTCCCTCATGGGCCACGAGGGCGCGGGGATCGTCGAGGCGGTGGGCTCGCTGGTGACGCGGGTGAAGCCCGGGGACCACGTGGTGATCGCGACCGTGTCGAACTGCGGGATCTGCGACCAGTGCTCGGTGGGGAAGCCCACCTGGTGCCGCAAGACGCTCGGCAACCGCCGGGAGATCTTCACCGTGGGCGGCGAGCCGGCCGGCAACTTCGCGGCCACCTCGTCGTTCGCCGAGCTCACCGTGGTGAAGGAGGTGCAGGCCGTCCCGATCGACCCCGAGGTCCCTCTCACCTCGGCATGTCTGATCGTGTGCGGCGTGGTCACCGGCATGGGTTCGGTGTTCAACCGGGCCAACGTGCAACCGGGCGACAACGCGGCGGTGTTCGGCGCCGGCGGTGTCGGCCTCTCCACCATCCAGGCGTTGCGCATCAAGGCGGCCGACCACATCATCGCGGTCGACACCGTGGCCTCGAAGGGCGAGCTCGCGCTCGTGCTGGGCGCGACCCACTTCATCAACGCCGCCGAGGTCGACGCGGTGGCGGCGATCCACGAGCTGCTGCCGTTCACCGCCGAGATGCCCGAAGGTCCCTTCGGCGCGGGTGGCGTGAACTGGTCGTTCGAATGCGTCGGGCACCCGGCGGTCACGTCGCAGGCCGTGCAGGTCCTCGACTGGGGCGGCGTCTGCGTACAGGTCGGCGTGCCGGCACCGGGCGTCACCTACGACATCCCGATCACGCATCTCACCCAGGTCGACCGGGGCATCATCGGCAGCCGGGCGGGCGGGGTCCGCGCCCAGCGCGACATCCCCGTGATCGTCGGCCTCTACAAGAAGGGGCTGCTCGACCTCGACCGGATGGTCAGCAAGACCTACCCGATGGAGCAGTTCCACACCGTCGTCGAGGACATGCACGGCGGCACGCTGGCGCGTGGCGTCCTCACCTTCTGACTCTCCGAATCGCGGATCCCGGGGGACCTTTCATGTTCACGATGCGCTTCGACATGCGCGCGCCGGACACCGGCGTGTCGACCACCGACCTGTACAAGGCCGCCGTCGACCTGGCCGTGTGGACCGAGACCCGCGGGTGCATCGCCGCGGTGATCTCCGAGCACCACACCTCCGAGGACGGCTACCTGCCGTCGCCACTGCTGCTCGCTTCGGCGATGGCGGCGCGCACCGACACCTTGTTGATCAACATCGGGGCTGCGCTCCTCGCGTTCTACGACCCGATCCGCCTGGCCGAGGACATGAACGTGCTCGACATCATGAGCAACGGCCGCGTCTCCTACATCCTCGGCCTCGGGTACCGGCCCGAGGAGTTCGAGATGTTCGGCGTCGACATGAAGCAGCGGGGCCGCATCGCCGAGGAGAAGCTGCAGCTGCTGCTCGAGGCCCGCACGGGCGAGCCGTTCGTGTACCAGGGCCGGCGCATCCACGTGACACCGCCGCCGGTGACGCCCGGCGGTCCCGCGGTCATGTGGGGCGGTGGATCGATCGCCGCCGCCGAGCGGGCCGGGCGCTACGGCCTCGGCTTCCTGGCCCAGAGCGACCTCCCCGGCATGCTCGAGGCGTACGAGGAGTCGTGCCGCGAGCACGGTCACGAGCCCGGCATGACCAGCCTCCCGAGTCGCGACACGCCCACCACGCAGTTCGTCGCCGACGACGTCGACCGGGCGTGGGACGAGCTCGGCTCGTACCTCCTGCACGACGCCAAGATGTACGCGGCGTGGAACCCGGGCGACCAGACGACGGCCAGCATCTCTCACGCCCAGACCGTCGACGAGCTGCGCGCCACCTCGACCGCGGACAAGATCTACCAGACCGACGAGGCCGTGGAGCTGGTGAAGAACGGCGGGATGCTCATGCTCATGCCGCTGTGCGGTGGCCTCCCGCCCGAGATCGTGTGGCGCTACGTGGAGCACGTCACCAACGACGTGCTCCCCCGCGCCCAGGAGTAGACCGTGGCCACCATCGCCCGCTTCGCCGACACCGAGGACGACGCCGCGATCCTGGCCGCGCTCCGTGCCGACGGCGCCGTCCTGATCGACCGGTTCATCGCGCCGGGGACCGCATCCGCGGTCACGAGCGAAGCATCCTCCGACGTCGCCGCGGCCGAACCGGGCATGCGGACGATCAACCCGCTGATCCAGGCGTTCTTCGGCCCGTGCACCAAGCACGTCTCTGCGCTGGCGGCGGTGTCACCCACGTTCGCGAACGAGGTGATGACGCACCCGACGTACCGCTCGTTGTGCGATGCGGTCCTCCTCCCCTCCTGCTCGCGGTACCGGCTGAACCTGGGTCACCTCATCGTGCGCGGCCCGGGCGCGGAGGCACAGATGCCCCACCGCGACGAGGACGTGTGGCCGCACTTCCCCCGTCCCCACGAGGAGTTGCAGATCGCGTCCATGGTCGCGCTGGTCGACTTCCGGTCCGACAACGGCGCGACGCGTGTCGTTCCCGGCAGTCACGAGTGGCCGCGTGAGCGCCGACCCGAGCCCGACGAATTCGTCGACGCGGTGGTGCCCGTGGGCGGCGCGGTGATCTACCTCGGCTCGACCATCCACTGCGCGGGCACGAATTCGACGGACGACGAGTGGCGACTCGGCGTGCACGTGAGCTTCACGCTGGGCTGGTTGCGCACCGAGGAGAACAACTCGCTGGCGGTGCCGCCGGCCGTGGCGCGCTCGCTGTCGCCCGCGGCGCAGGAGCTGCTCGGCTACGCAGTGCACGACGCCATCGCCGACGGCGGGGGCTACCTCGGGATGGTGCGCATGCGCGACCCGATGGAATTGCTCGCCGAGGGCGATCTCGGCTGAAGCCGGTCAGTCGATCACACCCAGGTCGCGCGCCCAGGCCAGATTCTTGCGGGCGGAGCCCACGTGCGCGATGTGCACGACGTGGGCCTCACCCTGGCGGGGATCGCCGTGCACGATCGGTCCGCTCCCGGTGCGCTCGGCCTCGGCTGCCAGCTGGTCGAGCTCGCGCCAGTAGGTGATCTCGTCGGCGGTCGGCGTGAACACCTCGTGCACCAGGGGTACGTGCTCGGCACTGCCGAGCATCATCCCGTAGTACCCGAGGTTGCGCAGACCGGTCGCGAACGTGCGCAGCCCGTCGAGATCGTCGAGCCCGCCGCCCCACATCCCGCTGATGGGATAGCGGATGCCGCCAGCCTTGGCGTCGACCAGCACCTTCGACCGGAGGAACAGGGTCTCCTCGCCTTGTGCGGTCCAGCGGTAGCCGAGCGCCTGGTGGATGTCGCCGAAGCGCGAGAGCGCACCGCCCATGTGCGACACACGGGGCGACGCGGTCGCGATCTCGTAGGCCAGGCGGATCGCCGGCGCGGTCTCGAGGATCGGGTAGATCGCGAGCTGACCACGGTCGAGCCCGAAGTCGACCTCGGTACAGGTGAGCAGCGCATCGGCGGCGTGGACGTCGGCCGGGCTCTCGATCTTGGGGAGCAGGATGCCCGCGAGGCCGGGCCCCGCCACCGCGCGGAGATCCTTCAGCGTCTGGCCGGTCGACGGCGGTTGCACGCGGCGGAACACGAGTGGCAGCTCGCCGGGCGCACGCGTGTCGAAGAACTCGCGTGCCACCGCGTGCCCCGTTCGCGCTCGGACTCCGGGTAGGGCGTGCGCGGCTCCTCGAGGTCGACCACCATCGCGTCGGCGCCCGACCTCGCGGTCATGGCGAGCACGTCGGCGTCGTCACCCGGCGCGAACACCACCGAGCGCAGCGGTCGGGCGTTCTCCCGGTTCACGCCGTCACCTCGGCCAGGGAGGCCGCCGCGGCCTCGCACACCGTGCCGGTGAAGAACTCGGGATTGGCGCCGGCGTGCAATCGCACCGGGTTCACGAACGTGAGATCGCGGAAGTCGTGCTCGGTGATCACACCGTGCTCCACCAGCTCGAAGGCCTCCGCCACCGGCTCGGTCATGTCGCGGCACGTCCCAGTGCGAGATGTCGGAGCCCAGCACCGGACGCAGGCGGGTGCCGAGCGGGTTCACGTCCTCGCGGAAGGCCCACGCCACGAGTGGGTCGTCGGCCTCGCAACCGAAGTAGAAGTTGGGCTCGAAACGGCTGCGGAGGTCGTCGATCCGCTCGATGCCGCACGCGGCGAACTCGTCGACCTGCGCGGGCCGTGCCGCCGGGCGACTGAAGTACTCGCGGAGCTCGTCGAGGTGGCCGGTCACCGCGGCGTCGCCGTAGTCGGCGAAGTAGCCGAGGAGCGCGTCGACGTCGAGCCGGTCGGGGTCGAGCTCGTCGATGGCGTCGCGGTTGCGCTTTTCCCAGTGACCGACGAGCCCGGCGAACAGCGCGCACGCCCACGCCACGCCGCCCTCGAGAAAGCCGATCCGGAGCTCGGGGAAGCGAAACGTCACCCCGTCGAGGAAGAGCGACTTGCAGAGCGACTCGTGCGCAGCCGCCAGCCCGTTGACGTGGTTGTACACGTAGTTGGAGATCGAGCGCGTCACGTGGTGTTGCTGCAGCGCGCTGTGCACCACGGGCGCGACCCCGAGGTCCACGCACGCCGCCCAGAGCGGGTCGTAGTCGTACTCGCTGTCGAGGCCGAACATGTCGAGGCGATAGCCGCCGGCGGGCACCGGCCGGCGCGCGTATCCGGCCACGAGCACCGACTTGGCGCCGAGCTCGCGCACCGTGTACTCGGCTTCGGCGACGGCCTGCGCCGGCGTGTTCATCGGGATGAGTGCGCCCACGGTGCACCGGTCGCGATAGGGCTCGAACAACCGGGCGTGGTAGCGGTTCACCGCCCGGCACAGCACCGACGAGAGCTCCTCGTCGGTGACCTCGAAGTACCCGAGCGCCATCGACGGGTAGAGGATGGTGAAGTCGATGCCCAGCTCGTCGAGGCGCTCGTAGAGGAGCGCAGGAAGGTGGGCGGTGGCGCGGTCGCGCACCGCGGCCGTCTGCCAACCCCACCACGAGGGCATGGCCTTCCACTGCTCCCGCACCTGCGGGTCGCCGCGGTCGGCCAGGCTCGACGACGTGTCGAACGATGCCGCGGTAGCGAGGAAGCGCTCGCGGCATCGCCGCGCCGCCGACGTCTTCGACGTAGCTGACGATCTCCTCGTGGAGGAGCGGTCCCAGCTCGACGAAATGGCCGTCGGCGTCGATGATCGGGTGATCGACCCCGGCCCGTACCCGGGATGCCTCGGTCGGTGTCATTCGTCCACTTCCCTGGCCATGCGCTCCCCTTCCGCCTCCCGGCACACTACGGCGCGGGGTAGTAGAAGGGTCCGGTGCATCCCGATCCCGCGGACGTGGCCACCTACAAGCGCGCGGGATGGTGGGGCGAAGCCACCGTCGGCGACGCCGTGACCAGCTGGGCCCGGTCCCGACCCGCCGCCGACGCGATCGTCTCCGACCGGGGCCGCGCCTCGTGGGCCGACTACGACGAGCGCGCCTCGCGGCTGGCGCGGGTCCTCGTGGCGACCGGGTTGCCCCGGGGCGCACGCGTCGCGGTGCTGCTCCCCGACGGCCTCGCGGTCCACGTCGCGTTCGTCGCCGCCGAGCGGGCAGGCCTCACCGTCGTCGGCCTCGGCCACCGCGCCGGCGACGACGAGATCCGCCACCTCGTCACGCTGACCCGGGCCGACGCCCTGGTGACCCTCGCGGTGCACCGTGACCGCCCGACCACCGAGTTGGTCAGCGCGCTTCACGGGGC
The DNA here is from genome assembly GCA_963750045.1 of uncultured Actinomycetes bacterium. Classification (GTDB taxonomy): domain Bacteria; phylum Actinomycetota; class Acidimicrobiia; order IMCC26256; family DASPTH01; genus DASUAS01. Next base: position 234,850 of record CAVVPD010000005.1, on the reverse strand, counting down.
CGGGTGCCCGCTACCCCATCACGTCGTCGTCGACGCGGACGGCGACGCGGGCGACGTGCCGGCGTTCGATGTCGAGGCACGGGCGTTCGGGCCCGACGACCTGTTCCTCGTGAACTCCACGTCGGGCACGACCGGTATGCCCAAGTGCGTGATGCACACGCAGAACCGGTGGATGTACTTCCATCAGCTCGCGGTCGAAGCCGGCGACATGCGCGACGACGACGTGTTCCTGAGCGCGATACCCGCGCCGTTCGGGTTCGGGATCTGGACCGCGGACGTGACGCCTGCCGTGCTCGGGAGCGCGACGGTGCTGCACGACCGCTTCGACGCCGACGCGGTCCTCCGCGCCATCGAGCGCGAGCACGTGACGGTGCTGGCGTGCGTGAGCACACAGTTCCTGATGATGTTGAGGTCGCCGGAGATCGAGCGGGTCGATCTCTCTTCGTTGCGGTGCATGTTCACCGGCGGGGAAGCCGTACCGTACGAGCGCGCCGCCCGCTTCGAAGACGTGACCGGCGCGCGAGTGCTTCAGTTCTACGGATCGAACGAGACCGGCGCGCTGAGTTGTACCACCGTGCTCGACGACCGCGACCATCGCCTGCGGACCGCCGGCCGCATCATCCCCGACATGCACGTGCGGCTGCTCGACGACGTGGGTGCCGACATCGTGGTGCCCGACACGCCGGGGCACCCGGTCTGCAGGGGCCCGGCAACCTGCCTCGGCTACCTCGACGACGACCGAGCCAACGAGGAGCTGCTCACTCCCGATGGCTGGATGCGCATCGGCGACCTCTGCACCATCGACGCCGACGGGTACCTGCGCGTGGTGGGGCGCACGTCCGACATCATCATCCGCGGCGGGAAGAACATCAGCGCGCCCGCGGTCGAGGCCGAGGCGGCGGAACACCCGGCCGTGTCGGTGGCGGCGGCGGTGTCGATGCCCGACGACGTGTTCGGCGAGCGCGTGTGCCTCTATGCCGAGCTCGAACCCGGGGCCGGCCTCGACCTCGACGGCCTCGTAGCGTTCCTGCGCGAACAGGGCGTGTCACCCGAATGGTTCCCCGAACGGCTGGTCGTGCTCGACGAGCTCCCTCGCGTGTCGGGTGGCAAGGTCGCGAAGGGCGAGCTCCGCGCCGACATCCGTCGCCGCCTCGAAGCCGAGGAGATCGAGACCGCGATCCTCTCCGTCGCCGACGCGTACGAGCACGTGCTCGGCTCCGTCGCCGCGCTCACGGGGGACCAGGCGCGGGGACCCTCCCGCCTCCCCGGGTGGACGCGCGGGCACGTGCTCACGCACCTGGCCCGCAACGCCGACGGGAACCGCAACCTGGTCGAAGGGGCGATCGCCGGCGAGGAGCGTGACCAGTATCCGGGCGGCGCGGCACGGCGGGTCGGCGACATCGAAGCCGGCGCGTCGCGTGACGCCCCGGCCCTCGTCGCGGACTTCGAGACGTCGCAACGCGCGATGGTCGAGGTCTGGCGGCAGGCGCCGGCAGCCGCTTGGGCAGCGACCGGGCTCTGGCTCGTGGCCGGCCGCCAATCCATCCGCACCTGCCTGGCGACGCGCCGACGCGAGCTGCTCGTGCACTGGATCGATCTCGACCTCGGTGCCGGCCCGCTCGATCTTCCGGCCGACTACGTGGCCGGCGACGGCGAGTGGCTGCGCGAGCACCGCACCCGGGCGGTATGGCCCGACGCGCCATGGGAGAGCGTCGACGACCGATGAGTTCCGAGTGGTGCACCGGTCGGTACCGGTGAACGCCTGCCACCCCGACGACAGGAGCATCCCCATGCCCCGTATCACCCCCAACCTCTGGTTCGACACGCAAGGTCTCGAGGCCGCCGAGTTCTACGTGTCGGTCTTTCCCAACTCCGAGATCACCGACATCTCGTACTACGGCGACGCCGGTCCGAGAGAGGCGGGCATGGTGTTGACCGTCGCCTTCCTGCTCGACGGCCAGGAGCACCTGGCCATCAACGGCGGTCCGCAGTTCACGTTCGACGAGGCGATCTCCCTCCTCGTCAACTGCGCCGACCAGGACGAGGTCGACTACTACTGGGAGAAGCTCTCCGAAGGTGGTGAAGGGGGCCAGTGCGGTTGGCTCAAGGACAAGTTCGGGCTGTCGTGGCAGGTGACCCCTCCCGGCATGGCCGAAGTGCTGGGCGACCCCGACCCGGAGCGTTCCAACCGTGCCATGCAGGCCATGTTGGGGATGGGCAAGCTCGACCTCGCCGCGATGCGCGCCGTGGCCGACGGAGTCTGAGGGCCACGGCGGCGAGCGCCGTAGGCTGGCGCCATGTGCCGAAACATCACCGAGCTCCGCGGCCTCGAGCCTCCTGCGACGCAGGAGGAGATCGAGGCGGCCTCGTTCCAGTTCGTCCGCAAGATCACCGGGGTGGCGAAGCCCACCGGCGCCACCGCCGACGACATGCAGGCCGTCGCGCTCGAGATCGCCGGGCTGGCGAGCGAGCTGCTCGACCGGCTCCCGCCGCGCCGCCAGCCACCGAAGACGGTGCCGCCCTTGCGCCGCCCCGAGGTGCGGGCGCGCATGGGCCTGGAGCCGTTCCCCGCCTGAGCCCGTCATGACGTCGACCCGGGGGATGACCGACGACTACGACGCGCACTCGGAGTACCAGCGCGTCGTCGCCGATTCGGGAGCCGAGCGCATCCGCGCCGCGGTCGAAGCGATCACGGTGGGCCCGGCCGAGCCATTCGTCGTCGCCGACTTCGGCTGCTCGACCGGGGCCAACTCGATGGCGTCGGTGGACACCGCGATCGCGGCGGTCCGGGAACGGGTGACCGACCGGCCCGTGGTCGCGCTGCACAACGATCTCCCCACCAACGACTGGAACGCGCTGTTCGCCAACGTCACCGCCGACGGGCACGACCCGCCGGTGCTGCACCTCGCCTCGGCCGTGTCGTTCTTCGCTCCGGCCGCGCCCGCCGGCTCGGTCCACCTCGGGATGTCGTTCTCTGCCGCGCACTGGCTGCGTGAGCAACCGACGGTCGTCGTCCCGGAGGGGTGGTACGTCTGCGAGGCCACCGGGGCAGCGCGCGCCGCCCTCGCCGCGGAGGCCGACGCGGACTGGACCGCGTTCCTCCGGGCCCGGGCCGCCGACCTCACCGCGGGTGGACGCCTCCTCGTGCAGATGGTCGGGACCGATGCCGGCGGCGGCGTCACCGCCCGGAGGCTGCTGCGCGCCATGGCCGAAGTCGCCGACGGCATGGCCGAAGACCGCTTCGTGGGTCACGACACGGTCCGGCGGTACCTGCTCCCGGTGTACCCGCGCACCGTCGACGAAGCGCGCGCGCCCATCGCGCGGGGCGACGTGCCCTTCACCGAGGTGGAGTGCCGCACCGACCCGGTTGCCAACCCGTACTTCACCCAGTGGCAGGCCGACGGTGACGCCGCGGCGTATGCAACGGCATACGCCGCGTTCGTGCGCGGGTTCACCGAATCGAGCCTCCGCGAGCACCTGTTCGCCGGTGAGCACGACGTCGATGGCGCGATCGACGAGTACTTCGCGCGCCTCACCACCCGGTTCCGGGCCGATCCCGAGCGCGACCGGTTCGAGGACTGGACCCTGACGGTCGTGCTGGCCAGGGGCTGAACCCGCGCTCAGCCGCGCAATTGCACGACGTAGCGACCAGTCACGCCCCCACGGCTGATCTCGTCGAGCGCGGCCTCGACGTGCGCCAGGTCGACGACCTGCGCCATCGCATCGAGCCCCGCCGGCTTGAGGTCGGTGGCGATGCGGCCCCACACCTCGCGGCGGCGCGCGATCGGCGTCTGTGACGAGTCGATGCCGTAGAGCGTGACGCCTCGCAGGATGAACGGCAGCACCGTCGTGGGCAGGTCGGCGCCCCCCACGTTGCCGCTCGCCGCTACCGCGCCGAACGGCGCGAGGCGTGCCAGCACGTGCGCGAGGGTCGCGCCCCCGACACTGTCGACCGCGCCGGCCCACACGGGGGGGAGGAGTGGCTTGCTGAGGTCGGTCAGGTCGTCCCGGGAGATGACCTCCGACGCGCCGAGGCCCCGGAGGAATCCCTCGGCCTCCGGCTTCCCCGTCGCTGCGGCCACGGTGAAGCCGAGACGTGCGAGCATCGCCACCGCCATCGAGCCCACGCCGCCGGTTGCACCGGTGACGAGCACCGTGCCCGCGTCCGGGGTGATGCCGTGCTCGAGCAACGCGAGCACCGACAGCGCCGAGGTGTAGCCCGCGGTGCCGACCACCATCGCCTCGCGCGTGCTCAGGCCGCCGGGCAGCGGCACGATCCACTCGGCCGGCACCCGGGCCACCTGGGCGTACCCACCATGGCGGGAGACCCCGAGGTCGTAGCCGTTGGCGAGGACGGCGTCGCCGGCGGTGAAGCCGTCGCCGGTCTCGCGCACCGTGCCCGCGAGGTCGATGCCGACGACCAGGGGGGAGATCCGGGCCACCCGGCCCTTCTCGGTGGCCGCGAGGGAGTCCTTGTAGTTCACGCTCGACCACTCGACGTCGACGAGCACCCCGTCGTCGGGCAGGTCGGCGGTCGTCAGCTCGGTGAGGCCACGACGGAAGCCGTCGTCGGCCTTCTCGGCGGTGAACGCCGCGAAGGTGTCGCTCATGGTGGGGCTCGCTCCGTCCGGACGGTTCGGGTCGTGGAACCCGATCTTGTCGCAGACGGCGGGGGCGCGCCCACTCCTGGCATGATCTGCTCCGGCGGCCCGCCTGAAGCGGCCGGAGGGGGATCCGGACATGTACGAGCTCGACCTGGCGCCCAAGACCGGCGTCGCCATCACCGGTGGCGCCTCGGGAATCGGCCTGGCGACCGCCCACGCCGTCGCCGCGGTGGGGCGTCCCGTCGCGGTGTGGGATCTCCGCGAGGACCGTGCCGCCGAGGCAGCCGCCGCGGTGGCCGAGGCCCACGGCGTGGCGACCGTCGGGATGGCCGTCGACGTGCGCGACACACCGACCCTCGAGGACGCCGCCGCGGCCACGGTCGACGCGATCGGCACGGTCGGGGGTGTGGTCCACGCCGCCGGGGTGCCCGACGCGGTCGACCTCGCCGATCTCACCGACAAGACCTGGGACCCGCTCATGGAAGTGAACCTGCGCGCCTACGCGATGGTCGTCCAGGCCTTCCTGCCCCAGCTGCTCGCCAACGCGCCCGATGCCGCGGTGGTCGGCATCGCGTCGATCCACGGGATCATCGCCGGTGGGGTCAACCCCGCGTACGCGGCGTCGAAGGCCGGCGTGCTCGGGCTCACCCGCTCCATGGCCGTACGCTTCGCGCAGGAGGGGATCCGGGTGAACGCGATCTGCCCCGGTTTCATCGACACGCCGATGCTCCCCGACATCGGCGACCTGCGAGCGCGCGTCGCAGCGCGTGCGCCCATGGCGCGGCTCGGGCGACCCGCCGAGATCGGGGCGGCGGCCCGCTTCCTGCTGAGCAACGACGCGAGCTTCGTGACCGGCACGCAGCTCGTCGTCGACGGCGGTTGCACCATCGCCGACATGTCAGTGTGACCTCCCGGCGTGCGCCGGCTGCGCACGAACGTGCCCGAGCGCGAGGCTGTACGACGTGAGCACGCCCGGGCGCCTGGGGACGGCATCGACCGACGAGATCCGCGACGCGCTCGAGCAGGCCGAGATCCCGCCGCTGCTGCCCACGCTCGCCTACCTCACCGGCGACCTGTCGCTCCTGCGCGACGACCTGCGGCCGGCGCCCGCGCTCCTCGCGCTCCCCCAGGGCGGCCTCACCGACGCGCAGCAGGAGACCGCCCGCGCCCTCGCCTTCGACGTGCTGGTGCGGTTCCGCGACGCCGGCGGCCTTCCGGCGCCGCCGCCCGCGCCGGGCGACCTCCTCCGGATCATGGAGTACGCGGTCGGTGGATCGGGCATGGACGAGTACCTGCCGCTGCTCGAGGAGGAGCTCGCACTGCGGGGCGACGATCGCCGCGCGCCGAGGTGGACCATGGCGGACCTCGCGCTCGACGTCGACTTCCGGGTCGCCATCATCGGCGCCGGCATGTCGGGGCTGCTCACCGCGCACCGCCTCACGCAGGCCGGCGTCGAGTTCGTGATCCTGGAGAAGAACCCCGAGGTCGGCGGCACCTGGTTCGAGAACCAGTACCCGGGGTGTCGGGTCGACAACCCGAATCACAATTACAGCTACTCGTTCGCACAGCGCCACGACTGGCCGCAGCACTTCTCGACGCGAGACGTGCTGCTCGACTACTTCCGAACGTGTTCGCGCGAGTTCGGCGTCCGCGACCGCATCCGCTTCGACACCGAGGTGGTCTCGGCCACGTGGTCCGACACCGATGCGAGTTGGTCGCTGGTGGTCCGCACGCCCGACGGCACCGAGGAGACCCTCGTCGCCCAGGCCGTCGTGAGCGCGGTCGGCCAGCTGAACCGGCCGCACCTTCCCGACATCCCCGGCCGCGACTCGTTCGGGGGGCCTGCGTTCCACTCCGCGAGGTGGCGCCACGACGTCGACCTCGACGGCGCGCGCGTCGCGGTCATCGGCACCGGAGCCAGCTCGGTGCAGTTCACGCCCGAGATCGCGCCCCGCGCCGCGCGTCTCACGCTCTTCCAGCGCACGCCGCCGTGGATGGGCCCCACCGGCGACTACCACGACGACGTCTCACCCGGGCTGCGCTGGCTCTACGCCAACGTGCCCCTGTACAGCGAGTGGAACCGGTTCTGGATCTTCTGGCGCATGGGAGACGGCGCACTCCCCGGCGTGCGGGTCGACCCCGACTGGGACTCGTCACACGGCTCGATCAGCGCGGTGAACGACTTCATGCGGGCGATGCTCGGCTCGTACCTCGAGTCGGAGTTCGCCGATCGTCCGGACCTCCTCCCGCACGTGATCCCCACGTATCCACCGGGCGCCAAGCGGATGCTGCGGGACAACGGCGTCTGGGCCACCACCCTCAAGCGCGAGAACGTCACGTTGGTGACCGAGACCATCCGCGAGATCACGCCGAGGGGGATCGTCACGACCGACGGCGTCGAGCACGTCGTGGACGTGATCGTCTACGGCACCGGGTTCCAGGCGTCGCAGTTCCTGACCCCGATGCGCATCACCGGTTCAGGCGGCGTCGAGCTGCACGACCAGTGGGCGGGCGACGCACGCGCCTACCTCGGCATCACGATCCCCGGCTTCCCGAACCTCTTCTGCCTGTACGGGCCGAACACCAACATCGTGATCAACGGCAGCATCATCTACTTCTCCGAATGCGGCGTGCGCTACATCCTCGGATGCCTCGAACTGCTGTTCCGGACGCACCACCGCGCCATGGGCGTCCGCAAGGACGTGCACGACACGTTCAACGACCGCGTCGACGCCGAGAACCGGCAGATGGCGTGGGCGTGGTCGGACGTCAACAGCTGGTACAAGAACGAGCACGGACGGGTCGCGCAGAACTGGCCGTTCACGTTGCTCGAGTACTGGCAGCGGACGCGCGAACCCGATCCGGACGACTACGTCCTCGACTGAGCACGAAGGAAGGCCAACCGCATGCGAGCTGTCCGATCGACCCCGCCCGGCGTCAGCGTCGTCGACGTCGAGGATCCCAGCGGCCCCGGCGAGACGGTCACCATCCGCTCCGCGAGCATCTGCGCCTCGGACTTCGGCTACATCCAGGCCGGGAGCGGGTTCCTGCTCGGTCACGAGCTCGCCGGAGTGACCGACGACGGTCGCGCGGGTCGCGATCGAGGCCATCTTCGGCTGCGACGACTGCGAGTTCTGCGCGGCCGGCCAGTACAACCTGTGCGCCACGACCGGCACGACCGCGCTCGGCATCATGGCCGACGGCGGCATGAGCAAGTGGTTCCGCGCCCCGGCGCGATCGCTGGTGGAGCTCCCCGCGGGGCTCGATCCCGAGAACGCGTGTCTGGTCGAGCCGGCTGCCGTGGCGTGGCACGCCGCCCGCCTCGCGGGGGCCGGGCCCGGGCGACGCGTCGCGGTCGTGGGCGGCGGCGCCATCGGGCTCATGGCGGTCGCCGCGGCCCGGGCGATGGACGCCGCCGAGGTCGCGCTGGAAGCCCGGTACCCGCACCAGATCGAGCTGGGCGAGCGCCTGGGCGCCACCACACCGAGCGGGGCCTACGACGTCGTCATCGAGGCCGCCGGGTCGGAGAGCTCGCTGCACCGCTGCACCGAGCTCGCCCGCCCCGGCGGGACGATGGGGGTCCTCGGGGTCTTCGGACCGGAGGTCGCGTGGCCGCAGCTGCAGTGCTTCATCAAGGAGCTGCGGACGGTCCCGTCACTCGGCTACTGCCGGCACGGCCACGGGCGCGACTTCGACGACGCCGCGGCGATGCTCGCGGCCGACGCCGACCTGGTCGACACGCTGATCACCCACCGGTTCCCGATCGAAGACGCCGCCGAGGCGTTCCGGGTCGCGTCGGACAAGTCCAGCGGCGCGTTGCGGGTGGTCGTCGATCCCACCTCGTGAGGACCGGCGACCCGACGGGTCGGTGTGCAAGCATGCGCCCATGAACGTCGTCAACCACATCGGCCAGGGTGTCGCGGACCTCGAACGGGCGCGCACCTTCTACGAACGGGCGCTCGGATTCGAGTTCTGGCGCCAGCTCGAGCTCGACGACGAACCCAGCAACCGTCTGCTCCGGCTGAGCCCGCCGCTCGGCTTCACCGCGTGCTACCTGCGGGGCGGCGGCATCGTGCTCGAGCTGCTCCACTTCGCCGGGGAGGGGGCCCAGGCGCCGCCCTTCCGGGCGCGCACCATGAACGAGATCGGCCTGACCCACATCTCGTTGAGCGTCGACGACATCCCGGCCACCTGCGCCCTCGTCGAGCAGCACGGCGGCGAGGTGCTCACCGACACCGACGTCGGGGGCGGCCTCTTCGTGCGCGATCCCGACGGTCAGCTCATCGAGCTACTCCCGATGGCGTACCACGAGCGCGTGAGCGCCGAGGGTTGATGGACCTCGGGCTCACCGGCCGGGTCGCGATCGTCACCGGCGCGAGCCGCGGCATCGGCCGTCAGATCGCCGTCGACCTCGCGAGCGAGGGCTGTCACCTCGTGCTCAACGCGCGCGACGAGGCGGCGCTCGGTACCACTGCGGACGCGGTCGAGGGTCACGGGGTGCGCGCGGTGAAGGTGGCGGCCGACCTCTTCCAGCCCGACGCGGCCACCCACATCGCGCAACGCGCCGTCGACGAGTTCGGCCGGCTCGACGTCCTGGTGAACAACGCCGGCGGGGGCGTCGCGGGCAAGCTGCTCGAGATCACGCCCGCCGACTGGCTCGAGGGCTTCGAGCTGAACTTCTTCAGCAGCGTCCGCATGGCGACGGCGTGCGTGCCCCACATGCTCGAACGCGGCTGGGGCCGGGTGGTGAGCCTCTCGTCGACCTACGGCGTGGAACCGGGCCCGTACTTCGGGCCGTACTCGGCGGCGAAGGCCGCGCTGATGAACTACTCCAAGAACCTGTCGCGGGCGTTCTCCGCCTACGGCGTGCTCGCCAACTGCGTGATCCCCGGGATCACCATCACCGACACGATCCGCGACACCGCCGAGCAGGCGGCGCGGGCCGGCAACACCAGCCCCGACGCGGTGATGGCGAAGATGATGGAACGCGACCCCGTCTCCATGGGCCGCTTCGGACGGCCCGAGGAGGTCTCCGCCGCGGTCGTGTTCCTCGCCAGCGAGGCCGCGAGCTGGATCACCGGTGCCGCCCTCGCCGTGGACGGCGGCACCCTCCGCAGCATCTGACGAACCTGCGTCGCCAGCCGTGGCCACGCGCCAGGCGAACGACGCCGGTTCGTCAAGGCGGGGTCAGTCGAACAGGCCGGGGAGCTCGCGGCGCTGGATCTTGCCCATGGAATTGCGGGGAAAGCCGTCGACGAAGAGCCAGCGCTCGGGCACCTTGTACTTGGCGAGGTTGGCGAGACAGTGGGTGGTGAGGTCGGCCTCGCCGATCGTGGCGCCCTCCACCAGTTGCACCGCGACGGCCACACGCTCACCGAGCCGCTCGTCGGGCAGACCGACGACCGCGCATGCCTCCACCTCGGGCCGCTCGTGGAGCACGCGCTCGATCTCGGCCGGGTAGACGTTGCCGCCGCCGCGGATGATCACCAGGCTCTTGCGGTCGCGCACGTGCAGGAACCCGGCGTCGTCGACGAAGCCGAGGTCCCCGGTGTGGAGCAGTCCGTCGCGCAGCGCCTCCGCGGTCGCCTCGGGGCGTTCCCAGTACCCCAGCATCAGGTGGTAGACGCCGGCCCAGTCGCCCTCGGTGGTCGGACCCAGGCAGATCTCGTCGTCGACGATGTGGATCGCGAAATGCGGCAACGGGCGCCCGCTGCCGCCGAGCGCGTGCCCGCCGCCGCGATCGTCGATCGACACGACCGTCGGCGCCTCGCTCAACCCGTAGGTGCCGAGCACGGGCTTGGCGAACTTCCGCTCGAACGCCGCCCGCACCGGCTCGGGGCAGTCGCCCCCGCCGTTCCAGACCTCGTCGAGCGAGGCGAGCGAGTCGGGCGCGACGTCGTCGTTCCCGGCGAGCGAATGGATGAGCGCGGGCGGCCCGTTCCAGGTGGTGACCCGCTCGGCACGGATCCACTCGGCGATGCTGAGCGCGTCGCTACGGTCGAAGATCACCGCGCATCCGCCCGCCTGCGCGGTGAGCAAGGTGGTGAGCACCTGCATGTTCAGGATGGTGAGCGGCAGGAAATCGCCCTTGCGCAGCGCGGAGCCGTAGCCCCGGCTGGCGCCGAGCACCGCGCCCGGCAGCAGCAGGTTGTACTGGCTGTGGACGGCGCCCTTCGGGTAGCCGGTCGTGCCGCTCGTGTAGGCGATGCCCGCGGGCGCCAGCGGGTCCACCGCGGCGGTGAACGGCTCGTCGGACGCCGCCGCGAGCGCGTCGTGCCACTCGCTGTCGTCGCCCTCGAGGCGGACGACGCGCGGGCCGCGGACCTGGTCCGCGGTCGGGCCGTCGCAGAGGAACAGCGACGTGCCGCTGTCGTCGAGCAGGTACTGCTTCTCCGGTGGGGCCAGCGCCCGATTGACCCCCACCCACACCGCGCCGACCCGCATGGCACCGTGGAAGGCGAGGATCACGTCGAGATCGTTGGGCAGCGCACCCGCGACCCGGTCGCCCGGCCTCACCCCGAGCGTATCCATCGCGTGCCGCGGCGCGGTTGGCCAGCCGGTCGAGCTCCGCGTACGACCACCGCCCTGACGGCGTCACCAACGCCTCGCGCCGCGGATCCGACGCGACGGCCGGCGCGAACACGCCGGCGATCGTGCGCGGCATCGCTCCGAGCGGCGCCGTCACGGGCGGCGCGCGAGGTTCTGCAGCTCGACCATCATCGGGAGCAGGAAACCGATGTAGGCGCTGGTGAGCACGAACTGGCCGGACGGGCCTCCGGTCTCCCGAGCCTTCACGTCGATGATCTTCACGCGGTCGTCCTTTGCCTGCCACACCTTGGCCTTGGCGACGATCTCCTCGATCTCCTCGACGGACGAGACCTGGAGACCGAAATGATCGAGCGTCGGGCACGCGAGCGCAGGATCGCCGGGGAGCAGGTACACGAACTGCATGAACTCGCCGGTCATCATGATGAGCGGGTTTCCCGACTCACCGCTGTTGTCGCCCTCGGACCAGCCGAAGACGTCGCCGTAGAACGCCTTGATCTCGGCGCGACCGTGGTCGTCGAGCGACGCAGGGTCCATGGTCATGGCGACGTGGTTCAGTCGCGGCAGGTAACGGTCCTCGGTCGCTACGGTCATCCTCGTGCCCCCTTGGTGACTTCTGGTCGGACCATCACCTTGCCCGCCAGCTCACCCGCTGCGCAACGTCGCATGACCGGCAGCAGCTCGTCGAGGAACACGTCGACCGGCTCGACGAGCGCGTCGACCGGCAGGCGGCCCGACGCCAGCAGTGCCAGACGCGGGAGCGAAGCCCTCGGCGTCGTAGTTGTACGAGCCCATGATCGTGACCTCGAGCACGATCACCCGGTTGTGGTTGACCCGAGGGAACTCGGCGCCGGTGCCCACGAGCACGCACACGCCGGCGAAATCGAGCTGGTCGAGCGCGCACTCGGCCGCGATCCCCCGGCCCGAGCACTCGAAGGCGACGGTGAAGGGCTCGGGGACCGGCGACCCCATCGTCGGGACGGGCAGCGCGTCGGGTGCGACCGCGCGCGCCGCGCCCACCTCGAGCGCCCGGGCGCGGCGGGCCGCCGCCGGCTCGGAGACGGTGACATCGCGCACGCCCCGCGCCGCGAGCACCGCGGTCACCAGGAGCCCGACCGGGCCCGCGCCGGTCACCAACACCCGGTCGTCGGGCCCGACTCCCGAAAGGGTCACCGCGTGGAGGGCGACGGCGGTCGGCTCCGTGAGCGCGGCCACCCACCGCGGACAGGCCGTCGGGGAGCTCCAACAGGCGCGCCGCAGGGACCACCACGTACCGGGCGAACGCCCCCCGGAACGACAGGTGGTCGGCGGGCGGGCGCTCCAGGCAGACCGACGGCCGCCCGGCCCGGCACGCCCGGCACGCGCCGCACCCGGGCTCCGGCCCACAGACGATCCGCGTGCCCGGCGCCCAGCCCACGACTCCGGGGCCGCACTCGACCACCCTGCCCGACCACTCGTGCCCGAGGATCGTGCCCGGGCGGGCGATCTGCTCGAGCACGAAGTGGAGGTCGGTGCCACAGATCCCGCAGTGACCCACCTCGACGAGCACCTCGCCGGGACCGGGCACGGGTACCGGGACGCGCTGCACCTCGAGCGTGCCCTCCCCGACGTAGACGCTGGCCGCCATGACGTCCATCCGCCCCCTCCTCCTCGACCGAGGGCCCGACACTACCCATGTCCATCCGGCGCCGCGCGCGCCACGAAGTAGCGTGCCCGGCGCACTCCGAAACCTGAGGAAACGCGCTGGACGACGACGGCGGCGGACCCGCCGCCCGATGCGACCGACGGCGGCCGCGCACACACGCTCGGCGGCTTCACCGAGAGGTGCGCACCCCGCTTCGCCGGGACCGAGCGATCGACGAGTCGAGGGGGACACATGAGCGAGTACGACTACATCATCGTGGGAGCCGGCTCCGCGGGTTGCGTGCTCGCCAACCGGCTGAGCGAGGATCCGGGGAACCGGGTGCTGCTCCTCGAAGCAGGCCCACGCGACACGAACTCGATGATCAAGATCCCCAAGGGCTTCGGCAAGCTCCTGGGCAACCCCAAGTTCGCGTGGTTCTTCCCCGTCCGCCCGATCGGGCGGAGCCAGCACGTCGAGGCGTGGGTGCGCGGGAAGACCCTCGGTGGTTCCAGCTCGGTCAACGGCATGGTCTACAACCGCGGCAGCCAGGCCGACTGGGACGAGCTGGGGCGCATCGGCGGCGAGCGCTGGGGATGGGACTCGATCGTCGGCGCCTACCGGACGTTCGAGGGGAACGAGCTGGGTCCGTCACCGACCCGCGGCGCCGACGGCCCCCTCACCATCTCGACCCTGGAGCCGAGCGAGATCGGCGACGCGATGATCGACGCCGGGAGCGCGGTCGGCATGCACCGGGTCCAGGACCTCAACGAGACCGACGAGGAACGCATCGGCTACACGATGGCCACCATCAAGAAGGGCCAGCGCGTCAGCTCGGCGCGGGCGTTCCTGCACCCGGTCGAGAAGCGTCCGAACCTCACGGTGGCCACCGACTCCATGGCGACCGCCATCACCTTCTCCGGCGACGTCGCCACCGGCGTACGCGTACGCACGGGCGGCCGGGTCGTCGAGCACACCGCGCGCAACGAGGTGATCCTCACCCTCGGCAGCATCCAGACCCCGCGGCTGCTGCAGCTCTCGGGCATCGGCCCCGCGGAGGTGCTGCGCGGCGCTGGCATCGACGTACGGATCGACCAACCGAACGTGGGTGCCCGGATGCGTGAGCACCGCTGCTTCACGACGCAGTTCCGCCTCACCGAGAACATCGGGTACAACAAGCAGCTCAGCACCCAGCTCCAGCAGACGATCACCGGCGCCAAGTACCTGATGACCCGCAAGGGTCCGTTGGCGCTGCCGGCCTACGACGTGATCGGGTTCCTCAAGACCCGACCGGATCTCCCGCGTCCCGACGCCCAGCTCCTGATGGCGCCCTTCTCGGCCGCGCCCTACGAAGCGGGCGGAGAGCTGAGCCTCGAGCGGGAACCCGGCGTGCAGTGCATCGGCTACATCATGCGCCCGGACAGTGAGGGCACCGTCAACATCACCGCCGGCGATCCCGACGCCCCGCTCGACATCACGCCCAACTACTTCACCAGCGAGCACGACCAGCAGGTGGGCATCGAGATCTTCCGGAAGATGCGCGAGATGTTCGCCGCCGAACCGGTCTCGAAGTTGATCGAGCGCGAGACGCTCCCGGGCCTGAGCGTGCAGGAGCGCGACGACATCATCAACGCCGGGCTCGACCACGGCTACTGCGGGTACCACGCGGTCGGCACGTGTGGCATGGGTCCGGCCGACACCGACGTCGTCGACGGCGACCTGCGCGTGCGCGGGGTCGACCACCTCCGGGTGGTCGACTGTTCGGTGCTGCCGATCATGGTGGCCGGCAACCTCAACGGCCCGATCATGGCCATCGCCTGGCGCGCGGCCGACATGATCCTGGAGTCACGTTGATGCCCGAGACCATCCTCGTCGAGCGCGCGGACGACGTGCTCACGGTCACGCTGAACCGCCCGGACCAGCGCAACGCGTTCGACGACCCGATGCGCTACGAGCTCCGCGATCTCTGGACCGAGGTCCGTGCCGACCGCGGCGTCCGGTGCGTCATCGTCACCGGCGCCGGTTCGGGGTTCTGCGCCGGTGCCGACATGGGCGTGCTCGACGACGAGCGCGCCCCGCTCGGCGACGACATCCACGACGAGCTCGCCTTCCTCCCCGGCCGGCGCCTCGAGGTCCCGGCGATCGTGGCGGTCAACGGCGTGTGCGCGGGCGGCGGTCTGCATTTCGTCGCCGATGCCGACATCGTGATCGCCAGCGACACCGCGTGGTTCACCGACCCGCACGTCGGCGTCGGGCAGGTCAGCGGGATCGAGGCGCCGTCGCTCGGGCTTCGCGTGCCGCTCGGCATGCTGGCCCGGATGGTGCTCCTCGGCCGCCACGAGCGATGGGACGCCTCACAGGCACTGTCCCTCGGTCTGGTGAGCGAGGTCCTCGCCCCCGACGCGCTCCTGCCGCGCCGCGGGAGCTCGCGGGGTGGATCGCGGCAGCGTCGCCGGAAGCGGTCCGCCAGTCGCGTGCGGTGTACCGGCGCTTCGAGGAGACGGTCGTGAGCGAGGCGATGGCCGACGGCTGGGACGCGGTGCAGCGGCACTGGGCCCATCCCGACGCCGACGAGGGTCCCCGCGCCTTCGTGGCGCGACGCGAGCCCGACTGGCAGGATTGAGCCCATGGCCAAGTTCACGCGTGGGTTCTCCCGCCGCGGGACGACCGAACGCGACCCGCGGCTCCCGCCCGGCCAGTACGACACCGGGAACCAGTGGCCCGTCCTCTCCGCCGAGGCCACGCCCAAGGTCTCGACCGACGAGTGGACGTTCACCGTCGAAGGGCGCGTCGAGCAGCCGACCACCTGGACGTGGGACGAGATGCACGCGCTCCCCCCGTCGACGTACGAAGGCGACATCCATTGCGTCACGACGTGGTCGAAGCTCGCCATGACGTTCACGGGCGTCTCGCTCGACGTGCTGCTCGAAGCGGCGCGCCCTCTTCCCACCGCGGCGTACGTGCTCGCGTTCTCGAGCACCGGCTACACGACCAACCTGCCCTTGGCCGACGTGACCGGCGCCAAGGCGTGGGTCGCGTTCACCGCCGACGGTCAACCGTTGTCGCGCGACCACGGGGGCCCGGCCCGCCTGCTCGTCCCCCATCTCTACTTCTGGAAGAGCGCCAAGTGGGTCGCCGGGTTGCGGGTCCTCGATCACGACGAACCCGGGTTCTGGGAGCGCAACGGCTACCACGACCGCGGCGATCCCTGGCTCGAACAGCGTTACCAGGGCGACTGACCCGTGCCGTCGCCCTGGCGGAGTGCGACCGTCGTCGCCATCCGCGACGAGACCCCGCGCGCCAAGACGTTTCGCTTGGCGCTCGACGCGACGTCGACACATCTCGCCGGTCAGCACTATGTGCTCCGGCTCAGCGCGCCCGACGGATACACCGCGTCGCGCTCCTACTCGGTCGCCTCGGCGCCCGACGGCTCCGCGGAGATCGAGCTGACGGTGGAACGCCTCGACGACGGCGAGGTGTCGGGGTTCCTCCACGACGTCGTCGAGGTCGGCGACGAGCTCGACGTCCGCGGCCCCATCGGCGGCTACTTCGTGTGGGGCGGGACGACCCCCGCGCTCCTCCTCGGTGGCGGCTCCGGCGTCGTGCCCCTCATGGCCATGCTGCGGCTCGCCCGCGCCCACGGCCGTTCGGATCTGGTCGAGCTCGTGGTCTCGGTCCGGTCGCCCCGCGACCTGTACTACGCCGACGAGCTTCCCGGCGTCGAAGCCACCGTGCTCTACACCCGTGAAGCATCACCCACCTCCGCACGGCCCCCGGGCCGCATCACCGCCGAAGACCTGGTGCCCCGGTTGCGCCCCGACGCCACCGTCTACGTGTGCGGATCGGCGCCGTTCACCAACGCGGCCGGCGAGCTCCTCCTGGAGCTCGGCGTCGCGGCCGAACGCATCCGCTTCGAACGCTTCGGCCCGAGCGCGTGATCGGGACCTGCCGAGGCACCCGAGGGCTTCCGCCGGTTACGCTGCGCCCTCGACGCGTCCGAGGGGGAACGGCACGGTGGACCTGCGAGTGGAGGGCCAGGCGTTCCTGATCGTGGGCGGGACCGCCGGGATGGGCTTCGAGGCCGCGCGGGTCCTCGCCGCCGACGGCGCCCGGGTGGCGGTCGCCGGGCGCGACCACGACCGTGCCCACGCCGCGGCCGCCGCCGTCGCTGCCGAGCACGGCACACGGGTCGTCGCCGTCGCCGGTGACGTGAGCACGCACCAGGACGAAGCCGACCGCATCGTCGCGACCGCGATCGACGCGATCGGACCGCTCGCCGGCGTCGCGGTCACGACCGGCACGAACACCTCGGCCCACAGCACGCTCGAGGACGCGACCGACGCGACCTGGGCCGAGTCCTTCGAGGAGACCCTCATGGGCACGGTGCGTGCGGTGAAGGCCGCGTTGCCGGGACTCGTCGAGCGCGGCGGCGGCACGGTCGTGACCACCGCGGCCTACTCGATCCACTCGCCCCACGCGAACCGCATGCCCTACGTCGCGCTCGAAGAGCGCGGTCGCGACGTTCACCAAGAACGTCGCCAAGTCGTACGGACCGCAGGGTGTGCGCGCCAACTGCATCTGCCCGGGCGCGATCGAGACCGGCAGCCTCGCCGCGCTGCGCGCGCGCAGCTCGCCGAATCGCGCGGGCTACCGCCGGAAGGTCTGCTCGAGGGGCTGATGCGCGACGAGTGGCACATGGACGTCGCGCTCGGACGCCCCGGGCGACCCGAGGAGCTGGGCGACCTCTTCGCGTTCCTGCTCTCAGGCCGCGCCGGCTACCTGACGGGCGCGCTCGTGAACATCGACGGAGGCACGGACTTCTGACCCCCGTCGGCCTGGACGATGCACCTGCGGACCGCGGCGGGAACGCCACGCCGCATCGGGCGCGTCCCACGCCGATTCGGATGCAGTGGTCACCGGGTGCGGCCGTCGCGGAACGCTCCGTCGGGCTCGACCGCCACGAGACGCCGCCGCTTCAACCCGAACACCCCGTCCGTCCTCCTGCCTCGAGCTTGCCCGTACCCTGTACTCGGCCGCTGGCCGTGCGCAGTTCCCGTCGGCGAGGCAGGGTCATGGTCCGCACGACGCGGGGAGATCGATGACCGAGGTGCGGAGGGAACCGGGCGACGGGTACACCGAGGCGCCGGCGGTCGTGGCGGCGATGGCCGAGTCCATGCTGGCCTCGATCGAGCACCCGCACCGCTTCGAGGCGGTGTTCGACCGCTACCACCCCGTCATCTACGGCTACCTGGCCCGCCTCGTGGGTGTCGATCAGGCCGACGAGCTCGCCGGCGACGTGTTCGTCGCCGCATTCACCGTCCGCGCGCGCTTCGACCCCGCCTTCGGTTCCGTCCGGGCCTGGCTGTTCGGGATCGCGGGCAACGTGGCGCGCACGCGCAACCGCGCGGAACACCGCGGGATCCGGGCCCGGGAACGGATCGGGGGCCGGCGCGACGCCGAGGACACCTCGATCGACGACGCCACCGACCGGATCACCCACGCCCAGGAGCTCGTGACCGTGACCGAGGCGCTCGACCGGCTCTCCGAGCCGGATCGCCAGGTGATCGTGCTCTACGCGTTCGCCGAGCTGTCGTACCCGGAGATCGCGACCGCGCTGGGTGTCGAGGTGGGCACCGTGCGCTCACGCCTGAACCGCGCCCGCCGAAGATTGAGGGAACTGCTCGCGTCCAGCGGCCAAGTACCTAGTACGGGTAGAGCACCGACCGAGGACGAACCGTGGACGAGCTCGAGTGGCTGAGAAGGAACGCTCCAGCCAGACGACCGTCACCTGAGACGACCCGCCGTCACCGCACGCAGCTTCGCGCCGCGATCGCCGAGGAGAGCGCCGGGGCCACGCCCTCGCCACGCCGACCGCGTCGCGCCAGACCCCGGTACCGGGTGCTCCTCGGCGCGACCGCGGTCGCCGCGCTCTGCGCCGCGGTCGCGGTCGCGGTCACGACGGCCGGCGGCGACGACGACGGTCGACGGGTCGCCACACCGGCCGCGGGCACGACCGGTACCGCGGCAGGCCAACCGCTGTGCGGGAGCGACCTCCCGGCCCAGCCGTCGATCCCCGACGGCTACAGCGGGCCCCGAGCCGCGTCCGCATCCGAGGCCGACACCGCGGCCGTGGCCTCGCAACTGGTGGAGACGTGGACCTCACCCACCGGCAGCATCGAGGTGCGGTGGCCTTCCGACGCCGACCAGCGCCCGTGGGCCGACCAGTCCACCGATTCCGCCGGCTCCTTCGCCGCGCAGTCCGATCGCGACGTCTCGACGACCAAGGCCGGCCGGGCCCGCCAAGCGATCTTCTTCCGGTTCCCGAACCAGCCGAAAGGCTGCGACACCGTGCAGCTCACGGTCTACGGCAAGGACGCCGGGTCGGTCGCGGCGACCTTCGACATCCTCGCGAAGCAGCCGTTCGTGTCGACCGAGAGCACCGTCACGAAGACCACGGCGGCGGACGCGCCGCCCGCCGCCGTGCGCTGTTCCACGGTGCAGGGGCGCGAGAACGCTCCGCTCCAGGGTGGCGCGGTCGCCTCGGGCGGCTTCGCGACGCCCGAGGCCGCGCTCACGTCGTTCGTCGGCGACCGGGACCGCCGGCTCCTGCCCACCGGCTACACGGAGCTCCAGTTGCCCGACGGTTCCCGAGGCTACGTGCGGGCGACGCCGGCCGGGGTCGTGACGACCGTCCTCGTCAGCCAGTCGGCCGGACGGTGGAGCGTCGCTGGTTGGGAGGCAAGCCCATGCTGACCCGCACCCGCCGGGCGGCCGCGCTCGGCATGGCCGCGCTGATCGGCGCCATCCTCCTGTCGGGGGCGCTCGTCACCGCGTCGTCGACCGCTCCCGCACACGCCGCGTGTGCGGGCGGCGGGCACCCGACGGTCATCTACTCCTACAACGCCAACTACACGCTCGTCGCGGAGGAGGCCGTCACGTATCCGGGCACGACCTGCAACGGCGACGCCTACTACTCGGGAGCGGTGCTCGACCCGATCACCGACGGGAGCTGCGCCTACGCGTACTACCTCGAGCCGTTCGCGTACTACGCCCAGCAGGGCGCGTCGTGCACCACCGGATCGTGGAACGTCTACGGATACAGCGACACGATCGGCACCAACAGCGTGCTCATCAGCGTCCGCCCGTCATACCTCGGCGACACCTGGACCACCTCGAGCGGCTATTGACACCGCCGGCCGCACGCGATCGCCGTGCCGGGTTCCCTGTGGCTTCCGTCCCCCAGGGAGCACAGCAGGGCCGGGAGCGGGCCTCCGCACACCAACCCGCACTGCGCTGCGGGCGTGTGCGGAGCCCCTCCTGAACTCCGAACGGTCGGGCCGCTCACTCCGGAGGCCGCAAGAGTTGGATCTCACGCCGGCGGAAGCGCCAGCGTCCCTCGCTGCGCTCCATCTCGTCGACGTAGCGACCGGTCGTACCGGGCACGAGGTGCTCGTGGGGGAACCGCAACCACACGAAATCCGAGACGACCGCGGCGCGGTCGCCCGCGACCTCGTACCGCACATTGGTGGTGAGGTGCTTCCCCCGTTGCTTCGGCCGACCCTGCGCCGCTCGGAACCATGCCGCGATCTCGGCCCGCCCGGTGACCACCTCACCCAGGGCGACGAGCGTCGCGTCCTCGGTGAAGCATTGCGCCAGGTCGTCGAACCGCGCGTCGTCGCAGTCGTGGCAGTAGGCGGTCAAGGTGCGCAGGATCGCAGCCTCGTCGTCGGCCTCACTCGGGGCGGGTGCTGGGGGCCGGTCGCCCAGACCACCGACTCCGATGAACTGGCACCGGCGACTCCGGAACCTCCACTCGTGCTCCACGCGCACCAGCTCGTCGGTGTAGACCACGAGACGCGACTCGTGGCTGGCGGCGTCGACGAACAGGGCGTTCTGGACCACGGCTGCGGTGTCGCCGTCGACCGCGATCGTCGCGAGACCGCCAAGGTGCAGACCGCGGGGCGCGCCCGTCATCATCGCCCGCAGACCGCCATGTCCTGCGAAGGCGCGCCCGAACGCGTGGTACTGCGCGTCGTCGGTGAACAGCGCGACCCACTCGTCGAGGTCGTGACGATCGAGAGCGAGACAGTAACGGGCCAGCAGATCGGTGATCGCGACCTGGTCCTCGGGGCTCGGGGTGGTCATGGCCGAACTCAGGCCGCCGGCGTCTCCGTGATGTCGGCATCCAGGTCGAGGTGCAGGTGCTCCGCCGCGTTGCCGAGAAGCAACGTGTGCCGGAGCTCCGGGCTGAGGTCGGCGAACGTCTCCTCGATGTACTTGCGCGAGTGCGGGAACGTGCCGACCGAATGCGGGAAGTCGCTCCCCCACCAGAACAGCTCCAACGGCATGTCGTGCGGCAGCATCTGGCCGATCTTCACCGCGAGTGGCTCGCGCACCATGCCGTAGATGGCGTGGTCCCGCATGTACTGCGACGGCATCTTCGGCAACTCGAGCTCGAACCAGCTGTTGTACTCGAGGTAGTCGCGGTCCATGTAGTACATCGAGGCCGGCAGGATCGCTGCGTTGATCTCCGCGAAGTAGAGCTTCAGCTCGGGGAACCGCTCGAACGTGCCGTTCACGATCAGCTGCGCCATCGTGGGCGCGGGGGCGGCCTGCGCGTGCTGCACCATCCCGGCTTCCACCGGCCACTGCGCGGTGTCGTGGCGCGCGCCGCCGATGTTCATCACGCCCGCGAACGACATGTGCGGTGAGAGCGCGACACCCAGCTCGAGCGCCTTCTCCCAGAACCGGTCGTCCTCCGGCCGCGGACCGCCGCCGCCGTTCGGCGCATTGAGCAGCTGGACCGACACGAACCCCATGGCGTGAGCCCGCTCGAGCTCGGCGACCGCGTCGTCGATCCCCGAGACCGGCATGAGCGCGTTGCCGATGAGGCGATCGGGCGCCACCGAGCAGTACTCGACCAACCAGTCGTTGTAGGCCTGCACCATCGCGAGGTAGGCGTCGTGCTGGGGGATCTTCTCGAGGAACCGGCTGGCGAACACCGGCACGAAGAGCAACTCGGCGTCGATGCCGTCCTCGTCCTGCTCACGGAGACGCTGCGCGCCGTCACCGGCGCCGTCGGTGCGGGAGCCGTCCTCCTTGAAATAGGACTGGCCCGCGAACTTGACCTTGCCGCGACCACGCAGGTTCTGGCTCGCGTAGGTGAGGGGCATGCCCTCCATGAGCCATGCGTCACCTCCGCCGTCGGGCAGCGTGATGAGCTTCGGCGCCCGGTCCTTGAACTTCTCCGGAAGGAACGCCACGAAATCGGGCGGCGTCTCGAGGTGGCCGTCACCCGAGATGACCTGGTACTTCCGACCCATGTGACCACTCCCCCGTGTCCAGACCAAACCTACCGTCAGTTCTACCACCGACGCCCGTGGGAGCCCAGCGCCCCGATCACCCCGCCGCCGGCTTGGTGCGAGCCAGCACCTCGCGAAACGGCAGCCCCCGATCGGGATTGGGCTCGCGGGGCAATCCGAGCGCGCGTTCGCCGACGACGTTCTTGTTGATCTCGTCGGTACCACCGGCGATCGACATGCAGCGCACGAAGTTGAACACCTCCGCGTACCGGTTGCCGTCGGGCGCGTCGGGCGCCCACAGCAGGCCCTCGGGGCCGAGGATGTCCAGCGCCACCTCCGCCGCCAGCTTCATCGTCCGCGTCTGCTGGAGCTTGCTCATGTTCGCCACACCGGCGATGTTCCCTCCGCGCGCTGCTTCCGCCTTGACCCGCCGTGCGGTCCAGTTGCCGATGCGCGCCTCGGAGACGAGCCGGGCGAGCTTCTGGCGGAGGTGCGGATCGTCGGTGCACCCCCGCTCCCGGGCGAGGTCGAGAACGTCGTTGGCGCCGACCGCGCGCATGCCTTCCGGCGGCGGGACCTGCACGGCGTCGCCGGCGCGCATGCCGAGCAGACCGCCTTTGGGCCCGGGCGCCGGCGCGCCGGTGAGGCCACCACCCGCGCCGATGCCGGTGCGTTCGAACAGCAACGTGGTGTTCGCCACCGCCCAGCCGTTGTTCTCACCGCCGATCAGGTCGGCGTCGTCGACGATCGCCTCGTCGAAGAACACCTCGTTGAAGAGCGCGCGGCCGGTCATCTCCCGCAGCGGCCGGATCGTCACACCGGGCTGGTCGAGCGGCAACGCGAACCACGAGATCCCCGCGTGCTTCGGTGCGTCGAAGTCGGTGCGCGCCATCAGCATCCCGTAGTCGGCCTCCATGGCCTGGGAGCTCCAGACCTTCTGCCCCGAGATGACCCAGCGATCGCCGTCACGCGACGCGCGCGTGGTGAGCCCGGCGAGGTCGGAGCCGGAACCGGGCTCGCTGAACAGCTGGCACCAGGCGAGGGCGCCCCGGTAGATCGGCTGCACGTGGCGCTCGACCTGCTCCTCGGTGCCGTGGGTGAGGATGGTCGGGGCAGCCATGAGCATGCCGAGACCGCCGGGGGGCGGGAGCGCGCCGTGCTCACGGAATGCGTGGTGCACGATCTGCTGCGAGCGCCGCGAGTAGCCGCGACCACCCCACTCGAGCGGGAAGTGCGGCGCCGTCCAACCCGCCTCGCCCACCCGCTCCCACCATTCGGTGACGTTGAGGTCCGGGTCCCAGTTCCCCTGGAGCCAGGGGTGCAGCTCCTCGCGGAGTCCGGCGTCGGTGTCGTTGTCGGTGTCCGGCCTTTCCATCTGCGCCAGCGTATGGTCACGCCCCGGCGGGCACCACCGAGCGCTCGGTGAAGGCGTAGACCGCGCCGTAGCAGTCGTCGGGATCGAGCGTGATCGCGTCGCCACCCCGGTCCGCGATCCGGACGCCCACCTTCTCGACGTGGCGTTCGGCCTGCTCGAGGTCGCGCACCCTGAAGGTGCAGGCGTGGGGGAGCTCACCGTTGTCGGCGAGATCGCGCGCCAGACGCGAGTCGTCGGTTGTCGGGCGGGCAAGCTCCACGACGCTGTCGGTGCCGACGAGCACGAACACGCCCTCGCCATCGCGCGAGACGGCTTCGGCGAGCACACGAGCCCCGAGCCCGTTCACGTAGAGGTCGCGGGCCCGGTCGAGATCGCGGACGATCGTGGTGTAATGCGACACGCGGTCGATCCCGAGCGGCTGTTGGTCGCGCCACCAGCTCGGTGACCAGCCCGGCCGCAGTCGGGGGTCCCGCTCCCGCACGCCGTCGAGCAACGACATGAATTCGAGCTGGCCGAACGTGTCCTTCGGATGGGTGAAGAACACGTCGCCCGGATCCGTGGTGTCGGCGTCGAACATGCCGCCGCCGGACTTGGCGATCCGGATCCCGCGCGAGCAGCGACGAGTACAGCGGCTGCATGTCGGTCTGGTCGACGTACCAGGCCAACGAATGGAAGTGCTGGCCGAATCGGGTGCGGAACTTGCCGAGCGGCATCCGTTCGTCTTCGGGCGCATCGCTCGGCTCGAGCACCTCGATCACGGTGTCGGCGATGATCGCCAGCGACGCCCAGCGCTTCTCGACGTCGAACCAGTTCTTCGCGACGAACACCTGTGGCGCGAAGAGCGCGCCGTACCAGGCTTCGGCCTCGTCGTAGTCGTCGACGATGTGGATCAGATGGAAGAACTCGCGGACCGGCATCCGGCTACATCGCCCGCTTCGGGTCGAGGGCCCCCTCCACGCCGCGCGCCATGCTGTCCTGCGCGAACGTCGACACCAGCGTGCCGTCCTGGGTGAACACCGACCCGGAGCCGAACACCCGGCCGCGACCGGCGTAGGTCGCCTCCTGCGCGACGAGCAGCCACTGGCCCACGTCGCAGTGCTCGTGGAAGTGCGCGGTGTGCGAGATCACGCCGGTGGAGATCGTGCGATGGGCGTCGGTGATCTTGACGACATCGGCATGCGGGCGCATCGCGAGCCCGATGATGAACCCGGGCTGGCACCACGCCACCACCGCCTGGTTCGCGGCCACGGAGGCGTACGACTCCTCGTGGCGCATCCAGAAGCACATCGCCGGCGAGCCGTCGGCACCCACCGCGTCGGGCGCGTCGACCATCCGGGCCTCGGTGCCGGGGAACACGGTGATCGACTTGTCCGGGCTCAGGGCCTCGGGACCGGGAACGTCGGGCATCGCCGGCGTGTGGCGGATGAGGTCGGGCTCCACCGTGTTGAGCAGCACGAGCCCCCGCGACAGCAGGCGCTCGCCCTGGAACGCGGTGACGGTGTCGCTCCCCCACGCGCGGCCCGAGTGCATCGGCTCGAGGAGCAGCTCGATCGGGCCCGCACTGTACGTGCCGGCGCGTGCGAAGATCGCGTGGATCGACTTCACCTCTTTCTGGCTGTCCACCGCGCCGTCGGAGGCCATGATCATCTGCGCGAGCAGCTGGCCGCTGAAGACGACGTCGCGACCTTCGGGATCATCGGCGGGATGGGGCGCCGACCAACGGCTCCCACCCAGGTCTTCGACGGTCAACACTGCAGGCAACGGCTCGGACATGACACTCCCCCGGTTTCGCGGATGCCGCACGCTACCGGGCCAAGTTCGGTCTGCGCCCGTCCGGGGAGAAGCGCCCGGCTCTCCGGCATGGTCGTGCCCGCGGTGGCATCGGAACGGGTCGCGACCGTCGCGTTCCTCTGGGTCGTGCTGCCGCTCCTGGGCCGGCGCGACGAGTGCTGAACGCGTTTGTGGCCGCGGTTGCCGGGGAACACTCGGCTGACCCGATCGGCGCCGGGCCGTACGGACTCCCACCCGACGGCGGTCGTGGACTGCCGCTCGTCACGTTCATCGACTCACGCGGTCTCGCGGTGATGCGGCCGGTCCAGCGCGCGGCTGCGGGCTCGACGGCCACCTGGAGATCGAGGCGTCGCCGAGACCGGGAACGGGTACCACCACGGTTCCTGTACGTCGTCCGAAGGAGCCTGCTCATGCGCATCCTGATCCGCCTCGCCGTCCTGGCCCTCGCCGCAGTCGGCGCCAAGACGCTCTATGACCGATTCGCACCCCGCGCCGCCGACCTCCGCCAGCCCGTCTCGGGCGTGATCGACAACGCCAGGGACGCGGCCCGTGACGTGACCGGCCACGCCAAGGTCGCGGCCGCACAGGTCGTCGACGACGCCCGCGCCCGCGCCGGCCACGGGCGCGACGAGGCACAGGCGGCGGTGGAGGACGCCACCGACACCCCCACGGTGGCCGCGTCTACGAACTGACGAGTGCAGCCCCGACCGCGTCGGCGAATCGGCGCGGCGCCTCGACCATCGGATAGTGCCCGACGCCGACCAGGAGCTCCAGGCCGGCGTCGGGCGCGCGCGGAGCAGCCGGTCGGTCATGGCGACGACCGCGATCGGGTCGTCGACACCCCACACGACGTGCAGCGGCGCCGGGTGCGCTTCGATCGCACCGGTGAAGCGACGTTCGCAACGGCGCCGTTCCTCGATGTAGCGGATCAGCCGCGGCAACAGGCGGTGACCGTCACCGACCGCGATCAGCTCCCACTGGGACACGAGCTCGTCGTCGTCGACGACCGACGCGGGGCTGAACGTCGCGGCCAGCCCCGCTTGCACCATCGACGCTTCGAGCGCCTGATCGTCGGCCATCCGCTCGTCGGGAAGGGCCAGCAACAGCTGCTGGCCCGCGCTGAGCTGCGCCATCTCTATGTAGATGCTGCCGTTGGTCAGCACCCGGCGGGTGACCTCGACCGGCCACGCGCCTTCACGTTGGCGCGCCAGCAGCTCGCCGCCGACGGTGTCGCCCATGTCGTGTGTGAGGAGGGCGAGGCGCTCGACGCCGAGCGCGTGGGTGAACGCGGCGACGACGTCGGCCTGCTCGCCGATCGTGTACGGCGCATCCGGCTTGCCCGACATCCCGTAGCCGAGCATGTCGAGCAGCAGGACCCGCCGGGACCGGCGAAGGTCGTCCAGCACCAGATGGAAGTCGAACGACGAGCTCGGGAACCCGTGGAGCACGAGCAGCGGCTCCGCGGTCTCGGTCCCCGACGCCGGCGCGTCGATGGTGAAGATGCGGTGCCCGGCGAGGTCGCGGCGTTCACCGAGGCGGGACCACTCGTCGACTGCGCGCGTCACAACGCTCGCCCGGGCTCCGGCTGGGGACCGCGGACGAGGCGTCCGGGGCGGGCATCGGTGAGCTCGCCGCCGTCGACGACGGTCTCGCCGCCGACGATCGTCTGCACGTAGCCCTCGGAGCGTTGCACCAGCCGCCCCGCGTCGGCGGGGAGGTCGAACACCTGCTCGGGGAACACCAGCTGCAGCCGGTCGAAGTCGATGACGTTGAGATCGGCGCGCATGCCCGGCGCGATCACGCCCCGGTCATGGAGGCGGTAGAGACGGGCGGGGTCACGGGTGAGGCGTCGCACCGCCCATTCGAGCGAAAGCTTGGGCCCGCGTGTGCGGTCGCGGACCCAGTGCGTGAGGAGATAGGTCGTCATGCTCGCGTCGCAGACGATCCGGCAGTGCGCCCCGCCGTCGCCGAGACCCTGCACCGTCATCGGGTCCACGAGCATGTCGTGCAGGCCGTCGTAGGACCCACCGCCGAAGTTGAGGAGCGGGAGCAGGAGGAAGTCGCGTCCGTCGGACCCGAGCATCAGGTCGTAGGCGATCTCCCACGGGCTCACTCCGCTGCGGCGGGCGATGGCCGCGACGCTCGCGTCGGGCACGGGCTCGTACTCGAGGTCACGCCCGAGCGGGAACAGGTTCTCGAACGTCGCCGCGCTGATCCGGTCGGGCGCGAACGGACCGTCGACGTTCTCTTCGCTCAGGATCCGGGTTCGCACGTCGGGATCGCGCATCGCACGCACCCGCTCGGCCAGCGGGAGGTCGGCGATCGCCTCGTAGCTCGGACGGAACTTGAACATGTTCATCCGCGACTGGAGCCCGAACAACATGCCGAAGCAGCGGCTCGCGACCTGCGGATGGATGTCGGCGCCGCGCTCGGTTGGCCGCCCGGACCCGGTCGAACCAGCCGCGCCACACGTCGAAGTCGGGCCCGTGCTCGAGGATGAGAAACGTGATGGGGCGCCGGTAGGTCTCCCCGTACCGCACCATCCAGTCGACCTCGGCCTCCATGGCGCCGGCCGGATCGAGCCCGGTCGTCCCCGAGGAACCTGCGGGGACGAGTTGCAGCACGCCGAGGTGCTCCTCCGCCATCACCGCGAGGAGGGCCGCGACCTCGGAGTCCGGCGCGTAGGTGCCAGGTACCGGCTCGCCGCGCACGTCGCGGTGTCCGGCGGTCCGACCGGTGGAGAAGCCCACCGCACCGGCGCGCAACGCGTCGCGCAGGATCTCGCGCATCGCGTCGAGGTCGTCGGCGGTCGCGAGGTCGTGGAGGCGCTCCCGCATCACGTAGGCCCGGACCGCCGCGTGCGGCACCTGCGCGCCGACGTTCAGGGCGCGTGGCATCCGCTCCAACGCGTCGAGGTACTCGGGGAACGACTCCCACTCCCAACGGATCCCCTCGGAGAGCGCGGTGCCCGGGATGTCCTCCACGCCCTCCATGAGCTCGATGAGCCACGTCTCACGTCCCGGCTCGACCGGAGCGAAGCCCACACCGCAGTTTCCGAGCAGCGCGGTCGTGACGCCGTGCCAGCACGACGGCGTGAGGTGCGGGTCCCACGTGGCCTGGCCGTCGAAGTGCGTGTGCACGTCGACGAAACCGGGCGTGACGAGCAGCCCGGCGGCGTCGACCGTGCGTCTCGCCTTCCCGGTGACCCGACCGACCTCCACGATCACGCCGTCCCTTACTGCCACGTCGGCGGTACGGGGTGCGTCACCCGTGCCGTCGACGACGGTGCCGGCACGGATCACGAGATCATGCATCGCCGAGGCGCCTTCCCGGAGTGAACGTCGCGGGCAGTCTCGCCCAACCGCCGACCGAGGCCCAGTTCGGATACTCGACAACCGCGCTCTCGTCGATCTCGAAGTCGGGCAGGCGGGTGAGGATGGCGGTGAGGACCTCGGCGAACTCGATGCGCGCCAGGTGTGATCCCACACACCGGTGGATGCCGACACCGAACGACAAGTGCCGGTTCGGGTTCCGGTCGATGACGAACTCGTCCGCGCCCGCGAACGCGTGCTCGTCACGCCCCGACGAGAACTCGCTCACCAGCACCCGATCGCCCTTGCGCATCGGGCACCCGGCGAACTCGAAGTCCTCGGTCACGGTGCGGGCGTGCGTGCGGGCCGGCGGGTAGTAGCGGAGGAACTCCTCGGTCGCGGTCACGAGGAGGCCGGGCTCGTCGATCAGGCGCCGCCGATCGCCGGGAACCTGCGAGAGATGGAGCAGCGCGGCGCCGATCAGCGCGGTGGTCGTGTCCACCCCGCCGCCCACGGTCATGAACACGATCGACTCGGCCGTGGCCCGATCGATGCGCTCACCGTCGATCTCGTGATGGGCGATCGCGGTCATCGCGTCGTCGCGCGGGACGTGGGCGCGGATCGCGACCTCCTCCCGGATACACGTCATCACGTCGCCGAAGGCCAGCTGCGCGGTGCGGTGCTCCGGGGTGCCTCGTGAGTACGCGGCGACGTCGTGGAACGCGCCCGAGATCATCCGCCAGGCCGATTCCGGGAAACCGAGCCATTCGAGCGTCACCGCGCCCGGAACCGGCACCGAGAGGTCGTGGGTGAACTCGACCTCGCCCGTCTCGATGAACTGGTCGACGAAGTGCGTCGTCCAGTGCCGTGCACGAGGACGGAGCCGCTCGGCGGCGCGGGGAGCGAGCAGCTCCGAGAGGATCCGCCGTACGGGGTACCAGTCCGGCGGGTCGATCTCCTCCGGGGTGAGCAGGGGCAGCCGGCTGTCCCCGAGCACGATCGAGCTGATCTCGGGGTCGGTCCGGGCCGACGAGAAGTGCTCCCAGTCGCGGAACGCCGCGGCCACCTCCTCGTAGCCGCTGACCACCCAGTACCCGCCGTTGCGGTCGGTCCACCCCACCGGGCACTGGGCGCGCGCCGCACGCCACGAGTCGTCGGATTCGGCGCGGGTCACCGCGGCGAAGAGGTCGAAGTCGACGGTGGGATGCCTCACGTGAACGCGAACCCTTCGTAGTCGGCCTCGACCACCGCTTCGCACCGCGCGATGTACGTGTGCAGACCGGCGACGTAGGGCAGGAAGACCCGCACCTTGCCGGGGATGTTGTCGCCGAGGTACCAGGAGTTGCAGGTCGGCGCGGTGTACATCGTCGAGGCAGCGACCTCGTTGACGTGCTCGACCCACGCGTCCTGCGCAGCGCGCGTCGCTTCCATGGTGTGGTAGCCGTGCTCACGCATGTACACCAGGCAGTCACCGATCCACTCGACGTGCTGCTCGGCGCACACGACCATGTTCGCGAGCACCGACGGGCTTCCCGGCCCCGTGACGGTGAACATGTTCGGGAACCCGGCGGTCTGGATCCCGAGCAGCGTGCGCGCACCCTCCGCCCACGCGTCGCGCAGGCGCCGGCCGCCGCGACCCTGGATGTCGATCCGATCGAGGGCGCCGGTCATCGCGTCGAACCCGGTGGCGTACACGATCACGTCGAGCGCGAACTCGCCCTGCGCCGTGCGGATCCCGGCGGGCGTGATCTCCTCGATGCCGCCGCGCCGCAGGTCGACGAGCGACACGTGGTCGCGGTTGAACGTCTCGTAGTAGTCGGTGTGGAGGATCGGCCGCTTGCACCCGATGGGGAGATCGCGCGGCGAGAGCCCCTCCGCGGTGTCCGGGTCGGCGATGACACGGCGCAGCATCTCCCGGTACAGCTCGGCGCCCGCCGCGTTGGCTTCGAGATCGCTGAGGACGTCGCTCCAGGCGCGGCACGCCGCCCATTCCAGCTCGTCGACCGCGGCGAGGCGTTCCTCCTCGGAGGCCTCGAGGATCTTCACGTCACGCGGCAGGGGCACGGCGATGGCGCCGCTGGTGCCGACGACGCCACCGA
Source organism: uncultured Actinomycetes bacterium (assembly GCA_963750045.1). Taxonomy (GTDB): domain Bacteria; phylum Actinomycetota; class Acidimicrobiia; order IMCC26256; family DASPTH01; genus DASUAS01. The sequence goes on along the minus strand of CAVVPD010000005.1, from coordinate 204,201 downwards.
AATTCGCACGCTGCTGGGCCCGCAGCTCGCGGTACTGGGCCTTCACCTCCCGTTGCAGGTCGGGATCGAGCGGCTTGTTGCCGGCGGGCCACGCGTACGACGGCGTCCGCTGGAACACGTAGAGGTGCTCGGCCTGCTCGGCGATCACGGGTGTCGCCTGGACACCCGACGAGCCGGTACCGATCAGCCCGACCCGTTTGCCGGCGAAGTCGACGCCCTCCTCGGGCCACGCGTTCGTGAACAGCGAGAGCCCGGCGAAGGACTCCCGCCCGGGGATCTGCGGCTCGAGGGGCGCCGACAGGCACCCGGTCGCCATCACCAGGAACCGGGCGGAGTACCGGTCGTCGCGGTCGGTCTCGACCCGCCAGCGGTCCTCCCCTTCGTCGTAGGTCGCTGCGGTCACCCGGGTCCCGAGCTGGATGTCGCGGCGCAGGTCGAACCGGTCCGCGACGTGGTTGAAGTAGCGCTCCAGCTCGTCCTGGGCCGGGAACACCTCGGTCCAGTCCCATTCCTGCTCGAGCTCGGGCGAGAAGCCGTAGGAGTACTCCATGCTCGGCACGTCGCAGCGAGCGCCGGGGTAGCGGTTCCAGTACCAGGTGCCGCCGACACCGTCTCCGGCCTCGATCACGTCCGCGGTGAACCCGAGCTCCCGCAGGTGGTGGAGCGCGTACAGCCCGGCGAGTCCGGCCCCCACGACCACGGCGTCGAACTCGGTGGCGTCGTCGCCTGCGGTCGGTGCGTCGCTGATCATCGGCCGGTACCCCCTGGGCGCCATCGGTCAGGGAGAGGATGCTCCGGATCGCGCCGCCGGCGCCAACGGAGCACCCGCCGTCCAACTGGCCGCGGCCGGCCCCGGACGTACCCTCGCGGGGTGCACGACGGGGAGGTTCGTCATGGCCGGTGACCAGGGCAAGATCACCCTCGCCGGCCGGGTCGCGCTCGTGACCGGCGCTGGCAACGGCCTCGGGCGTGCCCACGCGAGGGAGCTGGCCCGCCGCGGTGCCTCGGTGGTGGTCAACGACCTCGGCGGCGAGGTCGACGGCACCGGCGGCTCGCCGCGACCCGCCCAGCAGGTGGTCGACGAGATCGAGGCGGCCGGCGGTCGGGCGGTGGCCTCGTTCGACTCCGTGGCGACGCCCGAAGGCGGCGAGCGGATCGTCGCCACCGCGCTCGACGCCTTCGGGCGGCTCGACGCCGTGGTCAACAACGCCGGCATCCTGCGCAACGAGCGCTTCGACGAGATGACGCGTGAACAACTGATGGGAGTTCTCGACACCCACCTGCTCGGGGCGTTCCACGTGAGCCAACCGGCGTACCGCGTGATGCGTGACCAGGGATACGGGCGTTTCGTCTTCACGTCGTCGGGATCGGGCCTGTTCGGGTGCCGCCACCAGGCCAATTACCGCGCCGGCCAAGGCCGGGATCGCGGGGCTCTCCAGCGTCGTCGCCATCGAGGGCGCGGAGTACGGGATCCTCTCGAACGCGGTGGCCCCCGTCGCGGCCACCCGCATCGTGGCCGGGATGCGCCCGCAGGACATCTCCGCCGACGACCTCGCGCGCGGGCCGGGGCGATCCGGCGGTCGCGTTGCCCGACGGCCCCGAGTTCGTGTCTCCGATCGTGGCCTACCTCGCCAGCGAGGCGTGCAGCGTGACCCAGCAGATCTTCTCCGCCGCCGGCGGACGGTTCGCGCGCGTGTTCGTCGGGGTCACGCGCGGATGGTACGGACCGATCGACGCGCCGGCGACGGCCGAGAGCGTGCGGGACCACCTCGACGAGATCAACGACCGCCACGAATACCAGATCCCGACGACCGTCTTCGACGAGGGCGGGGGGATCCGGGAGTGGTACCCGGCCTAGCCCGAACCCCGCGAACGAGGAGACCCCATGCCCCAGACGCTGCCGTACCGGATCATGGACGCCGACAACCATTTCAACGAGCCGCTCGACTGCTACGAGCGCTACATCGACCCGGCGCAGCGCGACCTCGCCATCCGCTATGTCGAAGACTCCCACGGGAATCCGATCCAGCTCTTCGCCGGGCGCCCGTCGAAGTTCAGCTCGTCGCAGATCACGTTCTCGGGCGACGAGCTCGCCAAGATGCTCGGCGACGCGCCGGCGCGCGCGGCCACCGACGGTCCCGCCGACGCGGAGCCCATGCAGACCGTTCCCGGGATGCTCCTCAACCGGCTGAACCCGCTCAAGGACCTGAACGACGACGAACGCCGCGCGCTGATCGCGGAATTCCGCACTCAGTCCGAGGCCTACGGCAATCGTGACCTCCGCCTCGCGCTCATGGACGACCAGGGCATCGAAGCGGCGCTGATGTTCCCCGCGAGCGCGCACGACATCGAGTTCGAGTTCGCCGACAACGTCGACGCGATGTACGCGAACGCGCGCGCGTTCAACCGCTGGATGCACGAAGAGGTCGGATTCGCGTACCAGGACCGGATGTTCCTCCCGCCCTACATCCCGCTCGCCGACGTGGACCTCGCGGTCGCGGAGCTGGAGACAGTCCTCGCTCAGGGCACGCCGTGCGTGCAGTTCAAGTCGGGGCACGCCCACGGTGGTCGGGACAACCCGTTCGGGGGCCGCTCGATCGCCGACCCGGTGTTCGACCCCGTCTGGTCGCGGATCGACGAAGCGGGCACGCGCGTCGCGGTGCACCTCGGCGGCACCGACTACCAGAAGTACGGCGCGGACTGGAGCGAGGATCCCGACATCACGTTCGGCGAGTTCGACGCGTTCCAGTGGGTCATGTACTGGGGCGACCGTCCGGCGATGGAGCTCACCGCGGGGATGATCCTGCACAACCTGTTCGGCCGCTTCCCCGACGTGCACGTGTGCCTCGCCGAGCAGGGCACGGTGTGGCTGCCCTACCTGCTGCGCAAGATCGACCACACGTTCCTCATGGGCCGCAAGGCGAAGTGGGGCACCTTGACGGAGCGGCCGAGCCGGATCTTCGCCGAGCACTTCATCGTGGCGCCCTATCCCGAGGAGAACGTGCCGCGGGTCCTCGAGGTGTCGGGAGTGCAGCCGCTCGTGTTCGGCTCCGACTTCCCGCACGGCGAAGGGCTCGCCTTTCCGGGTGAGTACGCCGGCTCGCAGCTGCGAGGCGTCGACGAGGCCGACGTCGCACGCGATCATGCGCGGCAACCTGGCCAACTTCCTCGGCCTCCCCGCCTGAGCTTCGCGCCTCAGGTGCGGCGCGGCTCGATCACCATCTCGGAGACCAGCACGCGGCGGTCCATGGCGAGGAGGTCGGCCACGGCGATGCCGTGGTCGCCTGCCTCGAGCATGTGCTCGCCGATCTGACCGAGCTCGAACCACTTCGGCACGAAGCCGGCCATGGTGTCTCCGCCTTCCAGCCCGAACTCCGACACCGTCGGCCCGACGGCCAGCGTCGTGAACGCCACCTCGGGCGCCTCCAGGCGCAGCGACTCGAGCACCGATTCCGCCGCCCGCTTGCTCGCGACGTACAGACCGAGTCCCTGCCATGGCGAGTAGAAGCGCGCCGACACCGACGAGAGGTAGACCGCGTGACCGGCCGATTCCCGCAGGTGTGGCACCGCCGCACCGAGCACGAGCGCGGCGCCGATCACGTTGGTCGCGAGCGTGGTCTGCCACTCGTCGGCCGTGGAGTCCTCGATCGTCGTGAACACGGTGGTGCCCGACGAGTACACGACGACGTCGAGCCCGCCGAGCGCGTCGACCGCTTGCTCGACCACCCGCGGCCCGCCGTCGGCCTCGGTGACGTCGCACCGCAACACCACCGCCGGGGTGGCGCACTCCCCGGCCGCCTGTTCCAGACGATCGACGCGGCGCGCCGCCAGCGCCACCCGCGCCCCTTCGGCGCTCAGCGCCGAGCGCGATCCCCTGCCCGATGCCGGACGACGCACCCACCACGAGCACCCTGCGATCCTGCAACCGCTCCACGACGAACGCTCCCCCTGTGATCTGCTCGGCACGATGTCAGGCCGGAGGTTAGAGCTTCGCCGTCTTGACCAACCCCCGTACGTGGTTCGACGCGTTGATCGACCCGTCGGCGAGGTAGTCGCCGGCGTTGGCCGCGATCCGACCCCGGTCGTAGCGGTAGTTGACCATCAGGCCCAGCGACTCCTCGAGCCCGTACGGCGCGGGGTTCGCCATCCAGTTGATGCGCTCCAGCGACGCGCCGTTCGACAAGTGGAAGTTGGCGACGGGATCGATGGCCCGGCCGTCGCGCACCGACATCAGGTAGCGCGCACCCGCCGACAGCACGCCGGGCCGGACCCGCTCGACCATTGCGGCGTCGTCGAGCCAGAGCCGGTGCTCGGGCCCGGCGATGCGACGGGCGTCGCTGCCGAACGATTCCCGTTCGGCCGGCGTCAGCTCGCCCCCGTCGACCTGGGCCGTCAACCACCGGCGGAACCCGGGGAGCGGTGACAGCGTGGCGAAGGTCTTCAGGTGGTCGACGTCGTGGCGTAACTCGTCGACGACCTGCTTGATCAGCTCGTTGCCGAGGTGTACGCCGGCGAGGCCGGGCTGACACGAGGTGATGGAATAGAAGATCGCGGTGTCGGCGTCCTCGACCGAGCCTTCGCGGTGCAGCAACTCGGGGAGGTTGTCGGCCAGGCCGTGCGTCAGCGCGATCTCGACGAACACGAGCGGCTCGTTGGGCAGGGCCGGATGGAAGAAGCCGTAACACCGCTGGTCACCGTCGAGCCGGTGCTTGAGGTCGTCCCAGCCGCGGATCTCGTGCACGGCCTCGGTCGCCATCAGGCGATCCAGCACCGATGCCGGCGAGTCCCAGGTGATCTGACGCAACTCCAGGAGACCCACGTCGAACAACGTCGCGAGGTGTCCGGTGAGCTCCTCGTCGAGGAGACCGAGACCAGCGTTCTGGTCCTTCACCGCCAGCACGTCGGCACGCAGCTCGACCAGCGAGCGCACGCCTTGGGACAGCCCGGTGACCACGTGGAGCAGCGCCGCGTACCGGGGGATCACGGCGCGGCGCAGGTCGCGCTCGGCGTCGATCCGATCCGGCCCGGGATTGCGCATTCGGGCGACGGCGCGGTCGAGCGCGACCGGATCGGTGCCGAACCGGCTCGCCAGGGTCTCCAGGAAGCGGCGGCGGCCCTGGTCGTCGAGCCCTGCGTACACGTGCACCAGACGCTGCGCCGCGGCACGCTGGGCATTGGTCTCGCGTTGGCCCAGCACCTCGTCGATCGCCTTGACCACCCGCTCGGCATCGGCCGGCGGCAGGTCGGATGCGACCACGAGCCCTTTGCCCCGGCGCAGCCCGCGGAGCAGTGTTCGGAGGGGACGACGGCGGGACGGCTCGGTCATCCTGCCAGCCTGCCCGATCGGGAAGGGGGTCGCGGACACGGGTGGCACACCCGGCTCGCCGTCGGCGGCCGCGCCGCCCGGGCGGGGATCCGCGGAACTCCGCCAGTGAGTGAGCCCTCACTCAGCTAGAGTGGCCCGGATGACCCAGGTCCACGGACGCTCCCGCGCCACCGCGCTGCCCCTCGAGGAGCGCCGGGCTGCCATCGTCGCCGCCACCCTGCCGCTGTTCCTCGAGCAGGGCGGGGCGGTCACGACGCGGGAGATCGCGCACGCGGCCGGGATCGCCGAGGGCACCATCTTCCGGGTCTTCGACGACAAGACCGCGCTGCTCGACGCGGTCGTCGAAGCCGCCCTCGACCCGACGCCGACCGAAGTCGCGATCCGCGCCATCCCGGCGACCCTGTCGTTCGAGGACCGCCTGATCGCCGCGGTGGAGATCCTGCGCCAGCGCGTGCTCTACGTGTTCCAGGTGTTGAGCGCGGCCTCGGGGACGACACGCGGCAGCTCCGGTCAGCGCACGACGGATCTTCCCTCGCTGGCCGCGATCTTCGAGTCCGAAGCGCAGCACCTCTCCCGTGCCCCGGCCGAAGCGGCACGCCTCTTCCGCGGCCTCACCTTCGCGTGCGTGCATCCCGCCTTCGGCACCGACGAGCCGCTCAGCTCGCGTGAGATCGTCGCGGTGCTGCTCGACGGCGTGCTCACGCGCGACGAGAAGGACACGCCGTGCTGATCCAGCTGCTTCGCACGTACCTGCGGCGCTACCGGCCGTGGTTGATCCTCGTCCTGATCTTCCAGTCCGTGCAGGCGATGGCCACGCTCTTCCTCCCGACGCTCAACGCCAGCATCATCGACAACGGCGCGCTGAAGGGCGACACCGGCTACATCTGGAAGTTCGGCGCCATCATGCTGGGCGTCACGTTCGTACAGGTCGTGTTCGCGATCGCGGCGACGTTCTACGGCTCGCGTTCGGCGATGGGTGTCGGGCGCGACGTCCGTCGCGACCTGTTCCACACCGTGATCGGATACTCCGCCCGCGAGGTCGGCCAGTTCGGATCGTCCTCGTTGATCACCCGGATCACCAACGACGTGACCCAGGTGCAGGTCTTCACCCTGATGTCCCTCACCCTGTTCGTCACCGCCCCGATCATGATCGTCGGCGGTGTGATCATGGCCGTCCGCGAAGACGGACCGCTCTCGTTGATCCTCCTCGTCTCCGTCCCGATCCTGCTCCTCAGCGTGGGGCAGGTCGCGATCCGCATGCACCCGCAGTTCACGAAGATGCAGGACCGCATCGACCGCGTGAACCAGATCCTGCGGGAGCAGATCACCGGGATCCGGGTGGTCCGAGCCTTCGTGCGGGAGCCCGACGAAGCCGCGCGCTTCGGGGGCGCCAACGCCGACCTCACCGAGACGTCGTTGAAGACGGGCCGGATGATGGCCGTGATGTTCCCCGCCGTGCTGCTCACCATCAACCTGTCGAGCGTCGCCGCGGTGTACTTCGGCGCCGATCGCATCAACTCCGGCCAGATGCAGGTCGGTGCGCTCGTCGCGTTCCTGAGCTACCTGATCCAGATCCTGATGGCCGTGATGATGGGGACGTTCGTCCTCATGATGGGTCCGCGTGCCTCGGTCTGCGCCAAGCGCATCCAGGAGGTATTGCAGACGTCGTCGTCAGTGGTCGCGCCCGACGACGGCGTCACCGAGCTCCCCGGTCCGATCTCCCTCGAGGTTCGTCAGGGCGAGTTCGCGTTCCCCGGCGCCGAGCAGCCCGTGCTGCGCGACATCAACTTCCGCGTCGACGCGGGCCAGACCCTCGCCATCATCGGCAGCACCGGCTCGGGGAAGACCGCGCTGCTCAACATCATCGCCCGGCTGTTCGACGTGACGTCGGGCCAGGTGCTGATCGGCGGCGTCGACGTGCGCGAGCTCGATCGCCGGCTGATCGAACGTCTCATCGGCTTCGTCCCCCAGCGACCGTTCCTGTTCTCGGGCACGGTGGCCAGCAACGTGCGCTTCGGCAATCAGGAGGCGACCGACGACGAGGTGTGGGAGGCGCTCGAGGTGGCACAGGCGCGCGACTTCGTCGAGGCCAAGCCCGACCAGCTCGAGTCGCCGATCTCGCAGGGCGGGACCAACGTGTCCGGAGGCCAAAGGCAGCGTCTCGCGATCGCGCGCGCCCTCGCGCACAAGCCCGCGATCTACCTCTTCGACGACTCGTTCTCCGCGCTCGACCTCGCCACCGACGCCCGGCTGCGCGCCGCGCTCGCGCCGGTGACCGTTGACGCGGTGACGGTCGTCGTCGCGCAACGCGTCTCGACCATCGTGCGCGCCGATCAGATCCTCGTGCTGGAGGAGGGCCGCGTCGTCGGGCTGGGCACCCACCGCGACCTGCTCGAGTCGTGCCCGACATACCAGGAGATCGTCGAATCGCAGTTCGTCGCGGAAGAAGTGGCATGAGCCCGGTGGAGACGGCCCGATGACGACCAACGGGGCGAGCGGGAACGGGGCGAGCGGGAACGGCGCGTCGCCCAACGACAAGGGGCGCAAGAAGAAGCAGGAGGAGATCCCCGCTGCGGGTCAGCGCGTGGCGGTGAACGCGGGCACCCGCTTCGGCGTCGGGATGCCGGTCGAACGCTCGGAGAACTTCGGCAACGTCGTCCGTCGCCTGCTGCGCCGCATGGCGCCGGAGCGTCTGCGCGTCGTCGCCGTGATCGTGCTCGCCGTCGTCAGCGTCACCCTGACCGTCATCGGGCCGAGGATCCTCGGCCACGCCACCAACATCGTCGTGGCGGGGATCACCGGTCCGAGCGGCATCGACTTCGCCAACCTCCACATGGTGCTGCTCCAGGCGCTGCTGATCTACGTCGGCGCCGGGCTGCTCTCGTACACCCAGAGCTTCATCCTCGCCGGTGTCGTCCAGCGCTCGATGCACGCGCTCCGCAGCGACGTCGAAGACAAGCTCGGCCGGCTCCCGCTCGCCTACATCGACAGCCAGCCCCTCGGCGACCTGCTCAGCCGGGTCACCAACGACATCGACAACGTCGCGCAGAGCCTCCAGCAGACCCTCAGCATGATGCTGACGTCGACGCTGACCATCATCGGCGTCGTCGTCATGATGATCTCGATCTCACCCCTGCTGGCGGTGATCACGATCGTCACCGTGCCACTGTCGCTGTTGACGATGAAGCTGATCACCTCGCGGTCCAAGACGAGGTTCATGGCGCAGTGGCGTCACACCGGCACGCTGAACGCGCACGTCGAAGAGGCGTTCACCGGTCATGCGCTGGTGCGGGTGTTCGGTCAGCAAGACGAGGTGCAGCACCGGTTCGACGAGGAGAACGAGGAGCTGTTCCAGTCCAGTTTCGGCGCGCAGTTCATCTCCGGGACCATCCAGCCGGCCATGATGTTCCTCGGCAACCTCAACTTCATGGCCATCGCGGTCATCGGCGGTCTTCGTGTCGCGTCGGGCACGATGAGCATCGGCGACATCCAGGCGTTCATCCAGTACTCGCGCCAGTTCACCCAGCCCCTCACCCAGCTGGCGGCGATGGCCAACGTGCTGCAGTCGGGCATCGCGTCGCTCGAACGGGTCTTCGAGCTCCTCGACGTCGACGAGCAGAGTCCTGATCCCGCCGAGCCGCTCGTCGACGCCGAGCCCGAGGGTCGCATCGAGTTCGACCGCGTGCGGTTCTCGTACGACCCGGCCAAGCCGCTCATCGAAGATCTCTCGCTCGTCGCCGAGCCCGGCGCCACCGTCGCCATCGTCGGCCCCACGGGCGCGGGCAAGACCACGCTCGTGAACCTCGTGATGCGCTTCTACGAGCTCGACGGCGGCACGATCACCCTCGACGGCAACGACGTCGCGCAGATGCGTCGCCACGACCTGCGCGCCAACGTGGGCATGGTGCTGCAGGACACGTGGCTGTTCGAGGGGACGATCCGCGAGAACATCGCGTTCGGAAACCCTGACGCGACCGAGGAGCAGATCATCGAGGCGGCCAAGGCGACGCACGTCGACCACTTCGTCCGTTCGCTCCCCGACGGCTACGACACCGTGGTCGACGACGAGGGCACCAGCGTCTCGGCCGGAGAGAAGCAGCTCCTCACCATCGCCCACCGCGTTCCTCGCCAGTCCGACCATCCTGATCCTCGACGAAGCCACGAGCTCGGTCGACACCCGCACCGAGGTGCTCATCCAGAAGGCCATGGCCGCGCTGCGCACCAACCGCACGAGCTTCGTGATCGCCCACCGACTCTCGACCATCCGTGACGCGGACACCATCCTCGTGATGGAGAACGGCGCGATCGTCGAACAGGGCAACCACGACGATCTGCTGCAGCGCCAGGGCGCGTACGCCGCGCTCTACAACAGCCAGTTCGCGGGCGCCGCGATCGAGGTCGACTGACAGCCACGGACGTCGGCCCGGGCGCGGCCGTGCCGGTCAGGAAGTCGGGGCTTCGTCGACGTCGGTCTCGCGCGAACCGGCGGCGATGCCCTCGTTCGCCCCGGCTTCGTCGAGGATCTCCTCGACCTCTTCTCGTAGTTCTCGTACGTCCGGCTTCGGCGACCGGTCCTCGTCTCGCGGCGTCTCCATGTGGATGCTCCTGTCCGATGGCTCACGAAGCGACGGGGTCAGCGTAGGCCGCCAACTCGCGGTTGGTAGGGTTCGTCGGTGCACGAGCATCCCGGTCGACGGCCGGAGCCGCCACTGTCGATCGGTGAGCTCACCGCGATGGTGGCCGAGGGCCGGATCGACACCGTGCTGGTCGCCATGACCGACATGCAGGGACGCCTGCAGGGCAAGCGGTGCGCGGCCGGCCACTTCCTCGACGACGTCGCCGCGCACGGCGCCGAAGCCTGCAACTACCTCCTCGGCGTCGACGTGGAGATGACCACCGTGAGCGGCTACCCACTGACGTCGTGGGAACGCGGCTACGGCGACTTCGTGCTCCGACCCGATCTCGACACGCTGCGGGTCGTCCCCTGGCACGAGGCCACCGCGCTCGTGCTGTGCGACGTGGTCGAGGACGACGGCAGCCCGGTCCGTCCGTCTCCGCGCCAGGTCCTCCGAGCCCAGCTCGACCGGCTCGCGGCCCACGGGCTCGCCGCCGACGTCGGCACGGAGCTGGAGTTCATCGTGTTCCGTGACACCTACGAGTCGGCGTGGGCCCGCTCGTACCGCGGGCTGCAGCCGGCCAACGACTACAACGTCGACTACTCGCTGCTCGGCACCGCCCGGGTGGAGCCCCTGCTCCGCCGCATCCGCAACGACATGCAGACCGCGGGCATGACGGTCGAGTCGGCGAAGGGCGAGTGCAATCTCGGACAGCACGAGATCACGTTCCGCTACGCGGACGCGCTCAGCACCTGTGACAACCACAGCGTCTACAAGACCGCCGCCAAGGAGATCGCGCACCAGGAAGGTTGCAGCCTCACCTTCATGGCGAAGTTCGACGAGCGCGAGGGGAACTCGTGCCACGTGCACATCAGCCTCCGGTCCGCCGGCGGTGAGCCCGTGCTCGCCGGCACCGGGCCGCACGGGTTCTCGCCCCTGATGGAACACTTCCTCGCCGGTGAGCTCGCGTGCCTGCGTGAGCTCACCTGCTTCTTCGCTCCGAACGTCAACTCCTACAAGCGTTACGTCGACGGGAGCTTCGCCCCGACCGCGATCGCGTGGGGTCTCGACAACCGAACGTGCGCGCTACGCGTCGTCGGACGCGGGCCGTCGCTGCACCTCGAGACGCGCGTCCCCGGGGGCGACGTGAACCCCTACCTCGCGGTCGCAGCGCTCGTCGCGGCCGGTCTCCACGGGATCGACCGCGAGCTCCCGTTGGCGGCGCCGGTCGCGGGCGACGCGTATGCGTCGGACGCGACCCGCGTGCCCTCGACCCTCGGTGCCGCCGCCGACCTCCTGAGTGCGAGCCCGGTCGCCGCCGAGGCATTCGGCGCCGACGTGGTGGAGCACTACGTGCACGCAGCTCGCGTCGAGCTCGACGCGTTCGAGTCCACCGTCACCGACTGGGAGCGGATCCGTGGCTTCGAACGCCTCTGAGCCGCGGCTGGCGGGTCGCGTCGCCGTGGTCACGGGCGGGGGCAGCGGGATCGGCCTCGCGTCGGCGCGCCGGCTGGCGGCCGAAGGCGCGACCGTGGTGATCGCCGACCTCGATCCGGATGCCGGCGCGTCGGCGGCTGACGCGGTGGGCGGGCACTTCGTGGCCGCCGACGTCAGCGCGCCCGATCAGGTCGAGCACCTGTTCGCGACCACGGTCGGCGACTTCGGCGCGGTCGACGTCTCCTTCCACAATGCCGGTATCTCGCCTCCCGACGACGACTCGATCCTCTCGACCGGGCTCGATGCGTGGCAACGGGTCCAGGACGTGAACCTCACCTCGGTCTACCTGTGCTGCAAGGCCGTGCTCCCGATCATGCAGCGCCAGGGCAAGGGATCGATCATCAACACCGCATCGTTCGTCGCGACGATGGGTTCGGCGACGTCGCAGATCTCCTACACCGCGTCGAAGGGTGGTGTCCTCGCTTTGTCGCGAGAGCTCGGCGTCCAGTTCGCGCGTGGACGGCATCCGGGTCAACGCGCTCTGTCCCGGCCCGGTGAACACGCCGCTCCTGCAGGAGCTCTTCGCCCAGGATCCCGAGCGCGCCCGACGCCGGCTCGTGCACATCCCGCTCGGCCGGTTCGCGGAACCCGAGGAGATCGCAGCCGCGGTCGCGTTCCTCGCCAGTGACGACTCGTCGTTCGTCACCGCGTCGAGCTTCCTCGTCGACGGCGGGATCACCGGAGCGTATGTCACCCCGCTCTAGGTCGGAGCCCGTGAGCGAGCGCGCATGGTGAGTCCGCGCCGCCCGCTCCATGCGCCTGACGACCAGGCGGTCACGTTCGTCGAGCTGTTCTTCGACCTCGTGTTCGTGTTCGCCGTCACCGAGATCACCGCGCTGACGGCGTCGCACCTCACGTGGAGCGGCGTAGCCCGGTCGTTGCTGCTGTTCTGGCTCATCTGGTGGGCGTGGACCCAGTTCACCTGGACCCTCAACCCGGCCGACACGACGCACGACGTCGTGCGGGTCATCACGCTGGTGGCGACCGGCATCGCGTTCATCATGGCGACGTCGGTCACGCGCGCGTTCGGGCCCGAGGTCCTGTGGTTCGTGGTGCCGTACCTGCTGGTGCGGCTGCTCGGTCTCGGGTTGCAGATCGGCGTGGATCACGAGCACGAGTCGCGCGACCCCGGCACCGTATTCGTGTGGGTCGCGCTGTCCCTGGTCGGGCTCGCGCTCGTGCTGGCCGGGGCGTTCGTCGACCCTCCCGCCCGCAACTGGATCTGGACGGCCGCGATCGCGGCGGATTTGTTCGCGGCGGGGAACGCGGCGCGGCGCAGCCGTGCGTGGGACATCCGACCCGCCCACTTCAGCGAGCGGCACGGGCTCTTCGTGATCATCGCGCTCGGCGAGTCGCTGGTCGTGGCGGCCACGGCGATCAGCGGCGCGGATCGCACCGCGGCGTTGATGGGTGACGTGATCGCGGCGTTGACCGTCGCCTGCCTGCTGTGGTGGACCTACTTCGGATGGTTGAAGGAGGCGACCGAACGGGGCCTGGCCGCGGCGGCGTCCGGCATCGGGGTGGTCGCCCGCGACGCCTTCAGCTTCGGCCACTTCCCGCTCGTGTGCGGGATCGTCGCGTTCTCGGTGGCGGTCGAGGAGATCGTCCACCACCCGGACGTCGCGGCTTCGGGAGAGGTCGTCGCCTCCCTCGGTGTCGGTGTCGCGCTCTTCGTCGGAACTTCGGCGTTCGTCTACTGGCGCACGTGCGGCCACGTGCTCGGGCCGCGCCTCGCGATCCTGGTGGTCACCGAGGCCGCGCTCCTGCTCGTGGCCGCGCAGGACCCGATCTGGCTCCTCGCCACCGTGGCCCTCGGCATGCTGGCGATCGCGGTGACCGAGGAGCTCACGTACCACGAGCGCCCCGAAGCACGCGCCGTCGACGAGGAGATTCCCCCGACCGACGGGTGACCGCCGCCGCCTCAGCGCCCGGGCGGCGGGAAGCCGCCGGTGGCGATGGGACCCCACCGGTCGATGGTGATGCGCACCAGCGACTTGTCCTGCCTGCGCATCGCGTCGCGGTACTCGTCCCAGTCGGGATGCTCGCCGGAGATCACACGGAAGTACTCGACGAGACCGTCGAGCGCCTCGGGCATGTCGAGCACCTCGGCGCGCCCGTCGACCTGGACGTACTCTCCGCTCCAGTCGTCGGATTGCACACAGACCGACACGAGCGGGTTGACCCGCCGCGTTGCGGGCCTTGGCCCGCTCCGGATAGGTCGAGATCACGACGCGGTCCTCGGCGTCGACGCCGAACGTCACCGGCGAGAGCTGCGGGCGGCCGTCGTGACGCGTCGTGGCGAGCAGGCACCGGTGGCGGCTGCGGACGAACTCCAGGAGCTCGTCGCGTTCCACGCGCCGGGCGGTCGCGAATTTCGGGGCCATGACGTCTCCTCCGTTCCGTGCACCGCACTCTGGCACGGCGACCGCCCGGGGGATCCCTCCGGGACCTTCGCCTCTACGCAACCGGGCTCCGCGTCCGCAGAGTCCGACCCATGCAGACCGTTGCTCGTCTCCACTCCGACCTCGGTCCGGGGACGAGGGCCGCGGTCGGGAGCGCGGCCGTCGAGGACTGCGCGGCCTGCGGCTTCCGGGTGTCCGACACCCGCCCGAGCGCCGCGGTCGCGCTCCTGCAGCGGATTCCGGCGCAGTACCGACAGGTCTTCGCGGACCCGGACGCGCCCGACGAGCTTCTCCACGCCCGGCGGCCGGCCGCCGGCTGGTCGGCCATCGAGCACGGCGCCCACGTCGCGGAACTGCTCCATTCCACGTCGAAACGGCTGGTGCTCGTCTTCGACGAAGGTGATCGCGAGCTCTCGCCACCCCACCTCGAGGCCGTGACCGCATCGGCGCGGACCGCGAGCCGCCACGCGGTGCTCGCCTCGATCTCCGCTGCGACCGAGGACCTGGCCCACGTCATCAGCCGCGCCGACCCCAACGCCTGGGAGCGGGCCGCCCGGCGGTCCGGCCGCCGGATCACGGCCCGCCAGCTGCTGGGCGAAGCGGAACACGAGGCGCTCCACCACCTCCACGACGCCCGCACGGCGCTCCGGCTCGCCCGCGAACAGCGGGGGTTCGCCGAGGAGCGGCAGGGCCGTCAACCGCCTCCGCCGTAACCGGGGCCGGTGACGAACACGGGGCTCGCGGCGTGACGCACGGTCCGCGCCGTCACGCTGCCCACCGCGATCCGGGTCACTCCCGAGCGACCGTGGCTCGCGACCGCGAGCAGCGACACCTGCGGGAGCGCGAGTCGGGCCACCAGCACCTCGGCGGGGTCGAAGCCGTCGACGACCTCGGAATCGGCGGGCGCGATGCCCGTGCCCAGCTCCGCGACGAGCGCTTCCAGCTGTTCGAACTCTCCGCGCGCGAAGCCACCGGTGGTGACGACGTCACTCGGGCGCACCACCTCGACGACACTCACCTTGCCGCCGAGCTCGGCCGCGAGTCGCCCGGCAGCCAGCGCGACCTCGCGCGCCATCGGCGAACCGTCGTAGCCGGCGACCACGATCGGCGCGTCGGCGAGCCGCCAGTCGGGATCGACGTGCGGCCCGATCAGGACGACCGGCGCCGGACTCCGGCGGACGCACTCCTCGGCGACGCTCCCGAGCATGGTCACGCCCAGCCCGCTGCGACCGTGGGTGGTCATGCAGACCAACGAGTCCTCGGCCTCGGCGGCGAGGGCCACGGCGTCGGCCGGCTCACGGTCGTGGAGCACCAGCGGACGGGTCGGTACCGTCTCGGCGGAGAACGCGGTGAGGACGTCGAGGTACGACTCGGCGACGTGGTCGGCGGATCTCGGACCGCGGGCGGTGATCAACACCAGCTCGGCGCCGGTGCGGACCGCGAGGGCCGTTGCCGGCGCCAGCGCGGCCTCGGCCCGCTCCGAACCGTCGAGCGGCACGAACACGGTCTTGGTCACCGAGGCCCTCCTCCTCCCTCACCGGTGCCGGTGCCGGCGTCGAGCGGGAGCGGATCGGCCAGCAGATGCTGCAGCTCCTCGACCCGGAGCACGCCGACCACCTCCGATCCCTCCAACACCGCCGCGGCCCGGCCGGGCGACGTGGCGACCGCGGCGAGGCACTGCTCCAGCTCGTCGGTCGGCGTCACGATCGGCGCGGTCCGATCCTCGAGGGTGGCCACGGGGACCTCGGGATCGACGCCGCCCCCGGCGCCCGCCTGGACCATCCCCTCGTAGCCATTGGTGCCGACCACGGGGAACGCACGCTGGGCGCTCCGGCGGCTCAGGGCCCGGAACGCGGCGACGCTCGTCGCGGCGTCGACCACCACCGGCTCGAGCAGCATCAGATCCCCGACCACATGGCCGCGGAAGCGCGCGTGCACGAACGTCGCGGACTCCTCGGCTGCGGCGCCGAAGTACACGAACAGCCCGATCAGCACGAGCCACACGTCGAAGAAGACCCCGACGACGACGAGCGCCAGCGCGACGGCCCGACCGGCGCGAGCGGCGACGCTCGTCGCCCGTTCGAGCGACATCCCGCGCTCCTCGAGGACGGCCCGGAAGACGCGGCCACCGTCGAGCGGGAACGCGGGCAGGAGGTTGAACGCAGCGATGATCACGTTGAACCACGCGATCCGCGCCAACAACCCCCCGTCGAACAGGTCGATGGGCAGCAGGGGTTGCGCGAACGCGACCGCGAGCACGGCGGCGACCGCCGCGATCGCGAGGCTGGCCAGCGGGCCGGCGATGGCCACCGCCAGCTCGTCCCGGGGGACGTCGGGCAGGTTCTCGAGCTTCGAGACCCCGCCGATCGGCAGCAGCTCGATCTCGTGCACGACGACGCCACGGGGTCGGCCCACGAGGCAGTGCGCGAACTCGTGGACCAGCACGCAGGCGAAGATGACGAAGAGCCAGGCGATCGCGCCCAGCTCGCCCGGGCCCCCCGGTTGGGCGCCGGCGATCGCGAAGAGCGGGATCAGGATCAGGAAGGTCACGTGCACCCGCACCTGGATGCCCGCCACCCGGCCGATGGGGAACGAGAGAGAACGTCGCCGTCTCCCCGAAGGATCCGCGGCCGGAGGCGCGCCGGCGGGCGACGGGACGCCGTCGCTCATTGCGCCGGGACCACGACCACCGGGCGCCGCGCGTGGTGTGACAGCTGATGCGGCACGCTGCCGAGCAGGAGCTCGGTGAACCCGCCCGACCCGCGTCGCCCCACGACGATCATGGTCGCGTCGCGCTCGTCGGCGATGCGCATCAGCGTCTCGGCCGCGGCCCCCTCCTCCAGCACGGTCTCGTACTCGATCCCGGCGTCACGCAGGGGCCCGCAGCTCCGCTCGAGATCCTCCCGGCACCCTTGGCGGGTCTCCTCCGAGTAGGAGATCGGCGCCGAGCCGACGGGGGGCGGGACCAACTGCATCAGGGACGGGAGCGCGTACACCGCGATCACCACGGCGTCGAGCGGCCCGGCGACTCCAGTGCACCACGCCATTGCGGCCTCGGCGCCGGGCGATCGGTCGACCCCGAGCACGATGGAACGCTCCGTCATCGCCGACTCCTCTCCGACGGCACACCGCGCGCGCCCTCTGCCCAGCATCGGGCGCCGCGGGTCGAACGGACAGGGCCATCGGTCACATCGTCGGCGCCGAGCGCGTCCTCGTGACGTCGAGCGGGGGGCGTGTGAGCCCCCGGTTCCGGCGCACCCAGCGGTGGATCTCGTCCGCCCCCCACACGACGAAGGGGAACGGAAGCGTGAGCAGGAGCATCCCCGGGGTCAGCGCCACGGTGCCGAAGACGTCCTGGAACGGCGGCACGTACACGAGCGCGGCGGCGAACACGAGCTCGAACGCGATGCCCCACAGGAGCAGCCGGTTCGTGAAGAGCCCGATGGTCCGCAGCGCCACCCGATCGGTCCGGGCGGCGAACGCCGTGCCCACCTGGCAGAGGACGATGCCGAGGAAGGTCATGGTGGTGGCCTGCAGGTAGGCGTGGTGGAGCGCGGCACCTTCGCCGACCCGATCCCCGGGGTGCCAGCCGGCCGAGGTGAGCACGAAGAAGAAGCCGAACATCACGAGCGCGGCCGAGATCACCCCCAGGAACAGCCACGCCCGCAGGAGCATGTCGCGGTCGACGACGTGCTCGGAGCGGCTTCGGGGCGGCGCGTCCATGATCCCGGGTTCGGCGCGCTCGCGGCCGAGCGCGAGCGCCGGCAACGTCTCCGTGCCGAGGTCGATGGCGAGGATCTGCAGCACGGTCAACGGCAGGGGGATGGCACCACCCGACAGCGCGAACAGCAGGAACGGCACCACCTCCGGTGTGAGGTGCACGAAGATGTAGAAGATGAACTTCTTGACGTTGGCATAGACCCGCCGGCCCTCCTCGACGGCCGCGACGATGCTGGCGAAGTTGTCGTCGACGAGGATCATGGTCGCCGCCTCGCGCGCGACGTCGGTGCCCGACTTCCCCATGGCGACCCCGATGTCCGCGCGGTGGAGCGCCGGCGCATCGTTCGCTCCGTCGCCGGTCATTGCGACGACTTCGCCCTCGTCGCGGAGCGCATCGGCGATTCGGAGCTTGGCTTCGGGCGACGACCGGGCGAACACCACCGCGCCACCGCCTTGGAGCAGGGCCGCGAGATCGGCGTCGCTCATGTGGTCGAGGAGGTCGCCGGTGACCACGGTTGCCTCGCCGCGCACGATTCCCAACCGCCGCGCGATGGCCTCCGCGGTCCGGGGGTGGTCGCCGGTGACCATGATGATCCGGATCCCCGCCGCCTGGCAGCGGGCCACCGCGTCGGCGACCTCGGGTCGCGGGGGATCGAACATCGCGACGAGCCCGAGGAACTCGAGATCGTGCTCGGCCGCCACCCGGTCGTCGGGAACCGCGCCCGCCAGGCCCCGTTCCGCGACCGCCAGCACCCGGAGGCCCTGTTCGGCGTAGTCGTCGGCCGTGCGGGCGATGCGGGCCCGTTCGTCGTTGTCGAGCCTCGCGCAGCGCACGAGCACCTCTTCGGGCGCGCCCTTCGTGTGCAGCACGGAGCGCTCGGGGCGGTCCGGGTCTTCGTCGACCGTCGACATGAGCTTCGAGCGCGGATCGAAGTGGAACTGTCGGCGTCGGGCGCGCGCTCGTCGTCCGGGGCTGATGTCCTCGCCGAGCGCGGCCGCTCGCTCGAGCAGCGCCAACTCGGTGGCGTCGCCGAGACCGCCTTCGGCGTCGTCTGGTCCCCACTGCGCGTTGTTGCACAGCGTCATCGCCCGGGCGACCGCCTGGAGCGACTCGTCGTGCTCGTGCGAGCCGGTCTCGGCGTCGAGATCGAGGGTGGAAGACGTGGTCCAGATCTTGGTGACGCGCATCCGGTTCTCGGTGAGGGTGCCGGTCTTGTCGGTGCAGATGACCGTGGTCGAGCCCAACGTCTCGACCGCGCTGAGCCGCTTGACGAGCGCGCCGCGCCGCGCCAACGAGCGCACGCCGACGCCGAGGGCGAGGGTGATGGTCGGCAACAGCCCTTCCGGGACGTTCGCCACGAGCAGACCCACCGCGAACACCGCGGCGCTTGCGAACGAGAGACCGGCCACGAGTGTCCCCAGTGCGAGGAACGCGAAGCCGACCCCGACCGCGACCAGCGCGATCAGCCACGCCACGCGGCGCACCTGTCGCTCGAGCGGGCTGAGCTCCGGTTCCACCCACTCCGAGAGCGCGGCGATGCGACCAAGCTCGGTCTGCATCCCGGTCGCGAACACCAGCGCCTCGGCTGCTCCCCCCGTGCAACTCGTACCGCTGAACACCAGATCACGCGCATCGAGATACGGCACGTCGGTGTCGGTCTGGTCAGCCGCACGGGAGACGGGCGTCGACTCGCCGGTCAACGCCGACGCGTCGAGCTCGAGCGCACCGTCGAGCAGGCGCGCGTCCGCGGAGATGCGATTGCCCTCCTCGAGGAGCAGGACGTCGCCCGGCACCAGGTCGCGCGCGACCACGACCTGACGAACGCCGTCTCTGCGCACCGTGGCCTCGGCCGGGAGGAACTCGCTGAGGGCCTCGACCGCGCGCTCGGCTTGTTGCTCCTGGAAGAACGCGAAGCCGGCGTTGAGGAGGATCACGCCGACGATGGTCGCTCCGAGCACGGGAGTGCCGGCGATCCACGCCAGTCCGGCCGCGGCCCACAGCAGCAACGCGAGCGGATGCACGAACTGGGCGCCGAGCCTGCGCCACAGGCGGTGACCACCCCGGCGGCGCAATTCGTTGGAACCGTAGGCGACGAGACGGCGCGCCGCTTCGAGCTTCGACAATCCGTCGCGAGACGCGCGCAGATCGCGCAGCAGCCGTTCGACCGGCTCGGTCGCGTCGACGGGGAACGGAGCGGGTGGCTCCGTCGCGGGCGCGGCGTCGGTCACCGCACCGCGCGGCACGCCGCGGCAGTCGCGTCGACCACCGACGCCGCGGTGTCGATCCTGGTGGACCCGGGCCACCGATCAGCCACGCCGCCCATGCGTTCGGCGATCGCGGCGGTGGCATCGGACGGATCGACCCCGGTGCGTGCACGGGCTTCGAGCCGAGCCGCGGCCACCGCAGGATCGACGTCGCAGCGCAGTTCGAACGCGTCGCTGTACGTCTGGCGCGCCACCGACCTTGCGTCCTCGCGCCAGTGCTCGCGGGTCCAGGAGGCGTCGAGGATCACCGACTCACCTACCGCGAGCAGGGCGTGCGCCCGTTCCAGCAACGCGCGGTAGGTGGCCCGGGTGCTCGCCTCGTCGTAGAGACCGGTCCCATACTCCTCTCCTCGACGCGTCGTGTGGCCGATGCCCGCGAGATCCTTGCGCAGCTCGTCGGAGCGCAGCACGCTCCACCCCGTGCGATCAGCCAGGCCGGTGGCCACCGTCGACTTCCCGGTCCCGGGCAGCCCGCCGACGAGCACGAGCGCCACGCCGCCCTGGCGGAGGTGGTCATGGGCCAGACCGAGGAGCAAGGACGCGTCGTCCACTGCCGCGGCGTCCCCCTGGTCGGCGCGCAGGCACGACACCTTCGCCCGGACGTGGGCGCGGTACGCGACGTAGTGGTGGGCCAGCGACTCGGGGTAGGTCTCGCCCACGAACTCGCGGTACCACGAGAGGAACCGTTGCCCGAGTCCGCCGTCACCGACCCGTTCGAGGTCCATGGCGAGGAAAGCGACGTCGGCGAGCACGTCGCCATACCGCAGTTGGTCGTCGAACTCGATGCAGTCGAGG
Organism: uncultured Actinomycetes bacterium; assembly: GCA_963750045.1. Lineage (GTDB taxonomy): Bacteria > Actinomycetota > Acidimicrobiia > IMCC26256 > DASPTH01 > DASUAS01. The sequence continues at coordinate 183,580 of CAVVPD010000005.1, read as the reverse complement.
ATGCGGGGTCCGTCGTCGAGACAGAAGACGTCGTCAGCCAGCAGGTCGCCGTGGCCGTCCTTCACCTTGCCCAGCGCCTGGCGCGCCGCGAACAGCGCCTGCCGGCCGTCAAGGTAGCGACGCGCCATCTGCTCGACTTCGGACGCCACGCCGGCGTCGAGCACCGAGCCCACGAAGGGCTCCATCGTGACGAAGTTCGACTCCCAGTTGGTCCGGACGACATCGCGCGATCCGGCCGCGGCGATCGTGGGCGACGTCTCGGCGCGGGCATGGAAGGCGGCGACGGTGCGGGCCGTCTCCCGGATGCACCCGCCGACGTCGTCACCATTGCGGACGAGGGTCGCGAGCCGCCGGGAGTCGGGCATGCGCCGCATGGCGACGAGCGGTTCACCCGCGGCGCCGTCGACGTCACGCAGCTCGGCGACGCCCAGGTACACATCGGGCGCCAGGCGTCGGTTCAGCTCCACCTCCCGCTCGCAGGCCAGTCGCCGTCGCTCGCGCGTCGAGAAGTCGAGGAAGTCGAAGCGCACCGGCTTCTTGGCCTTGTAGACACGGTCACCGCTGAAGAACAACGTCGAGATGTGCGTCTCGCGCACCGCCGCGGCGGCGCCGTTGGCTGGCGACTCGCTGCCGTCCTCTCCCGTCACCCGACGCGGTCCCGGGCCGCATCGAGCAGGATCCGACGTTCGGCGGCACCGACCGCCCGCCGCGCCGCCGTGACCGCATCAGGATTCACGGAGACCGAGGTGATCCCGTAGCGCACCAGATGCTCGGCGAACTCCGGCCGGTTGGACGGTGCCTGCCCGCAGAGCGACGACGAGATCCCCGCCGCTCGCGCCGCGGTGATGATGCGCTCGATCGCGTCGAGGACCGCGGCGTCGCTCTCGTCGAACAGCTCCGCGCAGATCTCGGAATCACGATCGACACCGAGCATGAGCTGCGTGAGGTCGTTCGAACCGATCGACACGCCGTCGATGCCGAGCGCGGCGTACTCGGGGATCCGGAACGCCACCGAGGGCACTTCCGCCATCACCCAGCGGTGCATCCCGCGGTGGGTGCCCAGCGGGCTCCGGTCCACGAGCTCCAGGCACGCCTCGAGCTCCCACTTGGTCCTGACGAACGGGATCATGAGGTGCAGGTTGGGGGTCTCGTCGCGCACCCGGGCCAGGGTCTCGAGCTCGAGCCGGAACAGGTCGGGCTCGCGCACGTAGCGGTAGCAACCCCGGTAGCCGATCATCGGGTTGTGCTCGTCGGGTTCGAACTCGAGCCCGCCCTCGAGACCGCGGAACTCGTTGCTCCGGAAGTCGATCGAGCGGTACACCACGGGTCGGGGCGCGAAGGCGCGCGTGATGCGGAGCAGCGAATCCGCCATGCGGTCCACGTACTCCCGAGCCCGGCCGTCGGCCATGAGCCGGCGGGGATGGACACCGCCGAGCGCCTCGGTGAGCATGAACTCGGCGCGGAGCAGCCCGACGCCGTCGACCGGCTGCGCGGCGACGCGTTCGGCCTGGTCGGCGATGGCCAGGTTCACGTAGACGCGTGTGGCCAGCGTCTCCGGCGGAGAGCCGTCGGGAACCGGCTCCCGGGCACGGAACCCGGTTGCCGTCGGCGTCGCGAGTCCCGCGGTCCGGTCCCCCGCCGAGACCGTGCCCCGTCGACCGTCGACCGTCACCACCATGCCGTCGTGCAACACCTCCGTCGCCCGCGCCGCGCCAACCACGCACGGGACCCCGAGCTCGCGGCTCACGATCGCCGCGTGGCAGGTGACACCCCCGCTCTCGGTCACGAGCGCGGCGGCACGCCGGATGACGGGAACCCAGTCCGGGTTGGTCATCGGGGCGACGAGGATCTCACCCGCTTCGAGCTGCTCGCCTTCGCTGGGCGCGTGCAGCACGCGCGACGCGGCCCGCGACCACGCCCGGCGACGCCGGCAGGCCGCTGACCAGGATCGACTCGGGCGCGGCGGCATCATTCGGCGGCGGAACCGACGACTCCGCGCCGAGCGTGGTGATCGGCCGGGTCTGGACCAGGAACAGCGTGTCGCCCTCGAAGGCCCACTCGGTGTCCTGCGGGGTGCCATAGTGCGCTTCGACGCGCTTGCCCATCGCGGCGAGCTCGACCGCCTCGGCCTCCGACAGCACCGCGCGCCCGGCGAGCTCGGCGTCGTTGGTGACACGCCGGTCGTGACCGTCGGCTCCTCGCACCACCCGGAATCCCTTGCTCCCGATACGGGTGGTGAGCAGCGTCGGGCCGTCCTTCGCGAGCACGTAGGTGTCGGGCTCCACCGCGCCGCCGACCACGACCTCACCGAGGCCGAAGGCTCCTTCGATCACCACGTGCGCGCGATCACCCGTGGTGGGATCGACGCTGAACATCACGCCCGACCGGTCAGCGTCGACCATCCGCTGGACCACCACCGCGAGCGCGGGCTCGTCGGTGATGCCCTGCGCCGCCCGGTAGGAGCACACCCGGGCCGCGAAGAGCGACGCCCAACAGTCGACGATCCGGACCAGCAGCTCCTCGAGGCCACGGACGTTGGTGTACGTCTCGTTCATCCCCGCGAAGGAGGTCGTCGCGGAGTCCTCGGCGGTCGCCGACGAACGCACCGCCACGAACACGTCGGGCCCGAGCTGGCGGTACGCCTCCAGGATCGCTCCCCGCAGCGCGTCGGTGACTCCGGCCTCGTGCACCAATCGCTGCATCTCGGCCGCACCTGCCGCGAGGTCCTCGCCCGTGGCCGCTCCGCCGGAGAGCTCGCGCAGGTTCGCGCGCACCCCGCCCGCGTCCATCGCTTCCAGATAGGCGGCAGCCGTCACCACGAAGCCTCCCGGCACCGGGAACCCGGCCTGCAGCAGCTCCCCGAGGTTGGCGCCCTTGCCGCCCACGAGCGCGACGTCGCCCCGACTCACCTCGTCGAGCATCACCACGCTGCGGAGCGACTGGTCCACGATCATCTCGACCTCTCAGGGTTCGGTGCCGCCGGGAACGGGGCTCGGGTCCAGGATCCCCCGTTCCGCCCGCCGCGGCCAGGGCCGTCGGTCACATCCCGCCGGCTCCCCTGCTGCCCCCCGTGTGAGCCGGTCGGCGCCGACAAGTGGGACGTTCGGCCCTTCCGCTTCGGTCGCGATCGCCCGAAGCTCGCGGGAGACACCCGACGAGAGGAGACGGTGATCCGCGCAGCGATCGGCGATCGGCTGGTCATCAAGGGCCACCACGTCGGAGAGCACGACCGCGATGGCGAGATCCTCGACGTGCGGGGAGAGGACGGCGGCCCCCCGTACCTGGTCCGGTGGAGCGACGACGGCCACGAAGGCCTGTTCTTCCCCGGGGCCGACGCCGAGATCGAGCACTTCCCGCGCGCCGCGCACTAGCCCGACGCGGGCAGGATCCGGTCGGTGTCGGTGCGCGTCGCGTCGGTCAGGCCCGCCCGGTCGGAGAACTCCAGGCACAGCAACACGCTCACGACCGCGGCCCAGGTGCACCAGAGCGACGTGAGCGCGTTCTGTTCTGCCCACACGATCGCGACCACCGCGGCGAAGTTGGCGACACCGAACCAACGGATGCGCGGGCTGCTCGACACCAGCAGCGAACCACAGGTGGCGACGACGTAGAGGACGGTGGCGAACCCGGAGAGCCCGCCGACGCCCCGGTACCGGATCGTGTGGCCGACGATGCCCGCACTGATCGACTCGTGCACGATCGCCCACAGCAGGTACCCGGCGACGATCGACCCCAGCGCCGCGAACGCGAGGGTGATCCGGCGGCGACGGGCATCGGGTTCGACGAGCGCGACCGCCACGGGCAGGTACACGGGCAGGAGCGCCCAGGCGTACAACACGTAGGCGTACAGCGCGAAGTGACCGGCCGAGCGCGAGATCTGCCCCTCGAGGCTCAGCCAGACGAATCCCTGCGCGATCTGGTGCAACGCGAAGGCGCCGGGCAAGAGGGCCAGGGGCACCTCCCGTGCGTGACGGACCTTGGTGACGGTGGCGACGCCGACGACACCGATCACCACCCCGGCTGCGAAGTCGGCCTCTGCGGAGAAGCACACACGTGGCTCGACCTTCGGCTCGGTCTTGCGTCGGGCTGCGGATGTTACGGCCGTTGCCCTCCGGATGGCAGGACCACCGCCGCAGCCCAACCCCCGGGCGGTCACCGCGGCGCGCCACCCGGGGTTTCGTCCTCCTCGCTCCAGTCCACCCATGCGGTCCCGGTCGCCGCGAGGTACCCGTGCACCGCGGTGCCGAGCGTCGGGAAGAAGTGCTCGGCGCCGATGCCATCGAACAGGCCGTAGCCCTGCAACTGGTCCTTGACCGGTCCCTTGAGCTCGGCGAACGCGAGCACGACCCCGGAGCGCTCGAACTGGTCGAGCAGCCGAGCCATCATCTCGGCGCCGGTCGCGTCGATGTCGGTGATCGGCTCCGCCGCGATGATGACCCAGCGCGGCGCGACGTCCTCACCCTGCAGCACCGTGGTGACGCGATCGGCGAAGTACTCGGCATTGGCGAAGAAGATCGGCGCGTCGAACCGGTAGAGGACGGCGCCGGGAATGCGAGCGGCGTCGGGATGGCGGCGGACGTCGTGGTAGCCCTTCATCCCGCGGAGGCGTCCGAGCACCGCGTCGTGCGGCCGCCACGCGCACCGGACGAAGTCCCCGAGCGCGAGCACGATCGCGACGGCGATGCCTTCGAGGACGCCGAGGAGCGCGACCCCGAGGAGCGCCGCCAGCGAGAGGTAGAGCTCCGATCGACGGACCCGCCAGAACCACCGCAGGCTGGTGACGTCGACCAGCAGCACCGCCGCCGCGATCACGATTGCCGCGAGCGTCGACTGCGGGAGGTGCCGCCCGAGCCCGGCGTCTCCGACGAGGATCGCCAAGGTGGCGACCGCGCCCACGACGCCGGCGATCTGTGTCCCGGAGCCGGCCGACCGGGCGACCGCGGTGCGGGTGGCCGACGCGCTCACCGGGAAGCCCCGGAACATCCCCGCCGCCACGTTGGCCGCACCGAGCGCAATGATCTCCTGATCGGCGTCGACGCGCTCACCGCGCTCCGCCGCCAGGCTCCGCGACAGCGCGGTGGTGTCGGCGAGGGTCACGAACGCCATCCCGGCCGCGGCGACCAAGAGCGTGCCCACGTCGTCGAAGCCGACGCTCGGGAACACCGGCTCGGGGAACCCGGAGGGGATGGATCCGACGACGGACACCCCGTGCGCGGTGAGGTCGAAGATGGCCGTCGCCACGCCCGCGCCGACCACCGCGACCAGGATGCCGGGCACGCTCGGGCTCCACCGCCGCGCCGCGACGATCACGACCAGTGACCCGACTCCCACCAACAGCGCCGCGGGGACCGTGTCACCGTCACCCACGCCACGGACGAACGCGGAGAGCTCGTCGAAGAGCCCGCTGGCGTCGCTGGCGAAGCCGAAGAGCTTGGGCAGCTGGTTCACCACCACGACCAACGCGATTCCGTTGAGGAACCCGATGCGCACCGGTTTCGAGAGCAGCTCCGCGAGGATCCCGAACCGCGCCAGGCCCGCGGCCATGCACAGCACCCCCATCAGCAACGCGAGCATGCCCGCGAGCGCGACCGCGCGTGCCGGATCGCCGTGGGCTCCGAGCAGCGGCAGGATCGCCGCCGCGATCAACGGACCGAGAGCGGAATCCGGGCCCACCACGAGGATGCGCGAGGGACCGAACACCGCGTACGCGACCAGGGCGACGATGGTCGTGTAGACGCCCGTGACCGGCGGCAGCCCGGCCAGCTCCGCGTACGCCATGCCCTGCGGGACGAGGAGGGTCGTGAGCACGAGGCCCGCGATCAGGTCCCGCCGGAGCCAGCTGCGCCGGTACCCGCGCACGAGCGCGACGCCGGGCACGCGCCGCCAGCTCCGTGGAGTGGCGGCGGCCCCAGCCGCGGTGGGATCGGTCGACATTCCCACCAGCTTCGACCACGCGGCCCGCGGCGGCCAGGGTCATTCGGTCCCGCGCACTGCGTGTGACCTTCGCCTCTGGGCCATCGGTTCCCGTCCCGGCCACGCTGAGAGGCCATCCAGCGCGGAGGAGCACGCCATGACCGAGAGCGACCACGGAGATTCCCACGGCAGCCCGACGATCGAGGTGGTGGTGTTCGAGCACGGCGTGGAGGTGCACCGCGAGCTCTGCGAGAGCGACGAGGAGGCCGGGCTGGTCGTCGATCGGTGGAGCGAACGTGACGGGATCACGTGCCAGGTCGACGACCTGTCGGTCCATCACCGCCCGGGCGAGATCCTCGAGACGAACCCGGGCGACCTCCTCTCGGAGGACGACTGACCATCCGCGCGCGGCCCGCCGGCACCGGGCCCTCGCGTCCTAGGTGGAGATCGGCCGGAAGCGCGGCACCGACATCTCGTCGTTCACGTGCTCCCACACGACCTCGACGCGGTCTCCGATCGCGAGCGTCTCGACGTCGCAGTCGACGATGTTGGCGATCATGCGGGCGCCGGCGCCCTGCGTGCCGTCGACCTCGATGATCCCCGACGCGTAGGGCACCGCGTCGTGCAGCATGCGGGCCAGCGGGTGACGCACCACGGTGAAGCTGTACACGGTGCCCGTCCCCGGCAGGGTGACCCACTCGACGGCGCGGTGCTGGCACACGAAGCAGAACGGGCCCGGCGGGAGCCGGAAGGTGCCGCAATTCGTGCACTTCGGGGCGGCGAGCTGGTCTTCGCGCGCCGCGTCCCAGAACGGCTGCGTCGCATCGTCGGCGTAGGTGCGGGTGAGGATGGTCGGGAACACGCCCTGGGCACCCCTCGGGTCGTCGGTCGTCTGCTCGCTCATGGTCTCGTCGTCCTGTCGTCCGGTCGCCGATGGGTCGCTATCGATGCAGCAGGGTGCCGCTCACCGGCAGCGCGGCCGGGCCACCGGTCACGAGCGCGATCTCGGCGCCTTCCACCTGGTTGACGGCCGTACCCCGCAGTTGCTCGACCGCCTCGCGCACGTGGGTCATCCCGATGATGTACGCCTCGGAGAGGTTGCCGCCGTGCGTGTTGACCGGGATCGAGCCCGTGGGCCACCTGATGTTCCCGTCGGCGACGAACGCGCCGCCCTCACCGATCGGGCAGAAGCCGTAGTCCTCGAGCTGCATGATCACCATCGGGGAGAAGTGGTCGTAGAGCAACGCCACGTCCACGTCGCCAGGGGTCACGCCGGCCATCTCGTAGAGCCGCTTCGCCACCGGTCGGTGACCGGACGACGCGAACTCCTCGTCGGGCGCCTGGAAGTAGCGGAAGATCGCCGGCCCCCACCGACCGGTCCCGCCGTGTGCAGAGGCCAGGATGTAGACGGGAGGTTGGCGGAGGTCCTTCGCCCGGTCCGCGGAGACCGTGATGACCGCGACCGCGCCGTCGGTCTCCTGGGTGTAGTCGAAGAGGCACAGCGGCTCCGAGATCATCCGCGCCGCGAAGTACTCGTCCAGGGTGAGCGGCTGCGTCTGGAGCGCGGTCGCCGGTCGACGGATCGCGTTCGCCCGCTCCGAGATCGCCACCTCGGCGAAGTGCTCCCGCTTCGTCCCGTAGAGGTGCATGTGCCGCTGGGCGAGCACGGAGAAGCTGTGGCCCGGGGACAGGAGCCCGGCGTTGGCCGCGAAGGCCGCGCTCGGGGGCACACCCCCGCCGCCGTAGGTGCTCCCGCCCTCCGACATGGTCGCGTACGCGAGCACGCCGTCGATCTCCGACCCGCCGAGGCGCTTGTGCAGCTGCTGCAGCGTCATCAACGTGACGCAGACCGTCGCCATGCCGCCGTGGATCGCCGCGGCCGCGAGCCCGAGCGCGCCGGCACAGCCACCGCCGCCGGAGGTGAGCGAAGCCGCGAAGCGCACCTCGGGCACCCCGAGGGTCGAGGCCACCTCGGCCGGGTCGCACGAGTAGGAGTAGATGGCGAAGCCGTCGAGGTCCTCGATCGTGAGGCCGGCGTCCTCGAGCGCGGCGAGCGTGGCGGTGCAGGCCATCGACAGCTCGGTCTCGGGATACGAACGACCCCGCTTGTAGTACGGCGTCGCACCGACGCCCACCACGGCAGCCTGGTTCTTGATGCTCATGTCACCCGCTCACTCGGTTCGCCCGCTCACTCCGTTCGGTGGAGACGTGCGCCGTGAGCGTAACGCCGCCCGGACGAAAAGTGAAAATGCTGTTCCCGGATATGCTGGCGGGGTGCCGGCCGACCCGCCTCCGTCACCCCCGACGCGGACCCGCACCGTGTCGCCGGCCCGGATGGCGAAGTACCGGACCGAGAAGGACGCCATCATGCGGGCGGCCTACGACCTCATCCTGCGGAACGGCTCGCACCCGACGTCGGTCCACGACATCCTCCGCGAGACGGGCTACTCCACCCGCACCTTCTACCGGCACTTCCGGTCCAAGGACGAGTTGCTCGTCGCCATGTACCGCGTCGACAACGAACGCGTGACCGAGATGCTCGCCGCCGCGGTCGCCGCCGCCGCCACCCCGCTCGACGCGCTCGAGGCGTGGGTCGACCAGAACCTGGCCGTGGTCTACGACGCGCGCCGGCTGCGCCACGTCGCGGTGCTCTCGTCGCCGGAGGCGACCATGGCCGAGGGCTACGACGAGGTGCACACCGCCGGCATGGTTGCGAACCGCGCCTCGCTGATCGGGGTGCTGCGCGAGGGCCGGCGGTCCGGTGTGTTCCCCCGGACCGATCCCGAGGCGGACGCGTTCGCCGTCCAGGCCGTGGTCGGAGCCCACGTCCGGGCCAAGCTCCTCGGCACCCACGAGTTCACCCGGGCCGAGGCCCGAGACCACACCGTCGACCTGTTCCGCCGCGCGTTCGGCGGCTGAGCCGCGTCACGCCGATCGCCGACGACCATCTCGGCCGTCGTGCCCTCGAAGAGCATGCAGATCCGGCCGTCGCGGGCTTCAGCAGCCCCGAGCACGCGTTGAACGCCGTCCTTCACTGCGCTCCCGAGACGCCGGAACGACGTCACGTGCCGGCGCGTCGCCGAGCGTCCGAGCGTCCGAGCGTCCGAGCGACGAGAGCCTGCTCGCCTCGTTCATGTCATCGCGGCGCGGCGAGGGATCGACCCCGACGACCTCCGCGCCCAGGTGCTCGCCACCGCCATCACCAGTGTCATGTGGTCGACCTTCGTCCGGTGGCTGGAACGGGGCGGCCGGGAGTCCCTGCCGACCCTGATCGAGCGTGCCTTCGCCGCGCTCACCGAGCTCGACGACCCGACCGCGCCGGCGACACGGCGACGGCCGCGACCGCGCCTCGTTTGATGCCCTGACCGGCGCGCCAACGTAAGGTCCCGTCCCGGGCACGCCCGCACCCAGTTCCTCGACCCGGGAGAGCAGCAATGACGACGACCAGCCCGTTCGACGCCTACCGCATGGACGACCGCGTCGTGGTCGTGACCGGCGCGGCGAGCGGCATCGGCGCCCAGACCTGCGCGGTGCTCGGCGCCGCGGGCGCCACCGTGGTCTGCGCGGACGTCGCCGCGGGAGGGCTGGGCACCACGGTCGCCGCGGTCGAAGAAGCAGGCGGCAAGGCCGTGGCCGTGCCCACCGATGTCACGGTCCGCGCCGAGGTGGCCGGGGTCGTCGAGCGCGCCGTCACCGAGTTCGGCCGCCTCGACGGGATGTGCAACATCGCCGGTGCGATGTTCCCCGGCCTGATCGAGGACCTCGACGACGACATGATCGACCGTGGCATCGCGCTGAACCTCAAGGGCGTGCTCTACGGCACCCAGTACGCGATCCGAGCGATGAAGGGCGCGCGGCGCGGGTCGATCGTGAACGTGTCGTCGGCGGCCATCGACGCGCCCTACGCGGGGATCGGCGTCTACGCGTTCACCAAGGCCGCCGTCGCGATGCTCACCATGACCGCCGCGCTCGAGGCCGGGGAGCACGGGATCCGGGTCAACGTGATCGCGCCCGGAATGGTCCTCACGCCCTTCACCACCTGGCGGCTGCACAAGCCCGACGGCACCCTCGACGAGAAGGCGTACGACGAGTTCATCGAGACCACCAAGAGCGAGACGCCGCTCCACGTGGTCGGCGAGCCGATGGACCAGGCCCTCCTGATCCACTACCTGCTCTCGGACGCAGCGAAGTACGCAACCGGCAACGTGTTCCGCGTCAACGGCGGCCAGGCGATGGCGTGGTGACGCGGAGCTTCCCGTTCGGTTGCGCGAGCCGCTAGGACACGCGGGCCACGATCTGCTCGCCGAACGCGTGGACGGTGTCCTCGGCCGCGGCCGGGTCGTCACCACAGCACGTCGACACGACCCACGTCGCACCGAGCGCCTCGAGCGCGGCGACGTGCTCGAGGCGCTCGTCGACCGACCAGCCCTGCCGGACATCGAGCATGGGCCAGGTGCCGTGCACGACGATGTCGAGGTCGTCCGGCTCGCGACCGTGCGCCACGACGCGTGCCCGGAAGTCGTCGATGCGACGCGCCAGCGTGTCGAGGTCGGGGATGGGGAGCGTACGGATCGTGCGCACGAGGTCGGGACCCGACACCATGAAGATGCAACCCTGCAGCTCGCGCGCCGCCCGCTCCCTCGCCCACGGACCGTTCCCGTGGATCCACAGCGGCGGGTGCGGTTGCTGCACGGGCAGCGGGAGCACCTGGGTACCGGGCGCCGAGAACGCTTCCGCGTCGAGGGTGACCTCGCGCCCGGCCCACACCTCGCGCATCACCGCGAGGTGCTCGTCGAAGGTGCGCCGGCGGGCGTCCAGGTCCACCCCGAGGGCGCGGAACTCGCCCCGCAGGTACCCGGTGCCCAACCCCAGCGTGACCCGACCGGCGCTCAGCACGTCCAGCGTGGCGACCTGGTGCGCGGTGAGGAACGGGTTGCGGTAGGGCGGGACCAGCACGTAGGTGAGCAGCCGGATCGTCGTCGTCAACGCGGCACAGAAGCCCAGCGACGAGAACGGGTCGGCGACCCCCTCCCCGCCGCGCTCGATCCATTTCGTCGAGGGCGCCGGGTGGTCGGTGAACGCGATCGCGCCGTACCCGGATGCCTCGGCGGCGCGCGCGAATCCGGCGACCGCCGCGGGGGCGAGGATCCCGGGACCCCAGTTCGGATCGCCCGCGGCGTGCTGGATGCCGAACTTGACCGTCACGTGATCTCCTCGCTCACCACGGCACCTCGCCGCGCTCGTCGAAGAAGCAGCCGCTCGGACCGTCGGCGGGCAGGGTCGCCAACCGCAGCACGACGGCGGCGCCGTCCTCCGGGGTCCGGGTGCCGCGGTCCGTCATGTCGGTGTTGGTGAAGCCCGGATCCGCGGCGTTCACCTTGAAGGGCGTGCCCCGCAGCTCGTTGGCGAACTGCACCGTCACCGAGTTCAGCGCCGCCTTCGACACGTTGTAGCTCAGGAGCGGCTTCGCCTGGAACCGGCTCCCCTCGGTGGTGGCGAGCCCGAGCGAGCCGAGCCCGCTCGAAACGTTGACGATCCGCGGCGCGTCGGACCGCCGGAGGAGCGGGAGCAGCGCGAGCGACACCCGGATCGTCCCGAACACGTTGGTCTCGAACGTCTCGCGCACCATCGCGAGCGAGCACCGGCTCGGTGGTGACGGCGCGCGTTCGAGCTTGATCGCGGCGTTGTTCACCAGCGCGTCGAGGCGACCGATCCCCGCCTCGATCGCGTCGGAGACCGCGGCGATGGACGCGTCGTCGTTCACGTCGAGCGCCACGTAGCGGACGTCGAGCCCGTCGTCGCGCATCCGGGTGGCCGCGACCGTGCCGCGTGCTTCGTCGCGCGCGCCGAGCAGCACCGTCAGGCCGAGCCGCGCCAATCCTGCGGCGGTCGCCGCACCGATGCCCTTGTTGGCGCCGGTGACGAGCGCGACCCTGGGAGCGGAGCCCGGCGACAACGGTCAGCCGCCGGAGTCCCCGAGCGCGACCCACCCCGCGCCGGCCGAGCTGCGGCGCGCGGCGTCGACGACGTGCTGGACGAGCCAACCGTCGCGCAGCGTGGGCACGCCGGGAACCGGCTCGCCCGCGAAGGCCGGCAGCCACTCCTCCAGCATCAGGGCCAGCGACCGGATCGCCCCGGCGGCCCGGCGTTTGGGCAGCTCGACACCGCTGCGGGGCATCCGCGCGCTCGCCGCCACCACCGTCTCCTCTCCGGCCCCGTCTCCGTCGTCGGCGACGTGCGTGGCCCGCACGACGGTCTCGCGGCCCGAACCCTGGACCGCGCCGTCGACCGAGATGGCACCCGCGCTCCCCAGCAATTCGAGCTCGCGGTGGTTGCGACCGAGCCCGACCGCGCTGGTGGTGATCGTCGCCACCAGGCCGTTCGTCATCCGCAGCACGAGGGTGGAGGTGTCGTCGGCGTCGACCTCGAGCACCGAACCGTCGGGCCGGGTTCGCCGGTCGACGGTCGTGCGGACGTCGGCGCACACCGCGGCGGGCTCCCCGAAGAGGCAGCACAGGAAGTCGATGTCGTGCGAGGCCATGCCCATCAGGTAGCCGCCGCCGGCGTCGGACCGGTACATCCATTCGGACTGGAGCCCACGGGTGGGATGCCAGTAGTCGGCGATCGCGGTGGCCCGCGCCACGTAAGGGTCGCCGAGGAACCCGTCGCGTACGAGGTCCCAGATCGGCAGGCGCACGTCGTCGAAGCGGTTCTCGAAGCAGACCGCGTGGGCGCGCCCCGAGGCCTCCGCGACGTCGCGCATGCGGCGGGCGTCCGGTTCGTTGACGGCCACCGGCTTCTCGCACAGCACGTGCTTGCCCGCGTCCAGCGCGGCGATGGTCTGATCGACATGGAGCTCGACCGGCGTGCACACCGAGATCAGGTCGAGATCGTCGCGGGCGACGAACGACTCCCAATCGGTGGATCGGTCGTCGATCCCGAGCTGCTCGCCGGCCTGCTCGGCCCGCTCGGGGCGTCGAGAGCACAGCGCGACGACCTCGTACTCGGGCACCGCGTGGAATGCCGGTACCTGGACCACCGAACCCCAGCCCACGCCGATGATCCCGACGCGGATGCGATCGCTCATGACGCCCACGCCGCGAGCAGCTCGTCCGACGTGACCACGGTCGCGAGCAGCGACAACGAATTCTCGATCACCGCCTGGGCGTACTCCACGGGGACGCCGGCGACCGCGTCGCGCGCGAGCACGACCTGGTACCCGAGATCGACCGCCGACATCACCATCCCCATGACGCCCAGGTTCACCGACACGCCGGTCACGACGACCGTCCGCACCCCGAGGTTGCGGAGGATCTGGTCGAGCGAGGTCGACATGAACGGCGTCATCCCGTGCAGTCGGGGCACCACGACGTCGCGGGGTCCGCGAGCCCGGCGACGAGCTCGGCCCCCGGCGTGCCCAGGTCGATCGGTGTTCCGCCCTGTTCGCGTCGCATCCGGTCGTTGAGCGCGAAGATCTTGCAGTTGACCGCGCTGCCCGCGCCGTCGGGCCGCGAGACCGCGGTGCAGTGGACCACGCGGGCACCGGCGTCACGAGCCGCGTCGCACAACTGGCGCACCACGCCCAGCATGCCCGTACGCCGCACCTCGGCCACGAGTGCCTGCATCATCGCGTCCGGACCCACGACGCCCTCCTGCAATTCCATGGTCAGGACCGCGGTGCTCGCCGCATCGACGATCGACCGGAGGAAGGCCTCGCGCTTCGTCGTGCTGTTCGTCTCGGTCACGCCGATCCACCTCTCATGGGCTCTCTCCGACTCGCATTCAGAACGCCGAACGATGCTTGCCGCCGTCGACCTCGATCCAGTTGCCGGTGAGGTAGCCCGCCTGCTCGGAGCAGAGGTAGACGATCATCGACGCGATCTCGTCGGGACGGCCCATCCGCGCCGCCGGGACGCCGGCGCGCTCGCGCATCCAGTCGCGGATCTCCTCGTCGGTGCGCACCCCGACCTGCTGCTCGAGATAGTCGTACGCGTTCTGCGTGCCGATCCATCCGGGAGCGACCGTGTTCACCGTGATGCCGAACCGGGCGTACTCGTCGGCCACCGTCTTCAGGAGCCCGGTCGTCGACGGTCGGGTCGCGTTGGCGATGGCGTGGTGGATCGCGCCCTCGGGTTCCTTGGCCGTCGCCGACCCGATGTGCACGAAGCGCCCCCAGCCCGCCTCCTTCATGCCCGGGAGCACCGCGTGCAACAGGTAGATCTGGCTCATCGTGTAGCTCCGGAACGAGTCCACGTAGCTCTCGGGTTCGGTGATGTCGGCGAAGTCACCAGGGATGTTGAACTTGGTCTGGCCGATCACGATCAACGGAGGGCCGAACGCTGCGGTCACCTCGGAGACGGCCCGGTCGACATCGTCCGCGTTCGTGACGTCGGCCGTGACACCCATCGCGGTACCGCCGGCGTCGGTGATCGAACCGACGGTCTCGTCGATGGGGGTCTTGGTGCGCGCGACGATCGCCACCCGGCAGCCCTCCGCGGCGAGCATGTGCGCTGCGTCCCGACCCATGCCCTTGCTCCCACCCGTGAAGAATACGGCCTTCCCGGCGATTCCCAGATCCATCGTCGATCCCTTCTGGTCGGGCCACGGCGCGGCTCGGACGGTAGCTCCGCCCGCCGACCCGCTCAGGTGGAGCTCGAACGTGCGACCCGGCCCCGGCCGGTGACCGGCAACAGGTCGAACGTCGAGACGACACCGGCGTCGGCCGTGCAGAGCGCGGGGATCGCATTGACCGCCCGCATGGCGTTGATCGTCGCGCACTGGTTGTTCTTCGATCGGTTCGCCACGAACGCTATCGGGGTCGAGCCGCTCCCGGGCTGGCCCGATCGCGAGACCACCGTCGCCCACTACGAGGAACGGTCGGGTCGCGTGCTCCCCGGTCTCGAGCGCTTCGAGATGCTCGAGGAGCTGTTCGTCGCGACGACCCTCATCCGCCAAGCCGACGCGCGGGTCGCGTGGGGCCTGGCGTCACCCGATACCCGGATGGGACACGACAACACGGTCACCCAGATGCTGGCCCGCCGCCTCGCGATGCCCGTCCCCGAGCTGTCACCCGACTACCTCGACCATCGAGGGGTCACGAGATGAAGGAGCGACCATGCCCCTGGACCTGAAGGCCGCCGACGCCACGCTCGCAGGCCTCCGCCCCTTCCCGACCGCGATCACGACCGTGGCCGACGGCCGCGCCAACGGGCTGATGTCGCTGTCCGCGTCGGCAGGAGGCATCGTGCCCGAACTGCCCCGCATCACCATCAGCCTCACCAAGTACAACTTCACCCACGACATGGTCCACGAGTCCGGCGTGTTCGCCGTGCACCTGCTCGGCAACGACCCCGCCATCATCGACGCGTCGCTCCAGATCATCATGGGCCTCGGCGGCAGCTCCGGACGCGACGGCGACAAGATCAGCGCCTTCGCGACGAAGCCCGGTGAGACCGGCTCGCCCATCCTGCTCGACGCGCTCTGCTACGTCGAAGCCCGGATGGTGAAGGCGTTCGACGCCGACGAGAGCACGATCTTCCTCGGCGACGTCGTCGCCGCCGAGCGCCTGCATCCCGGTGGCCGGCTCAACATCGGTGAGGCCTGGTCGAAGCTGCCGCCGGAGTGGATCGAGCAGTACGAACGGAACCACGAACCGCAGATGGCACACGCGCGTCACCGCCGTGAGCTCGCGGCCGAAACCGGCGTGACGCGATGAACGACGCTCGACACGGATGGTCCCGCGACGAGATCGAGGCGGCCTTCCGCCACTACTTCCTCACGGGACCGGTGCACGAGGACTGGGTGGCGTGGTCAAGGCTGTTCACCGACGATGCCACGTACCTGGATCACTTCTACGGCACCTTCCACGGGCCAACCGGGATCCAGCAGTTCCTCGAGTCGACGATGTCGTTCGCGCCCCACGTGTATTCGCCGTTGGTCTGGTACAACATCGACGGCCCGCGAATCGTCTACAAGGTGGTCAACCGCGCCGACAACCCCGAACCGGGCGGGCCGCCCATCGAGTTCCCGTCGCTGCAGATCATCACGTACGCAGGCGACGGCAAGTGGTCCTCCGAGGAGGATTGGTGGATCAAGGCGGAAATGAAGCGATTCAACGAGCAGTACGCCGCCGCCGCCCTGGCGCACGACCCCGATCACAAGGACAAGATGACCCGGCTCGACTGGGGCGACTGGGTGGAGTGGGCGCGGCCCACCCGGCCAGGCGAGGCGTCGCCTTCCTGGAAGGGGCGCGACGACGTCCCGCGAGTCACCAACATCCGCGACATGGACTTCGGAGACCGCAATGACTGACAACCTCGAAGCCCGCCTCAGCCGACTCGAAGACCTCATGGAGATCCACCAGCTCTTCGTCGACTACGGGCGCCATCTCGACGCGGGTGACTTCGACGTGTACGCCGGGCTCTTCGCCGACGACGGCGAGGTGCTGCTCGGTCCCATGGGGCGTGCCAAGGGCCGCGACGAGATCAAGGCGGTGATGACCAAGGCCCTCGGGGGCAGCGAGGGGTCGTCGATCCACATCATCAGCAGCCCGGCGGTGGAGCTCGACGGGGACCGGGCGACGTCGGAGGTGATGTGGACGGTCGTCCAGCGCGGCGCCGACGGCAAGCCGGTGGTCGGCATGATCGGCCGCCACGTCGACGAGCTGGTCCGGGAACGCGGGCGCTGGCGGTTCCAGCGCCGCAAGGGCCTGGTCGACATCCCGTCGGCGATGCCGTAGCAGGCGCACGATCATTGCCGTGTGCAATGATCACGGCATGGGAGAGGCCGCCAAGGCGAAGACCCGGGGCATCTCGAGCGACGAACGCGAGAGCGTCGTTGACGCGGTGCTGACAGCTTCCCGCGCGATGGTCGCGATCGCGATCTCTTCGCTGGCGGCGGAACGGGTCGACATCACCCTCCCGCAGTATCGGGTCCTGGTGGTGCTCGCCATGGATGGCCCGCAGCAGGTCGCCGCGCTGTCGAAGGTGCTCGACGTGTACTCCTCGACGATCACCCGCCTGTGCGACCGCCTGGTCGCGAAGGGCCTGATCGAGCGGACCACCGAGTCGAGCGACCGTCGAGAGGTCGTGCTCTCGCTCACGCGGCGAGGGCGAGCGGTCGTCGAGCGGGTGACCCGCCGGCGTCACGACCGGATCGCCGCGATCATCGACGCGATCCCGCCGGCCCGGCGACGTGAGCTGGTGCTCGCCCTCAGGACGTTCTCGGACGCGGCATCGGGTACGCCCGCGCAGGACTGGTCCCACGGCTGGATCAGCGGGTAGCCGGGTCAGGCGGCGATCTCCATCACCGGCCGACGCGCGTAGCGGTGCAGGTAGGCGCCGACGCCCTGACCCGTCAGCTCCCGGAGCCTCCCCTGCCCCTCGCGAGCGATGACCACGCACAGTGCGTCGACGCTCCGTGCCAGCTCCAGGACCGACGGGCCGGGACGGCCGGTGATCAGCCGGGTCTCGTAGTCGATGCCGCGGTCCCGGAGCACCTGCGTCCAGGGACCACGCAGTCGCCGGACGATTCCCGCTCGGACACGCTCCGAGTCGATCTGCAACGCCGCGAGCTCCCAGTCCCACAGCGACGGGAGCACCGCGACGACGATGACGGGTGCCATCCACCGGGTCGCTTCCTGCGCGGCCCAGTCGATCGCGGCGCGTGACCGTTCGGTGGCGCAGTAGGCGATGATCGGTCGACGGTCCATGACGCTCACCGGTCCGCCAGGCGCGCCGGTGAGACGGCACCACGCGTTCGCCGGAGCCCCCGCACGGCCGTCCGCCGCCGGACGAGCCCGGCGAGCTGCTCGATGGCGCGAGGACCGCGAAAGACGTAGCCGGTCGTGAGCCGGACGAGAGGGAGATCGGGACGCTCGAGACCCCGCCACGCGCGCTGCCAGTGCATCGCCCGCGCTTCGTCGAACACCGGCGGTTCACCGAGGACGCCTTCCAGGACGTCCGGGTCGTCGACGTCGAGCGACGATTCCCAGTAGGCCTCGAACAGAGCCCGACGCAGATCGTGGGCGCGCGCCCCGTCCCGCGCCGCGAGGGCCGCCGCGGCCGGGCTCGGGCGTCCCCGGGCGCCGCGTACGACGACCCGCCACTCCACGTCGACACCGAGCCCGACCAGCTGGTCGACGTACCGCCCGGCATCACGGCTCGAGTCCTCGGAGAACGCTCCGTAGACGACCATCACCACTGCGAACCTCTTTTCTTTTCCTCGACTCTGCTCCGCTTCCTCCCGCGACATAGTCTATGCACAGAACAATAGTTGTCTATGACATTGATTCGGGAAAGGCGAGGTGATCATGCCGGTCTCCGAGGTCGTGCTCGCACGGGATCCCGTGGTCGACGTGAACGACTACGTCGATCGGGGTGGTGGCGTCGGCTACCAGATGGCCCGTGCGCTCGCAACGGACGGTGTGCTCGCGGAGTTGCAGCACGCCGGCCTCCGTGGGCGTGGTGGCGCCGGATTCCCCGTCTGGCGGAAGTGGCAGAGCGTGCTCAGCGGCGCCGGGCGGACGAGGTACGTGGTCGCCAACGGCGCCGAAGGCGAGCCGGGCACGTTCAAGGACCGGGCCATCATGCGCTCCAACCCCTACCAGGTGGTCGAGGGTCTGGCCATCGCCGCGTTGGTGATGGGATGCGACGAGGTCTTCATCGCGGTGAAGGCGAGCTTCGAGCGCGAACGTGTCGCGCTCCTGCGCGCCGCACACGAGCTCCTCGACGCGGACCTGATCGGCGACCTCGCGGTCAACGTGGTCTGCGGTCCGGAGGAGTACCTCTTCGGCGAGGAGAAGGCGCTGCTCGAGGTGATCGAGGGCCGGGATCCGCAACCACGGCAGCTTCCCCCCTACCTCCACGGCCTGTACGCGACGGTTCCCCAGCTCGGCTGGCACTCCCACGAGCCCGAGGTCGGTCATGCCCGAGGCGACGAGTCGAACCCGACGCTCGTCTCCAACGTCGAGACGTTCGCCAACGTGACCCACATCGTGGCTCGTGGCGCCGACTGGTATCACACCCTCGGCACGGGAGACGACCACGGCACGATCGTCGCCACGGTGGTCGGCGACGTGCGCGAACCATGCGTCGTCGAGGTCGAGATGGGAACCCCCCTGCGCGAGCTCATCGAGCTCGCCGGCGGCGTCGGCCCCGGCCACCGGGTGAAGGCGGTGTTCTCCGGCGTCACCAACCCGCTGCTGCCCGGCGATCTCGTCGATGTCGCCTTGACGCACGACGCGATGGCCCACGCCGGGAGTGGGCTCGGGGCCGCGGGGTTCATCGTCTACGACGAGACGGCGTGCATGGTCGAGGTCGCCGCGCAGTTCTCACGGTTCTTGTGGGTCGAATCGTGCGGCCAGTGCACGGCGTGCAAGCTCGGGTGCGGGCGCATCACCGACGCGCTCGACCGGCTCGGGCACGCCGACGCCGCCGAGTCGGACGTGCTGCAGATCCGCCGGGGCCTCGCGGCGGTGGCCGACGGCAACCGCTGCTTCCTCCCCGTCGAGGAACAGCAGGTCATCGGGAGCGCGCTCCGCTGCTTCCCCGAAGACTTCGTCGCCCATCTCGAACACGGATGTCCGACGCCGCGCAAGCTCGTGTTCCCCAAGATCGTCGATCTCGAACCCGGCACCGTCACCTACGACACCCACCAGGCCGACAAGCGGCCCGACTGGACCTTCGCGGCCTGAGCCACGAGCGGGGCGGAGGCCCGCGCAAGGAGGAAGAGCCATGTACATCGCTCTCGGCACGGCCATCCTGGCGATCCTGGCGATCCTGGCGGTGATCGCGATCGTGGTGGGGCGCCGCCCGCCCACGACGATCGGCCACCGGGGCCGAGCAACGCGTGCGGTCATGCCCGCCGCGCGCCCGGACCGCACCCCGGCCCGCGTGGGACCCACCAACGCGGAGCTGGGGGTCACCCGAAGGCAGTTCTTCAACCGTTCGATCATGGTGGGGTTGGGGCTGGGCGCGGGGGCATTCGGCGCCTCCACGCTCGCCTTCTTCTGGCCGCCCCCCGCCTCCGGTGGATTCGGGGGCAAGATCGCCGTGGGCTCGACCTCGGATGCCCAGGCCGCGTTCGCCAAGCAGGGCCCGTACTACAACGCGACCGCGAAGACCTACATGGTCCCGTACCCGAAGTCGGATCTGGCCAAGGCGAAGAAGGTCGCCGCCTACACGGCACCGATCATCGCGGGCATGGAGCGGGGTTACGTCGCGCTGTACCAGCGATGCGTGCATCTCGGGTGTCGGGTCCCGTTCTGCTCGACGTCGCAGTGGTTCGAATGCCCGTGCCACGGTTCGAAGTACAACCGCGTCGGCGAGAAGCAGGGCGGACCGGCGCCGCGCGGCCTGGACCGCTTCACGTTCGAGATCTCGGGTGGTCAGATCGTCGTCGACACCGGGAACCTGGTGCTCGGACCGCCGATCGGCACCGACACCACCAACCAATCACCCGAGGGCCCGCTCTGCGTGTGAACACGCCTGAGGCTCCCCTCCGCCCCGGCGCGATACGGTGCGGAGAAGAGGATTCTCGCGAAGGGAGCGCCCGATGACGCGCAGACTCGGTTACCCGGTGTTCGACGCCGACAACCACATGTACGAGGCGACCGAAGCCTTCACCAAGTACCTCCCCGACGAGTACAGCGGCCTGATCAAGTACGTCGAGGTCAACGGGCGCACCAAGATCGCGGTCAAGAACAAGATCAGCGACTACATCCCGAACCCGACGTTCAACAAGGTCGCGCCTCCCGGCGCCCAGGAGCTCGAGTTCAAGCTGAAGAACCCGGACTCGATGACCGCCGCCGACAAGGAGATGCAGCTCCAGCCGCCCCCGAGGTACATCGATGCGCCGCCGGCGTTCTTCGAGCCCGAGGCCCGCATCATGATGATGGACGAGCAGGGCATCGACCGGGCGATGATGTGGCCAACCCTCGCCAGCCTGCTCGAGGAACGGCTCACCGACGATCCGGTCGCCACCCACGTCGTCGTGCACGCGCTCAACCAGTGGATGCACGAGCAGTGGACGTTCAACTTCGAGAACCGGATCTTCCCCACCCCGGTCATCACCCTGCCGATCGTCGACCAGGCGATCGAGGAGCTCGACTGGGTGCTCGAACGCGGCGCCAAGGCGATCCTGATCCGCCCCGCGCCGGTCCCCGACTTCGGGGGCCGGCGCCGTTCGTTCGCGCTGCCCGAGTTCGACGAGTTCTGGAAGCGCGTCGAAGACGCCGACATCGTGGTGGGCATGCACGCGTCGGACAGCGGCTTCCAGCGCTACGTCAACGAGTGGGAGGGCCACGACGGCGAGTTCCTGCCGTTCAACACCAAGCTCTCCGCGTTCTACGTGCTGCTCCACGCCGAGAACCGCATGATCAACGACGTGGTGACCTCGATCATCGGGCACGGGCTCGTCACCCGCTTCCCGAAGCTGCGGATCATGCCGGTCGAGAACGGGAGCGCGTGGGTGCGCCCGCTCGTCGAGCGGCTCGGGAAGGTCTACGCCCGATCTCCCAAGGTCTTCGACGAGGACCCGATGGAGGCGTTCAGGCGCTGCATCTACGTCCACCCCTTCCACGAAGAGGACCCGATGGGCTTGGTGAAGCTCATCGGCGCCGACAACGTGCTCTTCGGCTCGGACTTCCCCCACCCCGAGGGCATGTACGACCCGGTCAGCTTCGTCGACCAGCTCGAGGGCCTGGCGGAGACCGACAAGGCGAAGGTCATGGGCGGCAACCTCACCCGCATCATGAAGGTCGCCGCGTAGGCCCCCACCAGCCCACGTCACCGGCATCATGCTCGACCGCACGTGTCTCGCACCCCACGCGGTCGCGCGCTGGGCCCGGTCGTCGCCCGACGCGGTGGCGCTGGAGCACGTCGACGGTCGCCGGATCACCTACCGCGAGCTCGACGCCGAGGGGCGGCGTTGGGGCAGCGCGTTCGCCGCCGCCGGGATCGGCGAGGGTGACCACGTCGCGACGATGTTGCCCAACGACTTCGATTCGCATCGGACGCTGCTCGGGCTCGCCTGGTTGCGCGCCGTCGAGGTGCCACTGAACGTCGCGCTCACGGGGCGTCTCCTCCGCTACTCGCTCGACCTCGCCGACGTCGCCGTCGTGGTCGTCGCACCCGAGTACCGCGACGCGGTCGCCGCGGTCGCCGACGAGCTCCCGTCGGTCCGGGAGATCATCGCGCTCGACGACACCGGACGCGCCGCGCTCCTGGCCGGGGACGACGATCCGACCGCCCTGACCGACGGCCCCGAATACCGCGACATCCACTCGCTCATGTTCACGTCGGGCACCACCGGACCGTCCAAGGCGGTGGTCACGCCGTGGGCGGTGATGTACCAGTTCTGGTCATGGGTGCCCGACGACACGCTCGGTCCCGGCGACGGCCTCTATTGCACGATGCCGTTGTTCCACAACTCGGGACGCTCGGCGTTCAACTACGCGATGGTGCACGGTGGCCGCTTCGTGATCCGTGACAGGTTCAGCACCGGCGAGTTCTGGGACGACATCCGTGCGACGCGGTGTGTCACTGCGGCGCTCGTCGGCCCGATGATGGGTTTCGCGGCATCGGCGCCGGAGTCACCCGACGACGCCCGCACCCCGCTGCGGAACGTGATCGCCGGCCCGATGATCCCCGAGGTCGAGGCGTTCGAGCATCGCTTCGGGGTGCGGGTCGCGACCGGGTACGGCCAGACCGAGGTGGGGATGGCCGTCACCACCGGCTGGGAGCACGGCCCGTGGGCGAACTGCGGCCGGGAGCGCCTCGACTACCCGTGGCCCGACGTGCGCATCGTGAACGAGCACGACGAACCGGTCGGTCCCGGCGAGGTCGGCGAGTTGATCGTGCGCAGCGCCGAACCGTGGTCGCTCAACGTCGGCTACTACCGGATGCCGGAGCAGACCGTCGCCGCGTGGCGCAACGGTTGGTTCCACACCGGCGACGCGTTCCGGCGCGACCAGGACGGCTGGTTCTACTTCGTCGACCGTCTCCGCGACACGATCAGGCGCCGGGGCGAGAACATCTCCTCGTTTGAGCTCGAGACCATCGTCAACGAGCACCCGAACGTCGCCGAGTGCGCGGTCGTGGGCCTCCGGGCCACCCTCGGTGAGGACGACGTGTTCGTAGGCGTCGTCCCCGACGACGCGGCGTCGTTCGACGCCGCCGAGTTGCTCGAGTTCCTCGAGCCGAGGATGCCGCGCTACATGCTCCCGCGCTACGTGCACGTGATGGAGGATCTGCCCCGCACCGAGGCTTCGCTGCGGGTACGCAAGCACGAATTGCGCGACCGCGGCGTCACCACCGACACCTGGGACCGCGAGGCTCCACCCTCGCGGTGACGCGCCGTCGAGCGGTCAGCCGATGGCGATCGGGTTGATCGGGCTGCCGGCGGCGCCGGTCACGGTGAGCCCGCCGACCACCAGGAGGAACTCGGTGCACCCGTCGGCCGCGAGCTCACGGAGGGAGAGGTGCTCGAGGAGCGTCACCCCGCGCTTCACCAACAGCTCGATGTGCACCGCGAGGAACTCGTTGCCGTCGAAGGGGATGCACTCGACCGCGGCGTTGTCGGCGCCGACCGCCGCGATCTGGTGGTCGTCGATGAACGACACCGCGTCCTTCCCCAGGCCGGGTTGCTCGTTCCCCGCATTCCCGGTCGCGAACAGATCGAGCCACCCCGTCCGCACGAGGAGGATGTCGCCCGCGCGGAGCTCGACGCCCTGCGCGGCGCGGCACGCCTCCAGCTGCTCCGCGTCGATCACCTGGCCCGGCGCCAGCCACTCGACGTCCTGGTGTCGGGGCAGGTCGAGCAGCACGCCCCGACCGGCGAAGCTGCCCGTCTTCGTCACGTCGAGACGCGCTGCGCCCCCGTTCGCGGTGAAGGTCGCAGCGGGAAACCCGTTGTACATCTGGCCGTCCGCGAACACGTGGCAGAGGGCGTCCATGTGCGTGATGCTGTGCGACGCGAGCACGAGCACGTCTTCGTTGGCACCCAGGCCCGGCGGCGCCCCGAAACCGGTGTACTGGTCGACGTCGCTCGCATTGCTGAGCGTGAGTCGCTGCGGCGCGCCGCGGTAGTCGAAGATCGGCACGCCCTCGCGCTGGATCGGCAGCGCGAGGCTGTAGACCTTGCCGGTCGTGCACACGCGCGTCGCCGCCAGCACCGCTTCAGGGGTGACCAGGTTCAGCGTGCCGCGCTCGTCGTCGGCGCCCCAACGGCCCCAGTTGCCGTTCCCTCGTGTCGTGCCCATCTCGTCTCCTCCGGAAAGCTCGGGTTCATGCCTGTCGTCGGGTCTGGTGCGCCGGTCGGACACCACCGGCCGCGGCCGTCACCGCGCCGGACGCCGCGACCAGACGTGCGCCGGTGCGGCGGATCGCGGCGGAGGTGAGCGGTTCGGCGAAGCCGGTCACCGTGAGCGCGAGGGTCACCCGGCCGCGGCTGTCGAACACGGGTGTCGCCAGATGGTTGACGTCGTAGGTCGCGCCCGGCTCGAGCTCCACCAATTGGTACTCCGAGCGGGCGAGCGCCGCCACCAGCGAGGCCACCTCGGGCGCGAAGGGTCGGCCCTTCGCCACTTGGGCCGCGAGCGCGCGTCCGAGGCGCTGGCGATCGGCGCTCTCGAGGCCGACGGCGAAGCCGCGTGCGCGCGACCGCGGCGAGGGCGCGGCGGTAGCGGGTGAGGGCGGCGCTGCCCTCCTTCAGCCACGCGTCGAACGCGCCCGCGACCTCTTCCTCGTCGGACCACGCGAAGAACACGGTGGCGAGCGGGGGCACGAGCGGGACCCGCTGACCCGGTGCCGCGGAGATCGCGAAGGGGGCCGGCGAGCCGCGCCGCGCCAGCACCACGATCTCGGAGCCGACGACCGCGGTGACCAGACACTCGAGATCGAGCTCGTCGTTCAGCGCCGCCATGGCGTCCTCGGCGAAGGGCAACGCCGGGAACCCACGTTGGGCCGCCTCGCCGAGCGCGATCAGCCCGGGGCCGAGCCGGTAGGTCGGTCCGACCGGGTGGCGCAGCAGCCAGCCCGCCTCGACGAGCGAGGCGAGGAGGGCGTGGCAGGTCGCCTTCGACAACTCGGTCCGGCGCACGATCTCCGCCAGGGTGAAGTTGTGTTCGGGCGCGGTGCTCAGCACGGTCAGCACCGTGAGCGCCCGGGCGATGCCGGGGGTGCCCCGGGTCACCGGCCGGCGGGCGCAGGACAGGCCGCGGCGACCGCACCACCGATGTGCTCGGCCAGGATCCGGTGGCCGGCGTCGCCGGGGTGGATCCCGTCGGGGAGGAGATCTGCAGTGAGGAGAGGCCCGCCGCACACGAGGGTGAGCGCCGGGTCACCGCCCCGCTGCAGCTCGCCGACCACCAGCTCGGTGACGGCGCGGAAGTCGGCCAACGTGGCTCCGAGCCGGTTCGGGGTGGTCTCGGCGTCGGGGCGCAGCACCGGGCTGGCGACCACGATCGGCGTGGTCGGGTGGCCCTGGCGCACGATGGTCAGGAAGGCTTCGAGGCCGGCGCGGAACTGCGCGGCACTGTGCGGGATCCGCGTCCAGCAGTTCGTGCCGTAGGCCAGTGAGATGACGTCGGCATCGAGCGCGGCGAGCTGCTCGGCGGTCACGATCTCGCCGCGGGCGGCCCCGGCGTACCCGAGGTTGACGACCTCGAGCTCGAGCTCGCGGCCCGCGATCGCGGGCCACGCCCCGGCCGGACCCGATGCGATCCATCCTTCGGTGATCGAGTCGCCGTACGCCAACCACCGGGGCCGGCTCGGGCCCGCGCGCAACACGCCGTCGACGGCGCGCGCGTCGAGCAGGGTCGGGCGCATCCCCTCGGGGAGGTAGACGGTGACCACGTCGTCAGCGGCGCCGGGCAGGGCCAGTCGCACGGTGCCCACCCGCGAGCTTGGCCGGCGCGGTCGACACCTCCACCCCGCCCCGCCACGCGCTGAAGGCCGTGCCGGCCCCAGGACCGCGGTAGCCGAGCTCGTCGGTCGCGCACCGGTAGTCGATCTCGAGCGCGCCGGCGTCACCGATCAGTTCGAGCCGCACGCCCACCGGCAGCCGGGCCGTGCCCCAGGTGTCGGCGGGGAGTCGGGCGGCGTCGCCGGGATCGGCGCGCGGGTAGGGCGCGTCGGCGTCGCCCACCCAGGCGGTGCCCCGCAACGAGCCCGCCAGCAGCACTACAGGTCACCCATCGGGTACGGGAACTTCGACCCGACCCCACCGTCGACGACCAGCGTCTGACCGTTGACGTAGCCCGACAGGTCGCTCGTCAGGAACAGGAGCGCGGCGGCGATGTCGGCCGGCAACGCCACCCGCCGCAACGGCGTGTTCGCGATGTTGCGCTCCCGGCCCTCGTCGCCGAGGTAGCCCGAGACCCGGGGCGTCCAGACGACTCCCGGCGCGACCGCGTTCGTCCGCACACCGAGCGGCCCGAGCTCCACCGCGGCCGTGCGGACCAACGACATGAGTCCCGCCTTGGCCGCGCCGTACGCCGCGTGCCTTGGCGCCGAGCTCAGCCCGGAGACCGACGCGACGAACGCCATCGTGCCGCCGCCGGCCGCGGCCATCGCCGCGCCGAACAGCTGGCTCAGGAGGTAGGCGTGGCGCAACACGATGTTGAAGTGCCAGTCCCATTCCTCATCGTCGATCTCGACGAGCGCGCCGTCAGCGCGACATGCCGATGATGTCGACGAAGCCGTCGACTCGACCGAGCGTCGCGTGCCGCGTCGCGTACGAGCTGCTCGACGCTGGGGCGATCGGTCGCGTCACCCACCCAGGCCGCGCCGCCCACCTCGGCGGCCACTTCCTCGGCGAGGTCGCGCTCGATGTCCACGCACATCACGTTGGCGCCCACCTGCGCCGAACGCGTGACTCGCCTGGCGACCGATGCCGGCACCGGCGCCGACGATCACGATCCCCCGGCCGTCGAGGCGCAGCAGCCCGGAGTAGTCGGGGACGACGGAGTCGTCGACGCGGGTCACGACGCCACCGGACCGGTGAGCGATGACGCCTCCGGTTGGTAGGCGGCGAGCTCGGGGATCACTTCCTTCCCGAGCACCTCGATCGTGCGGAGGATGTCTTGGTGCTCGAGGTACCCCCATTGCACGTAGCAGATGAGCTCGTCGATCCCGAGGTCCGCGTAGTGCTTCATCTTGCGCACGCAGGTCTCGACGTCACCGATCACGATCATGTCGGCGGCATCGAACGTCTCGATCGGGACGTCGCCGTCGATCAGCGGTTTGAGCAGGGGGAACGCACGCTCCTGTTCCTCGGGCGGCAGGTGGGGCAGCTCCCAGTCGAGCGTGAACTGGGCGAGGTTGCGGTACCACCACCCGACCGAGTCCCAGACCTGCCGGTCAGCGGGTCGACGCTCGTCGCGCACGTGCACCAGCGTGTACGCGGCGACCTTGTTGGTGACGACGTCGGTCAGCGGCGTCGGGTCCGCGCTCGCGGCGCGGTACGCACGCACGTGGTCGGCCATCGTCTCGAGCGGCTGCATGATCGAGAACGACAGCAGGCCGAGGCCGTTCTCACCCGCGACCGCGGCCGATCCGTTCGACGTCGCCGCCATCCAGCACGGCGGGTGCGGGTCCTGCCAAGGCTTGGGGGTGACCATCCGCTTCGGGAACGAGAACCGCTCGGACTCGTATTCGAAGTACTCGTCGCGCCACATGCCGCACACGATGCGGATGGCTTCGGCCCAGTCGTCGCGCGACTTCTCGCGGTCGACGCCGAAGGCGATCTGCTCCATCGGCGTGGAGCGACCGGTCCCCCACTGCACCCGGCCCTCGGAGAGCAGGTCGACGGCGGCGACCTTCTCCGCGATGCGCTGCGGTGGCGTGAACGCGAACGGCGTCAGGGTGACGCCGAAGCCCATGCCGATCTGCTCGGTGACGCCCGACAGGTACCCGAGCAGCACCTCTGGCGCGGGGCAGTGTGACCGCCCCTCGCGGAAATGGTGCTCGACCGCCCAGATGGTGTTGAAGCCCATCGTGTCGGCGAGGCGGATCTGCTCCACCGCCTCGCGGTAGGCGCCACGCTCCGCGTCACGCTGGCCGTAGGGATGGGCCCTCCCCCACGGCCTGGGTGCATCGACTTCGTAGAGGACGTCGAGCTTCATCGGCACCTCGATGTTCGCAGTTGTGAACTCACGGTCTGAGTCGCGAACACGCTCACACAGCCGCCGGCACCGGTCAAGCGCGACGGCAACGGTTGGCTACCAGGGCATGGTGGAGCCGCCGTTGGGGCGCATCACGATGCCGGTCACGAACTTCGCCGCTGGCGACGCGAGGTAGAGCGCGGCGAACGCGATGTCGTCGGGCTCGCCGGGGATCCCCATCGGCGAGATCTTCGACCCCCGGTTCTCGACGTACTCGCGCTTCTTCTCGGGGTCGACCGTGCCGTCGGGTCGCAGCGCGTGGCGCTCGTTCATGGGCGTGTCGATCCAGCCGGGCACGATCGCGTTGACGCGGACCTGCGACGGGGCAAGCTCCATCGCGAGCGTGCGCGATAGCTGAGCGACCGCGGCCTTGGCGGTGGCATAGCAGACGAGGGTCGGCGTCGGCATGTCGATCGCGCCGGACGCCATGTTGATGATCGACCCCGAGCGCTGGCCCACCATGACGCGGCCCGCGGCCTGGCACCCGAAGAACACGCCCTTGAAGTTCACGGCCAGCACCCGATCGAGGTCTTCCTCGCTCGTGTCGAGTACGAGGCCGTCGACGATGATCGCGGCGTTGTTGACCATCACGTCGAGGTGGCCGTGTTCGGCGACGGCCGCGGCGACCAGCCCGTCGATGTCCGACTTGCGGGTGACGTCGACCGGTGTGGCCGAGGCCTGCCGCGCCGCTCGCGGTGATGAGCGACGCGGTGTCGTGTGCGGTCGCCTCGTCGACGTCGGCGCACACCACCGTCGCCCCCGCCTCCGCCAGCCGGCCGGCAATCGCCCGCCCGAGCCCCCGTCCCGCTCCGGTCACGATGGCGACCTTGCCGGTCAGGTCGAATGCTTGCGAGATCGTCGTCATGGACGGGAGCGTACACGTCGACGCGCGGACCGTCCCGGGTGACGCCGACGCAGGCGAGTGACACGCGTATCGATGGAGCCGCGTGAGCGTTGCGGACCTCGTCGCCCGGTGCGTACCGTGATGACGATGGACGCGCCGGCGATCGACAGGCTGTCCCACTTCCAGCTGAACGTGTCGGGCCTCGACGCCAGCGTCGCCTGGTACGAGAGCGTGCTCGGCTTGACCACGCTGCCGCGGTGAGCCCGGCCGGTACGTCACCCTCCAGTCCGCGAGCGGACGCTTCCGGCTGGTGTTGTTCGCGGGAGGTCGAGCCGACGCGCCGGGATCGCTGGACCACATCGCCTTCGCCGTCGCCGACGTCGACGCGCTTGCCGCGTGGTGCGAGCACCTCACCGCCATCGGCGTCCCGCACGAGGGCCTCAAGCCGAACATCGCCGGTCAGTCGGTCGACCTGTTCGATCCCGACGGCAACAACATCGAGCTGATCTTCGAGCAGTAGCCCTGGGCGATCGCATGCTCGGAGGCCGTTCGACGATACGCGCGCGGGCGTTTCGTTCCCAGTAGCGTTTCGTCGCATGGAATTCGGCGAGATCGATCTCACCGAGGAGCCAGAGCCGTCGCCGGGACCGGTCGCCGACTCGGCGCCCCTCTCGGAGCCTGTGGCCTCGCGCCCCGGTGCCCGTGAGGAAGCCGTGGGGACAGGACTGCTCCTCGACGCCCGCGGCGAGGTTGCGCCCAGGACCTCCGGAGCCCTTTCACCAGGGAATCCCGAGCCGGAGCTCCTCGACCACAGCTATCGGCCGCTGCTCGACCACCTCGCCGCGGAGTGCCGCCGGGTCGTGGCGAGCGCAGAGTCCGACGCGGAGACGCTCCGCGCCAGCGCCGAGGAGGAATCGCGCCGCATCGTCAACGGCGCGCACCGCGAGCGTTCGGTCGTGCTGCGCCAGGCCGCCGACAAGCAGGCGAGCATGTATCAGGAGGCGGAGGCGGAGATCGAGCGCTGGCTGAGCGAGCTCGAGGAGGAGCGAGACGCGGTGCTGGGAGCCGCACGCTCCGAGGCCGACCGGATGCTGCGGGCGGTGGCGACCGAAACCCAGGAACGGGCGAACGCGCGCCTCGACGCCGCCGAAGAGGAGGCAAGACGCATCGTCGAGGCCGCGCGCCTCGAGGCGGAGCGGTCGCATCGAGCGGCGACCGCCGCGGTGGAGGCCCCGTCGTCGGCCCCGGCCGCGCCACCGGTGCCGACCCAGCCAGTCGCCACCTGGCTGCGCGAGCATCAACCCGTCGCCGAGGAGACCCTGCCCGATGAACCGCTGCCGCCGCCGGCGGAGACCACGTCGCGTCCCGAGCGGCGCCGTCACCGATTTGGCCGGCCGAAGCCCTGAGTGATCCCGGCGGCCGGAGTCGTCTGCTTCGCGCACCGAGACGTCGGGTCGAGCTCCCTGAACGAGCAGTCTGTGCGTATGCCCGTCGAGCGGATCGAACACGTCCAGCTGGCAATGCCTCCGGGGGCGGAAGCGCGCGCCCGCTGGTTCTTTGTGGGCCTCCTGGGAATTCCCGAGGTGTCGAAGCCCCCTCATCTCGCGGTTCGCGGAGGTTGTTGGTTCGAGCGCGGGGCGCTGAAGATCCACGTCGGGGTCGAACCGGACTTCCGACCGGCGAGGAAGGCACATCCGGCGCTGCTCGTCTCGGATCTGGCCTCGATGATCGGTCGTCTCCGCGACGAGGGCGTCGAGGTCGTGGACGACGACCCGCTCGAGGGCTACGAGCGGGTCTACATCTCCGACCCGTTCGGGAATCGCATCGAGCTCATGGAACCGATCCGGCGCCCGTGACTGCCGCTCGGGCCCTCGCGGACCGGACGAGCATCGCGATCACAGACCGCGGCTTCGGGACCAAGGACCCTAGGAGGGTCATGGCCGCGAATTTAGGCTGACTCCAATTCACGCACCAGCCTGGAGGCAGTCGATGGAGTACCCCGCGTTCAGCCCGGACATGACCTTCTCCGACTTCGACCATCGGGTCTTCGACTGCGATCACCACTTCTACGAGACCGCCGACGCCTTCACCCGGTACCTCCCGTCGGAGTACGCGGGCGTGGTGAAATTGGTGGAGGTCGACGGCCGCACGAAGATCGCGCTGCGGGGTCGCATCTCCGAGTACATCCCCAACCCGACCTTCCAGGTGGTCGCGGAACCGGGCTCGGGCATGGAGTACTTCGCCGCCCGGAACACCTCCGGGAAGTCCTTCCGCGAGATCGTCCGGCCCATGCGGGCCATCCCCGAGTTCACGAACCGTGACACGCGTCTCGACCTGCTCGACCGCATGCACGTCGACGCGATCCTGAACTTCCCGACGCTCGCGTCGGTCATCGAGGTCAACTTCATGGACGACCCGGTGCTCACCCAGGCGCTCATCCACGCGTTCAACGAGTGGATGTTCGACGAATGGGGCTTCGACGTCGACGGGCGCATCTTCTCGACACCGGTGATGAACCTCGGCACCTGCGACGGCGCGGTGCAGGAGCTCGAATGGGCGCTCGAACGCGACGCCCGCACGATCCTGGTTCGGCCCGCACCCGTGGCCGGGTTCAAGACGTCGCGGTCCCCGTTCCTCCCCGAGTTCGACCGGTTCTGGGCCCGGGTGCAGGAGGCGGGGATCCCGGTGATGTTCCACACCTCGGACTCCGGGTACCAGTGCCACGCGAACGAGTGGCTCGGTCGGGGCGACACGGAGTTCTTCCCCTTCCAGCCCGACGTCTTCTCGCTCATGGCCAACCATCACCGGGCGACGATGGACACCATCTTCTCCGCCGTCGGCCACGGCATGCTGTCACGGTTCCCGAAGGTGCGAGTCGCCACCATCGAGTGCGGGAGCACGTGGATCACCCGTCTCGTCGAAGACATGCTCGACGCCTACGGCCGCATGCCCCACCAGTTCCCCGAGCACCCGCTCGAGGTGATCAGGCGGCAGCTCTACGTGGCGCCGTTCTGGGAAGACCCGCTCCAGCCGCTCATCGACGCGATCGGGCTCGACCACGTGCTCTTCAGCTCGGACTGGCCCCACCCCGAAGGTCTCGCCGATCCGGTCGGCTACGTGGACTTCTGCCACGAGGAGGGCCTGGCCGACGACGCCATCGCGAAGATCATGGGCTCCAACATGTACGAGCTCATGGGCGTCTAGACATCGGGCGCGCGGGCAGTCGTCCGCGCGTGTCCGTTCGTGGCACACTCAGGGGTGGCCCCCGCGATCTCGGTTGCCGGACTGGTGAAGACGTTCGGGGCGACGCGCGCGCTGGACGACCTCGATCTGGTGGTGCACACGGGCGAGGTGCACGGCTTCCTCGGTCCGAACGGCTCCGGGAAGACCACCACCATCCGCGTGCTGCTCGGCCTGCTCCGTGCCGACGCAGGTCGGGTGGAGCTGCTCGGCGGCGATCCCTGGCGCGACGCGGTGCGCCTGCACCGGCGGATCGCCTACGTGCCCGGCGAGGTCAGCCTGTGGCCGAAGCTGAGCGGTGGTGAGGTCATCGACCTCCTCGCTCGCCTCCGGGGTGACCTCGACCCGCGTCGACGCGACGACCTGCTCGAACGCTTCGAGCTCGACCCGACCAAGAAGGCCCGTACCTATTCGAAGGGCAACCGCCAGAAGGTCGGCCTCGTCGGCGCGCTGGCCTCGGACGCCGAGCTGCTGATCCTCGACGAGCCGACGTCGGGTCTCGACCCGCTGATGGAGGCCGTGTTCCAGGACTGCATCCGGGAGATCAAGGCGGAGGGCCGCACCGTGCTGCTCTCGAGCCACATCCTGGCCGAGGTCGAAGCCCTCTGCGACGAGGTCAGCATCATCCGCGCCGGTCGAACGCGACAGACCGGCACCCTCGTCGAGCTGCGCGAGCTCACCCGCACCTCGATCACCGCCGACACGACCGAGCCTCCCGGCGGGCTGGCCGACTTGCCGGGCATCCACGCGCTCGCCGTCGACGGGACGCACGTGCGCTTCGACGTCGACACCGTGCACCTCGACGTGGCCGTTCGCCGGCTCGGAGAGCTCGGGGTCCGCAGCCTCGTCAGCCATCCGCCGACCCTCGAGGAGCTGTTCCTCCGTCACTACGGCGACGAGCTGAGCCGCGAACGCGCCCCTGTGCAGCGCGTCGCCGACCACGACCGGTGACGACCACGACCCAGGAGCTCGCGGGTACCCGCGCGCTCACCCGCTTCGCGCTGCGTCGCGACCGGGTACGGATCGTCATCTGGATCGCGGGCATCGTCGTCCTGGTCGTGGCGACCGTCGCGAGCGTCAAGGGCCTGTACCCCACGGCCGCCGACCTCCGGAACGCGGCCGCCGCTTCCGAGGGCAACGCGGCGGCCATCGCGTTCAACGGCCCCCCACAGGCGCTCGACACCCTCGGTGGCCAGGTCGCGTTCCAGACCGGTGCGTTCGGGTTGGTCGTCGTCGCGCTGATGAGTCTCCTGATGGTCGGGCGCCTGACCCGGGGTGAGGAGGAGGTCGGTCGGCTCGAGCTGGTGCGGTCGTTGCCGGTCGGGCCGCACGCGCCGACGACCTCGGCGATGCTGACCGTCGCCGGCATGGACGTCGTCGCCGGCGCCTTGGTGACCCTCGCGCTCGTCGCGCAGGACTTGCCGACGGCCGGCTCGCTCGTCTTCGGCGTGTCGTTCGCCCTGGTCGGATTCCTGTTCGCGAGCGTCGCGCTCGTCGCCGCGCAGGTGAGCGAGAACACCCGGGTCGTGTACGGCGCCGCCGGCGCGATCCTGGGCGCGTCGTTCGTCCTGCGCGCGGTCGGCGACATCGGCGATGGCACGCTGTCGTGGCTGTCGCCGATCGGATGGGCGCAGAAGGCGCGGCCGTTCGCGGGCGAGCGCTGGTGGCCGCTCCTGGTCCTCGTCACAGCATCGCTCGCGCTCGTCGCGACCGCCGCCGCGCTCTCGCGTCGGCGTGACCTCGGCGCCGGACTCGTGGCCCCCCGCGCCGGCCGTGCGCACGCCACCCCGGGGCTCGCCAGCCCGTACGGCCTGGCAACCCGCCTGCAGCGGGGAAGCCTCGTCGGCTGGAGCGCCGGCGTGCTGTTCACCGGCGTCGCGTACGGCTCGATCGCCGACAGCATCGACCAGTTCGTGAAGGACAACAAGGCGCTGACCGACGTCATCGCCGCGCAGGGCGGTGGCAGCCTGGCCGATGCGTACCTCGCGATGTCCTTCCGCATCCTCGCGCTCGTCGGCGCGGGCTTCGCGATCCAGTCGGCACTGCGACTGCGGAGCGAGGAGACCTCGTTGCACGCCGAGTCCATCCTCGCGACCACGGTGTCGCGGGTGCGGTGGGCGGCGGGTCATCTCTCGGTGGCCTTCGCGGGTACTCTGGTGGTCCTGGCGGTCGCCGGGCTGTCGGTCGGCGTCTCCGACGCGGCCGTCACCGGCGACCCGGGCGTCGTCGCGAAGTCGCTCGGCGCCGCCTTTGCGTACGCCCCCGCCCTCTGGGTCGTCGTCGGCCTGACGGTTGCCCTCGTCGGGCTCGCACCGCGCGGTGCGGCCGCGGCCTGGGGGTTCCTCACGCTGTGCTTCGCGATCGGGATGCTCGGTCAGCTGCTCGACCTCCCCACCTGGGCGGAGGACGTCTCGCCCTTCCAGCACGTCCCCCAACTCCCCGCCGCGGGTTTCACCGTCGTCCCCCTGTGCGCGTTGACCGCGGTGGCCGTCGCCCTCACCGGCGTCGGACTCTGGGGGCTGCGCCGGCGCGACATCGGGTAGCCGCCCGGTGGCGGTGGCGCCGAGGCGCGAGACTCGTGCCGTGCCGGTTCAGACTCCGACGGTGATCGGCCCGATCGTGGGTCGGCAGCCACCGTGGGGCGTGCCCGCCGACGATCTCGCCGAGCGCGGCTACCGCGTGGAGGAGTTCCAACTCGTCGGCTCTGCCGGCGGCCACCAACTCCGCGCCGGGACCGACGCGACGGCCGACGGACGCTGGGAGGTGGAGCAGTACGCGGACGCGCCGTACCGCACCCGCATCCTCGTGGTCCGGCCCGAAGTCCCCGAGCGCTTCAACGGCACCGTCGTCGTGAACTGGCAGAACGTGTCCGCGGGCTTCGAAAGCGGTGGGCCTTGGGGCGACGAGCTCTTCGAGGGATACGCGTGGGTCGGGGTGAGCGCGCAGGAAGTCGGGCTCTACGGGTTCCCGCCCGGCATGGACCGCTACGGGGGGCGGGGCGGGACCCCGCTGGTCGAGTACGACCCGGACCGCTACGGGTCGCTGCACCACCCCGGCGACCAGGCGTCGTTCGACATCTTCAGCCAGGCCGGCGTGGCGGTCGGCCCGGACCGGACCGTCACCGTCGACCCGATGGGAGGGCTCGACGTCCGCCGCCTCGTTCGCGATGGGCGGGTCCCAGTCGGCGATGCGCCTCGTCGCCTACTACAACGCGTTCCAGCGCGACGCGGGAGTGTTCGACGCCTTCCTGCTGTCGGTGTGGGAAGGCCGCGCGCCCCGCCCGGAGGAGGGCGCCATCGCCATGGGTGCGCGCACGACGATCCGCGCCGACGTCGCGACACCGGTCGTCGTGGTGAACAGCGAGTTCGAGGCGACCCACCTGGCCGGGCTACCGGTCACCGACACCGACAGCCTGCGGATCTGGGAGATCGCGGGCACGCCCCACGGCGTGGCACGCGGTCGCCGCGACACGCCCGACGCTCGCGGCCGGGTCGTGAACCGTCTGAGCATCCGGCCGGTGCACGAGACCGCGTTGCCGCCGCGGTGCACCGATGGCTCACCCTCGGGGTCCCGGCTCCGTCGCAACCGCGGATCGCCATCGACGACCGGCGACCGCCGGGGATCCGGCGCGACGATGCCGGCAACGCGATCGGCGGCATCCGGCTCCCGGAGCTCGAGGCGCCGACCCACGAGTACCGGGGCGTCGCCTTCGGCACCGGGAGGGCACCGCTCTTCGGCTCCGCCCGCCCCTTCTCCGACGACGAGTTGCGAGAGCGTTACCCCGAGCGCGCCGAATACGTGGGACGGTGGCACGCGGCCGTGGACGCGCTGGTGGAGACCGGGGCGCTGCGTCCGGAAGATGCCCCGGCGATGCGGGCCGGCGTCGACCAGATCACGTTGCCGGCCGGCTGAACGGCGGACCCGAGCGCGACGAGGATCGCGCGACCGAGCGCGTATGTTGCCGGTGAATCACTTGTGATCCGCCGATCACAGAGGTCTGAGGCCGGAGGAACCCATGCGCAAGGTCCGGGGCATCGTGGTGGCCGTCGTCGTGCCGGCGTTGCTCGGGGTGGCGGCGGTGTCCGCATCGGCGCAGTCGTCGGCCAACGAGAAGCCCGCGGCGACCGACGTCGGCATCACGGCCAAGGAGATCCACATCGCGGTCATCGCCGATGTCGACAACCCGATCGCGCCGAACCTGTTCAAGGCATCGGTCGACGGCGTGAAGGGCGTCGCCAAGTACATCAACGCAAAGGGCGGTCTCGCCGGCCGCAAGGTGGTGGTCGACTTCTATGACTCGAAGTTGAACGCCAACGCGACGCGCAACGCCACGATCTCGGCGTGCGAGAACGACGTCGCGATGGTCGGGACCTCGGCGGTGTCCCTGAGCTCGGTCGCGGACATGACCGGCTGCAAGGACTCGACCGGCGCGCCGACCGGCATCCCTGACATCCCCTTCGTGACCACGGCGCTGTCCGAGCAGTGCTCCGACCAGTCGTTCCCGATCGCGTCGACCCAGGTGGTCTGCTCCACCGCGTCGGAGCACCCGCAGACGTTCCAAGCGCCCGTCGGTGTCGGGCGGTACTACCAGAAGAAGTTCGGCAAGAAGCTTCACGGCATCTACATCTTCGGCAGCGATTCCAAGTCGGCACGCGACTCGTCGTTCGCCAGTCTGGGTGCGCTCCGTGAAATCGGGATCAAGTCCGACCAGGACTTCGACGTCTCCGGCTTCGCCAACCAGTCGGCGTACACCCCGATCGTGCAGGCGATCAAGACCAACCACTCCAACTACGCGCAGTGCACCAGCCAGTACGCATGCACGGTCCTGCTGCGCAAGGAAGCGACGCTCCAGGGCGTCACGGGCGTGAAGGTCTGGGACTGCGCCGTCCAGTGCTACGACAAGGAGTTCCTCTCCTCCGGCGGGAGCGACGTCGAGGGCGAGTACGTCACGACGGCGTTCCTGCCCTTCTACAGCAAGGCGGACCAGAAGGCCAACAAGATGCTCGCTGGCTTCGTGAAGTACACGGGCGCGAACAAGGTCGCGAGCTACGGCGCGTACGCGTGGGCGGCCGGCATCGCGTTCCGTGACGCGGTGGACGCCGCCGCGAAGAAGAACGGGGTGAACGGTGTCACCCGCAAGACCATCTTCGAAGCGCTGAACCAGATCCACAAGTTCGACGCCGAAGGCATGTTCGCCCCCTTCGACCTCGCCGGGCGGAAGCCGTCGCAATGTGGCGTGATGATGCAGGTCAAGAAGGGCAAGTTCGTGCGCATCAACCCGACCAAGCCGGGAACCTTCACGAAGTGCACGCCGAAGAACATCGTCACGAGGAAGCTCGACTTGTTCACCGGCAGCTGAGCCCGGGGCAGGAGCGCACCGACGACCGTTCGACGTCAGACGCGTTCGGACGTATGTTATCGACAGATCACAATTGCGTCTGCCCGGGTGGGTGCAGGGTCGAGAGGCGAGGCCTTGGACTTCTCAGAGTCGTCCGAACACTCCATGCTCCGCGAGGCGGTCGCGGGGATCGCGGCGAGATTCGGCCACGACTACTTCGCAGAGAGGGCCCGCACCGGTGGGAAGGCCACCGAGCTGTGGGACGCGATCGGCGGCGCCGGGTTCCTCGGCGTGCACCTGCCGGAGCGGTACGGCGGCGGGGGCGGCGGGCTCACCGAGCTCGCGATCGTGAGCGAGGAGCTCGCCGCGCAGGGATGCCCCCTCCTCCTGATCCTCGTCTCGGCGGGCATCGAGCGCGGAGGTCATCGCCCGGTACGGCACCGAGGCCCAGAAGGGACGCTGGCTGCCGGGACTCGCGGTCACGGAGAAGATGGTCTTCGCCATCACCGAACCCGATGCCGGGTCGAACAGCCACAACCTGTCCACCACCGCCACCCGCGACGGTGACGTGTACCGCGTCCGGGGAGCGAAGACCTACATCTCGGGTGTCGACGAAGCCGACACCATGCTCGTGGTGACGCGCACGGGCACCGACACCGATACCGGGCGCGGACGTCTGTCGCTCCTCGTCGTCGACACCGACGCCGAGGGTCTCGATCGCACGCTGATCCCGGTGGAGATCGCAGCCCCGGAGAAGCAGTTCCAGCTCTTCTTCGACGACGTGGCGGTACCGGCCGACCGGCTCGTGGGCACCGAGGGCGACGGGCTGCGCCAGGTGTTCTCCGGGCTCAACCCCGAGCGGATCCTCAGCGCCACGCTGTGCGTGGGGATCGGTCGGTACGCGCTCGAGCGCGCCTCGCGATACGCCAACGAGCGGCGCGTGTGGGGTGTCCCCATCGGCGCGCACCAGGGTGTCGCCCACCCGCTCGCCGTGGCCAAGGTCGAGCTCGAGTCGGCCCGGCTCATGACCCAGAAGGCGGCGTGGATGCACGACCACGCCGAGGACCGGGTCGCCGCCGGCGAAGCGGCCAACATGGCCAAGTACGCGGCCGCCGAGGCTGGCCTCCACTGCCTCGACGCGGCCATCCAGACCCACGGCGGCAACGGCATGGCCACCGAGTACGGCCTCGCCGACCTGTGGGGTTTGCTGCGACTGCTCCGGATCGCTCCGGTGAGCCGTGAGATGATCCTGAACTTCGTGGCCCAGCAGTCGCTCGGGCTGGCGAAGTCGTACTGAACCGACGAGGCCATGACCAGCATCACGCCACGAGGACTCACGCGACGCGAACGGTTGCTGAACGCCGCGGCCGAGCTCGTCGCGCAGCGCGGCTTCCACGCTGTCGGCATCGGCGAGATCGGCGCCGCCGCCGGTGTGACGGGCTCCGCGATCTACCGCCACTTCGACAGCAAGCAGGACATCCTCGTCGCCCTGTTCGACACCGTGCTCGACGAGCTGCTCGACGGTGCCCGGAAGGCCGTGCGCGAGGCAGACGATGCCCGCTCGAGGGTTCGGACGCTCGTGGAACGACACGTGGAGCTCGCGCTGCGCGACCGTTCGATCATCGCGGTCTACGACCAGGAGTCGCACAACCTGCCCAACGACGATCGTCACCGGTTGCGGCGCAAGCAGCGCGTCTACGTGGATCTCTGGGTCGACGCGCTCGGCCCGCTGCGACCCGACCTCTCCCGCCCGGAACTCGCCGCGGCCGTGCACGGGACCTTCGGACTCCTCAACTCGGTCGCCGACCATTCGGTCCGGGTGCCCGACGCGGTGCTGGCCGCGCTCCTCGCCACCATGGCCCTGGCTGCGCTGGAGATGTGATCAGCCGATCACATCGGCGCGCGATCGGCGTTACGATGGCGGCCGTGGCCGACCGCGAAGCGTGGCAGCGCACCTACGACCGCGAGCGTGTCCGCCCGGTCGCGTTCGAGACGATGTCGGGCGTCCGGCTCGAGCCCGTGTACGGGCCGGAGGACGCCGAGCTCCCCGGCCAGTACCCGTACACGCGCGGACCGTACGCGTCGATGTACCGCTCGCGGCTGTGGACCATGCGCCAATTCGCTGGCTTCGGAACCGCGGAGGACACCAACGGGCGCTTCCGCCAACTCCTCGCCGCCGGCAGCAGCGGCCTGTCGACCGCGTTCGACATGCCCACGCTCCTCGCGCGCGACTCCGACTACCCGTTGTCGCTCGGCGAGGTCGGTCGTGCCGGCGTAGCGATCGACACGCTGGCCGACATGGAAGTGCTCTTCGGCGGGATCGACCTCGGCACGGTGAGCACGTCGATGACGATCAACTCGGCCGCCGCGACGGTGCTGGCCATGTACGTCGCGGTCGGCGACAAGACCGGCGTGGCACGTGACCGCCTGGGCGGCACCCTCCAGAACGACATCCTGAAGGAGTACCAGGCACAGAAGGAGTACGTCTTCCCGCCACGCCCCTCGCTCCGGCTCGTCACCGACAGCATCCGGTTCTGCGTGGCCGAGCTGCCCCGCTGGCACCCGATCTCCGTCTCCGGCTACCACATCCGCGAAGCGGGATCGACCGCCGCGCAGGAGCTCGCGTTCACGCTCGCGAACGGCTTCGCCTACGTCGAGGCCGCGGTCGCCGCCGGTCTCGACGTCGACGAGTTCGCGCCGCGCTTCAGCTTCTTCTTCAACGCGCACATCGACTTCTTCGAAGAGATCGCCAAGTACCGCGCGGCACGCCGGATCTGGGCTACGTGGATGCGCGAGCGGTACGGCGCGTCGGATCCGCGTTCGTTGCAGCTGCGCTTCCACACGCAAACCGCCGGGGTGAGCCTGGCCGCGCAACAGCCCGAGGTCAACATCGCGCGGGTGGCGATCGAAGCGCTCGCCGGCGTGTTGGGCGGGACCCAGAGCCTGCACACCGACGCATTCGACGAGGCGCTCGCGCTTCCCACCGAGAAGGCGGCCCGCATCGCGCTCCGCACCCAGCAGGTGCTCGCGCACGAGACGGGCGTCGTGCACGTCGCCGATCCGCTCGGGGGTTCCTGGCTCGTCGAGGAGCTCACCGACGTCATCCAGCGCGAGGCGGAGGAGATCTTCGCGCACCTCGAGCAGCTCGGGAGCGGGTCCATGCTCGACGGGGTGATCGCCGGTATCGAAGACGGTTGGTTCCAGGGCGCGATCGCGGACGCCGCCTACGAGTTCCAGCGCAAGCTCCACACGGGGGCATTGACGCTGGTGGGCGTCAACGATTTCACCGACGGCGACGACGCCTCCCCGCCCACGTTGGCCATCGACCCGGAGGTGGAGCAACGCCAGCGGCAGCGGCTCCGGGAGGTGAAGGCCGCCCGTGGCGCCGCCAGCGTCGACCGCGCGTTGGGCCGCCTCACCGAGGATGCCGCCGATCCGGTGGTCAACCTCATGCCCGCACTCCTCGAGTGCGCCGCCGCCTACGTCACGGTCGGCGAGGTGACCGAGGCGCTGGAGTCGGTGTTCGGCACCTACACCGAACGCGCCACTCCGTGACCGCACAGCCCACGATCGAACGGGTCCTGGTCGGGAAGGTCGGGTTCGACGGTCACGACCGTGGAGCGCGCGTGGTCGCCCGCGTCCTGCGCGACGCCGGCATGGAAGTCATCTACGTCGGTCTGCGTCAAACACCGGAGACGATCGCCGCGGTCGCGCTCCAGGAAGACGCCGACGTGGTCGGGCTGTCGATGCACAACGGCGCCCACCGGACCCTCGCGCCGCTCGTCGTCAAAGCGCTGCGCGCGCAGGGACTGCACACCACGGTCGTCGTCGGCGGCATCGTGCCCGAGCGCGACGTTCCGTACCTGCTCGAGGAGGGCGTCGCCGAGGTGCTCGGCCCGGGGGCCTCCAACGACGACGTGATCGGCGCAGTCCGCCGCGCCGCGCGAACGTCCCGAGCCGCGATCTCCTGAAACGCGAGGCCCGGGGCGGCGCGTTCAGGCCCGACGCATTCCCAGGAGATCCCAAGCATCGTCGGAGCGGTCGCGGACACGTCGCAGGCACGCTCGCGGCATGACCTCACGACGCAAATTCCAGGACCACGATCTGAGCCGGCGGGCGTTTCTGGGGGTGCTCGGCGCCTCGGGCGCGACCATCGCAGTCGCCGGCGTCGGTCTCGCCACCCTCGACCGGGGCTCGTCGGCGACGAGTGCGGGATCCGCGTCGACGAACCCGGCGGGCAGCGGCAATCCGGCCGACACCGGATTGAGCAACTCCGTCACGATCACGACCGAGGGCTCCGAGCGGGTGATCCACAGCGAACGGGATCCCCGTCCACCCGCTGGACCCCGACTTCACCTACCGGTTCGGAGTCAACGAGCAGAGCTACGAGTGGCGCGTTCCGCTCCGGCCGCAGGCCGCCACGTCGCTGACCGAGGTGCTCACCGGGCAGAAGTTCGGCGTCTCGATCGAGGGCGTTCCTTACGACCCGGCGACCGCCGGCTTCTGGAACGGCGACCGGAGCTCGGGCTGGCTCCAAGACGCTCAGAAGGCCCCGCTCGACGTATACGGCGCGCACGTGCAGCCCGGCGGCGTGTACCACTACCACCAGTATCCGGAGCAGTGGGACATCGTCGCCGCGATGGACGGCACCGAGCACGGGGTGCACCTCGGCTGGGCCGCGGACGGATTCCCCATCTACGCGCGGTACGGCTACCGGCAGGCCGAGAACGCCGAGAGCGCCGTGGCCGAGCTCCGCAGCAGCTGGCGGCTCAAGTCTGGGGCTCGTCCCGCGAGCAGCCCGGGGGGCACCTACGACGGCACCTGGGTGCAGGACTACGAGTACGTCGAAGGGGCAGGCGACCTGGACCAGTGCAACGGCCGGACCTGCGTCACCCCCGAGTATCCCGAGGGCACCTACGCGTACTTCGTCACGCGTGAGTGGCCGTTCGTCCCCCGCTGGATCCGGGGCACCGTGAACGACTCGTTCCGACCGGGGCGCCTGAGCGGCCGCCGTTAACGTCACGCGGGCCCAGTGGCGACCGGGTGGTCGCGCGGCAGCCGAAGCGTGAACCGCGCACCGCCGTCGCCGACGTTCTCGGCGCGGGCCGCGCCCCCGTGCTCCTCGGCGATCCCCGCGACGATGGCCAGCCCGAGGCCGGCACCGATGCCGGCGCGGGCCTCGTCCGCCTGCCAGAACCGGTCGAAGACGTGCTCGAGCGCCTGTGGGTCGAGCCCCGGCCCGTGGTCGCGCACCGCCAACAGGGCGAGGTCGCCTTCCACCCGGACCGCGACCTCGATCGGGGATCCCGCCGCGGTGTGCTTGAGCGCGTTGGTCACGAGGTTCGCGATCGCCTGGCGGAGGTGGCCCTCGTCGCCGCGCACGACCGCGGGTGCGGGCGCGTCGAGCGTGATCGCCCGGTCGGGATCCACCGCCGCCGCGTCGCTGCACGCGTCGGCGGCGAGCACCGACAGGTCGACGAGATCGCGCTGCACCGAACGGGTCTCGTCGAGCCGGGCGAGCATGAGCAGGTCTTCGACGAGCGTCCCCATTCGCTTGGCTTCCGACTCGATGCGCCCCAACACGAGGCCGACGTCGACCTGATCACGGCTGCCGTCGAGGCGGGCCAACTCGGCGAACCCCTGGATCGACGTCAAGGGCGTGCGCAGCTCGTGCGACGCGTCGGAGAGAAACCGGCGCAGTCGCCGCTCGGTCGCATCCCGCTCGTGGAACGCGACCTCGATCTGGTCGAGCATGAGGTTGAGAGCGAGCCCGAGCTGGCCGACCTCGGTACGTTCGTCGGCCGGAGCAACCCGCTCCGACAGGTCACCGGCGCTGATGGAACGTGCCCGGGCGGCCATCTGCTCCAGCGGGCGGAGCCCGCGACGCAGGATCAACCAGGCGCCGGCGCCGAGCAGGGCGAGGAGCCCGAGCGCTGCCACCACCTCGATCACGACCAGGTGGTGGAGCGACGCCGCGACGTCGGCGGTCGGGGCGGCAACCACGACGGAGTCGCCCGATCGTTGCGCGAGACGTCGGACGAACACGCGCCAGTCGCCGTCGCCGCTG
This sequence comes from uncultured Actinomycetes bacterium, assembly GCA_963750045.1. Classification (GTDB taxonomy): domain Bacteria; phylum Actinomycetota; class Acidimicrobiia; order IMCC26256; family DASPTH01; genus DASUAS01. The sequence continues at coordinate 140,016 of CAVVPD010000005.1, read as the reverse complement.
CTCGGGCCGGTGGTGAAGAAGCGACCACCCGTGGTGGCGATCAGATCCGCGGGGAGCTGCGGTGCCGCCGACGTACCCGAGACCGAGACCGTGGCGAGGATCTCACCATCGAGTGCCCGCAGCTCGCCGTAGGTGTCCGGGGGCACCGCGGCGGGCGGGTTCGATCGGCGCTCGCCGTTGGGCCCGCCCGCCCCCTTGATGGGCTCGAGCCCGGCCGAGGCGAGCAACTCCTGCGTCAGCGCCGGCGCGGTGCCGCGGAGCTGGTCGTCGAGGCGTTGGTACTCGGACTGCGCGTACAGGGCGTAGGTGACCGCGCCGAACACCGCGAGCCCGACCGCCACGAGCGACGTGAGGGCGACGACGAGGCGGAGGCGGAGGGTCATCAGCGGTCGTACGGGTCGGTTCGAGGATCGGCGCGGTCTCGGCCGGGCCGGTGATCGATCACGCGCCATCTTCGCACGCGTCCGATCGATGGTCGGCGGCCGGGTTCAGCGCACGCTCCGCCGTGTCTGGGAGTTCGCTCCGACCACGGAACGCGGCGCTCGGACCGGTCGCGGCTTCCCACTCCTCGTGCGCGTACCGTGGTGCCGTGCCGCCGGACGTCGACCAGCCCCGGGTGCTCGTCGTCGACGACGAGGACCACATCACCGAGATGCTCGCGATGGGGCTCGGCTTCAACGGCTTCACGGTCGAGCGCGCGGCGTCGGGCAGGGAGGCACTCGACGTGATCGCACGGCAGCGCCCGGACCTCGTGGTCCTCGACGTGATGCTCCCCGATCTCGAAGGCTTCGAGGTCGCCCGGCGCCTGCGCCAGGCGGAGGGGGCCGGCGCCCATCTGCCCATCATCTTCCTCACCGCGCGGGACACCACGCGCGACAAGGTGGAGGGTCTACGCCTCGGGAGCGACGACTACGTCACGAAGCCGTTCAGCATCGAGGAGCTCATCGAACGCGTGCGGGCCGTGCTGCGCCGATCGCTTCCTGCGGGCAGCCGTTCGAGCCCCCGCATCCGGTACGCAGACCTGGAGCTCGACGAGGACACGCGCGAGGTCTGGCGGCGCGGCCAGCTGGTGACGCTGACGCCCACCGAGTACCGGCTCCTGCACTACCTCCTCGCGAACGCCCGCAAGGTGCTCACGCGCGACCAGATCCTGGAGCACGTCTGGGACTACGGCTTCGCCGCGAACGCGAGCGTGCTCGAGACCTACATCAGCTACCTGCGCCACAAGGTCGACATCGTCGAACCGCCGCTGATCCAGACCGTGCGAGGCGTCGGGTACAGCTTGCGCCTGCCACCCGGGCCCCAGCCCGGGGCTTCCGACGCCCCCTGAGCACTCCCGGGCCCGGGCCCGAGACGTTCGGGGCCCCGACTCGAAATCGGCGGGGCTTGGGAGCACATCCCAAGGAAACGCTGAGGCACGCGGACGACGCTCGTGCCGTACCGACCGAGATCCCGCCCCCCCGGGGAGCACACGAGGATGTGACGACATGGACACCGGCGACGCCCACGACGACGACACGAACGCACCGGCGCACGACGAGATGCGTGCGCGCCCGACTCGCACGTGGATCGCAGCGGGCGCGGGTGCGCTCGCGGTCGCCAGCATCGCCGTCTTCGGGCTCCAGGCCGTGCAGTCGCACGACGCCGGCACGGCCACGACGACGGCCACAGGGGGCATCAACGGAGCCGCGAGTGGCGCCGCGGCGCCCGGCGGCCAACGCGGAGCACCCGGCGATCAGTTCGGCGCACCCGGGCGGGGCGTTTCGTTCGGCGCGATCACGAACATCACCGAGTCGGGTCTCACCCTCGACGCCAGGACCGGAAGCGCGGTGATGGTCACCACGTCGGACGAGACCACCGTCTCCAGCGCGAAGGCCGGCACCGTCGACGCCATCAAGGCGGGCGACCACGTCACCGTGGTCGGCGTAACCTCCGGCGCGGCGGTTGCGGCCGAACGGATCGTGGACACCGGTGAGCAGGAGCCCGCCGCGTGGTCCGCGTCTTCGGCATCGTCCACCGCGCCGACCCGCGGCGTCGTCGAGTCCGTCCGCGACTCGACGCTGACCATCGCCACCAATGTCGGCACCACGAATGACGGCACGACGATCACCGTGACGACCACGAGCGACACGAGGGTGTCGATGGTCCGTCCGGCCCAGCTGAGCGATCTCCGCGTCGGTGACCGCGTCATGGTGCTGGGGACGACCGACAACGGCACCATCGCCGCCACCGCGATCCGCGAGGGCGTGACGAGCGGCGGCGCGGGCGGGACCGCGCCTTCGGGTCCGCCGATGGGGCCGGGAACGACCGGGGGCTCGGGCTCCGCCGGCGGCGTCGAGATCTGACGGACACGAGTAGCGTTCGGCCGGTGACCGACGCGATCGGCTCGACACCCCAGCAGCCGCTCGCCGGCATTCGGGTGCTCGACGTGTCCGGGCCCATCGGCGCCTACACGAGCCGATTGCTCACCGGTCTCGGGGCCGAGGTCCTCCTCGTCGAGCCACCCGGGGGGACCCTCTCCGTCGGGCACCGACGGAGAGCGAAGGCACGCACCCGGGTGTGCTCTTCAGCTACTACCACGGTGGTCAGCGGAGCCTCGTCGTCGACGCCGCTGCGGACGCGGCACTCCCCGAGCTGACCGAGCTCGCGCGCGACGCCGACGTCGTTCTCGTGTCACCGTCGCCGCGGCGCCCACTCGCAGGCTACGACCCGGCAGCCGGAGCATTCTCGTGGATCGCCGACGAGACGATCGTGTGTGCGATCACCCCGTTCGGCCTCACCGGGCCGTACCGCCACTGGCGCGCTTCACCGTTCGTGTCGCACGCGATGAGCGGTGACATGCACCGGGCCGGCCCGCCCGAGGGACCGCCGGTGACGGTTCCGGGAAGGATCAGCTGGGACGAGGCCGGCGCGCACGCAACCATCTGCGTCCTCGCCGCATTGCTCGCGCGCGGACGTCGGCGGACAGCTCATCGACCTCTCGGTTCACGACGTGCTCTGCGCGAAGGACTTCCATTTCGAGACCTACCACGTGAACGGCAAGGCCGTCGGCGGTCGGCTCGTCGGCGTCGGCTATCCACCCACGGGCACGTGGCAGTGTGCCGACGGGCTGATCGACGTGGCCGCGCACCAGGCCTCGCATTGGGACGCCTTCCTCGAGATGCTCGGCCAACCGGAAGAGCTCCGCGCGCCCGCGCTTGCCGACGCGTTCGGTGCGTCGCGACATCTTCGACGGCCTGATCGACACCATCGCGCCCCTGCTCGCGAACGAGGCGCGAGAACCTCTGGTCGAGCGGGGCCAAGCGGCGGGCCTCCCGTGCGCGACCTCGAACACCCCCGCGCAGTTCGTCGAGGACCCACAGCTTGCCGCGCGCGAGTTCTTCGTGACCGTCGACGACCCGGAGCACGGTCCGATCCGGCTTCCCGGCCGGCCGGTGGCTTCGTCGGTCTCCATGTTCCGTTGCGATCGGCCCGCGCCCCGGCTGGGTGGAGACGTCACCCACGGCTGGAGCGGCGAGCGGGTGGCCGCCGCCGACTTCGCCCGCCCGTTGAGCGGTGTGCGGGTCCTGAGCTTCGGCGCGTTCGTCGCCGGCAACACGTCGGCCCGGCCGCTCGCCGAGCTCGGTGCCGACGTGGTGAAGATCGAACCGATTGCGCGCCCCGAAGTGCTGCGCACCGGCGCCTATTCGTACGGCCGGGTGGTCGCGGAGCCATCCGGTGTCACCAACACGCTCTTGTACGGCGGCCTGTCCCACAGCACCCGGAGCCTCTCGTTGGAGATGCACACCGAAGCAGGCCGTGAGCTCTTCCGACGCCTGGTCCGGGTGTCGCACGTCGTGATCGAGAACTTCGGGTCGGCGTACGAGATGGCGAAGTGGGGCTGCAGCTTCGACGACCTCCGCGAGGTCAACCCCGAACTCGTGATGCTGTCCCTGTCCGGCTACGGCCGCACCGGTCCGCGTGCCCTCTACCGCGCGTACGCCACGAACATCTCGGCGTTCACCGGCCTCTCGCACGTGTGGGGGCACACTCACGGAACGCTGACCGACTACCTCTGCTCGGCCCACGGCGTGGTGGGCATCCTCGCCGGGCTCGCGCACGCCGCGCGGCGCGGCGACGGGGTGTGGGTCGACGCTGCGCAGATCGAGACGGCGGCCGCGACGATGGCGCCGATCATGCTCGCACCCCTCGTCGACGGTCGTGATGTCGGGCCGCGGGGGAACGACGTTGCGGGGTCGCTGCTGTCCGGCGCGTTCCGCTGCGCCGGAGACGACCGGTGGGTAGCGATCGAGCTCGACGACCTCACGGACTGGTCGATCCTCTGCCGGGTCCTCGACCGCGACGACCTCGTCGTCGACACCCACGACGCGGCCGACGCGGCCCGCGCCGAGCTCGAGGCCGAGCTCGCCGCATGGGCGTCCGTCCGCACTCCCCATACAGTGGCCCTCCTGCTCCAGGCCCGCGGGCTCGCCGCCGGAGCCGTGCAAGACGGCGAAGACGTCGCACGTGACCCCGCGCTGCGGACACGGGGGCTCGTCGTCGAGATCCACCAACCCGATCTGGGTGTCGTCGAGCACGCGCAATCGCCCTACCGCATGAGCGCCACCCCCGGCTCCGTGCGACGCGGTGGTCCTCGTCTCGGCCAGCACACTGCCGAGGTCCTCGGAGACTGGTTGGGCCTCGATGACGCCGAGATCGCCGACCTCGAGGCGCGAGGTGCGGTGTTCGTCGGTTGACGCGTCGCCATCGTGGTGACTCGGGTTTCGTGGGTCTCACGCCAGATTGCGCTCGCGGTGCCGCTCGGACAGGATCGAGGCCTTCCCGACATCGGAGGTGTCATGGAGGTCTCCCTCACCGAGGACCAACAGTTCTTCCGCGATACGACGCGGAGATACCTGGAGACGGAGTGCCCGATCGCGACGGTCCGGTCGCTCCACCACTCCGACACGGGTTTCGACCGTGACTACTGGCGCCAGGGCGCCGACCTGGGCTGGACGTCACTGCTGGTCCCCGAAGCGCTCGGCGGCGGCAGCATCAGCGGCAACGGGGTGATCGACCTCACGCTCGTCGCCGAGGAGTTCGGCCGGCACGCTTCGCCCGGCCCGCTCGTCCCAGCCAACGTCGTGGCCGCCGCGATCCGCGCGCTCGGGGAGCGAAGAGCAGCGCGCGGACGTGCTCCCTCAGATCATCGCGGGTGAGCTCGTGCCCGCGTGGGTGGTCGGCTCTCCCGACGGCGCCGGAACGCGTACCGGCGTACGGGCCACGGCGGCCGACGACCACTTCGTCGTCTCGGGCGCGGAGGCGATCGTGGAGGCGGCGGCGCAGGCCGGCCTCCTGCTCGTCACCGCAGCGATCGGCGACGGATTGGTTCAGCTCCTGGTCTCCCCCGGCGCGACCGGCGTGAAGATCGTTCCGCTCGAGAGCCTCGACCTCACCAAGCGGTACGCGCGCGTCGAGTTCGACGACGTGCAGGTTCCGGCCTCGGCCGCCGTGGGCGTGCCCGGTCACGCCGCCGAGGACGTGGAGCGCCAGCGCCGGCTCGCGCTCGTGATCCAGACCGCCGAGTCGGTGGGCGCCGCACGCACGGTGTTCGGCATCACGGTCGAGTGGGCCTTCGACCGCTACTCCTTCGGGCGCCCGCTCGCCTCGTACCAGGAGATCAAGCACCGCTTCGCCGACATGAAGATGTGGCTGGACGCGAGCGACGCGTTGGCGACGGCCGCGGCGCGTGCCGTACAGGCCGACGACCCGGACGCGGACGAGACGGTGAGCGTAGCGGCCGCGTACATCGGCCAGTACCTCCCTGAGCTGATCCAGGACTGCCAGCAGCTCCATGGTGGCCTCGGCGTCACCTACGAGCTCGACCTGCACTTGTTCTTGCGACGGGTCACCGTGAACCGGTCCACGCACGGAACACCGGCGGAGCATCGTGAGCGCATCGTCGCGCTGAAGGAGGACGCGGCGTGAGCGGCACCACAGGGACGCTCGACATCGGAACCGACGGGATGGAGAGCGTCGAGTCGTTCCGGGCACGCGCGCGCGACTGGCTCGCGACGAACCTGGAGAAGGGCCCGAACCCGATGATGCGACGTCGGGGCGAGACCGAGGAGGAGGAGATCGCGCACGTCGCGCGCATGCGCGAGCTGCAGCGCCGGATCTACGACGGTGGCTTCGCCGGGATCTGCTTCCCGCGTGAGTACGGGGGGCTCGGGCTCACCCCGGCCCACCAACAGGCCTGGAACGAGGAGACCGAGGGGTACGTCTACCCGGTGGGGATCATCCAGATCCCGACCTTCGCGCCGTGCGCGGCCGTGCTTCTGGAGTTCGGGACCGAGGCGCAGAAGCTGCGCCACCTCCCCGCCATCCTCAGTGGGGAGGAGATCTGGATGCAGTTCCTCTCCGAGCCCAGCGGCGGCTCCGACGTCGCCGGCGCGTTGACCACCGCGGTGCGCGACGGCGACGAGTGGGTCGTCAACGGTTCGAAGATCTGGACCAGCGGCGCCTTCTACTCCGACTACGGACTCTGCCTGCTCCGCACGAACTGGGACGTCCCCAAGCACCGCGGACTGAGCGTCTTCATCGTCAAGATCCACCAACCCGGTCTCGAGTTGCACCGCATCGAGATGATCGACGGCACGCGCGAGTTCTGCCAGGAGTTCATGACCGACCTCCGCGTTCCCGACACCGACCGCATCGGCGAGGTCGACCAGGGTTGGACGGTCGGCACCCGCTGGATGTTCCACGAGCGGAACGCGGTGGGCGGCGGTTCGCCCTACGTGAGCGGCCCGCCCTACCGGGGCGGGGTGACCGACGCCGGCGATCCCCTCTTCGACCTCGCCCAACGGACCGGACAGCTCGACAACCCGAGGGTGCGCGATCTGCTCGGCGAAGCCCACACGCTTCAGCGTGCGCAAACCGAGCTGGTCCGGCACGTCGGCGAGGGCATGGCAACCGGCGTGTTCCCCGACACCACCGCCGCGATCTTGCGGTTGATGAGCGGTGTGGTCGCGGTCCGACGCTCCACGATCTCGGTGGAGATCGCCGGGCAGGGGATCGCGGCCACGAGCCCGGGCGACCCGACATCCGGCCTCGGGTTGAACTACCTCGTGCGCCAGTCGGCCTGCATCGGGGGCGGCACCACCGAGATGGCCCGCAACAACATCAGCGAGCGGGTGCTCGGGATGCCTCGCGAGATGACCCACGACAAGAACATGCCCTACCGGGACGTCCCGAAGGGGCCACCCGCGAAGTGACCGAACGAAGCCACGTCCTGCGCTGATCGCAGGCAAGGAGGAAGGTGCCGACCATGACACTGCGCCGCGTCGTCGTTGGAGTCGACGGTTCGGAAAGCTCGAAGCAGGCCCTTCGATGGGCAGTCGAGCTCGCGCGCGGCTCCGAGACCGAGATCGTCGCGGTGCACGGTTGGTCGGGACCTGAGGCAGTAGGCGAAGGCGAGTCCGTCCTGCGGGAAGCGACTCAGTACGTGCGCGAGCACGATGTCGCGTTCCGGACGGTCATCGAGATGGCAGATCCGCGCGAGCTCCTCGTTCGCACGGCCCGGGACGACGACGCCGATCTCATCGTGATCGGCTCGCGAGGCCACAACCTCCTCATGGACATCGTGCTCGGAAGCGTTGGTGAGTACCTCACGCACCACTCCCCTCGCCCGGTCACCATCGTCCGCCAACGCGACGACACCCCGTCCCGCTGACCGAACGGCTCAGCGAGCTCCGCCGCGGTCGATGGCACCGCCGGACGGGGCCGGGGCCTGCACGAGCCGTTCTCCGGTGAGGTACACGAGCGCGTGGTGAGTGACCGACAGGGCGGCCAGCGCGATGCCGAGCACCGGTTGTCCCACGCGGAAGAGGGCGACGGCGGCCAGCCCGGAGATGACGAGCTCCTCGACCAGCCGCAGTGGTTCGGCGAGACGTCCGAAGCGGTGGAAGTCGACTGCGCCCCAGATCCCGAACCCGACCACCGGTGCCCCGATGGTCAGCACCACGCGACTGGCGGTGCCGACTCCGGTCTCGTAGCCCCAATATGCGAGCGCGGCGACGACACCGCCTTCCACCACCGCGCGGACGCCGACGTTGGCCCACTTCGCGGGGGTCATGACGCCGCGTTGCTTCCGTTCGCCGAGGGCCATCTCCTCTCCCGTCCGTGGGCCGACACCGCAGTCGTACCCATGGAACGGGGCCGGTTACACGCCGGACACCGACTGCCCGAGCATGGTCACCCCGGCAGCGTCATCGGGCCACCCCGCGCATCGATTCGTAGAGCGCACGGAACGAATCCTGGAAGCTCGTGCGGCAGGGGCCGGTGAGCGACCGGCGCCGGGTCGCGTCGGCGAGCGATCCGGGCGGGCTGCACGGCACCTCGCGCACCTCGAGCGCGCCCCGAAGCCCCGACCACTCCGATGCCCACTGCACCCACTCCTGCGCGGTCGTGACGTCGTCGCCACACCAGTTCGTGATGCATGCCGTCGTGCTCGCAGCGTCGAGCAGCGCCTCGACCTGCCAGGCCATGTCGTCGAGATGGATCGGGCTGTGCGGGTTCGGATCGAACGGGGCGACCATCGGTTGGCCGGCGAGCACGGCACTGATGTGCATCCCGGGAAACGACGCGGGTACACCCATGAAGGTGTTGAGGCGCGTGATGGTGACCGGCAGGTCGAAAGCCCGGGCGCAGAAGCGGGCGACGGCTTCGAGCCCGAGCTTCGACGCCGGGCTCGTCGGCGCGTACGCGGTGGCCGCCCGCCCGATGGGGTCGGTCTCGTTGTACGTGTGCCAGGGGTCCGGGGCCGGGGAGTAGATGCCCATGCCCGACATCACCAGCGCGGCCTTCGCGCTTCGACAGTGCTCGAGCACGAGGCCGGCGCCTTCGACGTTCGTCCGGAGCGACAGGTCGAGTTGGCTCAGGTCGGCACGCGTCCACGCGAGGTGGAGCACGTAGGTGAAGTCGTCGGGGATCCCTGCGAGGTCACCGGCGCCGAGGTCGACTGCGTGGGTGGTGATGCCTGCGTCCTCGAGCTCCCGTCGCGCCGTCGCGTCGGCGAAGCGGGCGACGCCCCAGACCTCGTTCTCGGCGGCCAACGACAGCGCCAGCGGTCGGGCCACCGTCCCCGAGACGCCGGTGACGAGGATCTTCTCGCCGGAGATCACGAGCGGCCCGTGTCGACGCCGAAGCGCTCGATGTAGGGGGCGAAGCGACGCCGGAGGCCGTCGGCGTCGAGACCGAATTGCTCGGGCGTGTAGTCGTGGGCGCCATGCTTCGCCCGCGGGTTCTCGGTGACCCACCGGCGTACCGCAGCGTCCGACACGTCGTCGAACGGCAGGCCGAAGTGTCCGCAGATGCCCGCGACGGCGCCGACCGGATCGGCCATGAGCTCGCGGTAGTGCACGTCGTAGAAGCGAGCGTCGTCGTTGCCGGCTTGGTCGCGCACCCCGAGGCCGCGGAGCAGGACCAGCTCCTCGTGGGCCGTCCATTCCCGGCCGAAGCGCGGTTCGTCGATCGTCCCCGTCGTGGCTTCACGGATGTACCCCGTCAGGCTCGCCACCGAGGGCAGCACGACCCCCGGATCGCGGTGGGTCCACACGATGCGGGCGTCGGGGTAGGCGACGAGGAGCCGGTCGAGCGCGACGAGGTGCTTCGGGTACTTGAGCACCCATTGGCCGGGGACGCGCCACTGAAGATGTTGCAGCGTACGGCGGTGGGCTTCGAACGCGGGGGTGTAGTCGGTCCCGAGCAACCAGTCGCGGTATGCGGGCACGTGGTAGTAGGCGAGCAACGCCTGGTTGACCAGGCTCCATTCGTTGAGCATGTTGCACTGCTCCGGCCGGGTGGCCGACATCGGATGCCGCTTGAGCATCTCCGCCGGCGTCGCTTCCAGGGCGGTCTGCAGCTGCGTGATACGGGGATCGGTCGTGTAGGTGGCCTGCTCGGGAGGTGGCGACGGCGACGTTCCCTCCCACAGCAGCGGCGTCCGGATGCCGTTCACCTGCGCGAGGAGCGCGTGCAGGTGCGTCGAACCGGTGCGCGGGAGCCCGACGATGAACACCGGCGCCACGATCTTCTCGTCGGCGATCGCCGGGTACGTCTTGCGGTCGTCCACCAGCCGCAGCCGCTTGGCGAAGTAACCGACGATGGTGCCGCCCGCGACGGCCAGGCGTTCGTCGTCGAGACCCGCCTCGTGGTTCAGTGAGTCCACCAGCACCTCGAGCGGCTCCCGGTACGGGATGTCACCGAGGTCGTCGAGGCCGGTCTCGTCGCACGCGCTCGCCACGAGCGCGTCGGAATTGAGCTGCGCGCACACGTTCTTCCCCCCGGGTCGACTCGGGCTCGACAATAGATCGCCACGCGCAGGGTGTCCGACGGCTGCTCGTGGCCGGCAGGCGCGAGCGAGCCACGCCCCATCGCGACATGATGGCGACCGGACGAGGCGCGGTGCCTCGATCCTCGAGGTCGCCGAGCACACCTTCGTGCCCGAGGCGTCGTCGCCTGACGTGGTCGATCAGACGGGGTTCATGTCGCGGTCGAGGTAGTCCTCCACGATGACCTTGGCCTCGACGAGGCGCCCGTACTCGTCGTCGTCGAGACCGAGCACTTCGCGGTACACGTAGTCGTTGTCCTCACCGAGGACGGGGGCGCCGCGGTCCCAGGCCTGGGGAACACCCTGGAACGCGTAGCCGATGTGCGGGAAGCTGCCGACGTCACGGCTCTCGAGCGGACGGATCCAACCACGCGCCTCGACGTGGGGATCGGTCGCGAGCATCTCCTCGTCGAACTGGGGTCCGGCGGTCACACCCGCACGCTGCAAGGAGTGGAAGGCAGCCATGAGGTCCTGGCCGGTCGTCCATTCGGTGAGCGCGAGGTCGAGCTCGTCGTGATGCGCGTACCGGCCCGCGGTGGTGGCGAACCGGTCGTCGGCCAGGAGATCTTCGCGGCCGATGGTCCGTGCGAGGGCGGCCCACTCGTGGTCGTCCCGCGTGGTGATCGCGAGCCAGCGCTCCTCGCCACGGCACGGATAGACGCCTTGCGGCGCCATCTCAGGATCGCGGTTGCCGATGCGCTGTGGATCGCCTCCGAGCTGGACCTCGAGGAACGCGTCACCGAGCTGGCTGAGCACGTTCTCGATCTGGGCGAGCTCGACGAGCTGGCCCCGACCGACCGCGGCGCGGTAGTGCAACGCTGCGAGCACGGCGAACGCGCCGGCGGGGCCGGTCGCCGCGTCCATGTACATCGTCGCCGGCGTCTCGACCATCTCGCTGTCGTGATGGCCGACCAGTTGGGCGAAGCCGCTCAGACCGTCGAACTGCGCGCCGAACCCCGTGTAGTCGGCCCAGTCGCCGTTCAAACCGGCCGCGGGGGCCCGCAGCACGATCATCCGCGGGTTCCGCTCCAGCAGCTGCGACTCGTGGATCCCGATCTGGTGCAGCGTCGACGTCTTGAGGTTCTCGACGAACACGTCCGACTGCTCGACCAGCCGCATGAGCAGCTCGCGGCCTTCGGGACGGCGCGGGTCGAGGGTGACCGAGAGCTTGTTCCGGGCGATCGAGTTGTTCATCGCGTGACGGTTGTACGGCCGGTCTTCGCGACCCTCGGCCGCCGGCGCGTACATGGAGAGGAGGCTGCCGAGCAGCATCTTCGGGTCCGGCCGAGGCAAGTACCCCTTGGTCGTGGGTGGGAACACCGACGGGTTCTCGACCCGGATCACCTCGGCGCCGAGGTCGGCGAGCAGCTGCGTCAGGTACGGCCCGGACCACACGGTGGTGAAGTCGAGGACGCGGATCCCCTGCAGCGGCGCCGTCGCCGGATCGGTGGGTCCGTCCGCCGGCGCGACCGCGGCGCGCGGCCGGGCCGGGACCGCGGTGGCCGCGTCGTCGGCGGGCGGCGGGGCCGGGCGGTGGAGGCGCCATCCGCCTTCGGCGTGACGGTACGGTGGCCCCGGCAGCAGGATCGGCCCGACCGTCGGATCCTCGACGTCGACCCAGAACCCCCGCTGGTGGAGGTGGTCCGCCTCGAGCACCTCCGCGGGGCTGTAGACCCCGGCCAGTGGCCACTGCGCGGCCTGGGCCAACGCGGTCGCCTCGGCGCGGCTGTGCTCGAACAGCCACGGGTAGAGCGCGGTGTCGAGGATCTCCTTGGTCTCGGGGTTCGAGAAGGCGTCGGGACGCGCGAACGCCGCGGTCAACGCGTCGTCGTCGATCACCAAGAGCATCTCCCGGAGTTGCTGCGGCGTCGACATCATGGAGACGTAGCCGTCGGCGCAGGGGAACACCCCGATCGGCAGCAGCGTGTCGGACGCGTTCCCCGCGAGCATCAGCGGCACGTGACCCGAGTACTCCCAACCGAGGTAGCGGCACACGCGCGCGGGGATGGAACCGAGCGCCTCGTACGCCGCGCAGTCGACATGCGCGCCGGCGCCGGAGGCGCGTGCCCGCAGGACCCCGGCCAACGCGCCGAGCGCGGCGGTGTGACCGATCGAGCACAGCGCGACAATGCGGGGCGCGCGCACGGGCACCTCGAGTGAGCGTCCTTGCGGGAACGTCGTCCACGACGCGACCTGCGCCACCAGGTCCGACCACCGGTACGAGGCGTACGGGCCGGTGGTGCCGAAGCCACTGATCGTCGCCACGACCAGGGCGGGGAACTGCGCCCGCAGCTCGTCGCGCGACCGGCCGAAGCCCTCGAGGTCACCCTCGCCCTGGGTCTCGATCACGACGTCCGCCGAAGCGAGCAGGTCCAACACCTGCGCGCGACCGCCGTCTTCGTCGACCGCGAGCGCGCGCTTGTTCGTGTTCAGGTGCACGAACCGTTCGGGATGCCGACGCTGCGGATCGCCCCCCGGTGGCTCGACCTTCACCACCTCGGCGCCGAGATCGGCGAACACCTTGGCGCAGTAGGAGCCGGCCGGCTCGGTCGACAGTTCGACCACGGTGACGTCACTCAGGAGTTGCCGCACAGTCGCCGGATGCTAGCGACCCTCCCGCTACCCCGCATCAACTCACCGGTTGACGGGCTTTCTGCATGAGCCCGCGGACCTCCCCGACCGCGGCCAGCACGCGCTCGGGCTGGCCCACCACGTCGTCGGCCAGGTCACCGACGCCACAGTTGCGCAGCATGTCGGGGAGATGGTGCTCGACACACGCGAGCGAGAACTCGACGGGATCGCCGACCGCCAGCTCGTCGATGCGCACGACGGTGTTCGAGCCGGCCGACTGGTCGATGTAGTGGTAGTGCGGCTCGTGCTCGAAGCAGTCGAAACGCAGGTGCTCGAGGCCGTCCGCGGTGCCGCACACGTGCAGCGTCGCACCGAAGTCGTCGAACGGGATGTCGGCGGCGACCGCGCCGTGGAACGTGTCCTCGACGATCTCGTTCGTCAGGACACGGGACTCCACGACGAGCTGGACGGCCCCCGCGTCGACGGGGATGCAGTGCTCCTCCACCATGGGGATGGGCAGCCGCTCGTAGCGGTTCCCGCGGCGGTACGGGGATTCCTGACGGTCAATCGCCATGGCTCGGCTCCTCTGGACGGGACGATTCAGCGACCGTAGCCTCCGCCCGGCGGGTGGTCCTCCCCGTGGGCACCGGATCGCGGCTCCTCCTGACGCGGCACGTGTGGCGCCGGGGCGGCATCCCGGCAAGAGTGACGGCGCCATGGTCGCCGTCAAGTCGCGGATCCCCCGTTCGATCCTCGTGATGCGCCACCGCGACTTCGCGCTGGTCCAGGTCGGCAACGGCGTGTCGCAGCTCGGGACGTGGGGTCAGTACGTCGCGCTGGGTTGGGCCATCCGTCAGTTGAGCGCGTGGCCCTTCGCGGTCGCGCTGAGCCTCGTGGCGCAGTTCCTGCCGTTCCTGGTGCTCGCGCCGTTCGGCGGAGCGCTCGCCGACCGGATGAGCCGGCGGACGGTGGTCGTGGTCGGCAATGTGCTGGCGGTGCCGCCTGCCGTCGCGCTCGGGCTGATCGTCGCGACCGGGAACCAGACGATCCCGCTGCTGCTCGGCCTCGCCGCGGCCGGCGGTGTCGCCACCGCGCTCAGCCAGCCGGCGATGACCGCGGTCGTCGGTGAGATCGTCCCCGCCGTCGAGCTCCCCGAGGCGGTCGCGTCCATGAGCGTGATGACCAACCTCATGCGGGTGCTCGGACCGTCGCTCGCCGCGCTGGTGATCAGCGGCTGGGGCCTGCAGTGGGCGTTCTACCTCAACGGGGTCAGCTTCTTCGCCGTCGTACTGGCCTGGACGTTCGTGCACACCGACACCCGCCGCCACCCGACCCACGAACGACTCCGGACCCAGCTCGTGCTCGGGATGCGCTTCGCGCGTCACGACGCCCAGATCGGCTTCTTGCTGCTCGTCACGTTCGTGACCACCTTCGTCGTGTACCACGCCGCGCTGTTGCCCGTCATCGTGACCGATCTCCTCCACGAGGGTGCCTCGGGCTTCGCGCTCCTCACCACCTCCACCGGCGTCGGTGCGATCGTGGGCGCGCTCATCGCGGGAGAATTCATCACCGATCAGCGCCGGCGGTTCGCGATCGCGGCGTCGATCGCGTGCATCGCCGCGATGTATCTCGTGATCAGCACGTCGACCACGCTCTTCGTGACGGCTCTGGCGCTCGCCGGCTTCGGCTTCGCCTTCTTCGTGTTGAGCACGGTCGTCCAGGGGTTGCTGCTCGCGGTGTCGCCCGATGCCTTCCGGGGCCGCGTCATGGGTCTGTACACGATGCTCACGGCGGGCGGCGTGCCCGTCGCCGCGCTCATCGGTGGCGCGCTCGGGTCGGTGTTCGGGCCCGGCGAGGCGGTGGCGGTCGCCGCGGTCGTGATGCTCGTGTTCCTGACGTGGATCCTCATTACCCGTCGCCTGCGCATCGTGCGCTACGACACCAGCGCCCAGGACGTGGACGACCCCTCGTTCACGATCGTCGCCGAGCCGGCGCCGTGAGTCGCCTGGCGTACGCTCGCTACGGGCCATAGAATTGCACGGAGTGCAAATCAACGAGGGGGTCGGAATGGCCAGCACCGAGTTCATCCAGATCACGCATCGGGAACTGCCGTACACGACGTTCGACGCCGACAACCACCTCTACGAGAACCGCGACGCGCTCACGAAGTTCCTCCCGCGGGAATACGCAGGGGTCGTCAAGTACGTCGACATCGAGGGCCGGACCAAGCTCGCCATCCGCGACAGGATCTCGGACTACATCCCCAATCCCACGTTCGGGAAGGTGGCGGTGCCGGGCGGGGCGGGCTACGACGTGACGAAGGGCGGCACGGGCCTCGGCAGCGCGGCGACCGGGTTCGGGAAGATGGTGGCGATGCCGAGCCTGGACGCGTTCTTCGATCCCGAGCCGCGTCTCGAGCTCATGAAGGAGATGGGCATCGACCGGACGCTGCTGTGGCCGACGCTGGCGAGCGCGCTCGAGGAGCGCATGGCCGACGACCCCGACGCGGTGTGCGCGGTGATCCACGCCTTGAACGAGTGGATGCACGAGCACTGGAGCTACGTGTACTCCGACGCGATCTACAGCACGCCGATCATCTCGCTCGCGGTGCTCGAAGCCGCCCTCGCGGAGCTGGAGTACATCGCCGAGCGCGGCGCGAAGATCTTCCTGATCCGGGTGGCGCCGGTCCCGACGTGGAAGGGCCGTAAGTCGTTCGCGCTCCCCGAGTTCGACCCGTTCTGGGAGCGGGTGCAGGAGCTCGACCTCGTCGTCGGCATGCATTCAGGTGACTCCGGCTACACCCGCTACACCAACGAGTGGGAGGGCCTCGGCGACCGCGAGATGACGATCACGGCACGAACGAAGCGGTCGAGCCCCGCCTTTCTGACGTTGTCGTCGGAGAAGGACAACCTCGTCGACGCCATGGCGTCGATCATCGGCCACGGCCTCGCCACCCGGTTCCCGAAGCTGCGGTTCATGCCCGTCGAGTTCGGCAGCGGTTGGATCCGCCCGTTCTACCGGAAGCTGCAACGGAGCTACGAAGAGGCCCCCGTCCTCTTCGACGAGAACCCGGTGGAGATGTTCGACCGCAACGTCTGGGTGCACGCCTTCCACGAGCGCGACCCCAAGGGGCTCATCGACCTCGGCATCCCGGCCGATCACATCATGTTCGGCTCCGACTTCCCCCACCCCGAGGGCATGGAGGATCCGCTCGCCTACTCGGAGGTCGTCAAGGACCTCCCGCCCGAGCAGCAGGCCCTGATCATGGGCGGCTCCCTCGAGCGGGCGATGCGGGTCGGAGCACACGCCTGACCACGAAGCGCCGCCGGCTCACCCGCCTCCGACCCGAAGGACCGTTCCATGACGATCACCAACGAGAGCGACATCTACTACGACCCGTTCAACATCGAGATCGACAAGGACCCGCACCCGCTCTGGAGGCGGATGCGCGACGAGGCGCCGCTCTACCGGAACGAGAAGTACACCTTCTCCGCGCTGAGCCGCTACGACGACGTCGAGAAGGCGCTCGTCGACTGGGACACCTTCCGTTCGGGCAAGGGCTCCACGCTCGAGATGATCCTGTCCGGCGTCGAGATGCCGCCCGGCTCGATCCTCATGGAGGACCCGCCCGCGCACGACGTCCACCGCAGCCTGATGTCGCGGGTGTTCACGCCGAAGTCCATGCTGGCGATCGAACCGAAGGTGCGTGAGTTCTGCACCCGTACCCTCGATCCGCTCGTCGCCGAGGGCCGATTCGACTTCATCACCGACCTGGGCGCGGTGATGCCGATGCTCACCATCGGCATGCTCCTCGGCATCCCCGAGGAGGACCAGGTGGCGATCCGCGACCGGATCGACGCCAGCCTGCGCATCGAAGATGACGCGGACGGCCCCGAGGTGCCGTCCGCCGGCGTCATCTTCGAGGGAATCGAGCTCTTCGGCGAGTACATCGACCATCGCACCAAGCACCCGTCCGGCGACCTCATGACCAAGCTGATCCAGGCGGAGTTCGAGGACGAGCACGGTGTCACCCGCACGCTCACGCGCGACGAGACGCTCATGTACATCATGCTGCTGGCCGGCGCGGGCAACGAGACCACGACCCGGCTGATCGGCTGGACCGGCAAGCTCCTGGGCGAGCATCCCGACCAGCGCCGGGAGCTCGCGGCCGACCAGTCGTTGGTGCCGCAGGCGATCGAGGAGATCCTGCGCTACGAAGCGCCCTCGCCGGTGCAGGCGCGGACCGTCACGCGCGACGTCGAGTACTACGGGGAGACCGTGCCCGAAGGCAGCATCATGGTCCTGATCAACGGCTCCGGGAACCGCGACGACCGCCACTTCCCCGACGGAGACCGCTTCGACATCCACCGCTCGATCGATCACCACCTGAGCTTCGGCTACGGCCTGCACTTCTGCCTCGGGGCCGCGCTGGCGCGGCTCGAGGGCCGCGTCGCCCTCGAAGAGGTTCTCCGGCGTTGGACCGATTGGGACGTCGACTGGGACAACGCCAAGCAGGCCCACACCCCGAACGTGCGCGGGTGGGAGCGGCTGCCGGTGGTCGCGAGCTAGGGCACACCGCGGTGAAGTTCTCGACCGGGCTCCCCGGCCTCAATCGCTACCCGCCCATCAGCTCCGAGTGGGAGGCGTCGATGGGCGCCGAAGACTTCCAGCTGGTCGCCCGCACCGCCGACGAGTTGGGGTTCGACTCCATCGCGATCCCCGAACACATCGTCGTCCCGTCCGACATGGTCGACGTGATGGGCGCGTTCTGGTCGGACGCCATGACCGCGATGGCCTTCGTCGCCGGCGCCACGACGCGCCTCATCGTCGATTCCGCGGTGATCGTCGTGCCCTACCACGACCCCGTCGTGATGGCGAAGGCGGTCTCGACCCTCGACCTGCTCTCGGGCGGCCGGGTCCGGATCTCGATCGGCGTGGGGCACGCGGAGCGTGAGTTCGAGGTGCTTCGCGCCCCGTTCCACGAGCGCGGCCGCATGACCGACGAGTACCTCGCCGCCATGATCGAGCTGTGGACCAACGACGCGCCGGAGTACCACGGCGTGTACGTCGACTTCGACGGCATCGCGTTCGCGCCACGCCCCGTGCAGCAGCCGCACCCGCCGATCTGGGTCGGCGGCAACTCACGTGCCGCGATGCGCCGCGCCGCCCGCCACGACGGCTGGTACCCCTGGCTCATCACCGCCGAACAGCTCCCCGAGTGCCTCGAGTACCTCCGGGCGCTGCCCGCGTTCGAGGCGCGCACGCGCCCCTTCGACGTGGCGATGCCCCTGACCACGCTCGCGGTGTCCGAGGATCACCGCCCGCTCGACGACGACGTGGGACGGGCCCCGGCGCTGCGCGGGACGCAGGCGACCATCGACGCCGTCGGGCAGCTCCAGGCGATCGGCGTGACGTGGACGTCCGTGCCCGCGCCGCCGACGCGCTCGCTCACCGAGTACCTCGAGACCCTGCACTGGGCAGCCGAGGAGATCATCCCGGCGTTCCGCTGACACCATCACTCACTCCTTCGCGGAGGTCGCGACGCCCGATCCGGGGACTCGACGCGGGCGGCGCGCCATCGCGGACATGGGCCTCACGCGGGTCGGGCCACGAAGCGGAAGGTGAGCGCGTCGGTCGTGACCCGTCCGTTGAGGTCGGGGACGCCGGGCGCGGTGGAGACGGTGACCTGGCCCCGGACGTCTTCGAGACGTGCCGGGAAGCTCGACGGGCAGTCCCCGAGGCCACGACCGATCTGCCCGCTCACCACGCCCTGGTAGCCGGTCGTCGTCCGGTCGGCATCGATGTCGAGATCGATCGACAGCAGCGGGTTGCAGTCGAATCCCGACACCGACCCGATCCCCGTGTACTGCCGGAAGGAGATGTGCCCGGTGAGCCCGGCGTCGCCCACCGACACCACGACTTGGTCCTTGACGAGTCGGGCCCCGTGGGTCACGTGGATGTCGAGTACCCCTCCTTCGTATCGCGCGCCCGAGCCCGGCGAAGGCTGCGCCCCCGACGAGGGCGACTCGCTGCTTCCGCCGCTGGTGACCTTCGGGCCGCGGGCCAGCACCCCGTCGACCGAGTCACCCGCGGGGTCGACACCGAAGATGAGACCGGCGAACACGAACGCCGGCCACCGCTGGTACGCCACCTCGAGGAAGTGGTCCGGATCCGCGACCGAGAGCTCGAGCTCGAGGATCGCCGCGGTGATCTGGTCGGCCGAGTAGCCGTTGCGCGCCGCGAGCACGATGCCCTGGGTGAGGAACGCGGCCGCGACGTCGATCTCCGCCTTCGAGGCCTTGCGCTGCAAGGTCCGGGGATCACCGACCGGCGCGGTTCGATCCTTCTGTTCCTTGGCCGACGCGGCGCGGATGCTGGCGCTCTCGGCCGGCGTGAACAGGCTCTCCCCCGCGAGCTCGGCGACGGTCTCTTCCCGGATGACGGCGATCATCTCGGCGATGTCGGCCATCGTGGGCGGCGCCTCGGATCGGGTCGACACCTCCCGGACTCCGACGACATCGCGGACTCCGGCGATTGGCGCGCGCACGACGATGGTCACGCTGGCACCGGTCGTCCCCCCGTCCACCACCGCCAACGTGTAGGTGCCTGGCGCGTACTCGCTGAAGTCGAGCGCGAGGGTCGCTCCCGGCTCCAGACCGAACGGCGGCTGTCCGGTGTGGAGAACCTGGAGCTGGTGGGTCCGGGACCCCTGGTTCGACACGACCCGCTCGTCCCCGACGTGCACCTCCACAATGCTCGGCGTCAACGACTTGTCCGTCACCACGATGCCGCCTCCGGCGGGCGTGGTACCCGCCGGCGTGCTGGACGACGTCGGTCCGCCGGCCGCCTCCGGCAGCTTGCCGCCACGGATCTCGCGCACGATCCGGCCCAAACTCACGCCGCGCGCGTACTCCGTGAGCACCGCGAGCGGTGCCTCGCTCCCGAGCCGCGTCACCGCGTCGACGGCGACCGCCTCGACCCGAGGCCTGGAAGCCGCGGCTGCCGTCGGCGCGAACGCGTTTGCGGTCAACGCGATCACCATCGCCACGAACACGGCGCTGCCGGCGCCCGACCCGGCGTTTCCGCGGGATGGGGAAGCGAAACGTCGAGTCATTCGTCCGGGCCTGGTGCCGGCGTAGAGCCGCGTCGGGCGTGGATGAGCTTGACGGTCACGGTCACGTGTGGGATCTAGAGGATGGCACGCCCACCAACGTGCACCTCCGATGTGTCGCAGGGATGCTAACCCTCGAGCGACAGCCCCGAAAGTCGATCTCCGGGGCGCTCCGGCGACGCCGGTGCCGAGCCGTAGGATCGCCGCACATGCAGACCAAGAGGGCAGGAATGGTCGGCGCGGTCGTGGTGGCCGCGATCCTCGCTGCGACGACATCGGCGGTGGCGGCGCAATCGGATCAGACCAAGCCGGCAAAGCAGCCTCCGACGCAACCGGCGCCACTGATCACGAAGGGCGCGCCTCGACGCGGTGCTGGAGAAGCTGCCCAGTCTGGTCAAGTCGGTGATGAAGTCCAGCGGCGTTCCCGGGATGGCCGTCGCCGTCGTGTGGCACGACAAGGTGGTGTTCGAGCAGGGCTTCGGCGTGCGCGACGTCAACAAGCCCGACAAGGTCGACGCCAACACGGTGTTCGAGCTCGCGTCGGTCTCCAAGCCCCTGGCATCCACCGTCGTCGCCGGCGCGGTGGGCGAAGGCAAGCTCTCGTGGAACGACCCGATCGTGAAGTACCTGCCGTCGTTCGCGCTGGTCGACCCCTACGTCACCGCGCACGTCACCGTGGCCGACATGTTCTCCCACCGGTCAGGCCTGCCCTCCCACGCGGGGGACCTTCTCGAAGACCTCGGCTACGACCGCGAATACGTGCTGCACGCGTTGCGGCTCGAACCGCTCGCGCCGTTCCGGGACAGCTACGCCTACACCAACTTCGGGCTCACGGCCGCGGGGGTCGCGGCGGCGAACGCCGCCGGCACGACCTGGGAGGACCTCTCGAAGCAGGTCCTCTACGAGCCCCTCGGCATGACGTCGACCAGCTCGCGTTTCTCCGACTACGAGAACGCACCTGACCGGGCCGTCAACCACGCGTTGGTCGACGGCGAGTTCGAGGCCAAGTACGTGCGCGACCCCGATGCCCAGTCGCCGGCCGGCGGGGCCAGCTCGGACCTCGAGGACATGGAGAAGTGGGTGCGGCTCCAACTGGCCGACGGCAAGTTCGACGGCAAACAGGTCATCGACAAGAAGGCGCTCGAGGCCACGCGCACGCCGCACGCGGTCTCCTCCCCACCGCGCTCGCCCGCGGGCACCGCCGGGTTCTACGGGCTCGGGTTGGGCGTGGGCACCGACGCGGCAGGTCGGCTCCTGCTGAGCCATTCGGGGGCGTTCGCGCTGGGAGCGTCCACCAGCGTGAGCATGTTGCCGTCGGAGGACCTCGGTATCATCACGCTCACCAACGCGGCGCCGGTGGGCGCGGCCGAGACCGTCCCGGCCGAGGTCTTCGACCTCGCGACCTACGGTCACCTGACCGTCGACTGGGAACCGTTCCTCGCCGAGAGGTTCAAGGCCTTGGAGACGGACAGCGACCCGGCCGACTACTCCAAGGCGCCCGCCGACCCGACGCCGGCGGCGGCCGACATCACCTACGTCGGCACTTACGCGAACCCGTACTTCGGGTCGATCACCATCACGTCGCAGAACGGCAAGCTCACGATGCAGGCCGGGCCCAGGCCGATGGAGTTCCCGCTCACGCACTACGACGCCAACACGTTCACCTTCGAGACAACGGGGGAGAACATGAGCGGCCTGTCGGGCGCCATCTTCGACGTACCCGACGGAAGCTCCACCGCGGCGACCGTCAACGTCCCCGCGTGGGACCACAACGGGCTGGGCACGTTCACGCGCGCCTGACCATGGTGGCGACGCCTCACAGGCGCCACCGGCGATCGCCGGCGCAGTCCTCGAACCGGGGAGTCTTCGATGATCGAGATCGCTGCTGTCAGCGTCGGAACACCCACGCAACTCGCAACGGTCAGGCGGGAGAACATCTGGAGTGGCATCCGGAAGGCCCCGGTCGATGCGACCGCGATCCTCTGGTTGTCCGAGGTGAACCTCTCGGGCGACGGCCAGGCCGACCTCACGGTGCACGGAGGAGTCGACAAGGCGGTGTACGCATATCCCTCGGAACATCTGCCCGTCTGGAGCGACGAACTGGCCGAGTCACTCGGCCCGGGCGCGTTCGGTGAGAACCTCAGCACCATCGGCGTGCTGGAGCACGACGTACGGATCGGCGACGTGTGGTCCTGGGGAGATGCGCTGCTCCAGGTCACCCAGCCCCGCTGGCCATGCTTCAAACTTGCCCTCTACCGCGAGCAGGCCGACATCCAGGCCCGATTGCGCGCGTCGGGTCGCACGGGTTGGTACCTCCGCGTCCTGCAACCCGGGGAAGTGCCCGCGGCCGGACCCATCGACGTGGCAGCCCGAGATCCCGCCGGGATCACCGTCCAGGACGCCCACCTCGCGATGAGCGACGTCCACCTCAGGCAACCTGACCTGGTCCGCTCGGTTGCCGGCCACCCCGCACTCGCCCAGCAATGGCGAGACCCCATCACGGAACGGCTCGAACGATGACGGAAGTACCCTCCTACGGCGACGAGATCTTCAGCCACACCGACCGGAACACCCTCCACCGCGTCGGAGATCCGCTCCCCAGTCCCTTGTCCGCGAACGCGGTTCCGCCGGCAACGAACGGGTAGGCAACGACGGGAAGCGTTCACACGCGAACGGGTGACCGTCTGCGCCAGAATCGTCGTACCGCCCGGCCCACGAAGAGAGGATCACGCTATGCGTCTCATGTTGCACGTCGCGATGGACACGCAGAAGACCAACCAGATGGTCCTCGACGGCACGATGGGTTCGACGCTCGAAGGGATCCTGGCGAAGCTGGACCCGGAGGCCGCCTACTTCCACGCGGCGGACGGTCGTCGTGGGTTCACGCTGGTGATCGACGCGCCTGACGGCGCGACGCTCCCGAGTCTTGCCGAGCCGATGTGGCTCGAGCTCGGAGCAACGGTCGAGGTTGTTCCGGTCATGAACGCCGAGGAACTCGGTGTCGGCTTGTCACGACTCGCCTAGCGCCGGAGAAGCACTGACGCACCACGACAGGAGGCGCTCGAGTCTCCCGTACGGGTGTCGCTCCCGGGCTCTCCCCGAGAATCCGCTGTCCGCGCAAGCGGTGAGACCTTCGCCTCGCCGCGGTCCCCTACGCGCCCCGGACGGCTGCGCGCCAATGGACAGGATTCAGCGCGAGGCGTAGCGTCACCCTGGCGTGACCCCACGGTGGTGGTCCGCGTGTTGTGAGAGTCCCGATGCCCATGATGGGCAGAATGGACTTCACGATGAAACGACGACGGCACACGCCGGAGCAGATCGTCCGGAAGCTACGCGTGGCTGACGGGCTCCTCGCCGAAGGCAAGGAGATCCCGGAGGTCGCGCGGGCGCTCGAGATCAGCGAGCAGACGTATCACCGGTGGCGGAACCAGTACGGCGGGATGAAAGCCGACGACGCGCGCCGGCTCAAGGAGCTCGAGCGTGAGAACGCGCGGCTGAAGAAGCTCCTCGCCGAGGCGGAGCTCGACAAGTCGATGCTCAAGGAGCTGGCCGAGGGAAACTTCTGACCCCGGACCGTCGTCGTCGTGCGGTCGTGCGACTGATCGACGAGTTCGGGGTTTCCCAACGGCGAGCGTGCGTGGTGGTCGGCCAGCACCGATCAACGCAACGGCTCCGGGAACGTGTCCCTGGCGACGACGAGCTCGCGTTGCGCGGGTGGCTCCGCGCGTTCGCGGTCGCACGACCACGCTGGGGATGGCGGCGCGCGGCGCATCAAGCTCGCGAGGAAGGATGGAACGTGAACCGTAAGCGGATCCAACGGTTGTGGCGTGACGAGGGCCTCCGGGTCGTGAACCGGAAGCGGAAGAAGCGTCTCGCCGGGATCGGCACCATGGTCGGTGCGATGTGTCCGATCCGACCGAACGTGATCTGGGCTGGTGACTTCCAGTTCGACCAGACCGCCGATGGCCGCCCGTTGAAACTGTTGAACATCGTCGACGAGTACACCCGCGAAGTCCTGGCGATGGACGTCGAACGCAACATCGACGCCGACCACGTCATCGCGACACTCGACCGGCTCGCCGCGGTGCGCGGGTATCCGACCTACGTGCGGTTCGACCACGGACCCGAGTTCTGCGCGTACGCCGTCGCGGACTGGTGCCGAACCTCGGGTGTCGGCGTGATCTTCATCGACCCGGGATCGCCGTGGCAGAACGCGTTCGTCGAGAGCTTCAACGGCCGGTCCCGCGACGAACTCCTCAACGGCGAACGGTTCGACTCGCTCCTCGAAGCCAAGGTCGTGATCAGCGACTGGCGCATCGACTACAACACCCGCCGGCCGCATTCCAGCCTCGGCATGCTCACCCCAGCCGCCTACGCTGCCCGCTGGACCAGCCTCCAACCCCAACCAGCACTCTCATAACCGCTGGACCACCAATCGGGGTCAGGCCAACCCGGCGAGGGGGGCTGTTTCCGGGAGGTGGATGCAGTGAAAGTGCAACAGATGATTCCCCCGTTGCGGCGCACGTTGAGTGACCTTCGTCATCCGTGGCAGCCGAGAGACCGGAAAGACAACGAGCACATCGCGCTGCTCATCATGGCGACACTGCGGCGCAATGATGTGGCCATCGATCTCGGCGCAAACATCGGGTTCTTCCTGATGCACATGCTGAGAGTCGCGCCTGACAGCACGCACTTCGCGTTCGAACCGATCCCACATCTCGCACAGTGCCTCCGCGAAGAGTTCCCTGCAGCTCATGTGTCACAGATCGCAATCGCTGACTTCGACGGGACCGCGCCGTTCGAAGTCGTCACCGACAAACCCACGTTGTCGTCGCTGGATCTCGGCCGCACGATCAGCGGGATCCTCGACCACGACGAGCGGCGGTGCTTGATCGATGTCGAGGTCCGCCGGCTCGATTCGGTCGTCCCGGCAGGCTGCCGCCCCGCGCTCATCAAGATCGATGTGGAGGGCCGCGAGATCGCGGCGCTCCGCGGGGCGACGCGGGTACTGCGGGAAGCCCAACCCGTCGTCGTGTTCGAACATGGTGACGTGGAAGAGTCCGGTGAGGCATGGGACATCCTGTGCGGCCACGCCGATCTGCGCATGTTCTCGATCGATGGCGATGGCCCGTTCGATCGGACGCAGTTCGTCGAGTCGACGCCCGTCGCGAAGACATACACCTGGGTAGCGAAACCGTAGGTAGGTAGTCGCTGACGTTTGGGATCGCCGGCGATCGTGGCGACCATGCCCCGTTTGCGTGACCTGAGCGACCGTTTCGGCCAGAATCGTCGTACCGCCCGGCCCACGAAGAGAGGATCACGCTATGCGTCTCATGTTGCACGTCGCGATGGACACGCAGAAGACCAACCAGATGGTCCTCGACGGCACGATGGGTTCGACGCTCGAAGGGATCCTGGCGAAGCTGGACCCGGAGGCCGCCTACTTCCACGCGGCGGACGGTCGTCGTGGGTTCACGCTGGTGATCGACGCGCCTGACGGCGCGACGCTCCCGAGTCTTGCCGAGCCGATGTGGCTCGAGCTCGGAGCAACGGTCGAGGTTGTTCCGGTCATGAACGCCGAGGAACTCGGTGTCGGCTTGTCACGACTCGCCGAGCTGTAGTTCCCAGACACCGACCCCACCGGACTCCCCGTCCAGGGGCCGCGGGCGCGTGCCGCCTGACGAGGACTGGCGCCCCCACTCTCCCAGGTGGACTCCGATGCTGCGCATCGGGTGTCGTCGGATTGGTTCGCCGAGTCGATGCTCGACGAGCACGCTGCAGAACACCTACGGCATCGCTAGCCCAACCGTTGAAGCGGGGCGGCAGCGAAGCGTTTGTCGTACGCGCTACGGACGTCGTCGAGGTCGGCCGGCAACACGTCGGCCGCCTCGCATCCGGCGACAACGAGGCGCGCCTGTTCGACGAGGACCGCGGTGCGAGACGAGAGCCCTGTCGCGTCAAGCCCTTCCCGGAGGAGATGCAGTGCCTCCAAGAGGTAGATGCACACGGTCGGCTGCGTGGCTGCAGCGCGCCGAAGCTCACCGAACGCGAGGCGAACCAGATCGTCGCCGTTGGGCTGCTCGACGAGCACCACACGGCGATCCCTTTCGCCCCTCAGCTCCCGGGGCGGCGGATCGCGTCGGAGCAACTCGGCGAGTATCGCCGCGCTGTGGAAGATCGAGTCCTGTGCCGTGGTCGGATCGTTGATCCCCGTTGACAGCGCCTTGAGAGCGACATCGGCCATCTGGCGGAGACCGAACGAGATGTCCTGCTGCACCGTGCGGGTGTTCCCTGTCGAGACGGTGCCGAGAATGGCTTGCTCGGTCGCCTCGATGTCCTCGGGCGCCGCCGAGAGGGCGCACAGCGGTGCTCCTGGGATCGCGTATCGGCCCGGGTAGGCGAGTACCCACGCGGTGGTCTCGTCGGCGAGACAGGCGACGAGTGCGTCGGTATCGATCTGCTGGACCCATCCGGCGCGGTCGAACCGGACGATGTGCGCCGGATGATCCGGTGCGGCTATCGGTGCTGGGGATGACTTGTCGGACTCAGCGACGTTCCATTCGCGACGGGCATGACCGGTTGCCTCGTTCTCGATCTGGTCGAGGATCTCGCTGACGTCCATGGAGTGGGCGCTGTGGTTCAAGAACGCGACGATTGAGATGATCGTGGCGATGCCGAGCACGACCGCCATGGCGACCGAGAGGTTCGGGATGACGGCATCCCCGCCAGACCCGCCCAATGATCGCACTGCTCGGAGCACGACCAGGCAGTACGTGAAGGTCCCCATGACCAGTCCCATGACTCGCTTGTTGAACGGGTCTCGGAACAAGGTGTGCACCACCCGGGGCGAGAACTGACTCGACGCCTGCTGGATGATGAGCAGTGAGATCGAGAACGCGATCGCAGCGAACGTGATCGTCGCCCCAGCGACGGTGCTCAGCACCGCGCGTGCGCTGTCGATCGTCGAGGTGACGCCGAGCGGCAGATCGGCGCCGCGCACATCGAGTCGGCCGTCGATCCGGAGCGTGACCGCTGCGCCGACCATGCCGATGAGTACCCCCGCCACTGGGACGAAGAACAGACTCGCCCGAATCCGTTCCGTGAGTGAGCTCAGCCGGAGGTGCATCCGCGCAGTCTGACCCGGCCGATACGCCGGTTCAGGGACCCTCCTGCGCCTGTCCGGCAATGAGTCCGTCGAGCTCGTGGACCTCCACGGGTGCAAAGGAGATGGACTTCGAACTGATGAGGGGCTGCTGCGGCATGAACGTCCGGTACCCGGGGATCGCGCGGGGACCCGGGGGAACGCGATCGATCGTGCTGCTCTCGCTCGGCCGCTACCTCCGGTTCAAGAACCGCGACTGGCTGTGGTCTGTCGAAGCGGTGACTCACGCGGCGGTAATCGCGACTGACCGGTGTCCCCCCGGCTGCGCCGAACGACGACCGGCCGCCCTCCGGTTCGGGTCATCCCCCGGGTGCGAGAAGCTGATCGCGTCAAGTGCAGACCAAACAGCCAGAACATCGGCGGAACGCCTCGCCGTGGAGTGAATGTGACATGAGGCCGTGAGAATCGTCTCTCCGTTCTGCGTGTCTCATGGGTGCGTAGCCTTCGGATTGACACGGGAGAGAGCGGGAGGCTCGGAATGGATGCGCAGGACAAGAAGGTCGCTCTGAGGGCAATCAACTACGGGCTGTTCGTGCTTACTTCTGTCGACGGTGAGAAGTTCGCCGCCGCGGGAGTGAACTGGCTGTCGCAAGCATCGTTTGATCCGCCGCTCGTCATGGTGGCTGTGCGAACCGACAACGACTCGCATGCGATCATCGAACGTACCGGCGCGTTTGCGGTGAACGTGCTCGGCGAGGACCAGCTGGAAATCGGGAACGCGTTCTTTCGCAGCACCGTCGTCGAAGGCGACACGCTGAACGGGTACCGTTACGAAGCTGCTCCCGAGACCGGCTCGCCGCTCCTCGTCGACGTTCCCTACTGGTTCGAAGCCCGCGTCACCGATGCCGTCAAACGCGGCGATCACACCATCTTCGTCGGCGAAGTCGTTGGCGCAGGCGTCCGCGACGCCGAAGCCACGCCGCTGCTCCTGCGATCGACGGGCATGAACTACGGCGGATGACTGCCTTCGCTGCCACGCGACATTCGCAGCTCTGTCCGGGCCTGTTGGAGTTCCAGGGCCCGCGCCACCACAACACGCCAGGACCATCTCTCACGACGCGCAGGGCACCCACATGATCGCCGGCGAGTTTCCGGACCAGTGTCGCGATCTGTTCCGAGCGGATTCGGTGGTCTGCCCGCTCGCAGCGTTTCGGGACCGTCCTCGAACTCGGACTCGGTGATCGCTGACTCGAAGAGTGCCCGAAGCACAATCGTCCGTTCGGCTTCGGTGAGTTCCACGCCCAGAGCGCGATGATGCGCCACCCCGAGAGCTACCGGGAGGGCGGGCGGTCGCTACGAGCGCTGCTGCTTGTAGTCGGCGAATTCAAGAACCTGTTCGATGTAGCCGGGTCCGCGCCGAAAACGGTCGGCCATGTCGAACGTCGAAACGCCTAAAGCCGCTTGCGCGGGTGTCGGCTTCGCACGTGCCCGTCGCCGCGTCGAACGCCCGACGTGTTCACAGCTTCGCGTGTCCCACCTTTGACGGACCCGATTCCGTCATCTACGGTATGCAGCGGGCAGGGACTTGCAGAGCGCGAAGCGGGGGGCTGTGCGAACTCGATCTGGTTCACGGGCGCGCGTACGCGATTCAGGCGTGCGCCTTCGAATCGCTCCGCTGCTGGTCGTAGCTGTGGTGTTGTCGGTGGTCGTTGCGATCGACAGCTCGCCGTCCTCTGCGAGTCCGACGTCCGCGTTGGCGGGTGAGAGCTTCAGCGCGGGCAATTTCGTGATCGAGGCTCCCGGCGTTTCGGCGCCTCAGTGTGATCCGAGCTCGACGTCGACGCTGAACTTCTCGGCATCGGGGACGGCGTCGGGCCCGTTTCCGGGCACGTTCAGCGAATCGGGCGTCGTCACGTTCGGGGCGCAGACCGAGACCTCGAGCCAGGGCTATTCCGGGATGGCCGGGTCGGTGGTCACGTTCACCGCGAGCTTTCAGATCGACTCGTCCGAAGGGAGCGTGTCGGGCACGAAGGTACTGACCGTGCTTATCGCTGGCAGCGATGCGACGAACACCGGTACCTGCGGGACCTTCACCGACGCGGCATATCCGGGCAGCCAGACGATTCAATCGGTGTCCGGACGTGAGTACATCGCGTCCGTCCGGTCGACGTACGACGCTTCGATCACGGTCGCAGGCGAGACGACGACGGATGTGGGAACCGCGTCGACGCACATCGGCGAGACCCACTACACGGCCGTTACGTGCTTTCCTGGCGTGGTTCGCTGTGTGCTGGTGACGGCAAGCGTTCCGTTCAACGAATCGTTCTTCCCGCCAGATCCGTCGCAGGGCATTGCAGACCTCGCGCTCACGAAGGACGGACCGGTCACGGCGAACGCGGGTGAGGAGCTCACCTATCACCTGAGGGTGAAGAACAACGGGCCCGATGTGGCGACGAACGTGTTGGTCAACGACACGCTGCCTTCGGGGCTGGCGGTGGTGTCGACCGATCCCGCGTCCCCCGCCTGCCAGGGCAACGTCACGGTGGTGTGCAACCTGGGCACGCTCCAGGTCGGCCAGACCGGAGTGGCGACGGTCGTGGCCCGTGCCCTGCAGCCAGGACCTGTGCACAACGACGCGACGGTGACGTCCGACCAGGGCGACGGGAACCTCGACGACAACACCGGCGGTTGGAGCACCGACGTGGGACCCGCGCCGACGGTCGGGGTGACCAAGGGAGTACGGGTCCTCGCCGGCCCGGAGCTCCAGTACACGATCGACGTGGAAAACCTTGGCCCGACGACCGCCTATGGCGTGGTGGCCAAGGACATCCTCGATGATCCACGCTGGTCGCTCATCGGCGTCGAGACCACGAAGGGTT
Organism: uncultured Actinomycetes bacterium; assembly: GCA_963750045.1. Taxonomy (GTDB): domain Bacteria; phylum Actinomycetota; class Acidimicrobiia; order IMCC26256; family DASPTH01; genus DASUAS01. The sequence continues at coordinate 109,984 of CAVVPD010000005.1, read as the reverse complement.
CGTGTGACTCGCAGGTGGTCTGCAACATCGGGACGTTGACCGTCGGCGAGAAGGAAACGGTCACCATCACCCTCGGAGTGTTCGTCACCGAGCCGATCCACAACGATGTCGAGGTCACGTGGTTCGGAGGCGGAAGCACGCACGCGGGGGTGACGTCGCCAGGGCTCCCGCACCTGGTCGTGAGCAAGACGCACCAGGGCGACTTCACCCGCGGCGGGACCGGGACCTACTACGTCGCAGTGAGCAACATCGGCAGCGGCCCGACGACCGACCCGATCGTGGTGACCGACACCCTCCCGGTCGGTATGTCGTTCGTCGATGGAAGTGGAGACGGCTTCGCCTGTGGTGCCGTCGATCGGACCGTCACGTGCACTCGGTCGGTGCCGCTCGACGCGGGCGCGTCGGCCAACTTCGCGATCAACGTGCAGGTCGCGTCCGATGCGCCGACCCAAGTGAACAACGTGATCGAGGTCGGCGGTGGCGGTGGGTTCCTCGATCCCCAGTATGGAGATCCCGGTACGGCGGTCGATCCTCCGCAGCTGACGGTGACGAAGACAGTCAGGCAGCACACCGTTCGCATCGGTCACAACTTCACGTACCTCATCGACGTGACCAACACCGGCGCCAACACTGCAAACAACGTGACCGTCGTCGACACGCTGCCGGGTTCCGTGCGGCTGGTCTCGACGACCCCGAGTGCGCCGACGTGCACAGGAACGGTGACGATCTCGTGCAACCTCGGTGCTCTGCCGGTGGGACAGACCGTCACCGTCGAGATCGAGGTCGAGGCACGGGAGATCACCGTGTTGGACAACGAGGCGTTCGGTTGGGCCGACGGGCTCCTGCCGGTGTCGTCGGGCCACGTGCGCACCGATGTGAAACCCGAGGCGGCGCTCGAAGTGACGAAGAAGGCCGACCAGCCCGTCGTGGTCGAGGACTCCACCCTGCGCTATACGATCACGGCCAAGAACTTGGGGCCGGGCGATGCCACGAATGTGAAGATCAACGACCCGCTCCCGGCGAACGTCGAACTCGTCTCGATCGACCCCGACCCGACCTACGGCATGACCTGCAATGTGACGACTCCGTCACAGCCCGTCGAGCTCACCGCACCGGTCGTGTGCACGGTTCCTCTTCTCCCGGAACTGACGGTCACCAAGGTCGTGATCACCATCCACGTGCTCCGACTCGGCCCGCTCGCGAACACCGCCGTTGGGACCTGCGACGACTGCAACGCGACCGGGACGTCATCGACCGCGACGGTGGAGGTGAAGCGGCCGCCCATCGTCGATCCGATCGGCCCGTACACGGTGCCCGAAGCGAGCACGGTCCATCTGGGCGGCAGCGCAACCGACCCCGACGGCGACGCGATCACGTACTCGTGGGACCTCGACAACGACGGAACCTTCGAGACCTCTGGCCAGCACCCGCTGTTCTCGGCGGCTACGCGCGACGGACCCGACACGCAACCGATCTCGATGAAGGTCTGCGACGTCGACGGACTCTGCACGACGGTCGGGACCACCGTCACGATCACCAATGTCGCGCCGACCATCAGCAACGTCTCGAACAACGGGCCCGTGGCTGTCGGTGCACCTGCGCGTGTCGATGTGACCGCGAGCGACGTCGCCGGTCCGGTCCGCGACCCGCTTCGCTACGACTTCGACTGCGACAACGACGGCGCGTACGAGGTCGTTGCGCAACCGGCGCCAACCGCGTCATGCACCTTCTCGACCGTTGGCTTCCACAGTGTGCCGGTGCGAGTCAACGACGGCGACGGGGGCACAGCACTCGGATCTACCGATGTGCTCGTCTATGCCTTCCCCGGTGCGGGGCAATTCGTCACCGGCAACCTCGGGTCACACGGCGTCGGATCGACCGTCGACTTCTGGGGTGCCAAGTGGGCCAAGGAGAACTCGCTCAGTCAGGGGTCCGCGCCGTCGAGCTTCAAGGGCTACGAAACCTCGAGCGTCGTTCCCGCCTGCGGCCGTCAATGGACATCCGGCCCCGGAAACAGTTCCGGTCCGCCGCGGACGATTCCGCAGTACATGGCGATCATCGTGTCGACCAAGGTCACCAAGATGGGCTCCAAGATCGGCGGTGACATCGCAGAAGTGATCGTTGTCCGTACGGACCCCGGCTACTCCTCGAACCCTGGCCATCCTGGAACCGGGACTGTCGTCGCCGTGCTCTGCCGCTCGGGCTGACGAGTCGCAGCGAACGAACACACCTCTCACCTGGGGCTAGGACTCGCGCCGCGCAACTGCTCCAGAGCAGCTTGTGCACTCGAAGCCAACCTGCCGGAGGTCAAAGTGTCAGGCGAGATCCTGGGTCTTCACCACATCAAGATACCGGTCTCGGACCTTCCGCGAAGCCGAGCTTGGTATGAACGCGTGTTCGATCTCGAATCGTTCATGGAGTTTCGCGATGACGAGGACGGTGTCGTTCGGGGTGTCGCGTACCGGTCGAAAGGCGAGCTCGCGCTGTCCCTGCGCGTGAACACTCAGGCGGCGAAGGGCATCGCCGGCTTCGATCCTTTCGCGATCATGCTCCGTAGCCGACCCGACATCGACTACTGGGTCGAACGTCTCGACAGTTTTGGCATCGCACACTCGCCCGTCATCGAGGCGCCCATTGGTTACATCATGACCTTCAACGATCCCGACGGACTCAGCTTCGCTTCTACACGTTGAACGAGAGCGGTGCCGATCCTGAGGGGCGCGTCCGCGTCGGCCGTCCGTGACTGCCGTTCGGCACCGGAGCAACGCAAGTGCGCCAGGCTTCCTCTATGCGCCGGCGGGAACGGGCTCTTTGGCGCGGAACATGATCACGCTCAACACGACGACCCAGAGCGCTGAGATGGCGAACCCAGCGAAGAGGAACCCCCCAATCGCGCTGCTGGTTGTCGCCACGGCGTAGCTGCCAACCAGGAACAAGATCGCGTCGGCGACGCCGACCCATCCCAGCCAGACGGGAAACACCCGCGTCCGGAACACCAAGACGGAGACCGCGAGGAGCATCGCCGCGAGTCCGACCGCCGATGCCGCGTTGAGCCCTTGGCTCAACACGAAGAAGAACTTCGCTTCTGCCGCGCCCACCGTCTTGAGCTGGATGGCCAAGGTGGAGCCAATCACAGCAATCCCCGCCTGGCTCGCACCCGCGAAGACCAGGCCGAGTACCGCGATCAACGCGAGGCGAGGTTGGCCGCCCTCGGCACGACGCATCCGCGCCCACAAACTCCCCGCCCACCACAGAATCGGCAACGACCGCGAGACCCCCGAGAAATGCACCAACCTCGAGACCGTCCTTGTTGTCCTTGACGGACTGCAAGATCTTCGCCGCGGAATCAGAAGTCTCCGGAACCGACCCCGACACGACGATGCTCACGATCACCAAGATCACGAACAGGATCCCACTCAACGCGCCGTACCGCTCCCACTTCATCGAGTCATCCACCGTCGCCCCCCTGCGTTCGTCCGACTTCCGCTCATATACCTACCTGATGGCCACCTGAGGCAGTTTGAGCGAACCCGAGCGACCGGTCAAGCATTCAACGAGGGTGCCGGCTTCGGCGATGGACGGTCAGCCTGATATCGGTTGACCGGTGCCGTAGAGCGATTGCAGTCGTTGTGATCGGTAGATGTTCCAGCCGCTGTCATGGTCACCAAGTCTGAGGTCGAACACGATGGTGTCCTTCTGCCCGTCTCGCTGAGTACCGGGGTCGACTTCGACGACACGGCTGTACGCGGTGTTGTCGCTGCGGAGTCCTCCGCCGTGGGTGATGAGGACATCGCCGTTCGGCAGAGGATCCGCGTCGCCGAGGTATTGGGTGAAGATGGGCGAGCCGTCGGCCGAGTGGTCGCGATGTTGCCAGAGCTGGGTGACGGTGTGGTCGCGCTCGTTGATCTTGTAGCGCACGGCCCGACTGTAAGGCTTCTCGCCGGCGCCGCCGTCGGCGGAGGTATCCGGTCGGTGATTGCCGTTGTCGTAGAGGATCAGGTCCCCGTTGGGATCGAGTTCGATGGCGTGTTGATGGTAAGGCCACGTCCCGTTGCCGGTCATGGTCAGGGTTCCGTCGTGCCCGAACTCCCAGAGCAGCTGTCCCGCCGGTCCGTCGGCGTCGTCGTGGTAACGGATCGCGACGACAGCGTCGAGGTGTCGGACCGATACGAGGAGACGATTGTGCTCTTCGTCGAGAACGACAGCGTTGGCATGGGTCCAGTCGCGTGCGGTGGGCGCGTCAGGGTAAGAACTCGCGCCGAGCGACAGCGTCGAGCACATCTCGGTGCCGGGACGCTGCGCTGGGTTGAGGACATCGGTGAGTGGCCATTGCTGGATCACGGCCCCGTCAGGAGATAGCTCGACGACGACGTCGGCGACGATCATGGTCTCGGGATCGTTTGGACACACGGCTTCAGCATCGGCTGGCGTGAGTTCAACGAGTTGGCTGCTCAGGGTGAGGAGGTCACCGTTGGAGATCTCGGCGACTTCATGATGGCTGCTGTCGATAGCGATCGGCGTGCTGTCGGGCGTGGTCAACCCATGGCCTGCTCCGTCGGTACCGCGGGCGTAGGCGAGCCTGGTTGCGTACTCGTGCACGGTGTTGCCGAGCACATCGATTTCTCGGATTACAGTGTCGCCGACACCCAACAGCAAGGTGCCACGCGAGGTCTGGCTCACGTCCGCGATCTGGAGCCCCGCTTCGTAGTACCAGATCACTGCACCCGTGTCATCCACCGCGACCACGAAGCCTTTGCGCTGGACTACCGACACACCCGTGTCGGGTCTCGGGTTGCGCGGGAAGGCGTTGAACAACGTCACACCCCGAGCCATGGCCGAAGGATTCGCGGTCGTGACCTTCGGGGCCGGAAGATCCTCGGGTAACGACCCGGTCGTCCACACGAGCGAAGCTGTTCCGCTCGTGCGATGCGATCGCTTCGCCGTGACCGCCAGCCGATAGGTCGTTCCGGCTCGTAGGCCAACGACGGCCACGGTGTGCATGGTGCCGTGCGCACTGTTCGGCGGCTTGACAACAGTGCGCCCATGCTTCGAGACCGTCACCAATACGACAGCATTCTTGGTTGTCTCGACGGTCACCACTGCACTAATCGTGCTGTGCGGCCCCTGCGTCACGCTCACCGAGGAGAGGATCCCACTCCCGGTCGTGTCGACCTGTGTCGATGGCACCGGCACCGCGGCGCGCGGCGACGCAGTGCTCACATCCGAACTTGCGAGAAGAGTGCTGGCCACGACGACGACGACAACGGCAACCACAACGAGCCGGTCCCGCGTTGGGCATCGACGCACGGCCGAGTACTGCTGCGCACCGAACCTCACCACCGAATCCCTCACAATTCAGAAACACGGCTGAACGAGCAGTGAGTGATGCACAGAGAAGCACCTGGTTCACACAGCGAATCGCGAACGTTGAGCCTGGATCCGCGCAGATCGCAACCGCGCGGCTGAACGGACACTGGTCGACGATAACGACGCGTTCTCCGAATCGATTGGGAGGAACCTGCGAATCAACACGGAGTGTCTGGCGTGGTCCTGTTCGGACGAGGCCAGGGTCCCGAGAGACGCGGAGGAGACCCGACGCCCGAGCCCTTGGACCGAGAACTCTGCGCGCCGACTCCCGTTGGCGGGCGCGCCCAGCGACTTGTGTCAGGCGCCTTCGTCTGGGTGATCGCTTTCGGAGCGTCGGTGTGGTGGCCGACGCTCGCTTCGACGGCGACCAAGGTTGCGGTGGCGCCCGGCGTCGATGAACTGCAAGATGACAGCAAGGCAGATGCACAGCACAAGCGCGCCGAAGGCCAACGCGATGTAGGTGTCGATCGCCGCTGCGAACATCTCAGGTGTCGACGCTCAATGGTCGCGAGACGTCGCCGTGTGGTCTTGGTGAGTCTCCATGGGCAGTGACGCGGATCCCTGTTTCGTTGTCGGTTCAGGTCGCTTCGGTTTGTAGGTCTTGTCCTTCCCGCCAGGGTCGCGGCGACGTCGGTGGGTGTGCGGTAGCCGAGCCCGGAGTGGGGCCGGTGGTGGTAGCTGTCGATGTACGCGCCGATCTCTGCTCGGGCTTGGTCGATGGTCTCCCACTCGGCCCGCCATGCGCAGCGTTTCTTGAACTGCCCGAACCAGGACTCGATGAACGCCTGAGACTCGGGATCGCGATAACCGCCGCGACGATGCGTGATCCCACGCGACGACAGGTGCCGACGGAAGTCCTTCGAGGTGAACTGGGAGCCATTGTCGCTGCCGAGGGTGAGCTCGCCGGGACGGACCCCACGAGCGAGGACCGCGTGCTCGACCGCGGCGATGGCTTCGTCGTCACGGCAACGCAGATCGACAGACCATCCAGGGATCTCGCGGGTGCAGCAATCGACCATCGCGTGCAGGTAGACCCAGCCGTGCTGCGCGGTCCACACCTTGGTCATGTCGATGTGCCACAGCTCGTCGGGACACGTCACGCGAAAGAACCCGGGCCGGCGACGCCGACCGCTGCCACGGGTCGGCTGGAGCAACTTGTGGGCGCGCATCACGCGCTGCACTCGTTTGCGGTTCACTGCCTCACCGAACTGTTGGCTGGCGATCGCCGCGACCATCCGGGTGCCATCGGTCGGGTTGTCTTTGGCGACCTCGACGATCCGCGCATCACCCGGACGCACACGACCCGGACCCGCAGCTGCTGGCCGACGCGTGATCGGCCGGTAGATCGCCTGTCGGGCAGCGCGACGAGCGCCGCGTTGAGGTAGGGACCCTTCGTCCCGCAGGAGACACACCGTCAAGGCCGCGAACGCGATCATCGAGCAGGTGAACCCGACGGCGATCATGATCCTGATGCCGAAGCCGGTTGCACACGCGCGAGATCAGTCCTCGCGACCGCGAGCGACTGTTGGAGGCACTGTCGCGCCGTGTCGCACAAGTCCGTGACGGTGGGCCGCACCAAGTTCGCGGTGGCACCAGCTTCCATCATGGCGACGAGATCTCCACATTCGCGCTCTTCGTTGCACCCGACGATGAGATGCAGCGATGGCCGGATCTGCGTGAGCGCGGCAACAAGTGCAGGGTCTGGCCACTCGTCGATCATCACCGCGGCTCGATTGCATCGAATACCGAGCCGCCGCTCGAAGAGCGGCCGAGACATCATTGCCAGTCGTTCCCGAGGCCAACGAACGAGGAAGCCAGCGCGATCTGCGGGCGTGTCGTGACCATGCGCAATTCGACGCGACCAGCCTCACGTTCAGCGAAGAACATGCAGAGAATTCTGCATTGAGCTGTTCGCCGTTTGTCGCAGAGAAGGTGCGGCGGCGCAGGTGGAATCAGGTCGATCCGTTGTGGGTCCCTGTCGCGGGCACTGCTTGTCGCCAGCTCACGAGTGCCAGGAGATCGACTCGAGGCTGGCGTGTGGTGAAGAGCTCTTCGACTATGAGTGTCGTGGAATGCGTCGCCTTGGCCGTGCCCCCGAGATCCGGAACTGCAGCGCCGCACAGCTGAATTCCGAAGGCCTACGGATGCGCATGTTCAGCGTCCAAGATCGCCCCGATGACCTGGACTCGATCGAAGATCAGCGATGCGGCGTCGACGATGGCGCTTGTCTGGTGCGGCTCGGCGAATTCGACGAGCGCACACGGGCGCGAGGACCATTGTAGATCGACCGCGGTCATGATCCCTTCGAGACTCGTTGAGGTCAGAGTGACCTCGTCCGCTCCTCGATCTGCGCAGAGACCCAGCGAGCGACGTTCGGACTCGCGCACAACCTCGATCAATAGCCGTGCACCGATCAAGGCGTTCTCGCGCGAAGCGTCCCACGCATTCGCTGCCATGGCGGTCCGTGCGGCAACGAGGTACAGCCTCGCCTCGGAAATCCGCTGACGCAACGCCCGGTCCGTCGCGGCAGGTTCGTCCTCGTGGAGCGCCACCGGGTCACGATGGGGCTGGCGGCTGAGAATCAACCAGTCGTCATCCTGCGAAACTGCTGAGAATCACGTCTGGCCGCATCCGCTTCTGCCCATCAGCTCATTCATCTGACCCCATCACTAGTTCCCCCAGTGAATCGTGTCGCCGGTGAAGGAGAGTTTTCCGATTCGGAGCAGCGCGGCGCCCGGCCGGGTAGCCGAGCGCCGCGTACCAACTGTGTAACGCGCCGTACGAGGTTCCGTTGATGGTGAAGATCTCGAGCCCGCCTGGCCCGTACCGGCCCAGCTCGGTCGCGATGACGGGCGACGATGTATCCGTGCACGGGCCGTGGGGTCCACGGCACACGGCCACGCCGGTCGCGTAGGTTGCGTCGGTCCAGTTGCCACCTGAATACGACAGGTAGTACGTGTCGTTGATCACCGCCATCGACGGACCTTCGACGGTGCCGTGTTCCCATGCCTGAGATGCCGCGAGGAGCGTCGAGCGCGTACCGACGAGCTCCAAGCCGTCGTTCGACAATGGTTGCGACACGATCGTGCTCGGCGTTCCTTCCTCCTTCCACGTCAGCCACCGCACACCGTCAGCGCTCGTGAACGGACTGGCGTCGATCGCGCCGGATGCGCCACAGGTGAGCGGTGCGCTAGCGATCTGAAATGGCCCGGCGGGTGACTCGCTCGTACCGGTCACCAGGCAGTGGCGGTCGACGCTGGCGTCCTGCACCGACAGGTAGATGACGTAGGAGCCGTCGATTCCGCTGACGGACGGCGCCCAGGTCTGCGAGAACCCGGACACGATCCAGTCGGGAAGGGTTGGTGCGGCGTCGCCGAGGTTGGTCCAGTGCACGAGGTCGTGGGAGTACCGGACCGGCACGTTGACCGCGTGCGAGTTGGTCGAGTACGCGTAGTAGCCGTTAGCGGTGACGAAGACGTAGGGATCTGGGAAGTCGTCGGTGATGACGGCGCCGCTGATCGTGCTCGCGGTCGGAGCGGCGTCAGCGACTTCGCGTGACGCGGATTCGCTGACGTTTCCGCCGATCCGTACGACGTGTTGACGCACACGATCGGAGCGTGCGGCCCAGGTCACTACATATCCGCTGGTCACGGCGACTGCCGCGACGACGGTCACGGCGCCGAGGCGGCGGTCGACGAACCGGTGGAGACTCTGCGTTGCGGAAGCGAGGCTTGGCATCGCACGACACTCGCGGCAAGTTTTGAAGAGCCTCTGGGGCCTAGCCACGAAGTAGCCGAGTGCTCGGCATTCCTAGATCGAGCCTTGGTTGGGTCCGAATCCTCCGAACGCCGAACATTCTCCGTCGACAGGCTGGGTGACCGTCACGGTGTCCGCCGTGACCGTACCAACGCTGTCGGTATTGCCGGCGGCGTTGACACACGCCCCGACAGCAGCAGCATCGGCAGTCGCCGAGACCGTTTGGGTGAACTGCGTCGCGCTCGACAGGGTCACAGTGACGGTCTTGGTGGTTGATTTCGGTCGGGCGTTGCGTTTCCGCGACACCTTCAGGACGCTGCCTCGAACCCTGACCGTGTCACCTGAAACGCTCTTGACCTTGCCGTTGATCATGCCCAGATTCGTCGGGAACCCCTGTCCATTGCCGGCGTTGGCGCCGCCTCCGCCGTACCCGCCGGGAGGTCCGTAGCCGCTGGGAGGTGCGCCGGATGGGCCTTGGCCGTTCCCGCCGCGATTGCCGGCATCTCCCGGCGCTCCGCCGAGACCGAAGCCTCCGGTCTGGGCGCACTTTTTGGATCCGTCAGTGACGGACACGTTGGACGCGTCGATGCCCTTGCTTGCGCTTCCGGTTCCGCTGACGCGCACACAGGATCCGACGGTGACCGCGGCGGCATCGACGGTCTTGGTCTCGCGATATTCCGTCGAGGCGTTGACGATGACCTTGGTTTGCCCGTTCGAGTTGGTGAGGGTGAGTGTCGATCCGCTCTTGCTCGCGACCGTGCCGCTGGCGAAGGGGAAGCCTCCCTGGGTCTGCGATGGTGCGGCGGCCAGGGCAGGTGTCGCGCCCGCGACGGCCCCGACCAGCACGACGATCATGAGACCGACGATCCGACGGCACGAACGACCGAGCTCCGAGCTCGAGCCGTGTGCTCGGGGTCGGGTCGTCGAATGAGTGTCGTGCTGCGTGCCTTGCGGAAACATGGTTGGCTCCTGGCGAGGGATGGAATGGGCTGGCGCGTTGTACGGCGGAGGACGGAGCTATCGGCCGAAACTGGGTGCCCCGCCGCCGGGGAACTGGAAGCGGGTGCCACCGCCACCTTGTTGGGTCGTCGACGACGAGCTGGTGGCGGAGCCCGGCAACGCCTCCGAGAGATCGGCGAGTACGACTTCCTGTCCTTGGGTCAGCCCGTCCTTGATCTCGGTCCAGGTCGCGCCGACGACACCGGTCTCGACGGTCACCTGCTTGGTGCCGTCGCCATCGACCACAGTGACGGTGTGACGAGCGCCGGTCGTCGTGATCGCCGACGTCGGAACCGCGAGCGCCGCGTGGGCACTCTTGGTGACGATGGTGACCGTGCCTGACGAGCCATTGTTGAGCTTCGAGTCGGCTGCGTCGAGCCCGACAACCACCCGGTAGTTGGTCGTTGACGTGGAGGAGTCCGTTGGTGCAACCGAGATTGACGTGACTTCCCCCGCGAGCGTGTCATGTGATCCGTCGGGAACGAGGGCGGCGCGCTGGCCGACCTCGACCTTGCCAATCTTGTCGACACTGATCGTGGTCGTCGCTTCGTACCCGCCCGGCCCTTTCACCACGACGTTCGCCGTCGACGAGTCCGCGGTGACGGTGTCGCCGGCGGCCAGAGTGACCGATTCCACGGTCCCCGCGATCGGACTGACGATCGTCGCCTGCGCGATCGCTTGTTGCGCGACGGCGACGTCTGAAGCGGCGGCGTCGACCGCCTTCTGGTAGGCGACGAGGTCGGCGGACGACGGCGACGACGAGGACGTGCTGGCGCCGCCGGGCGCTGCGCTCGAACCCCCAGATAGGCCAGATGGGGTAGTGGTGCCGGTGCTTCCATTCGTGTCTGGTGTCGAGCCCGAGTTGGTGGGCGGTGTGGCTGCGGCACGTTGCGCGAGGAGCGTGTCGAGCGCGTTCGACGCGTCAGCGAGCGAGTTCTGCGCGGTCTGTACCGCCTTCTGCGCGGTCAGTACCGCTTGCAGGGCCGCCTGGCATGCGGTGAGGTCGTCGTTGGACGACGTCGCGGTTGTGGCCGGTGTCGTGGTTGTGGCCGGCGTCGTGGTGGTAGTCGTCGCGGGTTCGGATCCGACCGCCGCGCACACCATCGTTGCGTTGTCGAGGGCGCTCGATGCGGCGGCGAGGGCGAGGTCGACCTGATGTTGTCCGTTGAGGACGGCCTGTTGCGCTGCGGCGAGCTCGGGGTCGTCTGATGTCGCGGCGACGAGCACGACGGTTGCGCCACTCGCGCTGTGGGTTGAGCTGAGCGTGGCGGTCCCGTTTGGCGCCGAGCCGTTCGATCCCGCGGATCCACCGGAGAGACCACCGACGCTCTCGCCTGCGAGCGCCTTGGAAAGGTTGAGCTCTGCCTGGGCGAGCGCGGCTTCCTTGGTGTGGAGCGTGTCGGTGAGGCTTTGCGTGTCGAGCGTGGCAATCACCTGACCGATCGCGACCTCGTTACCGGTCGCGACCTGCACCGTGGCCACGGTTCCGCTCGTCGGGAACGCGACGGTCGCTTGTGACGTCGGTTCGATGGTGGCGACGCCGGACAGCAGCGCGTCGACGTTTCGTTCTGCGGCCTCGGTGGTCCGGTACGAGGGACCGCCGGATCCGAATGCTCCGGTGGCGAAGACGCCAACCACGACCGCGACGATCACGAACCCGACGATGACGACGCGTCGCTTGTGATGCCACCAGCGCGTCGACATGGTGGACGCCGACGGTTCGGGAAAGAGGGAGGCGAAGTGGTTGCTCGCCGGGATCGAGGTTGGTGAAGTCATGTCGTCACTCACTCCTGAGTGCGTCGATGGGCGCGAGGCGGGCGGCGCGAGATGCGGGGTAGACGCCGAAGATCATTCCGATCCCCATCGCGACCGCAATCGCGGCGAGTGACGCGGGCAGCGAGAGGATCACCCTGGTGTCGGTCACCGAGGGGATGGCGATCGCCCCCAGGATCCCGAGGAGGACGCCGAGCACTCCTCCTGCCAGCCCGAGAATGCCGGCTTCGACCAGGAACTGACGCCGGATGAGGGCCGGTCGGGCGCCGATCGCCTTTCGCAAGCCGATCTCACGGATGCGTTCCGTGACCGAGACCAGCATGATGTTCATGACACCGATGCCGCCGACGAGGAGTGCGATGATGGCGATTCCGCCGAGCATGACGGTCAGCGTGTTGTCGACCGAGGTCGCCGCGCTGAGCACGGATTGCGCTGTCGCGATCGAAAAGTCGGCGTTGGCCGCCGCGGTGATGCCGTGGGCGTTCAGCAACAGGGCGTCAGCTTCCTGGTACGCGGCCGACAGCGTTCCCGATGAGGTGGCCTTGATGTAGATCGAGCTCACCGCGTTGCGGTTGGTCCCGCCGACGAGTCGCTGCCGGTAGGTGCTGAGCGGAACGATGGCGAGATCGTTGTTCGACGTCGACTCTGAGGAGCTGAGCGCGTCGAGCACGCCGATCACGCGGAGCTTCACACCGTTGTAGCTGACGGTCTGACCGATCGGGTCGGTGGTGCTGAACAACTGGTCGGCGGTGTCGGGCCCGAGGACCACGACAGCCGCAGCGTTCGTCTCGTCAGAGGTCCGCAGGAATCGACCGGAGCTGACGCCCCGCGAGCGAACCGCCTTCCACGACGGCGTGGTCCCAGTGAGTGTGGTCGTCCAGTTGGTGGACCCCGCGACGAGCGACACCTGACTGGTCGACACCGGTGCCACCGCCTCGATGTCGGGGGCGGCGGCCTTGACGCTCAACGCCTCGGCGTCTGTCAACGTCAACGTCGAAGCCGATCCGAAACCACCGCGTGCCCCCGAGGTACTGGTGGAACTCCCTGGGGAGACCACGAGCAGGTTGGTTCCGAGCTCGTTGATCTGGTCGCTGACGGTCGCCTTGGCGCCTTGACCGAGTCCGACCGTGAGCACGACCGCAGTGATGCCGATCAGGATGCCGAGCATGGTGAGAGCGGACCGCAACCGGTGGGTTCTCACCGCCTCGGTCGCAGTTCGCACGACATCGCGCCAGCTCATCGTGTGACTTCAACTCTCTTGTGGCCGGCCGAGACATCGTCGCGAGTCCAGATCTGTCCATCCCGGATCTGTACGAGACGCCCGGCGCGTGCGGCGATGTCGGCTTCGTGGGTGATCAACACGATCGTGCGACCCTCGGCGTGGAGTTCGTCGATCAAACTCAAGACGTCAGCGGTCGAGTGCGAGTCGAGGTTTCCCGTAGGTTCGTCCGCCAGGATCATGGCTGGCTCAGACACGAGTGCCCGCGCTACCGCAACCCGCTGCTGTTGACCACCTGACAGTTCGCCAGGTCGGTGATCAATACGGTCCGACAGCCCGACCTTTTCGAGCGCCAGCAGCGTGCGTTCGCGACGTTCGTCGGGTTCCACACCGCGGTAGACGAGCGGCAATTCGACATTGCGCCACGCAGACATGTACGACAGCAGATTGAACTGCTGGAACACGAACCCGACGAACACGTTGCGAACACGCGCCAACACATCCTCGTCGAATGCTTGGACATCGTGACCCGAGAGTCGAAACACACCCGCTGTCGGGACGTCGAGACAGCCGAGAATGTGCATGAGCGTCGACTTGCCCGATCCCGACGGACCCGTGATGGCCACGAACTCGCCTTCGTCGATCCGCAACGACACTTCCCGAAGCGCGGCGACTTCGAGTTCGCCGTTCTTGTACACCTTCTCGACGTCAATGAGCTCGATGACCGCTGGTGTCGAGTTCGCAGCGACCGTTTCGGCGGAGCTCACCTGCTCGTTCCTTGTCCTGATCCGTTTCCGGTCGGGATCTCTCCACCACCGGGGAACGATCCACCACCTGGGAACGATCCACCACCGGGGAACGATCCGCCGGTGACGTTGCGGACGACCGTGGTCACTACGACCTGGTCGCCTTCCTGGAGACCATCGGTGATTTCGATCATGCCGCTCGCGGATTGACCGGTCGTGACCTGCCGCGTCTTGGTGCGCCCATCTGCCTTACCATCCAGCGCGACCGTCACCGTCGAGGTGCCGTTCGACGTGGTGACCGCACGGACCGGGACTTGGAGCACGTCAGCGCGCGCGTTGGTCGCGATCGCTCCCGTCACCGTTGTGCCGACAGAGAAGTTGGTGTCGTCAGTGCTGAACGTGACGGTCACCGGATACTGCGCAACGCCTGAGCTTGCGTCAGCGACCTTGCTGACCTCGGTGACGGTTCCGGTTGCCGTCGTACCAGTGGTGGTCGTGGATCCACCCGCGCCTGTGGCACCCGAAGTGCCGGAGTTCGAGGAGCCGCCACCGTTCGCCGTGGTGCCACCGCCGCCGGGAAAGGCGCCGCCGCCAAAGCCGCCGCCGCCAAAGCCGCCAGGAAACCCGCCCGTCGCCGAACTCGAGGTCGAGACGGTCAAGGTCGCGGAATCACCGACCGCGACTCCGTCGACATCGCTGCTACCGACCGGAAGTTCGACACTGTAACGCCCCGCGCTGACCACCTGGATCTGGGCCGTCGAGGACGACGAACCATCGGAACTGGAACCGGTCCCCCCGGCCCCGGGGAGCCCGCTCGTGCTGCTCCCCAACGTCGACGACGACTGACCGGAACCACTCGACGAACCCGTCGGCGTAGTCCCCCCACTTCCCCCGTCACTGAGCTGCTCGCCGACGGTGAGATCAACGGTAGCGACCGTGCCGTCAAAGGTCGCGACCAACGAAGCGCCAGCGAGTGCCTGCTGGGCTTGGGTCAGCGAGTCCTGCGCCGAGGTGACGCTGGTCTCGTCAGCTGCGATCTGTTCGCTTGATCCGCCGGCGGACTGGTCGTCGGCCAGTGTGGCCTGCGCGTTGGCGAGCGCGGAGTCCGCCGACGTCACCTCCGCTTGGAGACTCGCGGAATCGATGGATGCGAGTACCTGACCGGCGGTGACTTCGTCCCCGGCCTTCACGTTCACTGCGGTGACCGTGCCCGCCGCCGCGAAGCTCAGGTCGGAGGTCTCAGCGGCCGCGACCGTTCCTTCGGCCGAGACCGAGTCGCTGAGTGACCCTCGTGTTGCGGTCACGAGCTCCTTGGTGGTGGTTGTCGTGGAGGTCGAAGAGCTTCCGTCGGAGCGGATGACGAACCACCAGACGGCCAGTGCACTCATGAGGACGACCGGGACGACCACGTAGGGTTTCCGGAGACGCTGTTCCCACGACAGGCCTTCGTTGCGCGCTGGGACCGAGGGTTGGAAGTCCATCACGTCCTCGGGCTCGCCGGTCGTGTCCACGCGGGGGACATTCGACGGGTTGGCGCTCACTGAGCCTTCCTTGGTGACGGCCGCGAGGCGGCAACCAGCTGGTCCGCTTGTGCCGGCATCCGGATGCCAGCGGCTCGCACCGCGATCCGATTCCGAGGATCTGCCCTGAAGTCGTACGAAGCGCCGCGACTAGCGCGCCGAGACGGCGAGCCACACACATCAATCGTCTGGTGCATGGCCCCCATCCAAGGGCGCACACATCCGAGTTTGCCGAGCTTCGACCTCGAACTCACCGAGAACGCTGAACCTGTGCGTGCCGAAAATTTCTGTCCGGGTCAACCGGGTGACCGCGGCGAGCTGCACCGTCACCAGCGACATCGAGCCGAGCCACTCGCCGCGGAGACCCCGAGTTTCCGGCCAGCCCGGGGACCGGCGCGGGGAGTGTCAGATCAACGGTGTAACTGAGCTGGCCTGACAGGCTGGGCCCGTGCGGGCCTGGCTCGAAGGGACAGGCAGTGACTGATCACGACGACGCGATGGTTGACGAAGTGGTGGAGAAGCCGGTGGTGTTGCCGCCGCCGGCGGATCTGCCTGGTGGTGGCCGCCAGGAGCTCGCGGAGCAGCTGGTGGAGCAGGCCCGTGCTGATGGTGTGAGTCTGGTGGGGCCGGGTGGCCTGCTCGCGGATCTGACGAAGCGGGTGCTCGAGACCGGGCTGGAGGTCGAGATGGTCGAGCATCTCGGCTACGACAAGCACGCGGTCGAAGGTCGTGATGGTGGCAACTCGCGCAACGGGACGCGCGCCAAGACGGTGCTGACCGAGGTGGGTCCGGTCGAGATCGATGTGCCCCGGGATCGGGCCGGGACCTTCGAGCCGGCCACGGTCCGCAAACGACAACGGCGTCTCGAAGGTGTCGACTCGATGGTGATCTCCCTGTCCGCGAAGGGACTCACCACGGGAGAGATCTCGGCGCATCTCGCTGAGGTCTACGGGACTGACGTGTCGAAGGAGACGATCTCGAAGATCACCGACGCGGTCCTCGAAGAGATGACCGCCTGGTTGCACCGGCCGCTCGATCGGGTCTACCCGGTCGTGTTCATCGACGCGATTCACGTCAAGGTCCGCGACGGCCAGGTAGCCAACCGGGCGTTCTACGCCGCAGTGGGAGTCACCGTCGAAGGCAAGCGTGACATCCTCGGGATCTGGGCCTCGACCGGGGCGGAGGGCGCGAAGTTCTGGCTCGGGGTCCTCACCGAGATCAAGAACCGCGGCGTCGGCGACGTGTGCATCGTCGTCTGCGACGGCTTGAAGGGCTTGCCCGACGCGATCAGCGCGACCTGGCCGCTCGCGATCGTCCAGACGTGCGTCCTGCACCTGATCCGCAACACATTCCGGCTCGCGTCACGTCAACACTGGGACGCGATGGCACGCGAGCTGCGACCTGTTTGCACCGCGGTCAACGAGCAAGCCGCGAAGGAACGGCTCGTCGAGTTCTGCGCGACCTGGTGTGACAACTCCCCGGCGATCAAGGGGCTGTGGGAGAACGCGTGGACCGAGTTCGTGCCGTTCCTCGACGACAGCCCCGAGATCCGCCGCGTGATCTACTCGACCAACACGATCGAGAGCCTCCACGCACGGTTCCGGCGCGCGACGCGAGCACGGGGACACTTCCCGAACGAGCAAGCCGCGATGAAATGCCTCTACCTTGTCGTGCGCAGCCTCGACCCGACCGGCAAGGGCGCCGCACGCTGGATGAACCGATGGAAGCCCGCACTCAACGCCTTCGCTCTCACGTTCGAAGAACGCATCTTCCCAACCGACCAATGAACACGCCAGCATCAGTTACACCGTTATCCGGACAGTCCCAACGCTGGGCCATGCTTCGAGGCACAGCCGCTTCTGCGATTGCGGAATCGAGTACGCGGCATACACGCAGAACGAGGCAACACCATCACCAGAGAGTCGAAAGCGGCGAGCTGCTGACCGATGATCCGTCGTCCGGATGAGTATGAGTCCCCTGGCGTGGTGGGAATTCGGGTCCACCGTGAGGTGAGCCACCGGCGTGAAGCTCGGTGTGTACCTACCAAAGTGCACACCAAGGAGATCACGCCGATGGCTCTCGAAGAGTCTGCCGTTTCTGCTCTGCTCGACGCGCTTCGTGTCGGGGAGGGCACCGACCTTGTCCGCGAGCTCGCCCAGTGGGCGTTGCAGCAGTTGATCGACGCCGAGGCCGCCGAGACGATCGGCGCCGAGCGGTGGGAGCGAAGCTCCGAGCGGGTCACTCATCGCAACGGGACCCGCTCGAAGGTGCTCTCGACCAAGGCCGGTGATCTGGCCCTGGCGATCCCCAAGCTGCGTAAGGGCTCGTTCTTCCCGGAGTTGCTCGAGCCACGCCGGCGTATCGACCAGGCGCTGTATGCGGTGGTGATGGAGGCCTACGTCAACGGTGTGTCGACCCGCTCCGTCGACGACCTCGTCGCCGCGATGGGTGTCGACACCGGCATCTCGAAGTCTGAAGTGAGCCGGATCTGCGCTCGTCTCGACGAACGTGTCGCCGCGTTCCGAGGTCGAACCCTCGGTCACGTCGCGTTCCCATACGTGTATCTCGACGCGACCTACATCAACGTCCGTGACGACGCGCTCGGTCAGGTCGTGTCCCGAGCGGTTGTGCTCGCCACCGGGATCACCGCGAATGGTGACCGTGAGGTCCTCGGTGTCGATATCGGCGACAGCGAAGACGAGACGTTCTGGACCCGGTTCCTGCGTTCCCTCAAGGACCGGGGCCTGGGCGGAGTTCGCCTGGTGATCTCCGACGCGCACGCCGGGTTGAAGGCCTCGATCCGCAAGTGTTTCGCCGGGTCGTCGTGGCAACGCTGCCGGGTCCACTACGCGCGCAACCTGCTCGCGACGGTGCCCAAGGCGCACACCGAGTTGGTCGCTGCCGCGTTCCGGTCGATCTTCGCGTTGACCACCGCAGCCGACGTCGCCGCCCGCTGGGACGAGGTCACCGACACGCTCACCGAACGGTTTCCCAAGGCCGCCGAATCGATGCGCGACGCCAAGACCGACGTGCTGACCTTCAGCGCGTTCCCCCGATCGCACTGGCGCAAGATCTGGTCCAACAACCCGCTCGAGCGCTTGAACAAGGAAGTGAAGAGACGCTCGAACGTGGTCGGGATCTTCCCCAACGACGCGGCTGCCATCCGTCTCATCGGAGCCGTGCTCGCCGACCAACACGACGAGTGGGCCATCGCCCGCCGCTACCTCTCCGACACCTCAATGGCCGAACTCACCAACACGCGCGACACTGACACCGACCAGCCAGCACTCGCCGGCTGAACACATCGAGCATCACACCTCGATTCCCACCACTCCGCGGGGCTCTGTCCCGGATGATCTCCGTCGCACGATCACAGATCCTGCGTTGACACCCTGGCCATGGTTTTCACAGCGTCAGCACGATTGACACGCGATGGAATCCGCCCGACGCGAGGTCAGCGTCCCGCGACCCCGCTGAGATCCGAAGCCCACCAGACACGCTCACGCGTGCCCTTCGGCGTTGGCAGTTCTCACCGAGGGGTTCAAGATTCGCGCCAGCACCCATTTCAAGCGCGGGTGGGTGAGGAGTCAGCCGGGGAGCCACCCCATCACGTCGACGACGACGTGGGTGCTGCCCGTGTTGTTGTAGATCGAGACTTTCCCGTTGGTGCCGACTTTCGCGATAACAAGATTCGGGATCGTCTCCCCCGGCGTGAAGTTAAGGTTCGACGCGTTCGGTTTCGTCGTCCCGGCCGGGAACACCGTCAGATAGCTCGGCGAGGTCGGTTCCGTCACCGTCACGTTCAAGACGACCGCGCCCACACCGGTCGCGGGCACCCCACCCCGACCAGTCACCGTCAACGCGCGGGTCTGAGACGAGCCGATCGGCCCGTCTCCGGCGGCTTGACCGTCGACCGTGGTCCCACCAGGACGGGTGTCCATCAAGCGTGCGGGAGACGTCCCGTAATAGGCCGGCTCGCCTTCGAACCATCCCATCACGTCGACGACGACGTGGGTGCTGCCCGTGTTGTTGTAGATCGAGACTTTCCCGTTGGTGCCGACTTTCGCGATAACAAGATTCGGGATCGTCTCCCCCGGCGTGAAGTTAAGGTTCGACGCGTTCGGTTTCGTCGTCCCGGCCGGGAACACCGTCAGATAGCTCGGCGAGGTCGGTTCCGTCACCGTCACGTTCAAGACGACCGCGCCCACACCGGTCGCGGGCACCCCACCCCGACCAGTCACCGTCAACGCGCGGGTCTGAGACGAGCCGATCGGCCCGTCTCCGGCGGCTTGACCGTCGACCGTGGTCCCACCAGGACGGGTGTCCATCAAGCGTGCGGGAGACGTCCCGTAATAGGCCGGCTCGCCTTCGAACCATCCCATCACGTCGACGACGACGTGGGTGCTGCCCGTGTTGTTGTAGATCGAGACTTTCCCGTTGGTGCCGACCTTCGCGATAACAAGATTCGGGATCGTCTCCCCCGGCGTGAAGTTAAGGTTCGACGCGTTCGGTTTCGTCGTCCCGGCCGGGAACACCGTCAGATAGCTCGGCGAGGTCGGTTCCGTCACCGTCACGTTCAAGACGACCGCGCCCACACCGGTCGCGGGCACCCCACCCCGACCAGTCACCGTCAACGCGCGGGTCTGAGACGAGCCGATCGGCCCGTCTCCAGCGAACAGCCCGTCGACCGTCACGGACACCGGACGGGTGTCCATGAGCCGCGCCGGGGTGAGCGGCTGATAGCCCACGACCGTGATCGAACGCTGTACCTGCGGTGCGTCGAGATACGTGGCGGTGCCGGCCTGGTTCGCGTTCACCACACACGAACCCAACCCGGTGAAGCTCACGGTCTGACCGTTCGGACCCGACAGGTCACAGACCCCCGCCCCGCTGGAGGGGTCGAGCGAGAACACCACCGGGTTCCCCGACCCGCCCCCCGACGCCGACAACACCGTCGACGACCCCAACATCCCCGACGAAGGAGCGGAGAAGCCGATCGCCTCCGCGAGCTGGCCCATTACGGAGATGACCCCCGTGATCGGGCCGGGCGACCCGTCGTAGTTCCGCAACGGGCCATCCCCGTCCCAGCCCGAGAGCTCCCACGTGTACACACCGGGAGGGACCTTCACCCCGTTCTGGTCGGTGCGGTCCCACGACACGAACGCATCCCCATTCACCCCTGCGGTCGCCGAGCAGTCCAGGCTGCGCACCGGGGACCCCGCCGACTTGATCAGCACACTGCAGTACGGCAACACCTTGTGGAACACGAACTCCGCGTCCCACGTCCCCTCCGCACCCAACTCCGTCGGCGCTCGCGGGTTCCCCAAGAACCGCGGAGGATCCACGTACGCCGGCAACGACGCGATCTTCGGCACCCCCGACCCGTCGATCCACGCCACGGTCTGCCCATCGATCGCCACCCGCGACACCGGACCCGACGTCACCTGGGTGTCCGCACCCGACACCAGGTTCCGCGCCATCAACGCACCCGAGGGCCCAACCCGATACAGCACATACCCCGTCGAGAGACCGAGGATCCGTATCCCGTTCGTCGACCCATCACCCTCGCAGTACGGACCGGGGGCGATTTCAGGTGGAAACCCTGTGCAAGATCCACTCCCCAACTCGACGGGCGGGTCCATCGTCGCCACATTCCGATACCAACTGCTCCACCAGAAATTCGCTTGGTGTTGATCGAGGTTGTTCCACGCGACCCAATCCCCGGCGACGAATGGCGTCGCAGAGCACAAGTAGCAACCCGAGGGGGATCCGACCAGGACATCCGCGCCACCCGGAGGACCCCCCGCGTACTTGGTCAGGTCACGTCGATAGACGCTGCCCCCCAAGAAGCTGAAGACGACATAGTTGCCCCACAGATCCGCACCACCTCCCGTTCCCCACGGCATCTGAGGGGTCACCGTCCCGGTGAGCAGATCCAACACCCCTTCCGCACCGTTCACCCACGTTCCCGACACCTGCGCACCATGAAACCCTTCCGGCAGCTGCTCCGCACCACCAGGCCCCACCAACACCGACCCACTCGCATCGCCGTAGAGCGTGCGCGCCCCCGAGATGCTCGGCCCCCAACCAGCAGTGTTCGGCGACACGGGCTCCGTGATCGACGACGCGAGCCGCTGCGCTGCCCCGGCCTGAATCGAACCGCTCGGGCGAGTCACCGAACGACCCCACAACGAGAAGAAGGGGCTCTGATTATCGATCCACGACACACGCCCCGGACTCACATCCACGCGCTGCGCCCCAAACGACACCCCCGGCTGACCACTCGGCCCCGTCGCCAACACCACCGTGTCCGTCGGATCCGCCCCCGCCGGCGCCACCACGCCGCAACACACTGCCGCCACCACCAACGCGACCGACAACCTCGACAACCCACTTCTCAGCATCGCGTCGCCCCCGCCAGCAACCCCACGACAACAAGCCTGCACCAGCACCGAGCGCTACGAAAGGGTCCAACGGCCTCAACGACTTCCAGCCCACCCACACACGACACAAACACGCTCATCGGCCCCAATCGCAACCTGCTCCGCCACCACCAACGCGTAGCACGCGGACTCCCGAAGGCCGAGCTACTCGATCCCTCGGCCCAGAATGGCTCTGAATGATTGTCACGCCCCGGCCGTAGGGTGCGGCAAGATCGACGACGGCGACGGAGGGGGCGATCGAACCGTGTCGAAGACAGCGGCCCGCGCGGCCTTCGTTCGTGACGAAGCGCCTCGCATCGCAGCAGCACTCCGCGATGACACCGCGCCATGGACCGGGACGCTTCCGCTGTCGCGCCTCTTCGGATGGTTCTCGAACGATGACCAGCTGATCGTCGTCGGATGTCCCGATGAAGCTCAACGCGACATGGACCTCGGTTTGGCATTCGGCTTGGCCCACACCGGCGACCGAGAACTTCTTTTGGCCCTTCCAACAGGGTTCGAAGAACCAACCCGACAACGAATGGCGTGGCTGGACGTCCCAGTTCGCCTATTCACCTGGCACCGCGACGGCGCCGTCGTCGAATCACCTCCCCTGTCGCGTCCCGAAGTCCTCTCGACGATCGATGATGCCCTCGTCACCACTGTGCATGAGCTCGGCGCTCGATCGGAATGGATCGAGCGGATCGCCCAGTGGGCGAACACGTGCCCGGAACTCGTCACCGCACATCGCTCGAGCTACCTTGTGGGTGCCGGAAACGCGTTCGGGTGGCCGATGGGCAGCGTCGGCCGCTCGTTTCGAGGTGCGTCGTGGGGAGCGGGCGCGTCGAAGCGGATGCGCTGGCGGTGGGTTGGTCGTTGTCGGGGCCCCCGTAGCTCAGGGGATAGAGCATCGGTTTCCTAAACCGTGTGCCCAGGTTCGAATCCTGGCGGGGGCGCAAGCGAAAATGGCGTCTGATCAGGGCAAAGAGCCTGGTCAGAGCACCAGAGGTTTACCTCTTGGTGACCGCGAGAATCCGGGATTCCCGGTTGGGATTGGGAGGAGTGTGGGAGGAGATCTCCGCACTTCAGCCCAGGTCGATCCGCCGGAGGCCGCTCCCGGTCACCGACCGCATCCACGGGCCGTCTGGTTCGTCGTCGACGAGTGATTCGATGGTCGCCCAGTGCCGGTCGAGGATCGCCGGCTGTCCGCGGTCGTCTGGCTCGTCTTGCCCGTGAGGACGAACCCGCGAACTCGATGCTCAATCCACGCCAGCTTCTCCGCTGGTCGGTAGCGGATCTTGCGGTCGCGTGTGATCACGATCAGGCGCTTGGCGCCGACGACGGGAAGCCACTCGTCGTCCAGCGCGCCGCGCGGAACCTCGGGCAGGTCAGGGTGGCCCGGGTACACGACGTCGCCGTGCTCCTCGGCCAGTGCCTTGCCGAGCGCCAGGTCGTTCTCGTCGACGAAGAACCTGGCGGGCAAGGGTTGCTATGCGGCCAGGGAGCGGAACTGCTCCTCGTACGAGACCGCGGCCCGCACCTCTTCGTCCGGCAGGTCGTAGCCCTTGGCGATCTTGTCGATCGTCTCGCCTGCATCGGCGAGCTCCCAGAGCCGTTCCGTCGCTACGCCGGAGACCGATGGTCGGCCGAACCGCACCAGCGGATCGATCACCACGGGCGACGCCAGACCTGCTGGGAAGAGCCGGCGGATGGCGCCGTGCTCGCCCGGGTCGAACTCGACCTTCTTGAAGAACTGCTTCGCAGCGTCGGCCAGGAGGATCTCTTGACCCGAGCGAACGACGATCGCGATCTGTGTCGGCAGGCCATCGTGCTCCTGCACCTCGAGGACCAATTCTTTGTCGTACACGTACGGGCGCGCGGTCGCGAGCGGGTACGCGGTGCGGAACCCGCGTCGCAGCTCCTCGATCACGGGCCGCAACCGCTGGAGCGGCACTCCCTTGCGTCGGTACTCGCGCAGGTATCCGAGCTCGACGAACTCGCCCCACGTGACGAGGTCCGCCCCCGTGTGATCCTCCCGGATCACCGGCGGATAGAGCACACCCGAACGCTCGTAACCGTCGAGCCACGCACGCGCGCGATCCGACCGCAGGCCGAGCAGGCCAGCAGCTTCGGACACGCCATACACCGGGCGTTCGAGGATCGAGGGTGCCTTCGTCACGTCATGCATCATGCCCCATCGCCGGTCGTTCGTCGCCGCGTTCTCCTGCCGCCTCGGGCCTCACAAGCCGAGTGCACGTTCCTGTTCGACCGAGCGGGAGGTCCCGCGTCCTCGGAGGTCGTCCATGCGGTCAGTCAGCTCCTGGAGGTCCAGGCGGGCCACTTCCCGATTGGTGGCATTGATCTCGGTCTGGAGCCGCGTGGCCTCCGGTGCGCCGAGTTGGTTCCAGGTTTGCTCGGCGGTCTCGACAGTGTGCTCAAGTTGGGGCAGTGACTTCGTTGCGGCTCGGCGCTCGCGACGGCGGGCGTTGGTGTCCTTGGCCGTCTGCCGAGTTTCGGCCAGCTGCTTCCGTGCGTGGTTGAGTTCGCGGGCTGCCGTGCCGGCGGGGGTGTCGCGCCAACAACGAGTACATCCGATACGCCCACGACATCGCTCGCCGGAAGGGCCGCGCCGATGTCCTGACGGGAACCGCGACGTTGTTCTCTGTGCGGGCGTTGCGCGACGTCGATCAGGCGCGCACGAACGGTGGCCTCCCACCCGGGCTTGGCATCTACGACGTCGCGGCGTTGACGGAGGACAACGAGCTGACGCTGGCGCTCAAGCACCTGGGCTACCAGTGCGCGTCGCCGAAGCTGTGTACGGTCGGTACCGAGCTCCCGTCGACTGCCCCCCGCCTGTTCTACCAATGGCTGCGCTGGCAGCGCGGCGCGCTCGAGAACCTCAGGGCGTTCGGACTGACCCGGCACACGGTCCCGTACTTGTGGAAACAGCTCTTGACGTACCCGGGGGTGATGTTCGTCCCCTTCTTCTGGACCGTGTTCATCTACCCCTGGTTGTCGACCGGGTTGATCACGTTCCCCACGTTCTGGCTGGCCGTCGGCGGGTTCCTCATCCTCGAACGCGCGTGGGCGGTCAAGCGAGGTGGTTGGCGATCCGTTGCGCTTTCCGCGCTGGTGCTGCCCGAGCTGGCCTACGACGTGTTCCTGCACGTCGTGTACGTCAAAGCCGCGGTCGACACCGCGCGCGGCGCCCGCGCATCCTGGGACTACCGCAAACCCGACGCCTCCGTGCGTCGCCGCTGGCAGCACCGCGCGAGGACTGTCGCGTCGGTCGGCGTCCTGGGGGCCGCTCTCGTCGCGGTCATCGGTCTCGCGTTTGCCTGCATCGCGGCCGGCGTGGCGTGGACGGTGATCGCCGTCCTGGTGCTCGCCCGCACGGCACAATCCGTCCTGCGTTTCAGCGGGCTCGACCCGTTGGGCTTGGTCCGCGACAGTGGTGAGACCGCCAAGTGCAACACGTCAGCGACGTTCGAACCCCAGGCCTTCGGAGGGTTGGACGCCTCGGGCGACCGTCCACCGATCGCGTGGCACTCAACGCCGCTCCCACCCCGATCGCGGATCTCGTGGCAAAGGGATCAGAACCGTTTGAGCGCATGACGACCATCGTTCGTTTCGTGCACCGGGCACACTCACGGCCCAGACCCTCCACCGCAGTGCGTGACCGGCTCAGCCACGTTGACGCTGTGTCGGGATGCTCTGGGCGAAGCGGAAGTAGTCGTCCGGGTCGATCCGGCGCTTGACGTCGACGAGTCGGCCGAGGTTCTGGCCGTAGTACGCGCTCTCCAGTCGCGCAGCGTCGGATCGATGAAGTTCTGGTAGGCCCGGCGACTGAGATGCGGGGCCATCGCGGCGTACAGGTCCTGGAGCCACGCCTTGCAGGCGTCGATCGTGCGCCGGTCGGCGTCGGGTGTCCACGATGCGTCGCCCTCGTTCAGGTAGGCGCCGGAACGATGCACGAACGCGGTGGCGTCGGGAGCGATGCGTTGCACGGCGCCGCCGGAAGCGATGACCTTGAAGTCGCCGACGCGGCCGGCCTGCGGGAACCGGGTCATGTGATCGAAGAGCACCCGGAGCCCGTCGTCGGCGATCGCGTCGCAGAACGCGGACTTCGTCAGGAAGGCATCGGGGGTACCGGCTTCGCCGAGGAACGTGGTTGCGCTCGCGAGATCACCGTCCTGCACGGTGACGTCCGCAAGTGTGGCGACGTCGAACGCCGGCGCGAGGATCTGTCGGAGCTCGTCGGCGGTGCCGAGGTACTGGCCGATCACCTGGACCGCCGTCCCCGCGCTCCCCGACGACGGGCGTTGGACCGTGATCCCGAGATGGAGCGAGAAGCCGTCGGGAGCGCCGCCCGTGAGGTCCTGGAGAGCGGACCATGCCGGCACGAACACGGCAGGATCGGTCCAGGTGAGGGAGTAGGACGCCGCGGCACCCACCGGATGGGCACGCACGCGAAACATGGTGTTGATGCCGAAGTTGCCGCCGCCACCTCCCCGGAGGGCCCAGAAGAGCTCCGGGTGCGTGTCGCGATCGACGGTCAGGCGCTCGCCGTCGGCGGTCACGAGGTCGGTGCTCACCAGGTTGTCGGAGGTGAGCCCGAAGGGACGGCTGTTGAAGCCGAACCCGCCCCCGAGGAGGAGCCCGGCGATGCCGACCGGACGGCAGCGTCCCGCGGGCACGACGAAGCCCGCGGGAGTGGTTGCGTCGTCGACGTCTCCCAGCGCAGCACCGGCACCGATGGTGGCGATCCCCGCGTCGGGATCGAGGTCGATCGTCGCCAGCGTCGAGAGGTCGACCACCACGCCGTTCGCGGTGGTGGAGTGGCCCGCGTAGCTGTGCCCGCCGGAGCGGGCCACCGTCGGTATGCGCTCTTCGCGGGCCCACCGGACCGTGCGGCTCACATCGGTCGCGTTCGCGGGCTGCACGATCCCGGGCGGGCGGACGCCCGAGTACACGAGATTCGACGGCCGTGCGGTTGTCGGATACGCCGAGCTGCCCGGAAGGATCAGCGCACCGTCGAGCATGGCCGCGAGCTGTCGCCAGGCGCGATCGCTCGGACTCCTGCGCCGCGACGGCGTCGAGGCGTCGCCGTCGTCGCCGCACGCAGTCAGCCAGCCGACTTGACCGGCGAGTGCGGCCGCGAGTCCTATCGTCCCGGCCCGGCGCAGGAAGTCACGCCGATCGAGGGGGTGTGGAGTGCTGCCGTCCGTGCTCGTCGTCGCGCGGCGCATCGACCTCCGCCTCCCGCGCTCGCGTGACGGCCACGCTAGCGGTGCCGCGCGGCGCATCCCCGTCTTCTCGAGGACGCGGGTCCGGTGCGGTGTCCCGGGAGTCTCGTACGTTCAGAGCCGAGCGGTGACGACCACCGCGTCTGGCCCACTCCCGAAGTCGAACAGCCATCCTGCTGCGATGATGCAGAAGACAACGGTGGCGAGAGCGACGACAACGCAGACGACGATGGCCCACGACGCCACGCGCCGCGATGTTCGTTCTCGCTCGTCGAACCGCGTGTCGACTGGGCCGGTCATCGCTTGCGCCGCATCGAGGCCACCGCGCAAGTCTGGCATGCGCAATTCGTGGCTGATCCGCGGCTGACCGAGCGGCATCGGTGAAGGAGCGGGGCTGGTCAAGCTTGTGCGGGCGGACAGGCCGCTAGTCGACCGCCGACATCGATCCGAGCAGTGTCATGCCCCACTTGCGGGCGTGTCCCAGCTCGTCGTCGTCGAGATGGGTCTCCTTGGAAACGAGGAAGCTCTCCGGTTCGACGACCAGCTGACTGCCGTGCGCGGCGCAGCCGCTTCGCGATCCCCTTGGAGGCCCGGCCCGTGAACGTCACCGGGCCGTGCATGCGCGTATCGAATGCCGCCGCGAACCGAGGCAGCGAGCCGATCGAGTCGAACCACTCGCGCAAGCCTTCACCTTCCGCGTCCGTATCCATCCCGAGTCCGGAACCGGGCTTCTGCGCCGCCTCGGCCGCCGCCTTCCGAGTGGAAGCCCGGGTCATGCCGTGCACATGGGTCGGCCCTCCGACCACCACCAGGTCGACGTCCGCCAATGCGGCTGCGTCCGCGTGGTCCACCGGGAGCACGGAGACGTCGGCCTCCGATCGGAGCCCGTCGGCGATCGCGTCGGCCACCAAATGCGTGTTGCCGTACATCGACTCGTAGACCACCACTACACGCATCGCCTACCTCCT
Source organism: uncultured Actinomycetes bacterium (assembly GCA_963750045.1). Lineage (GTDB taxonomy): Bacteria > Actinomycetota > Acidimicrobiia > IMCC26256 > DASPTH01 > DASUAS01. The sequence continues at coordinate 81,968 of CAVVPD010000005.1, read as the reverse complement.
TCTCGCTCGACTCTCCGGGCTTCGTCGCCGTGCCCCCGATGCTGGCGGCGACTCCCTCGGACAACCAGGGTCGAAGGTCACTGCGGACGGGCAGTACGAAGACGTGGGAGGATGCGCGGGTGCGTCCCGACGACCCGCATCTCGGCCCCGCCTCGATCACCGTCGGCTGCGCGAATTTCGAGGCCGTCCCGAAGGACAAGGCCGCCACGCTCACGAAGATGCTCGGAGTCGTCGCCGCAGCTGCGGCGCGGGGTTGCGATCTGGTGATCTTCCCGGAGCTCGCCCTGAACTCCTGGGGCCACTGCGCCGACTGCGCGGCCGAGCACCGAGCCTGTGCCTGGCACCTGGCGCAGGCGGAAGCGGCCGACGGCCCGTCGTGCCTGGCCGTCGTCGCGGCGGCCGCGAAGCACGGGATCCACGTGATCTACGGCTTCGAGGAGGCCGACCCGTCCGACGGCACGGTGATCTACAACTCGGCCAACATCGTCTCGCCCGAGGGCCTCGTCGGCACCTACCGCAAGCTGCACCTGGGCATCCCGCTGGAGACGGACCGGTTCACCCCGGGCGACGTGCTGCCGGTCTTCGACACCGCGCTGGGGCCCATCGGCATCTCGATCTGCTACGACTTCTACAACAACCCCGAGTTGTGCCGCGTCCTCGCGCTGAAGGGCGCGCGCCTGCTGGTCAACCCGACAGGACGATCGGACCTTCCGCGCGCCCGGGAGCACCTCGAGCAGTCCACGCTCGTGCGGGCCCACGAGAACCTGGTGTTCGCCGCGTCGGCCAACCGGGTCGGCGACAGTCATGGCCCGCCGGCGTGGGCCGGCGGCAGCGTCATCGGCGCGCCCACGTTCCCGGGCTTCCCCGTGGTACTCGCCCGGGCGGGCGGCGCCGAGGAGCTCATCACCGCGGTGCTGGACTTCACCGAGCTGGCCCGATGGTACGACCTCCTGCCGTGGCGTGAGTGGCGGCTCGGGCCCCAGCGCCCGATCACCCGTCTCGTGGCCGACGAGCTGTCGAAACTGAGCGAGCCGGGGTAGCAGGCGAGGCGCGTCAGCTACGTTGCCTCGCACATGTCGGAACACGAGCTGATCCTCATCGACAAGCCGCGGCCCCACACCACGGTCATCACCCTCAACCGGCCCGAGCGGATGAACTCGATGGCGTTCGAGTTGATGGTCCCGCTCCACGAGGCCTTCGCGACCGTCGCCGCCGACAACGACACCACCTGCGTCGTGCTCACCGGGGAGGGCCGCGGCTTCTGTTCCGGCGCCGACACCCAGGACGGTGCGCCACCACCCAACATCGACGGGCTCACCCTGACCCGTATCGCGACGAAAGCGATGACGGTGCTCGCCGATCTCGTGCCCGCGATGCAGCGGATGCCCCAGCCGGTGATCTGTGCCATCAACGGCGCGGCCATCGGCGGTGGGCTCTGTCTCACGCTCGGCGCCGACATCCGCATCGCCGGCGAATCCGCCTACTTCCGCGCCGCGGGCATCAACAACGGGTTGACCGCGACGGAGCTCGGGCTGAGCTTCCTGCTCCCGCGTGCCATCGGCTCGTCGCGCGCGTTCGAGATCATGTTGTCGGGGCGCGACATCGACGCCCACGAGGCGGCGGCGATGGGGCTGGTCTCGCGCGTCGTCGCCGACGCCGAACTCCTCGGTGCCGCCCTCGACCTCGCCGACCAGATCAACGGGTGGAGCACGCAGGGCGTCGCGCTCACCAAACGCATGATGTGGGCCGGGCTCGAGACGTCGAGCCTGCGTGCCGCGATCGAGCTGGAGAGCCACACCCAGCTGTTCGTGCGCCTGACCACCCAGAACTTCGAGGAGGCCGTCCGCGCCCGCCGCGAGCAGCGGCCCCCGAAATTCGAAGACTGAGACCGACGAACCCCCACTCCGAAGGAGGAGACGCGCGATGACGACCGACAACAAGCAGGTGGTGGAGCAGTTCTGGGACGCGCTCGTGTGCCGCGACTGGGACGGGATGCAGGCGCTGCTCACCGATGACGCGCACTACACGGACGTCGGCACGCCGGGCCCCGGCGGGACCGGCCCCGACGGGGTCATCAAGCGCCTGAAGATCGGGCTCGAGCCCCTCGAGGGCTACGAGCACCTCCCGGGCACCAACGTCGTCGCGGAGGGCGACCTGGTCATGACCGAGCACACCGAACGGTGGACCTTCCACACCGGCGAGGTCATCGATCACTCGTTCGTGTCGGTGACCCAGTTTCGAGACGGGAAGATCTGTCGCTGGCACGACTACTCGAACATCCCGAACATCACCGACAACGCGCCGGCGTGGTGGCTCGAACGCATCATGCAGGCAGCGACGGAAGGCTGAGCGTTCAGACCTCCGACGCGGGCGCCGACGGCACGTGGGGGAACAGCTCGGCGAACGCGCCCTGCGTGATCCGGTCGCGCGACGCCGCGTCGACGTCGTCGAAGAGCTCGTGCAGCGTCTTCTGGGTGTGGCCGAAGGTTCCCTCGAGGTGGGGGTAGTCACTCCCCCACAACACGTTCCGCCAGCCCATGGCGGTCATGGCTGCGACCGCGGAGCGGTCGTGCTGGAACGACGCGTACACGTTCTCGTAGAGGTACTCGCTCGGCAGGCGCGGGAGCGGCGGACGCACCGCGGCCCCGTGCTGGCGGTACGCCTCGTCGAGGCGGTCGGCCACGAACGGCCCCCACGTCGCGCCACCCTCCGATACGAGCACCTTGAGCGCCGGGTGACGGTCGAACACCCCGCCGGCGATCATCTTGGTGACCGCACGCTGACCGCCGTAGGTCGTCTCCATGTAGTTCATGAGCGCGCCGCCCGGCCCGCGGAAGTACAGACCGGTGGTGCCGGACGCTTCGAGCGGCTCGGTGCCGATGTGGAACCCGACCACCGTGGCGGTCTCCTCCAACGCCGACCACACCGGCTCCCACTCGTCGCGGTTCCAGTCACGGTTCTCGCCGGGAGGCGCCACGGGGAAGAACGCCGCCTTGAAGCCCATGCCCGCGGTGCGCTCGATCTCGCGCACCGCGTCGGTGACGTCGAGCAGCGGGATCATCGCGGTGCAGACGTAGCGCGGGGAAACCGCCTGGTACTCGATCGCCCAGTCGTTCACCGCCTCGCAGCCGGCGCGCACGAGCAGCGGGTCTTCCACGGACGCGGTCCAGATGCCGAGCGACGGGTAGACGACCTCGCCCCAGATCCCCTCACCGTCGAGATCCTGGAGCCGCAGCTTCGGGTCGTTCGCGCCCGGCGCCCGCTGGTCGACCGTCTTGCCCTCCTCGTCGACCAGGTTCCCGCCGGGCATACGGCGCCGGTAGACCTTCCCGTCGATGTACAGGGTCTCGTGGCGCCCGTCCTGGTCACGCTCGCTGCGGGGCATGCGCGCGGCGAGGTCGGCGGGGAGGCGCTCGGCGAAGAGATCCTCCGGCTCGACGAGGTGGGAGTCACCCGAGTTGGCCCAGATCTTGCCCATGCGTTCGCTCCTGAGTGGACACCAAGAAGTGCAAACGCCATTCTCTCTTTTCTGCAGACCCCTGTCAACTCGGCGAGGAGCCGAAGCCGTAGAGGCGTTGTGCGTTGCCGGCCAGGATCAGGTGACGGTCGGCCGCCGGCACCCCGGAGAACGACGCCTGGATCGTGCGCCACGACGAAGGCCAGTCCGACGACACGTGTGGATAGTCCGACGACCAGAGCATGCGGTCGACCCCGATCGAGTCACGCAACCGGAGGCCCACCGGATCGGTCATGAAGCCGAAGTGGAAGTGGCGTTCGATGTATTCGCTCGGGCGGTGCTCGATCGGGAAGGTGCTCCCCGGCGCCAGCCGCTGGAAGTTGTTGTCGATCTGCTCCTTCACGTACGGCAACCACCCGCAGTCGACTTCGGCCGCCACCATCTGCAGGCTCGGGAACCGGTCGAACACCCCGGCGAAGATCAGCTCGAGCATCCGGTTGGGGATGTCGAAGATGCGGCCCCACCCCGGCAGCGCGACACGGTGCGCAGCCGGCATCGTGTCGGTGAGCGACACGTGGATGCTCAGCGGGAGCCCCAGCTCTTCGATGCGGCCGAACACCTTGTCGTCGTCGGGTGTCGGCGCGAGCGTGCCGTTGGGATAGCAGCCCATCACGAAGCCGCGGATGCCGGGTCGGTCGACCACACGGTCGAGCTCGGCCAGTGCGCCTTCTACCCCCCGGTTGGGAATCACCGCGAGCCCACCGAAGCGCTCCGGCGTGTGCTCGACGTATTCGGAGAGCCAGTCGTTGTAGGCCCGCACCATCGCCTCGTGATACCCGGCGTCGTGGTTGGCGACGATCGCGGCGTTGAGCCGGGGCGTGGGGTACAGCACCTCGGCGTCGACGCCGTCGCGGTCGATCTCGACGAGGCGCGCCGCCGGGTCGTAGCCCCCGGCGCGGATCTCGTCGAACCGGACCCAGCCCCGCATCGCCTCGGGCTCGATGCCCGCGCACGCGTTCATTCCGAAGTTGATGGGATCGGCGACGCCTTCGAGCACCCAGGCGTCGCCCTCGTCGAACCGCTCGATCCGCGGCGCGCGTTCACGGTAGCGGGCGGGCACCCTCGTCGCCCAGAGATCGGGCGGTTCGTTGACGTGGCTGTCGGCCGAGATCAGCCGGTAGGTGTCGCGCGTTCGCTCGCTCATGGGAGCCTCTCCCCTGTCGGCCGCGATACTAATTTGCGACGAGCCGGGGGACTCATGATCACAGCCGCACGCACGCGTAGCACCTTCGTCGTGAGCCTCACGCCGTTCACCGAAGCCGGCGACCTCGACGCAGCCGGGCTGCGGGCCCATCTCCGCCGCCTCGGCGCCGCCGGCATCGGCGTGTACCTGGCCGGCAGCGGCAGCGGCGAGGGCTACACGCTCAGCCGGGACGAGCGGCGGCGGATCTTCGACATCGGCGTCGAGGAACTGGGCGGCACGGTGCCGGTGCGCGCGATGGGGGTGGAGCCCAGGACCGCGGCCGAGGCGGTCGTCCTGGCGCAAGACGCGGTCGCGGCGGGCCTCGACGCCACGCAGATCTACTCGCTGGACCTCGGCCACGGGTACGTGCCGACGCCCGACGAGATGACGACGTACCTTCGGACCGTGCTCGACCATGCACCCGGCGACCTCGTGGTGTCGACTCACCAGTCGGTCGGCTACCACTACCCGCCCGCGCTCATCGGTGAGCTCGTCGACGGCCACGACCGGATCATCGGCGTGAACGTCACCAACGACGACCTCGGCTACCTCGCCGACATCGTCGCGGCGGTGGATGCCCGCGCCGACGTGCACGTCGGCGGCCCGATGCACGCGCTGCGTGCACTCGAGCTCGGCGCTCAGGGCTACCTCAGCTCGGAAGGCAACCTCGCGCCCCGCCTCTGCGTCTCCCTCGTCGAGCGTTTCGACGCAGTTGACTTCGACACCTCCAGCCGTGCGCACGCATCGATCATGCAGCTCTTCGCGGCCACCCAGGCGCTGGGTGGCATCGTCGGGGCCAAAGCCGCGTTGGCGGCGTTCGGCGCCGCGGGCGGATGGCCGCGGCCGCCACGGCTGCCGGTGAGCACGGAACGGGCGCGTCCGCTGGTCGAGCTCATGGCTGCGCTCGGCCTGGACCGGTCCGAGGCGCTGTGAGTCGCCTGGTCGGCGCCCGCGTCCTGCGGGTGGAGGATTCCCGGCTCCTGCGCGGCCGCGGGCACTTCGTCGACGACGCGCGTCCGCCGGGGCTGCGCCATGCCGCGTTCGTGCGCAGCCCGCTCGCCCACGCGCGCGTCCGCGGCATCGACACCAGCCGCGCCGGCGCCCTTCCGGGCGTCGACGTCGTGCTCGTCGCGGCCGACCTCGCGGCGGTCGTGGCGCCCATGCACGCCGCCGGACCGGTCGGACTGGCAACGCCCTCGTACGGGCCGCTGGCCGCCGACCGCGTCCGGTTCGTGGGCGATCCGGTCGCCCTCGTCGTCGCCGCCGACCGCTACCTCGCCGAAGACGCGTGCGAGCTCGTGGAGGTCGACTACGAGCCGCTCCCACCGGTCCCCGACATCACCCGGGCGACCGCGGCGGACGCACCGGTGCTGTTCGATTCCGTCGGCACGAACGTGATGTTCCGCGAGACGTATCGCACCGGCGACGTCGACACCGCCTTCGCCGAAGCGGAGCACCGGGCTCGGTGGTCCTTCGACCAGCACCGCCAGTGCAACGCGCCGCTCGAAGGGCGCGCCGGTCTGGTCGACTTCTCGCCCGACACCGGCGAGGTCGTCTACCACGCCGCGCACCAGAACCCTCACGCGTTGCGGGTGTTCGTCGCCGAGCTGCTCGGCCTGCCGGTGCACAAGTTCCACGTGCGGTGCACCGACGTGGGCGGCTCGTTCGGGCAGAAGGCCTACGTGAGCCGTGAAGACGTCGCGCTGTGCGCGGCCGGCGTGCTGCTCGGTCGGCCGGTGAAATGGGTCGAGGACCGGATCGAGAACCTGCAGGCCGCGGGCCAGGCGCGCGAGGAGTCGTTCGCCGTCGAGGCGGCCTTCGACGGCGACGGCACGGTCCGGGGGGTGCGCGTCGCCATGGTGTTCGACCAGGGTGCGTACCAGCTCACCACCCTCCCCCCGACCATCTTCCCCACCATCGTGCGGGTCCTCTTCCCCGGCGCGTACCGGCTCGAGCATCTCGAATTCGATGTGAAGGTCGTCGCGACGAACAAGGCCACGTATGTCGCGTACCGCGGTCCGTGGGAAGCGGAGACCTTCGTACGTGAACGCATGCTCGACCTGATCGCACGCGAGGTGGGCATCACGCCAGAGGCGATCCGGCACCGCAACCTGCGCGAGCACGACGAGTTCCCCACCGCGATGGCCACGGGTCCCACCCTGGCGCACGTGACCGCACGCGCCACCTTCGAGCGCGCCCTCGAGCTCGCCGACCTCGACGCGTTCCGGCAGACCCAGGTGAGGACCCGCGCCGCGGGGCGCGCGCTCGGGTTCGGCCTGGCCACGGTGCTCGAGCCGTCGCCGGGGCCGCCCAACTACAGCCAGGCGCTGGGCGCGGGCGCATCGCCACGGACCGCGCAACGGGCGGTCGCCCGGCTCGAGCCCGACGGGACGCTCACCGTGTTCACGAGCCAGTCGCCGCACGGCCAGGGCCACCACACGACCCTGGCGCAGCTCGCCGCCGACGGGCTCGAGCTCCCACTGGACCGGGTCCGTGTGGTCTCGGGCGACACCCAGGTCACCCCGTTCAACCTCGTCGGCACGGGCGGCAGCCGGGCGGCGACGCTCGCCAGCGGCGCGGTCATGGGCGCGGTCGCCGACGTGCGCAGGCAGGTCGTGCAACTCGCCGCCCACCTCCTCGAAGCCTCTCCCGACGACGTCGTCCTCTCCGAAGAAGGCGCGTCCGTCTCCGGCGTTCCGGCCGCGCGTCGGAGCGTCGCCGAGATCGCCGCAGTCGCGTACCACAACACCGCGCTCCTGCCGAGTGACATGAGCCCGGGGATCGACGCGACGTTCGACTTCGCCATCCCCGCCGGCGGCTGGTCGCAGGCCACGCACTGCTGCTGGGTCGACGTCGCGCTCGCCACCGGGATCGTCGCGATCACGCGGTACCTCGTGGTCGAGGACTGCGGGGCGCTCGTGAACCCGGCCATCGTCGACGGTCAGATCCACGGTGGGGTCGCGCAGGGGATCGGCGGCGTGCTCTACGAACGGGCCGTCTACGACGACCACGCGCAGCTGCTCACCTCGACCCTCGCCGATTACCTCCTCCCGACCAGCGCCGAGATCCCCCCGATCGAGATCCACCACCTCGAGTCGCCCGCCCAGGGACCGGTCGACTTCCGGGGTGTAGGGGAAGGCGGCGCGATCGGCGCGCCGGCGGCCCTGGTGAACGCGATCGCCGACGCCCTCGCTCCCTTCGGCGCCGAGGTGTTCGAACAACACCTCACGCCGACCCGCATCCTCGAGCTCCTCGGTACGATCGCGTCATGACCGTGACCCTCGATCACACCATCGTCTGGTGCCACGACCAGCAGGTCTCCGCCACCTTCCTCGCGGACATCCTCGGGCTCCCCGCGCCGCGGGCGTTCGGCCCGTTCCTCGTGGTCGACGCCGGGAACGGCGCCAGCCTCGACTTCCACGAGGTCGACGGCGAGATCGCGTCGCAGCACTACGCGTTCCTCGTCGACGAGGAGTCGTTCGACGCGATCTTCGGCCGCATCGTCGCGCGGGGGCTGGACCACTGGGCCGATCCCGCCAAGGCCCGGGCCCACGCGATCAACCGGAACGACGGCGGCCGCGGCGTCTACTTCGACGACCCCGACGGACACTTCCTCGAGATCATCACCCGCCGCTACGGCAGCGGCGCCTAAGCGTCGCCGGGCGCGGGATCGTCGTCGATCGCCGCGAACCAGCCCGGACGCAGGGACCACGAAACCGCGAGCACCGCGAGCACCGCGCACGGCACGAGCAACGACCACTCCCAGCGACCGATCGTCGACGCGCCGAACGCGGCGCCGCCGAGGTACCCGAGCAGCACACCCGCGAGCACGCCCAGCTGCTTCGCATAGCGCGGCTCGCGGCCCTGCCGGAACGGCGCGGACAAGACCTCACCGATGCGTACCAGCGCGCCCGATTCGTAGGTCGTCGCGATGGCGACGCCGGCGACGTGGCGGATCGCTTCGGTCTGCACCCCCATGGCCGCGCTCGTCGAGCGCGATGAGCACCAAGCCGGTGAGTCCGCGGGCCAGCTGGTCACGGTCGAGCGGACCACTGATCGCGACGACCACCAGCAGGACGAACAGCTCCGACCCCAGCAGCACCGGCCCCCGGCGCCGACGACCGAGCCGACGACCGGCGACGTACCCGAGGGCGGCGCCGAGGCCGAAGCAGACGATTGCCGTGGTGGTCCGCCAGCCCGGCGTGGGCCCCTGGCCGCCGATCGCCATGCCCAGGAAGATGACGTTCCCGCTCTGGTTCGCCGGGAACACGCCCAGGAAGCGTCCGAACCCCACCGCGTCGACGTACCCGGCGATCGCGGCGAGCACCATCGAGACGAGCAGCGCCGTCGCCCGTCCTCGCCCGTCACCCGCCACCAGCCATTCCTAGCGCAAACGGCGGCGCCGATTCAGGCGACGACCCCGCTCATCACCACTGCGTCTCCGGGCGTCACGCTGCCCGGCGCATGCTCCTCGGTGACCTCGAACATCATGGTGGGCGCAGACAGGCGGAACGACACGATCCCGGGAGCTGCGCCGAGCACCCCGACCGAGACCATGCGCGACGACGCCGGGTTCCCCACTTCCGCCCAGAGCTGGTACGTGGAGCCGCTCGCCAGGCGCGGGAGGTCGTGGTCCATGAAGTAGCCGGTGCCGTCGGGAAGCATGACGATCTCGGCGTGGCCGGAGCCCGTGGCCGCGTCGAGTTGGATCACGTGCGCGTCCTTCGCCGACTTGGCGGCCAACGCCTGCTGCTCCATCGAGCCGCCGTGCATCTCGGCCGCGAGCTGGTCGATGCGGTCCTGCTGGTGCGCGACCTGGAACCCGAGCACCGCGATCGCCACCATCGCCGCGGCCCCGAGAGCGGCGGCCACCATCCGGTACGGACGACGGGCGCGACGGCGGCGCTCGCGCGCGTTGGTGAGCGAGGTCGGCGGTTGCGGGGGAGGCGCGTCCTCCGCCGGAGCCTCGAGTGCCGTCTCGATCCCGTTCCACAAGGACGTCGGCGCGCGGCTGTCGGGCGGTGGGAGCACCGCGACCGCCTCGCGGAGCGACATCACCTCGTCTCGAGCCGCGTCGTCGCGGTCGACGTAGCGAGCGACCTGCTCACGTTCCTCGCCGTCGAGCGCGTCGAGCGCGTACAGCGGGAGCAGCTCGTCGAGCTCGGCGCGGGTCAGCTCTCGGTCCATGCCGATGTGATCCCGGTTTCGACGAGCGAGTCGCGCAATCGGCGCAACCCGACTCGTATCCGACTCTTGACCGTGCCTTCCGGCTGCTCGAGCAGGGCAGCCACCTCGCGATAGGTGTGACCGCCGAGGTACGCGAGCTCGATCGCGTGCCGTTCGTCGTCGGAGAGACCTTCGAGCGCAACCCGTACCTGCTCGGCGACGGTCAGGTCGACGATCTCACGCTCCAGGTCGTACGCCGGCTCCGGGTGCATCCGCGTGTGACGCTCCTCACGCGTTCGGCGCGACGACTCGGCTCGTACCAGGTCGATCGCCCGACTGTGCACGGTGGCCATCACGAAGGAACGGAGTGACCCCCGACCCGGGTCGAACTTCTCCGGATCGTTCCACAGGCGGAGGAAGACCTCCTGCACGATCTCCTCGGCCAGCGCACGGTCGTGGAGCACCCGCACCGCCAGGCCGAACGCCGCGTCCCCATGCCGGCGGTAGGCCTCGGCGAGCGCCTCCTGACGGAACCGGGCGATCGCCACCACGAGGGCGGCGTCGCTCACATCCCGCAGGTCGTGCTCCACCCGGTCTCCTCCTCACGCTTCCGTGCGCCTCGGTCCGTGCTCAAGGGTACGGAGCCGGGGCGACCCTGGATGACTCAGCCCCGCTGCGGGTCCCGCAGTTCGGCGGTGGCGAACTCCCGCATCCCGGCCCCGAACGGCACCCGGGCCTCGAACCCGAGCCGCACCCGGGCGTGCTCGGCGGCACCGAACACGTGGCGGACATCGCCCAGCCGGTATCGGGGAACCACGACGGGCTCGATCGCGGCCCCGGGGCGGGCGTCGGCGATCGCGCGGGCCATCTCCAGCACCGTGTGCGGCACCCCCGACGCCACGTTGTACGCCCCCGCGACCGGTTCGGGCGCGGTGAGCGCGAGCACGTTTGCACGCGCCACATCGGTCACGTGCACGAAGTCGCGTCGTTGTCCCCCGTCTTCGAACACCAGTGGTGCGCACCCCGCCGCCAATGCGCTCCGAAAGATGCTCGCCACACCCGCGTAAGGCGTGTCCCGCGGCATCCTCGGGCCGTACACGTTGTGGTACCGGAGCGCGACGACGTCGGCACGATGCTCGCGCCCGTAGGCCGCGCAGAGATGCTCCTGGTGCAACTTCGTCGCGGCATAGACGTTGCGCGGATCGGGTGCGGTGCCCTCGGTGACCGTCGTCGCCCGGAGCGCGCGACCACACTCGGGACAGGTCGGCTCCCACCGGTGCGCGTCGAGGTCATCGCGTGCTCGCGGCGGCGGACGGACCGCTCCGTGCCGGTCGCACCGGTACGCCCCTTCGCCGTACACCACCATGCTGCTGGCGACCACGATGCGGCCGCCGAAACCCTGACCGTGCAGTGCGCCGAGCAACGTCGCCGTGCCCAGATCGTTGTCGCGGACGTAGGCGCGGGCATCTCCGAAGTCCACACCGAGCCCGACCATCGCCGCCTGGTGACAGACCGATTCCACGCCCGCGACCGCCCGCGCCGCGATCTCCGGGTCGGCCACGTCGCCCCACACGTATTCCCGCGCGGGTCGAGGTAGTCCGGGCACCGCGCGTGCGCTCCGGAGTGCAGCAGATCGAGCACGCGGACCTCGTGTCCGGCCTCGAGCAGCTGGTCGACGACGAACGAACCGATGAAGCCGGCCCCGCCGGTGACGAGGATCACCATGGGCTCCGTACCAGGGTCTGCAAGCCGATGGTGAAGGCGACCTGGAGCGCGAGCCACTGCGAGCGACGGGGCCCCAGCCCGAGCACCACGGCAGCCGGCAGCACCCACAACGCGAAGGGAAGCCAGATCCGCTCGACCTCTCCCTTCGACATCCCGCTGACTCCCGCGATCCCGACGACGACGAGCGCGGCGCCGACGACGAGCCAGACGCGGCGGTCTCGCAGACGACCGAGCGCGACCGCGAGCGCCGGGCCGAGTGCGATGGCGAAGCACGCCGCGTTGGCCAGGAGGAACGCGAAGTAGGGACGACGCGATGCGACACCGGCGAAGTACCGCGCTGCGCGTCGCGGCGAGGCCGTCGAACCACCAGAACCCGGCGAGTGCGAACAGACCGAACACCACGCCCGCGCCGAGCGCGGCGACGACGAGCGGGCGCAGCTCTCGGCGACGGAAGGCGACGACCGCCGGGACGACGGCGAGGAGGACGAGCCCGTACGACAAGAACGCGGTCACGCCGAACAGCAGCCCACCGGTCAACGCATAGACGTCGCGGCGGCGACCGGTCCGGCCCGTGGCCAGGATCACCAGCGCGACTGCCCACGCACTGACACCCGCGTAGAACGCGTCGGCGCTGGTGGCCACCCAGATCGCGACGGGCGCGACCGCCACGAAGGGCGCCGCCGCCCTCGCGGTCCGCGCGTCGGCAACTTCGCGTAGCACGAGCAGCACCGCTGGGATCGCCAGCACACCCACCGCGATCTCGAGTGTGGCCACCGCCCACACCGACCCGAGGCCGATGCGGTCGAGACCCCAGAGCAGGAGCAGGTAGCCGGGCGGGTGCCCCTGCACATGGACCCGGTAGGTCGCCAGGTCCTGCGCGAACCCGTGGAGGAACGCACCGGGCGATCCGACCCGTCCGACGTCGAGGAAGTACTCGTTCTTGAGGCCGACGGAGTTCACGAGGCCGTGGGCGCCGTCGAGGAGCGCGAGAGCGACGGCCCAGGCCGCACCGAGCAGCGTCGACCCCACCAGGACCATCCGCCAGGACACCGAAGCAGCGAGGCGTGGGGCCCACCACACCGCGACGATCCCGACCACGACGGAGAACACCAGACGCCAGCCCGGTCGCCAATCCAGCGCGGCGTCGAGCGGAGGGAACGGGATCCGGAGGTGGGCTCCGCTCTCGACGAGATCGCGCAACGTGAGTCGAGCGGCGACGATCACGGCACACCAGGCGCCGAGCAGCAGCCACCAGGGGCGCGGCGCGCGCGCAGGGTCCGTTCCACGAGCACTGTACGGAGCCGACGCGTCATCCGGATCTCGACCCGGCGCCGTAGACCGCCCGGGGAGACCGACTCCGCGCCCGCCGATGCCTGCTCCGAGGAGCCCGATGCCAGACGTCGTCCTACCGGTGTTGAGCGAAGCGGCGGCGATCCCCGACGTGCTCGGCTCGATCCCTGCCGGCTGGACCGCCATCGTCGTCGACAACGGCTCCACCGACGGATCGGCCGACATCGCCCGTGCCGCCGGTGCAGTCGTGGTCGACGAGCCGAGGCGCGGCTTCGGCGCCGCGTGCTTCGCCGGCCTGGAAGCCGCCACGGCCGACGTCGTCGCGTTCATGGATTGTGACGGCTCGCTCGACGGCGGCGACCTTCCGCGTGTGGCACGGCCCGTCCTCGAAGATCGGAGCGATCTCGTCCTCGGCGCGCGCGACGCGGCGCCGGGCGCATGGCCGTTGCACCTCCAACTCGCCAACCGCGTCCTGGCGCGCGCGGTGCGCCGCCGCACCGGGATCAGGCTCGACGATCTCGGCCCGATGCGCGCGGTTCGCCGCGAAGCGCTGCTCGACCTGCGGCTGCGCGACCGCCGCTTCGGCTGGCCCCTCGAGATGGTCCTGCGCGCCGGCGCCGCGGGCTGGCGCGTCGAGGAGGTCGCGGTCGCCTACCGGGCGCGGGTGGGTCGGTCGAAGGTGACCGGCACGGTCCGGGGCACGCTCCGCACGGTGCACGACATGCGGCTGGCCCTGCGGTGACGACCATCGTGGTGATCGCCAAGGAGCCCCGGCCGGGCCGGGTGAAGACCCGACTCTGCCCGCCGTGCAGCCCCCGCGAGGCGGCGACCATCGCCGAGGCGGCGCTACGCGACACCCTGCGCAGCGTGGCCCGGACACCCTGCTCCGCTCGGGTCGTGGCGCTGGAGGGGGAACCCGGCCCCTGGCTCCCCGCCGGCTTCTCCGTGGTGCCGCAGGCCGACGGCGACCTCGGCGACCGGCTCGCCGCCGCGGTCGACGGCGTGGCCGGGCCCGTCCTCGTGATCGGCATGGACACGCCGCAGATCTCGCGCGTCGTCGCTCGAACGAGCATGCCGTCGGCTCGAGGATCCCGGCATCGACGCGGTGTTGGGCCAGGCGCTCGACGGTGGCTACTGGGCGATCGGCTTCCGCGGCCGCCGCGACACCGCGTTCGCGGGCGTACCGATGTCGACGACCACCACGGGCGAAGCCCAACGGGCCCGGTTGCACGAGCTCGACCTCCGCGTGCACGAACTGGCGCACCTGCGTGACGTCGACACCTTTGCGGACGCCCGCGCCGTGGCGCGGCTGGTGCCCGGGTCGGCGTTCGCGCGTTCCGTCGCCCGCATCGCGGCGCGGACCGAGGAGGCTGCGTGACGGCGGGCGTGACCACGGACACCGCGCCGGTGCGGCTGCGCACCGCCGAGGGCCACGTGCTCGACCTCCCGGTTCACCGTTGGTTCGCCGAGGCGGGGGCCGCGGAGCAACGCGCGCTCGACGAGGCGGCGGGGCCGGCACTCGACATCGGGTGTGGTCCGGGCCGCCACCTCGTCGCCCTCGCGGAACGCCGCGTGTTCTCGCTCGGCATCGACATCTCCGCCGGACTGCTCGACGTCGCCCGCCGCCGGGGCGTGAACGTCCTCGAACGCTCGGTCTTCGACCGGGTGCCGGGCACCGGGCGCTGGCGCAGCGCGCTGCTGCTCGACGGCAACATCGGCATCGGGGGCGATCCGGTCGCGCTTCTCACGCGCATCCGCGAGCTGCTCACCCCCGACGGTCGCCTCATCGTCGAGATCGAGCCCTGCGACGCGACCGAGCGGGTCGTGCTCGTCCGGGCGGAGACCGCGCTCACCAGCGGACCGTGGTTCCGGTGGACGACCGTGGGCCCGCGGCGGTTGGCGACCATTGCCCGGGCCGTCGACCTCACCGTCGTCGACACGTGGGACGCCGAGGACCGTTGCTTCGCCCGGCTCGAGTCGCGATGAAGGTGCCGGCGCCGCAGCCGCGCTTCACCAGCGCGCTCCACGACGAGCGGACCGCGGCGTGGCTCGGGATCGCGCTCGGGGTCACCTTCACGATCTGCTTCAGCACCGGCTTGTGGTCACACATCCAGCAGAACCCACCCTCCTGGTTCGACCCGATCGCCCGCCCCGCCGGGCTGTACCGCTTCACCCAGGGGCTCCACGTCGCCACCGGCATCGCGACCATCCCCTTGCTCCTGGCGAAATTGTGGGTCGTCTACCCCAAGCTCTTCCGGCGCCCGATCGTCTCGGGCCTCGGATCGTTGCTGGAGCGCCTCAGCCTGATCCCGCTCATCGGAGGTGGGATCTTCCTCCTCTTCACCGGCCTCGCGAACATCAACCTCTGGTACCCGTGGCCCTTCAACTTCCGCACGTCGCACTACTGGGTGGCGTGGATCACCATCGGAGCGTTGATCGTGCACGTCGGCGCCAAGCTCACGACCACGCGCGACCGCGATCTCGCGCCGGGCCGACGACGATCCCGCGATCGTCACCGCGTCGGCCGTCGATCGGCGCCGCTTCCTGGGGTTGGTGGTCGGCGCGTCGGGCATGTTGACGCTCTTCACCGTCGGCCAGACCGTGTGGCCCCTACGAAAGCTGGCGCTGCTCGCGCCCCGCCGACCCGACACCGGACCGCAGGGCTTTCCCGTGAACCGCTCCGCAACCGCCGCGGGCGTCGTCACCGCTGCCCGAGACCCGGAGTATCGCCTCGTCGTCGAAGGCAACGTGAAGCATCCGCTCGAGTTGTCCGTCGACCAGCTACGCGCGCTCCCCCTCCACCGAGCGGTCCTCCCCATCGCGTGTGTGGAGGGGTGGAGCGCGTCACAGGAGTGGCGCGGTGTGCGGGTGCGTGACCTGTTGGAGCGCGCCGGCGCGCCGTCCGACGCCCGCGTACGCGTGCACTCACTGCAACAACGGTTTTCCTACGCGTCGTCGGACCTCGACCCCGCGCAGGCGCACGACATCGACACCCTGCTCGCGCTCGACGTCGGCGGGGAACCGCTGCACCTCGACCACGGTTATCCGCTCCGGTTGATCGGGCCCAACCGACCCGGCGTGAACCAGACCAAGTGGGTCACCCGACTGGTGGTCTCGTGAGCGGCCCCGTACCCGGAGCAGGGCCTGAGCGGCCCGGGCCCGGGTTCTGGATCGGGCTCGCGCTCGGGACCCCGGTGATGCTGTACGGCGCGATCGAGTTGGTGCAGCAGGCGGGGTGGCCCCGCGCGTTCAACGTCGCCACCTGGCTCGGTGGCGGTCTCCTCCTGCACGACCTCGTGCTCGTGCCCATCGTGCTCGCGCTGGTCTGGATCGTGGGCCGCATCGCGCCGGCCTTCGTGCGCGCTCCCCTGCGGGTCGGCATCCTCGCCAGCGCGTTGATCATCGCGATCGCTTGGCCGGCGTTGCGCGGCTACGGCGATCGCACCGACAACCCGACCGTGCACCCCCTCGACTACGGGAGCTCGGTGCTCACCGCACTCGCGATCGTGTGGAGTGTCGTGGTGCTGTGGTCGTTGCTGGCGTTCCTGCGGCGGAGTCGGGCTCACTCCACCGCGTGATGACGCCGCGCAACAGCGAACGTAGCCGGTCGATGTTGCGCTCGAACAGCTCGAAGACGCGATCCTGGCTCACCGGCTCGATGTCACTGCGCCCGGCGAGCCCGGCGTCGTAGTCGGTCACCAGCGCCACCGCTCCGAACGGCAGCCCCGCTTCACGCGCCAACGCGGCCTCGGGGTGCTGGGTCATGTTGACGACGTCCCACCCCATCTTCCCGAACCACTCGGATTCGGCACGGGTGGAGAACCGCGGCCCGTTGATGACCACGACCGTGCCCCGTTCGTGCATCAGGAACCCCTCGGCACGGCCGGCGGCGACGAGCATCGAGCGCAGCCGCTCGTCGTAGGGGTCGGCCAGCGAGACGTGACGGGGCCCGTCGTGGAAGTGGTCGTGGAACGTCTCGACCCGCCCGGAGGTGCGATCGACGAGTTGGTCGACCACGACGAAGTCCCCCGGATGGATCGTCGGCTGCAACGACCCGGCGGCGAACGGTGCGAGCAGCGCACCCACGCCCAAGGCGGCCATGGCGGCCACGTTCGCCCGGTAGTCGACCCGGTGCGGTGGCAGATGGTGCCCGACGCCGTGGCGGGGCAGGAAGGCCACCCGCACGTCACCGATCATCCCGATCGTGACCGGCGCCGAGGGTGGGCCCCACGCCGTCTCGAGGGCGACCTCGTGCACGTCGTCGAGGAACGAGTAGAAGCCGGAGCCGCCGAACACGCCCACGTCGGCGGTCGGTGAAGAACTCGTCTCGGGTCCCATGTGGACCTGTCCGGCGCCGGAGCACCCGCCGGATGATCCCGAGGCGCCCGGATCGCCCCCGGAGCCGTGCGCGATCCGTCGTGCGCCACCTAACCTGCGGTGCCTGTCTCGGACCCCGCAGCCCGATCCGTCGGAGGAAACACGCGCATGAGCACCCATCGCCCGATGGAGGGTATCCGCATCCTGGAGGTGGCGGACCACACGTTCGTCCCCGCGGCCTCGGCCGTTCTGCAGGACTGGGGCGCGGAGGTCATCAAGATCGAGCACATCACCCGGGGCGACGCGGCCCGAGGGCTGGCCGCTTCCGGCCTGGCGATGTTCGCGGGGCCGGTGTCGCCCATCCTCGAGCATGCCAACCGGGGCAAGCTGAGCCTCGCGTTGGATCTCACCCAGGACGAAGGCCGTGACATCCTCTACCGGCTGGCCGCGATCTCCGACGTGTTCCTCACCAACAAGATGCCGGGTGTCCGGGCCAAGCTGAAGACCGACGTCGACGACATCAAGGCCCACAACCCGAACATCGTCTACGTGTCGGGCTCGGGATACGGCGCCCGCGGGCCCGACCGTGACGCCGGCGGCTACGACATCCTCGGCTACTGGTACCGCGGCACGAGCGGGCTCAGCATCAAGGCCCCCGACGCCGACCAGGTGCCCGGGATGCCCGCTCCCGCGTACGGCGACACGATCGGCGCCATGACCATCGCGGGTGGGATCTCGGCGGCCCTGTTCCACCGCGAACGCACCGGCGAAGCCGACGTCGTCGACGTGTCCCTCATGGCCACGGGCATGTGGGCGATGGCGGCCGGAATCTCGGTGTCGTTGCTGAACGGCGTGCCCTGGGGAGACCTGCAGGTGCAACAGGGTGGCCAGATCACCAACCCCATCGTCGGTTGCTACAAGACGAAGGACGGCAAGTACCTCGCGCTGGCGATGCTGCAGGGCTTCTACTACTGGCCCGAGGCCTGCGAGCGGCTCGGCATCCCCGAGCTGGTGAGCGACCCGCGCTTCGACACCGCGGAGAAGCTGATGGCCGACGCGCCCGAGGCGGCCGAGCTGGTCGCCGCGGCGATCGCGGTCAAGACCTTGGCGGAGTGGAAGGAACAGCTGTACGGGATGAACGGGCAGTGGTCTCCCGTGCTCGACACCCTCGACGTCGCCGACGACCCGCAGACACGCGCCAACGGCTACCTCCAGGAGGTGCAGTCCAAGGACGGGCACCCGTTCACCCTGGTGAGCACGCCCGTGCAGTTCAACGGCGAACCCGCACCCACGAGCCGCGGCCCCGAGTTCAACGAGCACGGCGACGAGATCCTCACCGAGAAGCTCGGCCTGGACTGGGACACCATCCTGGACCTCAAGGTCAAGGGCGTCGTCGGCTAGCCGACGAGGTCGGGATCCCAGCCCGCGCGGCGACGCGCAGGCCTCGTAGGCCGCGGCGAAGAACTCGCGAAGTGCGGATTCGGGTGACGCCGCGGTTCGGACATCCTCGTAGCGCAAGATGAATTCGCCGAGCTCGTCGTTCCACCCCGCACCCGGCGACGAGAGCTGCGCGCGTGAGATGCCGTCGGGCTTCGGGTACGCGTACGCGTAGAAGGCCGGATCCGGGAACGACGCGCTTCCGGGCCACCACCCGACGCTCATCTGCTCGTAGTCGTAGGACCCGCGCACCAGCATGTCTGCGCCGTCCGGCGGCGTGCACGGTTGCCCGGAGAACCGGGTGACCGCGAGGTCGGCACTGCCCCAGAAGAAGTGGACCCGCGAGACCTTGCCCTTGAACGCGGCGCGGTGCTCCTCGAACACGGGCTCGATCAGCGCGAGCACACGCCAGAAGCGCTGCGCCGCTTCGGGGTCGTACGCCACATGTGTCGTGTCGTCAGGGAACGGGATCGGATCGGGTACCTCTTGGGGCATGGTCGAGAGCTCGGTGTCGACCCCGACCCGCCGCAGCGCACCGATGAAGTCCGACCAGAACGCGGCGATCGGACGCGCCGCGAGCGCGACGGTCGTGGTGACACCGGCCACCGTGCGGATCACGACCTGGTGGTCGATGAAGTCGGCTTCGACCTCGAGCAGCCCGGCGGGCGACGGCACCGGTCCGGTGGTGATGCCTCGTGGCGACACGTAGAGCGCCACGTGGGCCCATTCCGGCTCCTTGGGCGAGAGCGCGACCCTCACCTTCCCGAGGATCTGGAGCTCCATGTGGACCGTGTCGAGCGTGTCGGCCCAGGACGCGTACGGAAGCGACGGCCAGGCGTCACTCCCCACACTCACTGCCGGTACCCCTCGACGGTGGACGGGTCGCGTTCGGACGCGTCGTCAGGATCGAGGCCGGCGTTGCGACGCGCCCGGCGCTGGCGGAGCAGGTCCCAGAGCTGGTCGAGCTGCACCTCCAGCGCGCGGAGACGCGCCATCTCGTCGACGCCGAGTGATCTCCCGCTCGTGCGCGCCCGCTCGAGCGTGTGCTCCTCGTCGACGAGCCGGTCGATGTGCTGGATGATCTCCTGATCGCCGCCGTCCATGGGGCCTCCTCACCGTGTTCGGTCCGGAGCGTTCACGGTATCCGCGGCGGCTACTCGGCGCGGTCGAGGAGGTACCCGCAGCCCCGCACCCGGGTCAAAAGGAGGCCGATCGGCGCGAGCCCGTGCTTGATCCGACGCATCGCGGTCTTGACCGCTTCGGCGTGCGAGCTGGCTCGACCCTCCGCGAACAGCCCGAAGATCTCGTCGTCGCGCACGACGCCGCCGAACCGCTCCACGAGGAGCTGCACCGTCGCGGCCTGGCGGCGGGGCATCTCGCACCAACGTTCGCGGAAGCCGACCAGCGTGTGACCGTCGTGCCACGGTCGTTCCCGCAGGTCCGCGCGGCGCGCCACCGTCGTCGCGCGCACCACGAGATCGGCGTGGTCGAGCGGTGACCGTATCCAGTCCTCGAGCTCGTCCCCGACGGGCGGCGGGCGGTCGACGGCGTCGAGCACGACGACGCGCGGCACGCCCACCAGCGCGAGCTCATCACGGAGCGGGGCCTGCTCGGGCCAACGCACGAGACGGACGTCGACGGTCACCGACGGGTCGAATTGGAATGGGTGGACGCTGACGGTGGCATCCACGGCGGGCCAGCTCGGCTCGGCCGAGATGGCCCCGGAACGACTCGAAGGTCGCATGCGGAACTCCTTCGTGTGCGCGCGTCTGCGCGACGACCACGGACGGAAGACGACGGCTCATGCCGTCGCGATCACGCGATGCGAATTGCGGGTGGACCTCTTCCGGGACCGAACCCGGAGCGCCAACTGGGGACGGAGCTCTCGAGCTGGCCGACGCGGGAACGACTGCGTGGTCGCGCCAGGAACAGGATGCCGGCCACGAGCAGGGCCAGCGCGAGGCGGAGCTGGCGCGACGCAGGTTGTGCGTGCACCACGCGGGACACGACGGCAAGATGGTCGGTTTGGGTGCGATCCCCCACCGTGAACGCGTGACGTGGCGCACGTTCGGCCGACAGCGACACCGCGGCGTGAGATCCACCGGCGCCCGACGTGCTCTCGAGGTGCAGCACACCGAGCAGGGCGGCTGCGACGACGAACGCCAGCAGGATGCCGCTGAGGACGTGCCGGCGCCGGAAACGCATCACGTGATCCTAGTGAACGCCACCCGGGGGACTCATGTTGCGGCCGCCATCGGCCTCCAGCCGGCCGGTGCCCGAGCGGTCACTGCGAGCGAGCCACCAACTGCCGGGCGATCGTGATGCGTTGGATCTCGTTCGTGCCCTCGCCGATGCAGAGCAACGGAGCGTCGCGGTAGTACCGCTCGATGTGGTCCTCGGTCGAGTAGCCGTAGGCGCCGTGGATGCGCATCGCCTCGGTCGCGTTCTCGAGCGCAGCCTCGGATGCGACGAGCTTCGCCATCCCGGCTTCGAGGTCGCATCGCTCGCCCCGGTCGAAGGCGCTCGCGGCGCGCTCCACGAGCAGGCGAGCCGACTCGACCCGGCAGGCCATGTCGGCGAGCTTGATTGCGATCGCCTGGTGTTCCACGATCGGCCTGCCCATCGTGTGGCGCTCCTGCGCGTAGCGGAGCGACGCGCCGAGCGCCGCGTCCGCGACGCCGACCCCGCGCGCGGCGATGTTGATGCGACCGAGCTCGAGCGCGCCGACGGCCTGGTGGAAGCCGCGGCCTTCGACGCCGCCCAACAGGTGTTCGGGCGGCACGACGACGTCGTCGAACACCACTTCGCACGTGTCGACCCCGCGGTACCCCAGCTTCCCGAGCTTCCGGGGCACCGTGTACCCGAGGTCCTTGGTGACGATGAACAGTGACATGCCCCGGTGCCGCGGCTCGGCGTCGACGTCGGTCTTGACCAGGACCGCGAGACAGTTGCCTTCACGCGCGTTCGTGATCCACATCTTCGTGCCGTCGATCACGTAGACGCCGTCGCGGCGCGTCGCCGTGGTCCGCACCGCCTGGAGATCGGTGCCGCAGTCGGGTTCGGTGAGCGCGAGGCCGCCGCGCAGCTCGGCGGCGACGAGTCGGGGCAGGAAGTGCGCGCGCTGCTCGTCGGTGCCGTAGCGACGCACGAGCTCGGCGACCATCAGGTGCGTGTTGATCACGCCGGTGAGCGACATCCAGGCGCGGGAGATGGCTTCGACGATACGGGCGTAGGTGGCCGCCGAGAGCCCGAGGCCGCCGTACTCCTCGGGGATGGTGGCGCCGAACAGCCCGAACTCCCGCATCTGCTCGACCATGTCGTGGGGGTACTCGTCGGCGTGCTCGAGGTCCATCACCCGGGGGGTGACCTCGTCGGCCAACCAGGCCTCCAACGTGTCGAGCATCGCGTCTTCGTCGGTCGTCGCCACGAGATCGTCCTCCTCGGTGCCGCCCTCGTCCGTTGTCGGCGCCGACAGTAGGTGCGGAATAGGGTGCGCCGATGACGCACTCAGGCACGGGGCCCCTCGCGGGAGTGCGGGTCCTCGATCTCACGATGAACCTCTCGGGCCCGTTCGCGACGCTGGTCCTCGCCCAGCAGGGCGCCGACGTGGTGAAGGTGGAGCGACCGCCGGTCGGTGACATCCTGCGCAAGGTCGGCTCCGGGCGGGGCGGGACGTCGGCATACTTCGTGAACACCAACTGGGGGAAGCGCTCGATCGCGCTCGATTTCAACGACGACACCGACCGCAGCACCCTTCGCAAGCTCATCGCCACGGCCGACGTGCTGGTGGAGAACTTCCGCCCCACCGTGATGCCGGGCCTCGGTTTCCCCGCCGAGGAGCTCGTCGCCGAACACCCACGCCTGATCTACGCCGCCATCCGCGGCTTCCCGTCCGACTCGGTCATGGCCGACGCTCCCGCATACGACCACGTCATCCAGGCGATGACCGGCTTCGGCGGGAACCAGGCCGACCTCAAGACCGGCGTGCCCGTGCTCGTGCAGCAGGCCGTCGTCGACAAGGTCACCGGCCTGACTGCCGCGCAGGCCATCACCGCCGCACTGTTCGAACGCCACCGTACGGGCCGAGGACAGTTCATCGAGATCCCGATGCTGTACGCGGGGCTCGCCTTCCTCTGGCCCGACGTGTCCACCAACGTCACCATGCTCGGCGAGTTCGACCAGCTCCCGGCGCAGTCACGCACGTTCCGGCTCACGCCGACCGCCGACGGGTACATCGCGATGGTCACGGTGACGACACCGCAGTGGGACGGACTGCTGCGCGCGGTGGGCCGCGACGAGCTCGTCGGCAGCCCCGCCTTCGACACTCCCCAGAAGCGGGGCCGGAACGCGGCCGGGCTCATGAAGGAGATCGCCGCCCACCTCTCGTCCCGGTCGAGCGAGGAGGTGGTCGCCCTCCTCGCGGCGAACGGCGTGCCGTGCGCCAAGGTGGCCACCCTGGACGAGCTCCCGGCGCTCATCGAGGCGACCTCTCCCGGCTACCTCGTGCGCGAGGTCCATCCCCAGCTCGGCGACATGGTGCACCCCGCACCCGCGGTCACCTTCGACGAGCAGGTCGTGGTCGGCCCCGCGCCGGCAATGGGAGAGCACACCGAGGAGATCCTCGCCGAGCTGGACGCGACCTGACGCAGGCGACGGGGGCACCGCCGCCGGGCCGCAGACCGGCACCGACGCCGGGCGTCAGGCGCCGGGCGACGCGATGGACGTGGTCGCAGACGCGTTGGGATCGCCGTCGCCGTCGCCGGCCCGACCCGGCGGCGGTGCCGACGGCGGCGGTGAGCTCTGGCGCAGACGCTCGGCGCGCTTGCGGGCGTTCTGGGCGCGGAGGTCCTCACCCACGGTCGGGATGATGCCCGACGGTTGGCGACCGATGCCGATACCCGCGAGACCGGGGCCGAGACGCGACCACCAGGTGAGGAGGGTGTTGCCCGGGAACTGTGCCGAGATCCACGTGAAGCTCGAGAGGAAGAACCCGCCGAGCACCGCACCGCTGACCACCGCGACGCCTCCGACGACCAGGAGCAGCAGGAAGGCGAGACCCTGGAGCATCTCGAAGTCCTGGACGGTGGCGGTGCCCTGGAACACCCCGAGCAGCGCGCCAGCCAGCCCGGCGATGGCTGCGGAGATGACGAAGACCCCGAGCTTGGTGACGATCGGGTTGATGCCGACCGTCGCGCAGGCCGCCGGACTGTCGCCGAGTGCGGTGAGGCGACGACCGAAGCGGCTCTTGTGCAGCCAGACGACCAGCACGCCGACGACCCCGAGCGTGGCGGTGATGAAGAACATCGTGCCGACGTCCTGGCCGAAGTGGATGCCGAGGAAGTCGAACGGCTGGCTGAAGTCGAACCCGAGGATCTGGATCGGCTGGATCGGCTTGCCGTCGAAGCCGAGGATCTCGGGTTGGGGGAAGAAGAGGATGGCGGCCATCTGGGCGAACGCCATCGACGCCAGCGCGAGGTAGAGACCCTGGAGGCGCAGCGCAGGGAGCGCCATCGCCACGCCGAAGGGCACCGCGAACAACGCCGCGACCGCCAGCCCGCCGATGCTCCCGAGACTCGGGGCCCATTGGAGGTAGGCGAACGCGCCGGCTCCGACGAACGTGATCTGGGCGAGGGAGATCTGCTTCGACCAACCGGTGAGCGGCACCAGCGACAACATGATGAGTGCGGTCAGGAGGGTGAGGGTCAGGGTCCGGATGTCCACGCGACCCGCGAGCAACGACAACACGACCACGAGCGCGAACAACGCCACCATGCCGAGCGCGGCGACCCGGATCTTCGGGATGCGCTCGGCGACGCTGCGGACCGTCTTCTTGCCCTCGATGCGGGCCATCGGCAGGAACAACAGGGCCAGGAACAACATGATCTGGGGGATGGCCAGGGGTGCACTGGTCCAGCGGCCCGTCCAGCTCAGGAAGTTCTGCTGGAACTCGAACACGAGCCCGATCAGCAGACCGCCGGCGAAGGTGAGCGGCAGGCTCTTGAGCCGCCCGATGATCGCCGCGGCGAACGCGGCGAGGATCAGCAGGGTGAGGGTCTGCACGTCGAGGGTGGCGAGCTCCTCGGCGAGGAAGATGCCCGCGACCGCGGCCATCGACGAGCCGAGGGCCCACGAGAACATGGACACCCGACCGGGCCGGATGCCGTTCAGACCCGCGAGCTCGCGGTTGTCGACGACGGCGCGCATCGCCACCCCGAGGCGGGTACGCGACAGCAGGACCTTGAGTCCCAGCGCGAGGCCCAACCCCACCACGATGGTGATGAAGCGAGACCACGGCATGAGGGTGTCGCCGATCTGGAATCCCGAGGTGCCGAAGAACCGGTCGATGTGGCGGGTCTCCTGCGGGTCCCAGATGAGCCCGGCGAGGCCCATGAGCATGAGCATGAGACCGACGGTGGTCACCAGCTGGGCGACCAGTGGCGCGTCGGCGATCGCACGCATGAGCACGCGCTCGATGATGGCGCCCATCAGCGGGGCAGCCACGAACACGGTGAGCAGGAGCGCGACGAAGGTCTGCACGCCCCAGTCGACCCGCAGCTGCCAGAACACGTAGGCGAGGAACATGCCGATCGCGCCCTGGGCGAAGTTGAAGATGCCCGAGGTGGTGTACGTGACCACCAGGCCGGTGGCGGCGACGGCGTACACCGAGCCGTAGGTGACGCCGACGATCAGCCAGAAGGTGATCGAGTTGACGCTCACCTCGTTGCCGGCCCACGACAGGTAGCAGACGATCCCGACGAACAGTGCGACGACGACGCCGGCCACGATGGTGCGGCGGGTCTCTCCCGAAGTCGTCTTCATCCGCTCGGCGATCGCCGTCATCTTCCCTCCGTGACCGTCAGTGCTGGAGACGTGATGGTCCCGGTGCCCCCGCCGGAGCGGGGACACCGGGGCTCACCGAGTGGATCAGGTGCCGTAGATGTCGAGCTTGACCTTCACGACGTTCTTGGCAGCACAGTCGAACGTACCGACCTTGCTCGGGAACACGCGCTTGAAGTCTCCGTTCGTCACCTGCATGAGCACGTGACACGGCGACGTCTTGCGCCCGGCGAGGTCGATGGTGCCGAACATGCCGTCGGCGTTGAACTGGTGGATCTTGTTCAGTGCCGCGAAGATCGACGTGCGGGTGACGCCGTTGACACCGTCGGTCTTCACGATGTTGTTCACCGCGTCGCGGAAGGCGATCATGGCCGACCAGGCGTAGACGCCGAAGCCGTCCGCCTTGTCCTTCCCGGTGTACTTCACGAAGTTCTTGAGCATCGGGTTGGCCTTCTGCTCCGCGCTGCTCAGGAACGGCAGGTACAGGGTGTCGACGTAGTTCCCGTCGACGTCGCTCCCGCCGTCCTTGAGGAACGACGTGCTGTAGCACCCCGTCGTGCAGTCCCAGATCTTGACCCCCGTGAGGCCCTGCAGGGCCGCTTCCTTGCGGAGCAGGATCTGTTGCGGACCCTGGGTGGCCTGGCCGTAGTTCGAACTGTCGTTCTTCATGGCCTGGATCACCGGCGTGTACGCCGATTGGGTGGCGAAGCCCGAGATGTCGAAGTCCTGGTCGGAGGTGCAGCACTTCACCCGGAGCTGGCCGATGCCGCTCACGAAGGAGGAGTCACGGGCCGACTTCGAGTCGCTCCCGAAGATGTAGATCCCGTGCAGGTCCTTGCCACCCTTCTTCAGGTAGTAGTACGCGCGCCCGATGTTGGGCTGGAAGGTCTGCGGGTGCTCGGTGGCCGTGGAGCAGATCACCTGTGGCGGCGCCATCGGGAACGACTGGTCCGAGCACTGCTGGACGAGCGCGGTGGACACGAACGGGATGTCGGGAAGACCCGTCACCGCGCCGGTCGAGTCCTTGCAGTTGCGCATCTCGTCGACCGAGCTGAGCGACACCGCCGACGTGCCGACCGCGGCGACGTCGTTCTGGCACGCCTGGATCTCGGCGTTGGTGGTCGCATTGGCGTTGAGCTTCGAGTCGTAGAAGTCGACCACGACCTTGCGTCCCGCCAGGCCCCCGCCACCCGCCTTGCTGTTCAGGAACTTGGCGGCACCCTCGACCGCGTCCTTCGAGCCCTTGAACAGGTTCGGGACGATCGGGTTGTCGACGTCGGCGATCACCGCCACGTGGATCTCGGTCGCCGTGATCCCCACGTCGGTCGCGGCAGGCTTGTCGCTGCTGCTCGACTGCGCACCGGCGGTGACAGCGGTGGCCGCGAGCGTGCCCACCGACGCGACCAGGGCGACGGCGAGCGCCACCCAGCGAGTTCGTTTCATGGTTCCCCCCTGGAAAGTGAACCCGGTGTGGTGCACCAGGCGTGGACGCCCCGACAATCTGACGGGGCGTCAGGTTCGGTCGGCAGCATAGAACGACGAGGCCTCCTCGACAAGGCATCGCAGGTATCCCCGTGCCTCGTGCCACGAGCCGTCATGGCCGTGATCAGCTCCCGGTGAAGATGTCGAGCTTCCGGGTGACCACGTTCTTCGGGGAGCAGGCGAACGTTCCCACCTTCG
Organism: uncultured Actinomycetes bacterium; assembly: GCA_963750045.1. Lineage (GTDB taxonomy): Bacteria > Actinomycetota > Acidimicrobiia > IMCC26256 > DASPTH01 > DASUAS01. The sequence continues at coordinate 54,816 of CAVVPD010000005.1, read as the reverse complement.
TGGGCGCGACCCGGACGAACTGCCCGTTCTTCACCTGCATGGTCACACTGCAGTCCGACACACCCCGGCCCGCGAGGTCGATCGGGGCGAACATGCCGTCGGCGTCGAACTCGTGGATCTTGTTGAGCTCTTCGAAGATGGTCTTCCGGGTCACCCCGTTGACGCCACCGTTGTTCTTGACGGCGGCGTCGACGGCGTCGCGGAAGGCGAGCCCCGCCGCCCACGCGTAGGCGCCGAAGCTGGCGACGTTGTCAGCGCCCGTGTACTTCACGAAATTGGCGGTCGACGGGTTCGCCTTCTGCTCGGCCTTGTCGTAGAAGGGCAGGAAGAGCGTGTCGACGTACTCACCCTCCACGTCGGACCCGCCGGAGCCGAGGAACTGCTTGTCGTAGCAGCCCACGCCGCAGTCCCACACCTTCACGCCGGTGAGGCCCTGGAGCGTCGCCTCCTTCCGCAGCAGCAGCGTGGCCTGGTAGGTCGTCGCCTGCGCGTAGTTCGACCCGTCGCTCTTCATCTGCTGGATGACCGGGGTGTACGCCGACTGGTTGGCGAAGCCCGACACGTCGAAGTCCTTGTCGGACTTGATGCCGATCTCGGTGAGCGCACCGAGGCTCACGAACGACGAGTCGCGGGCCGACTTCGAGTCGTTGCCGTAGATGTAGACGCCGTGGAGCTTTCCCTGTCCGTACTTCTTGTTGTAGTAGCGGCCGCGCGACACGTTCGCCTTGAACGTCTGCGGGTGGTCGTCCTTCGTCGAGCACACCACGTTCGGAGGGGCGATCGGGAACGACTGGTCCGAGCACTGCTGCACCAGCGCGGTCGTCACGAAGGGGACGTCGGGGATGCCGATGGCGGCACCGGTCGAGTCCTTGCAGCTGCGCATGTTGTCGACCGAGCTGAGCGACACCGCCGACGTGCCGACCATCGCGACGTCGTTCTCGCACGCCTGGATCTCGGCGTTGGTGGTCGCATTGGCGTTGAGCTTCGAGTCGTAGAAGTCGACCACGACCTTGCGTCCGGCCAGGCCCCCGCCACCCGCCTTGCTGTTCAGGTACTTGGCGACCCCTTTGACCGCATCGGCGGAGGCCTTGAAGAGGTTCGGCACGATCGCGTTGTCGACGTCGGCGATCACCGCGATGTGGATCTCGGTCGCCGTGATCCCCACGTCGGTCGCCGTCGGCTTCTCGCTGCTGCTCGACTGCGCACCGGCAGCAGCGGTCAGACCCGTCACTCCCACCACGACCGTGACGATCAGCGCCAACCACCGAGTCCGCTCCATGCGCCCGTCCCCCGCTTCCGTGAGCTGTGGCGAATCTGGCGCTCCGTCGGACGCCGGTCGGGAGCATAGGGGGCGCGACTGCCGCGTACCGTCGGGCCCCGACGATCGACGTCTCGAGGGCTCAGGTGGAGACCGCGCCCCCGAGGTAGGCGTCCTGCAGCGCGTCGGCGACCGATTCCGGGCTGCCCTCGAACTGCACCGCGCCGTGGAGGATGATCGCGGCGACGTCGGCGACGTCGAGCACCTCGTGCGCGAACTGCTCGACGACGAGGATCGACACGTCGTCGGCGGCGATGCGCTTCACGACGTCGTAGAGCTCGGAGACGACGAGCGGCGCGAGGCCCATCGAGAGCTCGTCCAGGAGCAACACCTTCGGATCGGTCCCGATGGCGCGGGCGATCGCGAGCATCTGCTGCTCACCGCCCGACAGGGTCCCCGCCATCTGCTTGCGCCGCTCCCGGAGCCTGGGGAAGCGCGAGAAGGCCCGCCCCTCGATGTCGGAGAGCGAAACCCCCGTGTAGGTCATGGTGCGGAGGTTCTCCATCACTGTGAGGTTGGGGAAGATGCCCCTCCCCTCGGGGATGGTGCAGAGCCCGTCGCGCGCCAGGCGGTCCGCCGACCGGCCGTTGATCTTCTCACCGCGGAAGTGGATCTCGCCCCCGGTGGGGGCGAGGCGGCCACTTGCGACCTTGAGGGTCGTGCTCTTGCCGGCGCCGTTCGGCCCGAGGAGGGCGTAGACCATGCCCGGCGGGATCGTGATGCTGACACCGTGCAGCACGTCGATGCTGCCGTACGCCGCCTTCACGTCGATGAGCTCGATCGTGGCACCGGCGGTGGGCGCCGCCGGTGTGGACGATGCGCCGTCGGGCACCGAGACCCGTGGAACAGAGCCGTTGGTGGCATCGTCATCCGCGCGCACCCCGGACTGCAGCGCCGAGACCTCCTCGAGCAACACCCGCTGCTCCTGGGGGACCTCCTCGGCTTCGTCACCCTCACCGAGATAGGCGGCACGCACGAGCGGGTCGGCCTGCACCTCGGTCGGCGTGCCGAAGGCGATGATCTGTCCGAAGTCGAGCACATGGATGTGGTGACACGCGCTCATCACGAGGCCCATGTCGTGCTCGACGAGGAGAATGCCGAGCCCGGTCGCCGCCAGCTCGACCAGAAGCTCCGAGAGGTCGTCGGTCTCTGCCTCGTTCAGACCGGAAGACGGCTCGTCGAGGAGCACCACGCGCGGCTTCGTGGCCAGCGCGCGCGCCAGCTCGACGAGGCGCTGCGTGCCGGTCGGCAGCCGGTCGACCCGCTCGGTCGCCACCGACGTCAGCCCGATGCGTTCGATCAGCTCGTTGGTGAGGTCGCCAGGTTTGAATTTCTCGCGCGACCAACCGTGGCGCATCTCCGCAGCGACGAGCACGTTGTCGCGCACGTTGAGCGTGCCGAACGTCTCGAGGCGCTGGAACGTCCGGCCGATTCCGAGACGCGCACGCTGGTGCGGTTTGGTGTTGGTGATGTCCTTGCCGTTGATCACCACCGTCCCGGCGGTGGGCGGTTGGAGGCCGGTGATCACGTTGAACAGCGTCGTCTTGCCCGCGCCGTTCGGCCCGATCAGTCCGGTCACCTCGTTCTCGGGCACGTCGAGCGTGACGGCGGCAAGCGCCTGGAGGCCGCCGAAACGCACCGAGACGGAATCGACTGTGAGAAGCGCCACGAGGCGCGAACATACCCGAAGTCGACGGTCGGGTCACCCACGCGGCCCGTGCACGCGGCGACGCGCTCGAGAGGGGCCTCGAGCGGTGCGGCAACCGGCTCAGCCGTTCTTCGGGAGCTCCCGGAACGGCTTCCCCTTGTCCGCGCTGGGTTCCTTCGGCAGACCCAGGACACGCTCACCGAGGATGTTGTGCTGGATCTCGTCGGTGCCGCCGTAGATCTGGGGTGCCTGAGCGAACAGGATCGACTCGGTGATGCCCGGGTTCGCCTTGCCCTCGGTGGCGGCGACGAGCGCCTCCTGGTCGCCCGCACCGTACGCGTGCAGCGTCGTGTAGGGACCGAGGATCTGGGCACTGAGATCGCGCGACAGGCGGAGGATCCGGCTCATCGAGAGCTTGGCGATGTTGCCCAGGCCCGGGACCTCGCCACCGGAACGGGCGAGCGCCCGCTGCCGGAGGTTCGTGTACCGCGCGATCTCGTTCATGCTGTAGAGCCGCGCGAGGTCCTGGCGCACGTTGGGCTCGGCGATCGCGCCGTTGGCGCGCGCCAGCTCGGCGAGGCTCTGGACCGAGGTCGACACCGTGCTCCCGGCGTCGCTGGGGTCGCGGGTCCGTACGAAATCCCCGACGCGACGTTCGAGGTCGCCCCCGACCGTCCCGGGCAGCGCCGAGACACCGCCCCCACCACCCCCGGCACCGAGACCGCTGCGCTCGAACATGAGGGTCGTGTTGGCGACTGCCCACCCGTTGTTGACGCCGCCGATCGCGGCATCGTCGGGGACGCGCACGTCGGTGAGGAAGACCTCGTTGAACATGGCCCGGCCGGTGAGCTCCCGCAGGGGACGGATCTCCACGCCCGGCTGGTGCATGTCGAGCGCGAAGTACGTGATGCCCTGGTGCTTCGGCACGTCGGGGTCCGTCCGGGCGAGCAGCATGCCGAGGTCCGACCAGTGGCCACCCGAGGTCCAGACCTTCTGGCCGTTGACGATCCACTCGTCGCCGTCCCGCTCCGCCCGGGTGTTGAGCCCGGCGAGATCGGAGCCGGCGCCCGGCTCGCTGAACAGCTGGCACCACGCGATGCGGCCGGTGACGATGTCGAGGAGGTAGCGCTCGCGCTGCTCGTCGGTGCCGTGCACGGTGATGGTCGGCCCCGCGAGCAGCGTGCCGAGACCGCCGGGCGCACCCAACGCACCGAACCTGACGATCGCCTGCTGCACACGAACGCCCTCGGCACGTGAGAGCCCGCGCCCGAACCACTCGACCGGCCAGGTCGGCGTCGCCCAGCCGGACCGGCCGAGACGGTCCCACCACTCGGCGACCGTGAGGTCCGGGTCCCAGTTGCTCTCCAGCCAGGCGGTGACGTCGGCGGTCGCGTCATCCGTGTCGGCGTCAACGGTCGTCGTCATCGCTCACCTCGATCGTCGTCGGCTCAGCCCAGCAGCTTCGCGACCAGGCGGAGCTCTTCGGTCGCGTTCTTCATGATCACGAAGTCGTCGGTTCGCTCGATCTCGTCGAAGTGGTCGCGTACGTCTTCTGCGGTGAGAGGGGCGTCCGTGCGCATGTACCCGGGACCGACGCCGACGAAGATCCTCGCGACCCGACCGGCGGCGACGGAGTAGGCGTGACCGGAGACCGGACAGTCCTCGTGGGCCAACCACGCGACGACGGGAGACACGAGCGCCGGATCGAGCTTGTCGGCGAGATCTCCGAAGATCTCGCGGGTCATGCGCGTGCCGGCGACCGGAGCGATGACGTTGGCCTTGATGTTGTAGCGCCCACCTTCCTGCGCGAGCACGTGCGCGAGGCCGACGAGACCCATCTTCGCCGCGCCGTAGTTCGCCTGGCCGAAGTTGCCGTAGAGGCCGGCTGAGGAAGCGGTGACGATGACCCGGCCGTACTGCTGTTCCCGCATGTGCACCCAAGCCGGCTGCGTCACGTAGAACGCGCCGCGGAGGTGCACGTCGATGACGGGATCGACGAACTCGGGTGTCATGTTGTGGAAGCTCTTGTCGCGGAGGATGCCGGCGTTGTTGACGACGATGTCGACACGGCCGAAGGCGTCGAGCGCGGTCTGGACGATCGCCCGACCTCCCTCCGGCGTGGCCACCGAATTGGTGTCGGCGACCGCCTCACCGCCCGCGGCCTTGATCTCGTCGACCACCTTCTGCGCCGGCCCCGCGTCACCACCGGTGCCGTCGACCGCGCCACCGATGTCGTTCACGACCACGAGCGCGCCCCGGCTCCCGAGCAGCCGGGAGTGCTCGCGTCCGAGCCCACCACCGGCGCCGGTGACGATCGCCACCTTGCCGTCGAATCCGAGGTCCGTCATCGTCGCTCCGTTGCTCGTCCCGCAATTTGCCGCGCCCCACCGTAGCTGGATGGCCCCCGATTCATTCCAGGCCCGATCGTGCAAGACTCCGATCGCATGCGAGCGGTGCGGGCGACGGGTGATGGTGGCGTCGGCGTCGTGGATGTCGACACGTCGATCCCGGCGCACGCGGTCGATCCCGTGCGGGTGCGGGTCCGCTCGTGCGGCATCTGTGGCTCCGACCTCCATTTGGCGGCGTGGAACATCCCGGTCACGCTCGGCCACGAGTTCGCAGGCGTGCTCGACGACGGAACCGCGGTGGCCGTACAACCCAATGTCTGGTGCGGCGAGTGCGACCGTTGCCTCGCGGGCGACACCGAGCTCTGCCGCACCGGACTGTCGCGTCTCCACGGCGTCTCGGTCGACGGCGGTCTCGCCGACGAGGTCGTCGTCGACCGGACCTGTCTCGTTCCCCTGCCCGCCGGCGTGGGTCCGGAAGTCGGTGCCCTCGTCGAGCCGCTCGCGGTCGCCGGGCACGCGCTCGGGACGCGTCGCGCTCCCTGCCGGCTCGCGGATCCTGGTCATCGGGGGCGGCTCGATCGGCCTCTCACTCGTCGCGGTCGCGCGGGAACGTGGTGTCGAGGTCGACCTGTCCGCTCGTTACCCACACCAGCAGGAAGCCGGCGAACGGCTCGGTGCCGGTCGCGCGCTGCTCGAGGAATACGACGTGGTCGTCGACGCGGCGGGGAGCCAGTCGTCACTCGACGGCGCCGTCGCCCGCGTGCGACCGGCCGGAACCATCGTCATCGCCGCGACCTATTGGGACCCCGTGAGCTTCGGCAGCGCGCTGCTCGGCAAGGAAGCTCACGTGATCCCGGCTTCGATGTACGGCCACGACCACGGGACGCGAGAGTTCGAGGTCGCCGCCGCGGTCCTCGCTGCACGGCCCGAGATCTCCGAGGCGCTCGTCACCCACCGGTTCGCGCTCGACGACGCCGCCGAAGCGTTCCGCGTGTCGGGCGACCGGTCGTCCGGGGCCATCAAGGTCGTGCTCGGTCCCTGATCGGTCGGACGGCCGTAGACTCCGCCTCATGCCGGTCGACACGGAGCGCCTCGGGCGCGTGCTGGTCGTCACCATCCGGCGCGAGGAGAAACGCAACGCGATCAACGAAGAGATCGCGGCAGGCGTCAGTGCTGCGCTCGATGACCTCGACGACGATCCCGAGCTCTGGGTCGGTGTGCTGACCGGCACGCCCAAGGTCTTCTCCGCCGGCACCGACCTGTCGAGCACACGGGGTTCGAGCCCGGCGACCGCACGGGGCGGCGAGTACGGCGTGATCCGCCGCGAGCGAGTGAAGCCGCTCATCGCCGCGGTCGAGGGCCCCGCGCTCGGCGGCGGGTTCGAGATCGTGCTCGCCTGTGACCTCGTCGTCGCGGCGCGGACCGCGTCGTTCGGGCTCCCCGAGGTCAAGCGCGGGCTGGTCCCCACCTGCGGTGGTCTCTTCCGCTCGGCCCGCGCGCTCCCGTTGAACGTGGCGAAGGAGATGCTCCTCACCGGCGACAACCTCAGCCCCGAGCGCGCCTACTCCCTCGGGTTGGTGAACATGGTCACCGAACCGGGTGAAGCCGTGCGGGGCGCCCTGGCGCTCGCCGCCGCGCATCGAGGCCGTCGGCCCCGTCGGCGCGCGTGCCAGTTTGCGGGCGCTGGAACGCAGCGTCGCCGAGCGCGACGCGCTGGGGTGGGAAGCCACGAGCGACGCCACCGCCGCGATCCGCGGCAGTGACGATGTGCACGAAGGTGTGCTTGCGTTCTTCGAGAGACGCGAGCCGCGATGGACAGGACGGTAGATGAGCGACGACGTCATCCTCGTAGACGTGGCCGACCGCGTGGCGGTCGTCACCCTCAACCGGCCGGAGGCGCGCAACGCGCTCTCGCCCGCGTTGAACGCAGCCCTGCCCGCGGCGATCGCGGCGTGCGACGTGCGCGACGACGTCGACGCGATCGTGTTGACCGGCGCGGACCCGGCCTTCTGTGCGGGAGTCGACCTGAAGTCGCTCGGCGACGATTCCGAGGTCAGGCACATCGTGACCGGCGACGACGAGCTCATCCGGCCGTTCCCCGAGACCACCAAGCCGGTGATCGGAGCGATCAACGGTGCGAGCGTCACCGGGGGGCTCGAAGTCGCGCTCACCTGCGACTTCCTCGTTGCGTCGGAACGCGCCCGGTTCGCCGACACGCACGCACGCGTCGGCATCATGCCGGGCTGGGGGCTCACCGTGCTCCTCGCCGAGGCGGTCGGGCAGCGGCGAGCCCGCGAGATGAGCGTCACCGGCAACTTCGTCGATGCGCGGACCGCGCTCGAGTGGGGGCTCGTGAACCACGTGGTGGCCCACGAGGAGCTCGTGCCGTTCTGCGTGAAGCTCGGCACCGACATCGTGTCGAACGACCAGGGCGGGGTCCGCAACGTGCTCGGCACCTATCGCGAACAGGAACGACTGACCGACCACGACGTCCGCCACCTCGAGCTGCGACGCTCGCGTGCATGGCTCGACGCCGCAAGCGGCGTCGCCGACGAGGTGGCGCGCCGGCGCGACGCCATCATGGAACGCGGCCGCACGCAACAGCGATGAGCGCGCTCGGTATCGCGCCGTTCCGCGTCGAGATCGCCGACGACGACCTCGACGCCCTCCGCGCCGCGATCATGCGGACCCGCTGGCCCGATCAGGTGGCAGGCGCGGGGTGGGACTACGGCACCGAGCTCGGGTACCTGCAGGAGCTGGTCGCCTACTGGGCCGACGGCTTCGACTGGCGCGCCCAGGAAGCGCTGCTCAACTCGTTGCCGCAGTACCGGACACAGCTCGCGGAATTCGGGTTCGGCGAGCTCGGCATCCATTTCGTCCACCAGCCCGGCACCGGACCGGATCCGCTGCCGCTCGTGCTCACCCACGGATGGCCGAGCACCTTCTACGAGTGGCACAAGGTCATCGGCCCGCTCGCCGACCCCGCCGCACACGGCGGCGACCCCGCCGACGCGTTCCACGTCGTCGTCCCGTCGATGCCCGGCTACGGATTCTCCGAGATCCCACGCGTGCCCGGCATGACCCCTCGTGTCACCGCGCACCTCTGGGTGTCGCTCATGTCGGCGCTCGGGTACGAGCGCTTCGCGGCGAGCGGGTGCGACTGGGGCGCATACGTGACTGCGCTGCTCGGGCTCGACCATCCCGGCTCGCTCGTGGGGATCCACATGGGAATGCTCAACTTCCGCGCCGCGGGCGAGCGCGGGAACACCCCGGAAGAAGCCGAGTTCGCGGCGCGTGGGGCGGCCTGGCGGCGCAACGAGATCGGTTACAGCCTGATCCAGGGGACCAAGCCGCAGTCGCTGGCCTACGGCCTCATGGACTCCCCCGCCGGACTCGCCGGCTGGATCGTGGAGAAGTGGCGGCGCTGGTCCGACTGCGGGGGCGACGTCGAGAGCCTCTTCACCCGCGACGAGCTGCTGACCACCATCGCCCTCTATTGGTTCACCGGCACGATCAACAGCGCCAACCGCCTCTACTACGAGAGCCGGGCGCATCCGGTGCGCCTGGGCGAGGAGGAACGGGTCCTGGCGCCCGCGGGCTTCCTGCTCGAGCGGCTCGTCGACGGGCCCGGCGCCAACGTGGGTCCCCCGCCCCGCAGCCGCGCCGAAGGGGTCTACGACGTCCGTCGCTGGACGATCAGCGACCGGGGTCTCCATTTCCCGGCCATGGAGAACCCGGACCTCTTCGTCGACGACGTCAGGGCCTTCTTCCGTCCGCTTCGCTGACATCGGATCTGACGAGGTGTCAGACTGGTGCGATGACGACTGCCACGATCGACCTCCTCGACCTCGACCGGTTCCAGCGCCTCGAGCACCACGACATGTTCAGACGCCTCCGGGCGGAGGACCCGGTCTCGTGGCACGACTACCCCGGTGGCACCGGATTCTGGAACGTCGTGCGCCACGAGGACGTCGTGACGGTGAACCGCGACTCCGAGCTGTTCTCGTCAGAGGTCGGCGGGGTCAGCATCATGGATCCCGAGGCCCAGGGCGGCTTCGACACGCGCGGTGTGATGATGCTCTACACCGATCCGCCCAAGCACACGCGGTACCGCCTGCTGGTGAACAAGGGCTTCACCCCCCGCATGATCGGGCTGCTCGAGCAGTATCTCCGCCACCGGTCGCGCATGATCGTCGACAACGTGATCGAGCGCGGCTCCTGCGACTTCGTGGTCGACCTCGCCTCGGAGCTGCCGCTCCAGGCGATCGCCGAGATCATGGGCGTGCCCCAGGAGGACCGGCACCTGCTCTTCGAGTGGTCGAACGCGATGATCGGTGCCGACGACCCCGACTTCGAAGACGGTGTCGAGGGGGCGCACGAAGCGTCGGCCCAGCTCTACACGTACGCCAACGAGTTGGCCAAGCAACGTCGCAACGACCCGCGCGACGACATCGTCACCAAGCTCATCAACGCCGAGGTCGAAGGCGAGAAGCTGTCGGAGCTCGAGTTCGACATGTTCATGCTGCTGTTGTCGGTGGCGGGCAACGAGACCACGCGCAACACGACGTCGTGGGGCATGTGGGCGCTCATGCAGCACCCTGAGCAGTACGCGTCGCTGCGCCAGGACCTCGACGCGCAACTGAACCCCGCGGTCGAAGAGATCCTGCGTTGGGCGTCGCCCGTCTACCACTTCCGCCGCACGGCCACGCGCCCCACCGAGATCCGGGGCCAAGAGGTCGCCGACGGCGACAAGGTCGTGATGTGGTACATCTCCGCCAACCGCGACGAGGAGGTGTTCGACGACCCGTTCCGCTTCGACATCACACGAGACCCCGAGGAACAGGTCGCGTTCGGTGGCGGCGGTCACCACTTCTGCCTGGGTGCGAACCTGGCTCGCATGGAGCTCAAACTGATCTTCCAGGAAGTGCTGGAACGCATCCCCGACATGCACCTCGTCGGCGACCCGGAGATCCTCCGGTCGAACTTCATCGGCGGCATCAAGCACATGCCCGTGGCGTTCACCCCGGGGGCGAGGCGCGGCTCCGACGCCGTGTAGCGACCGGATCGTCCATTCCGGGCATGCATGCCGCGGAGCGGGCGCGGTAGCGTCCGGTCATGGCTGCTGACCACGACCACGAGATCGCGATCAAGGGCGGATCCTTCGAGTTGAGCGACCTCGGGCATCTCATGCCCGGGATGGCCGAGATCATGCCGTTGGTCGGCGAACGGATCTGGAAGTGCTACTACGCGGCGAAGGCGCACAACCGCAAGCTCGCGGCGTTCCAGCTGAAGGAGGCGGTCAACCTCATGCAGAAGGGCTCGATCCTGCGGCCCAAGTACGAGGAAGACATGGACGCGTTCGTCTCGGGCGCGGTGGCGTCGCTGCAGGCGAACATCGAGGCCGAGGATTGGGACGGCTTCGAGGCGAATTTCCACTCGATGGTCGAGCAGGCGAACGCGTACCACGAGAAGTACGACAAGGGCTTCCTGCGCTGGCAGCTGCCCGCGACGCCACCACCCGACCTCGACCTCAGCGCCACCTGAGCCCGAAGCGACGCGGTCAGGTCAGCCAGTACTCGGGCCCGGAGCCGCCCTCGGGTGGAGTCAGGCGGCCGCCCTTGGCCGAGATGGCGCCGCACTGGACGCAGTTCGACGGTGCGAGCTCGACCTCGGCCAGGCCGTCGTCGCCGACCGGGCCGGCCGTGTAGACGTGGGCGGGGCACAGGTTCGCCCACAGCTCGGCGACGTCGGGCGCGACCCGGGTGCGGACGAGCAGGTGATTGGGCTGGTCGTCCCGCGTCTTGTTGCCGGACGCGAACACCGACGAGAGCCGGTCGAAGGTGAGCACGCCGTCGTGGACGATCGCGGGCGCATCGCCATCGGGCGGCAGCAGCGGCTGCTCGTCGTCGCGCTCGGTCGTCATCGAGCCGATGCTGACGCGGCCCTTGGTGACCGTGTTGAGGACCCCCAGGGCGCCACCCAGGAAGAACCCCCGGCCGAACACCTGCCGGAGGTCGCGCACCTCGTAGAGCTCCTTCCCGATGAAGCCGGCGCGTACCGCGTCGTCGTACGACGCGAGCGCGGCGTCGTCCACCGGCCCCTGGGGTTCCGCTCGTGAGACGGCCGCGAACGCGGCTTCGGCGGCGAGACGACCTGACTCGACCGCGTAGTGCACGCCCTTCAACGTCGGGACGTTCACCATCCCGACGCCGTCGCCACACAAGAGGAGGCCCGGCGCGTGCAGCCGGCGCGGCAGGGCATGGAAGCCCCCGCCGGGAATGGTCTTCGCCCCCCACTCGATGCGCTCGCCGCCCTCCAGGATGGCGCGGACGGTCTGGTGCGTCTTCAGCTGCTGGAGGAGGTCGTGCGGGTTGAGGCGGGGGTCCCGGTAGTCGAGGCCCACGACCATCCCGATCGCGACCATGTCGTCGCCCATCGGATAGATGAACGACCCGCCGAACTCCCGGTACTTCGCCTGGGGCCGCAGCGGCCACCCCATGGTGTGGATCATGCGGTCGAGCGGTCGCGGGACCTTCCAGACCTCCTTGACCCCCAGCTCCCAGACCTGGGGCGCCGCGTCGCCGCGCAGGTCGAAATGGTCGATCGCGATGTTGGAGAGATGTCCCTGCGTGCCGTCGGCGAGCACGGTCACTCGGGCGACGAGGTCGCTGCCCGGCTCGAAGTTGCTCAGCTCCTCGCCATCATGGCCGCGTCCCTTGTCGCCGGTACGCACCCCGACGACTCGACCGTGCTCGACGAGCAGGCTCACCGCGGATGTCTCGGGCAGCAACATCGCGCCTTCGGATTCGGCGCGCTCGGCGAGCCAGCGTCCGACCTGCGAGAGCGAGACGACGACGTTGCCGTGGTTGCGCATCGGAGGCGGTGTCGGGATCGGGAGCGCTCGGTCGCGGGTGAGCACGTACACCTGCTCTTCGCCGACCAGGCCGTAGGTGGGCATGTCGCCGAGGCCGCCGTGGCCTTCGAAGAGCCGCTCGAGCGCGCCGGGTCGGATCACCGCGCCCGACAAGAGGTGCGAGCCCGCCTGCTTGCCCTTCTCGACCACTGCAACGGGTACGTCGCCCAGCCGCTCGGCGACTCCCGGGTGCTCTTCGAGCAGTTGCCCGAACCGGATCGCGCACGCCAGGCCTGCAGGGCCGGCACCGATCACGAGCACGCCGACCTCGATGCGTTCGTCGACGAGGTCGGTCGGTCCGACGACGTAGCGATTCGGGTCGAACGCCGCCTCGAAGTCGACGGGACGAGACATCAGCCTGCGTGCTTGCGCAGCAACTCGATGAGCTCGGGCACGACGGTGTGGACGTCGCCCACGACCGCGAAGTCGCTGAACTCGAAGATCGGAGCGTGCGGGTCCTTGTTGACGGCGACGATCGTCTTCGAGTTCTGCATCCCCACCTTGTGCTGCACCGCTCCGGAGATCCCGAGCGCGACGTAGAGCTTGGGCGAGACCGTCGTGCCGGTCTGGCCGACCTGCACCGACGCGGGGCACCAGCCCTTGTAGACGGCGGCGCGAGTTGCCGCGACCGCGCCGCCGAGCACCGCGGCGAGCTGCTCGGCCAGCTCGAAACCCTCTGCGGAGCCGAGGCCGATGCCTCCGGCGACGATCACGTCGGCATCGACCAGCGACGGGCCTTCGTCGGCACGCAGCGTACGTTCGACCACACGCGCGGCGACCGTGTGCTCCGCGAACTCGACCGTCAGCGGCTCGACCGCTGGCTCGCGCTCCGCCGCGGACGGCACCGGCTCGAACGAGCCGGACCGGAACAGCGCGATCCGCTGAGGGGACCGCCACCCGACCTCGGCCGATACGGAGTCCTGGAGCATCGGCTGCTGGGCGACCGGCTCGCCGTCGCGCAACTCGAGGTCGACGAGGTCCCAGTTGATGCCGGCGTCGAGACGCGCCGCGAGCCCGGCGGCGACGTCCGCCGCGAGGACCGAGTTCGAGAACAGGATCGTGTCGAAGTTCGGGAACCGGCGCACGAGCTCTGCCAGCACGTCGATCCGGGGCCCGGGAAGCGGCGACGGGGAGTTGTCGACCGCGCTGAAGAGCGTGGCCGCGCCGTAGCGGCCCGCCTCGTGGGCGAGGGGCGTGAGGTCGTCGCCGACGAGCACGGCGGCGACGTCCGGATCGAGCTCGGCAGCCTTGGTGAGCACGCCGAGCGAACCCGGCGAGAGGACGCGCTCGTGGTGCTCCAGGAAGACGAGGAGACTCATACGAGGTCGCGCTCCGCCAGGTAGTCGAAGATGGCCTGCGCCGCTGCGCCTTCGTCCTCGATCGTGACCGCGCCGGCACGGGTCGGCGGCGCGCCCACGCCGAGCACGACGGTCTGCGATCCTTCGACGCCCACCGTGTCGGCCGTGAGCCCGAGGTCGGACGCGGTCAACGGGTCGAGTGGCTTCTTCTTCGCAGCCATCATCCCCTTCAGCGACGTGTAGCGCGGCTCGTTGATCGCGTCGCTCACGGCCACGACGGCGGGCAACCTCGCCTCGATGGTGTCGTTGCCCACCTCCGTCTCGCGTTCGACGGTGACCACGTCGACCCCGAGCGTGAGCTTCGTTGCCTGGGACAGGAACGGCAGCTGCAACCGCTCGGCGACCGCCGCCCAGAGCACCGCGCCGCCGCCGTCGGTGGTCTGCTGCCCGAAGAGGACGAGGTCGGGCGACTCCCGTTCGAGCACGCGGGCAAGCACGCGGCTCGTCGCGACGAGATCGGAGCCGGCGACCGCGTCGTCGTCGACGAGCACCGCTCGGTCCGCGCCCATGGCCAGCCCGGTGCGCAGCGATTCCGTCGCCGCCGCGGGGCCCATCGTGACGAGCACGACCTCGGCGTCGCCGGCCTCCTTGAGGCGCAACGCCTCCTCGATCGCGTTCTTGTCGGTCGCGTTCAGCTCACCGGGCCCGCTGCGGTCGAGCGTTCCCGCGCCGGAACGCATGGTCAGAGTGCCACACGGTACGTGCTTCACACACACGGCGATCCTCATGGGCTGCTGATCGTACCGGGCGGCATGAGAGCGACCAGGATCCCCGACCCGAACCGGCGTCGTTCGAGGCCGCGATACGGGGCACGAGTGACGCCGGTTCGTGGCGGGGGGACCTAGAGGTCGATCTCTTCTTCCTTGGTCGGGCCGGTACGGGGCCGCACGGGGAGGGAGGAGAAGCCGGCCGGCGGCTCGCGCCACGGGTCGGGCAGGGTGCCGGCGCGGGCGTCCTGGATGGCGCGCCACACCCGTTCGGGGCTGCACGGCATGTCGAGGTGACGCACGCCGAGGTAGCTGAGCGCGTCGACGACCGCGTTCTGCACCGCGGGGGTGCTGCCCACGGTCGCGGACTCGCCGATGCCCTTCGCGCCCAACGGGTTCAGCGGTGACGGGGTCTCGGTGTGGGCGACCTCGAAGCGTGGGAATTCGGCCGCGCTCGGGATGCCGTACTCGGCGAGCGTCGACGTGAGCGGGTTCCCGTCGTCGTCGTAGACCATCTGCTCCCAGAGTGCCTGCGCGATGCCGGACGCGAGCCCTCCGTGCACCTGGCCGTCGACCAGCATCGGGTTGAGGATACGACCGCAGTCGTCGACCGCGACGTGGCGGACAGGCACGACGCGCCCGGTCTCGGTGTCGACCTCGACGACCGAGACGTGCGCGCCGAACGGGAAGGACGCGCCCGACTGCACGAAGTCGTGTTCCGCCGCGAGCGGCGCGCCCTTCGCTTCCGACGCCGTGGCGACTTCGGCCCAGGTCACCGACTTCGACGGCACGCCGGCGACGCCCAGGGTCCCTTCGGCCGACACGACGATGTCTTCCGGCGCGGCTTCCAGCAGCTCGGCGGCCAGGCTGCGCGCGTGCTCGAGCACCGCGCGCGACGCTTCGAGCGCCGCGCTCCCGCCGAGCTGCAGCGAACGCGAACCGCCGGTGCCGCCGCCGCGTGGAACGAGCGCGGTGTCGGACTGGATGAACTCGATCGACTCGATCGGAATGCCGAGCTCGCCCGAGACCAGCTGCGAGTAAGCGGTGGCGTGGCCCTGGCCGTGCGCCGACGTCCCGGCCTTCACGGTGGCGGTGCCGTCGGCGTGGACTTCGACCTCGGAGTACTCGCTGCCCGAGCCCCCGGCGGTGATCTCGACGTAGGCGCAGATCCCGATCCCGAGCTGACGGGTGTCGCCGCGCTCGCGCCGGGCCGCCTGCTCGGCGCGAAGCGCGTCGTAGTCGGCGATGCGCAGCGCCTCGGTGAGCGCGGCGTCGTAGTCCCCGATGTCGTAGGTGACCCCGGTCACGGTGGTGTAGGGGAACTCGTCGGGCTGCAGGAAGTTGCGGCGCCGGATGGCGACGGGGTCCATCCCCAGCTCGACCGCAGCCATGTCGATGATGCGCTCGAGCATCGCCGCCGCCTCGGGACGGCCCGCGCCGCGATAGGCACCCATGGGCGCGAGGTTGCTGAGCACCACTGCGACGTCGTATCCGATCTCGGGGATGCGGTACACGCCCTGCGACATCATGCGCGTGGGGCCGAACGAGAGCATGCCCCCGAAGCCCCCGTAGGCGCCCGCGTCACCGACGACACGACACCGCAGCCCGACGATGGTGCCGTCGTTGCGCAGTCCCATCTCGACGTACTGCACCTGGCCGCGCCCGTGGGGCATCGAGATCATGTTCTCGGAGCGGGTCTCCACCCACTTCACCGGGCGGCCGAGCTCCATGGCGACCTTCACCGCCACGATGTCCTCGGGCGCCCAGTGCTTCGCGCCGAACGAACCGCCCACGTTCGGCGCGATCAGGCGCACGGAGTCGGGCTCGATCCCGAAGCCGGCCGCCAGCCCACCCCGGTTCATGTGCGGCATCTGGCACCCGAGGTAGACGGTGAGCTGGTGGCCGTCGCCGTCGTCGCCGGGGATGACGGCGACCGCGGCACCTTCCATCGGCACCACGGCCAGACGCTGGTTCTCGAACCGGCCACGCACGATCACGTCGGCGCCCGCCAGGGGGTCGTAGCCGTCGGGTTCGCGGGCGGCCATGAGCACGTTGGAGTCCATGGCGTCGAACTGCCGCGGCGAGTCCGCGTCCATCGCCGACTCCATGTCGGCCACCGCGGGGAGCGCGTCGTAGTCGACGACCACCGCTTCGGCCGCGTCGACGGCCTGGGTCTTGGTCTCGGCCACCACGGCGACCACCGCGTCACCCACGTAGCGCACCTTGTCGCGCGCCAGCGCGGGCCGGATCGCGGCCGGGTGCAGCTGCATCATCCCGGAATGGTTCGGAAAGTCGAGATCGTCGGCCGAGTACACCGCGACGACACCCGGCATCGCCCGGGCGTCGGCCAGATCGATCGACCGGATGGCCGCGTGCGCGATCGGGGACCGCACGAACGCGAGGTGGAGCGCGCCGTCGATGACCAGGTTGTCGATGTAGGTGCCCTCCCCGCGGAGCAGGGTCGGGTCCTCGACCCGGCGGACCGGGACCCCGACGAGCGAGCCGGCGCCGAACGTGGTGGCGGTCATCAGCGTGTTCCTCCCGCGGTGGATGCTCCCTCGACGGTGGCGAGCGCCCGGCCCACCAGTACCCGGGCGAGGTGGCGACGGAACTCGGGTGACGCATTGAGGTCGGACGGCGGATCGGTGCCGTCGCCCGCGGTCGAGGCCGCGTCCGCAGGTGAGGCGCCCGCGCGCAATGCCGCTTCGACGCCCTCGGCGCGGACCGGCGTGGCGCCCATGTTCACCAGGGCGACGCCGGGCCGGGATCCTCCGACCGCGGCCACGCCGACGATCGCCCAGTCCTGGGCGCGCTTGTTGAACTTCTCGAACGCCCAGCCCGCGTCGCCCGTCTTGGGCACCCGGACTTCGGTGATGACTTCGTCGGGGGCGAGCGCGGTCTCCAGGAAGTCGCGGAAGAAGTCGTCGGCCGCGATCGTGCGTTCGCCGCCACTCCCCCGCACGACCATGCTTCCGCGCAGCGCGAGCACGACGGCGGGCAGGTCGGACGCGGGGTCGCCGTGCGCGAGCGAGCCGCCGAGGGTGCCACGGTGGCGCACCTGAGGGTCGCCGACCTCACCGGCAGCCGCGCTCAGGATCGGGACGTGGCGCCGGAGCAGCGGGTCGGTCTCGACGTCGTGGTGGCGGGTGAGTCCGCCGATCGCGATCTCGTCGCCCGCATCGCGCACGTAGGACAGCTCGGTGAGGCGCCCGACGTCGACCAGCACCGAAGGCGTCGCGAGCCGCAGCTTCATCAACGGCAGCAGCGAGTGACCCCCCGCGAGCAGCTTGGCGTCGTCGCCGTGCTCGGCGAGCAGCGTGACGGCTTCGTCGACCGAGCCGGCCCGGGCGTAGGAGAAGGCGGCCGGGATCACTCGCCGCCCCCGGCGATCCCCGACATCTCGGCCGATCCGGCCAGCACCGCGGCCACGATGTTGTGGTAGCCGGTGCACCGGCAGAGGTTGCCCTCGAGCCCCTTGCGCACCTCGGCCTCGTGCAGCGCACCGCGCTCCTGAGCCAGCCCGACGGCCGCCATCACCATGCCCGGCGTGCAGTAACCGCACTGGAGCCCGTGGTGCTCGCGGAACGCCGCCTGCATCGGGTGCAGTCGGTCACCGTCGGCCAGGCCCTCGATGGTCGTGACCGACCGTCCGTCGGCCTGCACAGCCAGCACCGTGCACGACTTCACCGACTCGCCGTCGAGCAGCACCGTGCACGCCCCGCACGAGGTCGAGTCGCAGCCGATGTTGGTGCCCGTGAGGCCCACGACGTCGCGGAGGTACTGGACCAGGAGCGTGCGGGCCTCGACTTCGTGCTCGGTCAGGGTGTCGTTGACGGTGATCCCGACCCGTACGTCGGAGTGCGTTGCAGCCATACGGGCGACACTACCCGCCGCCCTTCGCAGGGTCAGGCGACGCGCGTCAGCTCCACCGAGACGTCGAGCGATCGGCTCGGACCACCGTGGTAGACGCCCTTGAGCGGCGCGACGTCCGCATAGTCGCGGCCGCGCGCGACGAGGATGTGCCGCTCGGCGACCGGCGACCCGCTGGTGGGGTCGACCGGGTGCCAGTCACCGACCCACGCCTCCAGCCACGCATGGCTCTCACCCTCGTGCATCTCCCCGACCACCCCGCCGATGTGGTCGGGGTAGAGGTAGCCCGACGCGTACCGCGCGGGGATCCCGGCGGCCCGCAAGACCGCGATCCCCAGGTGCGCGTAGTCCTGGCACACCCCACGACCTGCTCGCAGCACCTCGATCGCGGTGGTCGACACGCTCGTCGTGCCCGTCTCGTACTCGACGCGGGCGCGCAGCCACTCGCCCACGGCCGACAGCGCGGCAGCGGGACCGGCCGAGGTCCGCAGCTCGCGGGCGACCTGGCGGATGTCGTCGTCGGATTCGGTCATCCGCGTCTCTCCGAGGTACTCGAAGAACCGGTCCGTGAGTCCCGGTGCGTCGATCGCATCCCAGGCGACGGTGTCGTCGAGGTTGGGGGTGCGTTCGGCCGTCTCCACCAGCGACGACCCCACCACCTTCAACTCGGTGTGCGGTTGGTGGAGGTCGAAGGCGTGGACCCGGCTCCCCCAGTAGTCGCGGTAGCGGAAGAGGTTCGCGGCCGGGTGTACCTCCACCCGGTGTTCCAGCGTGAACTGGTTGGGCGTGTCGAGCGGCGAGATGCGCGCCTCGTTGTACGACGCCTGCACCGAGTTCGCGTACTCGTAGGTGGTGGTGTGACGGACCCGCATGCGCCAGGACACGGTTCAGACGCTCCACTCGATGACCCGCGTCTCCCGGAAGTACCGGCGAGCGATCGCCGAGTGCACATCAGCGCACTCGCGCTGGAGGCGTTGCAGCAGCTTCGGGAGGTCGTCCATCGCCTCGTCGAGGTGCAGGAATTCGAGCTCGGCGCAGACCCGGCCGAGTCGCCGGCGCGCCTCGTCGTCGACGCCGGCGCGTGCCGAGCGGGGGTCCAGCTCGCCCAGGCTGCGTTCCGCGGTGGTGAGCGTGTGGAACACCGACCGCGGGAACAGCCGGTCGAGGAGGAGGAACTCGACCGCGGACGCGGCGTCGACCGCGTGCTTGTACGCGCGCAGGTACGCCTCGTAGGCCGAGCAGCTCCGCAGGGTGGTGGTCCAGCCCGTGCGCCCGAATGCGTCGCCGAAACGCGCGCTCAGGAGGCGCGTCGTCATGTCGGCGCGCTCGAGACTCTGACCGACGGAGAAGAAGCGCCAACCATCGTCTCGGCTCATGGTCGCGTCGACGATGCCGTTGCACGCAGCGGCGCGGTCGCGCACCCACCCGAAGAAGTCGTGACGCGCCGGGCCGGTACCCGCGCGGGCGCGGCTCCCCACCTCTCGGTAGGTGGTGTTGAGCGTCTCCCACAGCTCCGAAGAGAGCGCCTCGCGCGCCCCGCGTGCGTTCTCCCACGCCATCCCGACCGAGCAGGTGATCGAACCGGAGAACGTGAGATCCTGCGCGAGCAGCGCGGTCACCGTCGCCGCGTTCGGGTCGGCGCCGACCGCCTCGTCGTCGGCGCCCATGGCGTGCAGCAACGCCCGGCAGACGGTGCCCTCATCTGCCCGGCGGTCCTCCAGCAGGAGGTGGTAGTGCACGTCGAGCAGGCGCGCGGTGTCCTCGGCCCGCTCGACGTAGCGCCCGATCCAGTACAGCGACTCGGCGATGCGGCTCAGCACGGGGTCCTCATTGCTGCTGCGAGTCCTGCTCGGGGAGCGGGCCGAGGGCGGGTGCTTCCGACATCATCGGAGGCGGTGCCGTGGTCCGTCGGGCCGGAGGCGTCACCTCGCCGCCGTGGTCCGCGGCGGCGAGGATCCAGGTGTCCTTCGAGCCGCCGCCCTGGCTCGAGTTCACGATGAGGCTCTTCTCGGGCAGCGCGACCCGGGTCAACCCGCCGGGCGCGACCCACACGTCGCGCCCGTCGTTCACCGCGAACGGGCGCAGGTCGAGGTGGCGGGCGCCCATCCGGCCGTCGACGAACGTCGGCGCGGTCGACAGGGCCACCGGCTCCTGGGCGATCCACCCCCGGGGATCGCCCAGGACCTTCACTCGCAGGTCGGACAGCGTGGCTTCGCTCGCCGCGGGGCCGATCACGATGCCTTTGCCCCCTGACCCGTCGACCGGCTTGAACACCAGCGCGTCGAGGCGCGAGAGCGCCCACTCGCAGACCTCTGGGTCTTCCAGGCGGTAGGTCTCGACGTTGGCGAGGATCGGCACCTCGCCGAGGTAGTACTCGATCATCGCCGGCACGTACGGGTACACGGCCTTGTCGTCGGCGACGCCGTTCCCCGGCGCGTTGGCGATGGTCACGTTGCCCGCGCGCGCGGCGTTCAGGATGCCCGCACACCCGAGCACGGACTCCGGGCGGAAGTGCACCGGGTCGAGGAAGTCGTCGTCGACACGGCGATAGACGACGTCGACCCGCTGTTCGCCCGCGGTCGTGCGCATGTACACGCGCTGATCGCGGCACACGAGGTCGCGCCCCTCCACCAGCTCGACACCCATCTGGCGCGCCAGGAACGAGTGTTCGAAGTACGCCGCATTGTGGATGCCCGGAGTGAGCACGACGACACACGGGTCGTCGACGCCCGGCGGCGCGGTCGAACGGAACGCTTCGAGCAGGCGCTGGGGGTAGTCGGCGACCCGCCGGATGCGATGGCTGGCGAAGAGCTCGGGGAACACGTGGGTCATCGCGCGGCGGTTCTCGATCACGTAGGAGATCCCCGAGGGCGTGCGCAGGTTGTCTTCCAGTACCCGGAAGCACCCGGCGCCGTCGCGGACGAGGTCGACCCCCGCCACGTGGACCCGCACCCCGCCGGCCGGATCGAGGCCGGCGACACAACGGTGGAAATGCGAGGAACTGGCGACGAGGCGGCGGGGCACCACGCCGTCCGCCAGGATCTCACCCGGTCCGTAGACGTCGGCGAGGAACCGCTCGAGCACGAGCACCCGTTGACGGACGCCCGCCTCGACCACCGCCCACTCGTCGGCGTCGATGATCCGCGGCACCAGGTCGAGCGGGAAGGGCCGCTCCTCGCCCGAGTGCGAGAACGTGATGCCCTGGTCGTGGAAGGCCCGGTCACGCGCCACGCAGCGGAGCTCGAAGTCGTCGCGTGAGAGGGTCCCGAGCACCTGGTGCAACGACTCGTAGTGGGAGCGCGGTTCGTCGGGCGCCGAGAACATCTCGTCCCAGGCGAGCTCGGGCGTATACCCGTCGAGGAGGTCTCCCACTGCTCAGTGTCTATCCGCTGCAGGTTTCCGGTGCGTTTCGGGCGGTTGAACCTCCGTCTCCGCGGATTCTTCGTCTGCTCTTACCCCGTTCTGGCGACTCCCTCACGGACCATCCGTACGTTCGTCGCCATGGACGAGCAGGCAGCCTCCCCCACGGACGCCCTTGCGCGTCCCCGGAACGTCCCACCGAGGCCACGCCCGACGCGCAAACCCCGCGCCGCGAAGGCGCGCAGGGCCGCCACCGTGTTGAGCGTCGCCGCCATGCTCTCGCTCGGCGGCGTGCTCGCTTGGCACGACCAGAGCGCGACCACCACCCAGGCCGCGGCCGCGAGCACCAAGTCGTCGGCATCGTCCTCGGCCTCGTCGAACAGCGAGTCGGGCGGGGAATCCGACGACGGCGCGCGAGCGACGACGTCGAGCGGCACCACCTCGTCGGCTGCGTCGACCTCGGGTGTCTCGACGTTGCACACCACGACGAGCGGGAGCTGAGATGACGAACATCCCCTGGTACGTCGCCCGGGCCAGCGGCATCGTGGCGTGGGCCCTGATCCTCCTCACGATCGTGTGGGGCCTGCTGCTCGCCACCAAGGTGCTCGGGCGCAGACCCGGACCGGCGTGGCTCCTGAGCCTGCACCGCTACCTCGGTGCGCTGGCCGTCGCCTTCGTCGGAGTGCACGTCGGTGCGATCCTGCTCGACAGCTACACGAACTTCAGCCTGGTCGACGTGCTGGTGCCGTTCACCGGCTCGTGGCACCCGCTCGCGGTGGCATGGGGCATCGTGGGCATGTACCTCCTCGCGGCGATCGAGATCACCTCGTTGCTCCGCCACCGGCTCTCGAACCGGGCGTGGCACGCGGTGCACCTGCTGAGCTACCTCCTCTTCGCCACGACGACGGTGCACATGCTCACCGCCGGCACCGACGCCAAGGCCGTGATGGCGTCGAGCGCAGCCGTGCTCCTGGGGGTGGCGGTCACCTTCGCGTCGGTGGCGATGTACCTGTGGCGCAGCGATCCCGGCGAGCCCCGGGCCGTCGCCCCGGCGGGCCGGGTCCGCCGGCCGGAGCCGCGCACGCCCGTGAGCTCCCGATCGGCCTGAGCACCGAGTACACCCCCGACCGATCCCGAGGGTTTCGACCGCTACACGCCCGACGTCTCAGTGCGCCGCCGGGACCGCACCAGGCGCAGCCCGCCGCGCCAGCCGAACATCCCGGCGCCGACGAACAGCAGCGTCACGATCGTGAACGCGACGCTGAGATCGTGACCCTCCACAGCGACCCGCAACGCCATCCCGACGCCGACGGTCACCAGCCACGCGACGGTGACGCGCGACCCACGCGAGGGGCGCGCGCAGGAGCCCGGTCGCCGACCACGCGACTCCCAGACCGACCGCGAACGGCCACCACACTCGCAGGAAGCCGACGAACCCCGCGTCCTCGTGGTGGCTCCGGCGACCGATCAGGACGAAGACGACCACCACGGCCAGGTCGGCGCCCGCCGCGATCCAGGGGCGGAGCGTGCGGTCGTCGGCATCGGTCACCGCGCCATTGTCGTCGGCGGGTCCGGGGCGGGCCGCATCGCGGACTGCGGCTAGCGTCCGCGCCCATGACGGCCACCCCCTCCGACCATCACGACGCCGGCGCGATCGCGACCGAGGCCGGGCAACTCCTCGTCGCGTTGCGGGCGTCGATGCTCGCCGCCGCGGCCGACCCCGAGGACCTGCGCGCCGAGGGTGACCGGTCGTCACACGAGTTCATCGTGGCCGCGTTGACCGCCGCGCATCCCGGTGACGCGGTGCTCTCCGAAGAGGGGGCCGACGATCCCGTGCGCCTCGCGGCAGAACGCGTCTGGATCGTGGATCCCCTCGACGGCACGCGCGAGTTCGGCGAAGCCGGCCGCGCCGACTGGGCGGTCCACGTTGCGCTGGCGGAGGGCGGCGTGGTCGCCGCCGCCGCGGTCGCGCTCCCCGCGCGCGGCCTGACGCTCCATGCGTCGCCCGCTCCGGCACCGGCGCCCCGACACGACGGCCGGCCGCGGATCGTCGTGAGCCGTACCCGGCCTCCCGCGATCGCCGAGACCCTGGCCGAACGGCTCGACGGCGAGCTCGTGCCTCTCGGATCGGCGGGCGCCAAGGCCATGGCGGTCGTGCTGGGAGACGCCGACGTGTACGCGCACAGTGGCGGCCAGTACGAATGGGACTCGGCGGCGCCCGTGGGCGTCGCCGCCGCGGCCGGGTTGCACGTGTCGCGCCTCGACGGCGCCCCGCTCCGCTACAACCGGCCGGAGCCGTGGTTGCCCGACCTCCTCATCTGCCGACCGGAGCTACGCGACGCCGTGCTCGCCGTGACACGCTCGGCATGACCGGTCAGCGGGTGACGGCCAGCGTGCCGAGGCCGATCACCAACAGCCCGGCGCCGTAGATGCGCTCCAGTCGGGCGCTGTGCGTGCGCACCGCGACCCGCCCCCCCACGTAGGAGAGCGGGATCGCGGTCACGCCGAACACGGCGACGACACCCCAGTCGATGTGCCCGAGCAGCGCGTGCACGATCGTGCCCGGTACCGCCAGGGCCGCGGCGACGACGAGCGACGACGCGAAGGCGGCTTTGATCGGGACCCGGAGCACCACCACGTAGAGCGGCGCCAGCAGGAACCCGCCACCGTTGGCGAGCAGCCCCGACACCAGCCCGACGGTGAGCGCGACGAGCACCATGCGGGTCCGTGGTGCGGGCGGCGACGCCGCGAGCTCATGGGGATCCGATGGGTGCAGGAGGAACCGCGCCCCCAGCGTGGCGACGACGATCTCGGTCGCGATCACGAGCGGCGTCCCGCCGATCCAGCGCGTGGCGTAGGCGCCGGCGATGGTCGCCGGCACACCGACCGGGATCGACCAGCGCACGATGCGCCAGTCGACCAGGCGCTCTTCCCAGTACGCGTAGGCCGCGACCAGCGTGCCGGGGATCGTCGACGGCAGCGGTGAGGCGACCGCGGCGATGGGCGCCACGCCCGCCACGCTGAGCAGCGGCGTCGCGATCGCCGAGCCGCCCTTGCCGAACAGCCCGCCGAGGAACCCGACGAGGGCACCGATGGCCGCGATGAGCAGGAGATCCACCTCACCATCGTCCGCCCCGACACTTACATACGTCCAAGACTTAGTTCTGCTTATTTCCATATGCTTTGCCTATGGATCTCCGCAAGCTCCGCCTGTTTCTGGCCGTGGCGGACCATGGAGGGATGACCCGCGCCGCCGAAGCCGAGCACGTGGCGCAACCGTCGGTCTCGCAGGCCATGCGCGAGCTCGAGGGAGAGCTCGGCACGCCGCTGTTCCACCGTGTCGGGCGCCGGGTGGTGCTCACCGCTGCCGGCGACGCGCTCGTCGGTCCGGCCCGCCAGACGCTGCGCGACGTCGACACCGGCCGCGCGGCGGTCGCCGCGGTCGCCGGGCTCGACGCCGGACGCCTCGACGTCGGCGCGCTCCCGACCCTCGCGATCGACCCGGTGACACCGATGGTCGGTGCGTTCCGGCACGCACACCCGGGGGTGACCGTCGCCCTCGCCGATCCGGTCGACGCCGACGCGCTCGAAGACCTCGTCGCGACCGGGTCCTGCGAGCTGGGCGTGACCGTCCGCACCGAACCGTCACCGCGGTTCGTGAGCCGGGAGCTCGGTACCCAGGACCTCCTGGCCGTCCTCCCGCCCGGCACGCCGACGCCCACGAGCTCGTTGTCGATCGCCGCGCTGGCGCGCATCCCCCTCGTCGCGGGGCCGGTCGGCACCGCGACCCGCGGTCAGCTCGAGGAAGCCTTCGACGCTGCCGGGATGACCCCGCAGATCGCGGTGGAGGCTGCGCAACGGGAAGCGATCCTGCCCCTGGTGCTCGCCGGCGCCGGCGCGACCCTCTACCCGCGTGCGCTCGCGGACCAGGCGGCGGCGCTCGGCGCGACGGTCGTCCCGCTGCGACCGCGCCTCTCGCGACCGATCTTCCTCTTCCACCGCGCCGGGCCGCTCTCACCCGCGGCCACCGCGTTCCTGGCCCTCGCGCTCACCGTCACCTGAGCAGCTGCGGCCGGGCCGGGCGGGCGGTACCGTGC
This sequence comes from uncultured Actinomycetes bacterium, assembly GCA_963750045.1. Classification (GTDB taxonomy): domain Bacteria; phylum Actinomycetota; class Acidimicrobiia; order IMCC26256; family DASPTH01; genus DASUAS01. Next base: position 29,197 of record CAVVPD010000005.1, on the reverse strand, counting down.
CGCCAGCACCGCAGAGGGGAGTGGCTGATGGAGCCAGAAGAATTCGCCGGTCACATCGGTCGTTGGCACCACGAATCGAGACCGTGGTGGCCCGAGCCCCGCCGGGCGCCGCAGGGGGCGCCCAACGTCGTCGTCGTGCTCCTCGACGACGTCGGCTTCGCTCAGATCGGCCCGTACGGCTCGGACATCGAGACCCCCGCGTTCGACCGGCTGGCCGCCGGAGGCGTCACCTTCACCAACTTCCACACCACCGGGCTGTGCTCACCGACGCGGGCGTGCGTGCTCACGGGGCGCAACCACCACAGCGTCGGGATGGGTCGGATCATCGACCTGTCGTTGGGGTTCCCCGGCTACGACGCCACCATCTCCCCCCGCCACGGGTTCCTGCCCGCCATGCTCACCCCGGCCGGGTGGGCGGCGTACGCGGTCGGGAAGTGGCACCTCACCCCCCGTGACCTCCAGCATCTGGGCGCCGAGCGCACGAGCTGGCCCCTCGGCCGCGGCTTCGAGCGGTACTACGGCTTCTTCGACGGCGAGAGCCACCAGTTCGCGCCGAACCTGGTGCACGACAACCACCAGGTCAGGCCGCCGGGCGGTCACGCCGACGGCTATCACCTCACCGCAGATCTCGTCGACCACGGGATCGAGTACCTCACCGATCTGCGCAACGCGGATCCCGAGAAGCCGTTCTTCCTCTACCTGACCCCCGGCGCATGCCACTCACCGCACCAGGCGCCCCAGGAGTACCTCGACCGGTACTGCGGCCGTTTCGACGAGGGGTGGGACGTCTGGCGCGACCGGTGCGTGGCCCGCCAACGGGAGCTCGGCGTGATCCCCGCCGGCACCGAGCTGTCACCGCGGCCCGACTGGGTGCCGGCCTGGGCCGAGCTCTCTCCCGACGAACAACGGGTCCACGCACGATTCATGGAGGCGTTCGCCGCCATGTTGACCCACACCGACGCCCACGTGGGGCGGTTGGTCGAGTTCCTCGCGGCACGGGCGACCTCGACAACACGATCGTCATGGTGCTCTCCGACAACGGCGCCAGCTCCGAAGGCGGTGTCGGTGGATCGCTCAACGACCTCCGCACCTGGAACGGGCTCGGCACGACGCTCGCCGACGCGCTCGAGCGCATCGACGAGATCGGCGGGCCGGCGATCCACAACAACTACCCGTGGGGATGGACGGTGGCCGGCAACACGCCCTTCCGCCGGTGGAAGCGCGAGGTCCACGAGGGCGGTGTGGCCGATCCGTTCATCCTCCACTGGCCGGCTCGGGTGTCGGACCCGGGCACCCTGCGCCACCAGTACTGCCATGCCATCGACCTGGTTCCCACCGTGCTCGACGCGTGCGGCATCGACCAGCCGGCGACGATCGGCGGGGTACCCCAGTCGCCGATCGAGGGGGTGTCGCTCCTGCCCGTCATCGAGGATGCGGGCCACGACGAGGTCCGCCGGGTGCAGTACTTCGAGATGCTGGGATGCCGGGCGCTCTACCGCGACGGGTACAAGGCGGTGACCTACCACCCCATCCAAGCCGATGAGCCACCGCTCGGCGACGACCACTGGGAGCTCTACGACGTCCGGGCCGACCCCAGCGAGTGTCATGACCTCGCCGCCTCGAACCCGGAGCTGCTCACCGAGATGGTCGACGAGTGGTGGCGCCAGGCCGAGGCCCATCACGTGTTGCCGATCGACAACCGGCCCTTCAGCGAGTTCACCCTGGCTCGGCCACGCGCCACCCCCGAGCACTCGGTCACCGTGTTGCGCCCGAGCCCCGGGATGCTCCCCGAGGTGAGCGCGCCGGACGTGCGCAACCGTACGCACACGGTCACGGCCACCGTCGACGTCGGTGACGGGGACGCCCAGGGCGTCGTGGCGAGCCAGGGATCGGGGCTCAGCGGTTGGGTGCTGTACACGGACGGCCACCACGTCACCTGGCACCTGAACGTCGCGACCGCACGCCGCACCACCGTGCGCGGCCCGGCGGCGCTCGCGGCCGGACGCCACGTCCTGGAGCTCCGCTACACGAAGACCGCCCAGCTGCAGGGCGAGGCCGTGCTCGTGGTCGACGGCGACGAAGTCGCCCGGGGGGAAGTCGCCTTCACGCATGCCACACGGATCTCGATGACCGGCGCGGGCCTGAGCATCGGGCGGGCCGATGCCTACCCGGTGTCGGACGACCCGATGGCCGGACGGCCCTTCAGCGGGACCATCGACACGGTCGTCGTCACACTCGACGGAGTCCCGCATGCCGATGACGACGAGGTGGAGGTCGCCATCGCGGTGCAGTGAGCGGCGATGCTCCCCCAGACCGTCGATGAGCGCGCCGATGCCTGGAGGTCAGGCGATCCGCTGCCCACGGCCCTTGAGCAAGGCGCTGTTCGGGTTCTCGGGGAGCTCCGCCAACGGCTGCGCGATCTCGCCGACCGTCGGGCCGATCCGCTGGGCGAGCGGAGCGAGCGCGTCGAGGTCGAAGTCGTAGAGCGCGGCCGCGTTCTCCGAGAGGATGCGCCTGAGCTCGGTGGGCTCGGTCTCGTGGAACACCTGGCGCAGGTGCTCGCGGGTGAAGGGACCGGTGCCTTCGTCATGGGGGTAGTCACTCCCCCACATGAAGCGGTCGGGGCCCATGATGCTGCGGGCCTTGGCGTCGGCGGGGCCCGGTTGGCTGGCCGCGACCCAGCAGCTCTGGTTGAAGTACTCGGTTGCCGAACGTGCGAGCGCGTTCTCCGCCGTGTACTTCAGCTCGCCGATCTCGCCCTTGCGCACGTTCGCGATGATCGCGTCGAGCTGGGTGAGCAGCGGCGGGATCCACGCCGCACCCATCTCCGTCATCACGAACTTCATGCGCGGGAAGCGCTCGAACACACCGGACAGCGTCATGTGCACGAACGGCCGCTGGGAGTAGAACGGCACCTCGCTGATCATGATCATCGGCACCGACGCGAACCGGCCGTAGTCGGGGGAGCCGGTCCCGCCATGGGCGTTGACGGGGATCTCGAGGTCCTGGAGCACCTCCCACAGCGGGTCGTAGTCGGGATGGTAGAGCGGCTTCACCCACTTGACGTCGGGGGCGATGTTGGGGAGGAGCACCCCGCCGCGCAGGCCGTGCTCCTTGATCCACTTCGCGTCCTCGATGGCATCGTCGACGTCGTTGAGGAAGATCTGGCCGATGCCCGCTCGCCGCTCGGGTTCACGCGAGCAGAAGTCCTCCATCCAGCGGTTGTGCGCCTGGATGCCGGCATGCCGGTGCTCGTAGTCCTCGGGCTTCGGCGGGGGGGCGAACAACACGAAGCTGGGGAAGAAGGGGGGCACGGTGTTCGGGAAGATCACCTCACCGACGACGCCGTCGGCTTCCTGATCCGCGTTGCGCCGCTCGTCGTCCCAGTTGCGCACCCGCAGGCTGGTGTCGCGCAGGTCCTTCCAGGGGTTCTTGTACTTCTCACGCCACGCGTCGAAGTCGGCCACGTACTTCGGGTCGAGGAACTCCCGGTAGGTCTCGTGGTTGGCACCCGCGTGGGTGTCGGCCGAGATGATCGTGTAGTGATCGGTGGTCGCCATGGCCATGGTGATGCTCCCGGAGCTCGCCGGTTACTCCTCCCCTTTGTACCGCACGCGGCGCGGCCCGGGCGAAGGGCCCGGGTCCGGGCCTGGGGGACCCGCCTCCACCGTCGTGCGCCGGAGCACCAACGTCGCCAGTGCCGAATATCCGAGCGCGACGCCGGCGAGGATCCCGCCGCTGTCGGCGTTGATCCACGCGACCCTCCAGGTCACGACGGCCATGGCACCGACGACGGCCGCGACCCCGAGGCGCAGGAGCACGAGGCCGCGTTGGGGGACCCGACGGGTGCACACCCCGATGAGCGTGAGCCCGAGCAGCACTCCGACGAGCGGCAGCGTGACGAGCAGCGACCTGTCGCCGCCGAGTGGCGTGCTCAGCCGGTAGCTCAACAGCTTGGAGAACCCGACCGCGCTCCCTACGAGGGAGAGCTGCACGATCAGGTGGCCCACGAGCCATCCGGCGGTGTGTGCTGCATCGGTCCGTAGCCCGGCCCAAGGCACGTCGTCGAAGTAGGCCCACCAGACGCCGAACACGAATCCGAACATGGTCACGAGCACGCTGATGTCGATGCCGTCGAGGCGACCGTCGGCTGCGAGCAGCGACACCTTCACGAACGACTCGCCGCAGACGATGATGGTGAGGAGCCCCAGCCGTTCGACCAGGTGGTGCTCGTCGAAGGGCGGGAGCGCACCGAGGCGCCCCGCCCGGCAACCCAGGGTCGGCCAGGCGAGGAGCACGAACCCGACCGCCCAGAGCACGATGCGGGCCGGTTCGGGGACGACCGCGGCGACCATCACCGGGAGCGCGGCTGCGCTGTACTGGTTCCGGCGCGCCCGCGCCAGGCGGCCCTCGTCACCACCGGTTCGGACCCGCCGCGCGTACATCGCCGAGACATCGAGCGCGAGCAGAGCGTACGTGACCGAGATCACCGCCGGGTGCGCATCGAACCCGTCGCCCACCGCGAGCGCGTTGATCGTGAGCAACAGCATCTGCACGAGCACCAGACCCCGGTGGAACGCGCCGTCGTCGCGGTAGCGGTTGGCGTGGATGGTGGTGGCGACCCAGATCAGCCACATCGCTGCGAATGCGGTGTCGACGGCGGCGGTCTGGCCGACGTCGGGCGTGCGGCTGATGGCGTCGCTGAACGTGACGACGGCAGCCACGAACACGAGGTCGTAGAAAAGCTCGAGCCAACCCACGGGCTGTACCGGCGTCGACGCGATCGCCTCGTTGTCGAGCTGCATGGTGTGTCTCCGGTCAGCACGCGTCGGGGCCGGCACTTCTGTGTACCGATCACGTGCGATACTCCCCCATTCCGGCAGCCGGCAAAGGGATTTCGACATGCGCACGTTGATTGGCGCGACCATCGCCGCGTTGACGCTCGCGGCCGTCGCCGCACCTCCTGCCGTGGCCGCCGACTCGACCGCGACGACCGTCCACGTGGGCGCGCTGCTGTCGCTGACCGGTGGAGGCTCCACGCTGGGAAACACCTCGAAGGTCGCGTTGCAGGTCGCGGTCACGAGGTGGAACGCGCAACCCGCGACGGAGCGCGGCAACACCAAGCTCGTGCTCGACGTCTACAACACCAACCTCGAACCCGACCGGGCCGTCACCGGGCTCGCGAAGCTCGCCAAGGGGGGCGCGCACGTCGTGATCGGGCCGCAATCCAGTTCGGAGGTCGCGGCGGTCAAAGACCTCGCCGCTTCCCTCGGCGTGCTCGTCGTTTCCCAGGGAAGCACCGCGTCGTCGCTCGCCATCCCCGACGACAACGTCTTCCGCTTCGTCCCCACCGACCACGTCGAGGGCAAGGCGATCACCGACCTGATGGTGAAGGACGGCGCCACCGCCGTCGTGCCGATGTGGCGGAACGACGCCGGGAACCAGGGACTCGCCGACACCGTCCGCGCGACCGGGCCGACGCAGGGCGCGACCGTCAGCGAGGGCTACCGCTACGAGCCCGACACCACCGACTTCACGACGGCCCTCACCGCCGTCACCACCCAGGTGAACGACGCGGTGACCGCCGCCGGCGCGGATCACGTCGCGGTGTACCTCGCCGGCTTCGAGGAGACCGCCGAGGTGCTGGCCGCTGCGAAGGCGATCCCGGCGCTGGCAAGCGTGCGCTGGTACGGCGGCGACGGCTCCGCCCAGGCCGCTGCGCTCATCGACAACGAGCACGGAGCCGCCTTCGCGGTGTCGGTGCACGGCTACCCGAGCCCGCTCGTCGCGCTCCCGACGGATCGCGCAACCAAGGACGCCGGGCTGATCAAGCGCATCAGCAAGAAGGCGAAGTCGCCCGCCGACGCGTTCACCCTCGCTGCCTACGACGCGCTGAACGTGTCGGCCAAGGCGCTGGTCGCCGCGGGGAAGAACCCCGACGACGTGGCACTGCGGTCGGCCTTCACCGCCGCGGCCGACGGCTACCCGGGTGTGACCGGCACGATCGAGCTGGACGCCGCCGGAGACCGCACCACGGCGCCCTACGCGTTCTGGTCGATCTGCGCGAGCGGATCGTCGGGCACGTCGTCGGGTCGGCCCGACTGGGTGCGCACCGGGCTGTGGGAGCCGGCGGCCGACCCGATGGCGCCCGCAACGCTCACGAGCGACGGTTGCCCGCTCACCTGACCGGCGCCGGATTCAACCCATGGTGCAGGATCAACCCATGGTGATGGTGCGGTGCGCGAGCTGCCAGCCGCGCTCTCCCTTGACGAGGACGTCGTCGTACTGACCCATGCTCCGCAGCGTCGGGGCCGTGCTCGTCGTCCCGAAGAACAGGAAGTAGGAGCGCGCGTTCGCGTGTTCGTCTCCCACGACGTCGATCGCCAGCGTGGTGAGCACGTGGCGGGTATCGGTCCCCGGGCCCTGGAGCCCGCTGGCCCGGCGCTCCCGAGCGCCCTCGAGGATCGCCGCGTGGCCCTGACGCGAGTTCGCAGCCACTCCCAGGAGCGGGTTGTCGGGCATGGCCCACACCGCGTCGGCGGTGAACATCGTGAGGTACTCGTCGAGGTCGCCGGTGTCGGCGAGCTGCGCGATACGCGCGAGCACGGTGCGGATCTCGGCGTCGGCTCCCATGTCCATCGATCCTTTCGTCATGTTCCGTCGATCAGACCGGCATGATGTTGCCGCCGTCGACCACCAGCACCTGGCCGTTGACCAGGTCGGCGTCGCTCGACGCGAAGAACACCGCGGGTCCGACCATGTGCTCGGGCTCGGTGTTGCGCCGCATCGCCGACATCGTGGCGAACATCGGCTGGAAGTCGGCGGGCACCTGCTTCTCGGTGGCCGCGGTGTTCACGAGCCCGGGCGCGATGCAGTTGACCGTCACGTTGAACTGACCGAGTTGGCCGGCCATGTGCCGCGTCAGACCGAGGACACCCCACTTCGACAAGCTGTAGGCGTAGTTGCCGAGCGTGAAGTCGTCGGGGTCGCCGAGGGCACCGAGTTGGTGCAGGTACGCCGCGATCGACGCGATGTTGATGATGCGACCCCACCGCTGCTGCACCAGGTGTGGAGCGACCGCCGATGCCATCACCCACTGGCCGTGCACGTTCACGTCGAACACCTGCTTCAGGTACTCGAGGCTGTGGTTGGTGCCCTCGTACTCGCCGTAGATGGCCGCGTTGTTCACCAGGATGTCGACACGCCCGAACCGGTCCAGGGCGGCATCGACCGCGGCCTGGGCGCTCGCAGGCTCGGCGATGTCGGTCCGGACGAAGAGTGCGTCGCCCAGTTCCGACAGCTCTTCCGCCGCGGCCTCGCCTTGTTCGACGCCGATGTCGGCGATCACGACCTTGGCGCCCTCGGCGACGAACCGGCGCGCGTACGCAGTGCCGATCCCGCTCCCGCCGCCGGTGATGATCGCTACCCGGCCTTCGAGTCGCATCGCAGGGTCCTCTCCTCTGGGCGTCGTGGCTCTCAGTGTTCGGGCATGACGAAGTCGGGATGCTCGCGCGGATCGTCGACGGTGACCGCGTCGACGGCGACCCCACCGCGCCGGAACACGTCGAGCGCGACCTGCTCGAGGAACTCTCGCGGCATCACGCACTCCACGCAGCTCGCGCCCTCCACCACCAACTGGAGCGCGATCGTGTCGCTGTCGACCGCGGTGAGCAACATGTCTCCACCGTCGGCCTGGACCAGGCCACGGATCTCGTCGAGTGCCGGGCCGATCACGGATTCGTCCATCCCAACACTCCTTCGCGAGGCGTGAACCGTCCGAGCACTCTACGGTGCCCGGACGGCCGGACGCCGAGAAGCCGGGCCCGGGCCGGTGCTCGGCCGGGAGAACTAGCTTTCCGACCATGCTGCACCCGCTCGACGAGTTCCCCGTCCACCAGACCCCCCAGTCGATGAGCCAGGTGGGTACCAGTGACAAGAACTTCTACGATCGCTGCTACTTCAACGCGCACGACCGCACCGGCGACGTCTTCGTGATCACCGGGCTCGGGACCTACGCCAACCTGGGCGTCGTCGACGCGTACGCGACGGTGAAGCGCGGCGACACGGTCCACACCGCGCGCTTCTCCGACGCGCTCGGCCCCGACCGCATGCACCAGCAGGTCGGCCCGTACCGCATCGACGTGCTCGAACCGCTGCAGAGGGTCCGGGTCGTGTGCGACGCCGACGACCACGGTGTCGGTCTCGACATCACCTGGGAGGGGTCGTTCCCCGCGGTCGAGGAGGAGCCTCACCTGATCAGCAACGGGTTCCGGACCATCCTCCAGAGCACGCGCTTCGCGCAGCTCGGCACGTGGACCGGTGAGGTCCGCGTCGCCGGCGAGACGCTCGTCGTCGAACCGTCGACCTGGCTGGGCAGCCGGGACCGGTCGTGGGGCATCCGCCCGGTGGGTGACGCCGATGCGCCGGGTCGTACCGCCGAGGCCACCGAAGGCCACGGCTTCTGGTGGCTCTATGCCCCGTTGCGCTTCGACGAGTTCTCGATCATCGTCATGGCCCAGGAGCAGCCCGACGGGCACCGCACCCTCAACGACGCCAAGCGGGTCTGGGCCGACGGCCGGATCGAGCAACTCGGCTGGCCGGTCTACGACATCCGCTACCGGTCGGGCACCCGCCACCCCGAGGGCGCGACCCTGCGCCTGCACGACCCGCGCGGGAATCCCGTGACGGTGCAGATCGAGACGCTGGGATTCGTGCCCCTGCACCTCGGGCCGGGGTACGGCGACGCCGAATGGGCCCACGGCCAGTGGAAGGGCGCGGGCTGGGCGGAGGCCGTCACCGTCGACCTCACCGACCCCGCGGTCGTGTCCCGCATACCGTTCGGCAACATCGACCACGTCGCGCGCGCGGTCTGTGACGGCGCCGTCGGGTGGGGTCTGTTCGAACACGCCAGCATCGGCGCCCACGCGCCGACGGGCTTCACCGACCTCCTGTCCGTCGCGCCGTGACCGGAGACCGGTGAGCCTCGTCTCCGTCTCTTCGGTGAGCGACGACGTCGCTCTCGTGGAGCTGCACGATCCCGACCGGTACAACGCGCTCACCACCGGGATGGTCGAGGAGTTGCGCGCCGCGTTCGGTGGCCTGCGTCTCGATCGCTCGGTGCGGGTCGTGGTGATCACCGGGCGGGGTCGCGGCTTCTGCGCGGGCGCGAACATGACCGGTCACGACACGGCCCCCGGGGCTGCACGCGACCGCGGCCCGGTTGGCGCGATCCACTTCATCCAGGACCACCTCGCGCAATTGATGCTCGCGATCCACGAGCTCCCTCAGCCCGTCATTGCCGCGGTGCACGGCGCGGCCGTGGGCGGCGGTCTGGCGATCGCGCTTGCTTGCGACCTCAGGGTCGCGAGCGACGACGCGTTCTTCGGCGCACAGTTCATCCGCGTGGGGCTGTCCACGTGCGACGTCGGTAGCAGCTACTGGTTGCCTCGCGTGGTCGGACCCACCATCGCGGCCGAGCTCATGCTCACCGGCCGTCACTTCAGCGCCGACGAGGCGATGCGCTTCGGGATGCTCAACCGTGTCGTGCCGCGCGCCGCACTCATCGAGACGGCCGTCGAGCTCGGCGATGCCATCGCCGAGAACAGCGAGTACGGCGTCTACACCACCAAGCTCGGGATGTGGGCGAACCTCGACGCGCCGAGCCTGCGCCACGCCATGGAGCTCGAGAACCGCACACAGGTGCTCGGCACGTTCACCGGCAACATGACCGAGGCCGGCCGGGCGTTCGTCGAGAAGCGTGACCCGACCTGGACGCGGATGTGAGCGCGCCAACGGTGGGCACGTCGCTCAGGTGATGCGGAACTGGGGTGGGCGGTCCTCGGCTCGCGCCCGCTTCGAATTCGGCGAAGTCGTCCGAGGTGTAGACGAGCATCTGGGCCAGGAGCTCGTCGTGCAACGCTCTGGTGATCGGCGGCGTCGCGACGTCGAGCAGGCCCTGGCGCCACGCACGCACGGCGAGCGGCGACATCTGCGCGATGGTCGACGCCGCCTGCCGCGCGTGCTCGTCGAGCTCCGCCCGAGGCACGACCCGCGACACGATCCCGTGGCGCAGTGCCTCCTCGGCGTCGAGAACACGGGTGGTGAGCACCAGGTCGCTGACGAGACCCGGACCACACATCTGGAACAGGCGGGCCGTCCCCCCGGAGTCGGGGATCAGGCCGTGCGCGAGCTCCGGCAGCCTGAACTTCGCATCGTCGGCGGCGATGCGCACGTCGCACAGCAAGGTCCGCTCCCACATCCCGCCGATGCACCAGCCCTGGATCGCACACACCACCGGGACGCGGGGCGGTACGAGGAAACGGTGAGTGAAGCCGTGACCGATCGCGATGTACTGGTAGTCGCTCTCGCCGGGGCCCCGGTTGCCGAGCTCGGCGACGTCACGACCGGCCGAGAACGCGCGGCCTTCGGCGCGCCACAGCACGCAGTAGACGTCGTCGCGTTGCTCCACCTCCTCGAACGCGCCCCAGAACTGACCCTCCATGAAGTCGCTCATGGCGTTGAGACGGTCAGGACGGTCGACGGTGATCACCGCCAGGTGATCCTCGTAGTCGACGCGCACGGATCCCGGTGGAGTCGTGGTGCTCACGGCGAGAATCTACGCCGAACGGTTGTGGATCAGCTGGCCCCGGCGACGGTGAGATCGAAGGTCGCGGCCACGGTCGTGCCGAGATCCGCCCGGCGCGAGCCGGCGAACGTGCCGGTCCCGGTGGCGCGGACGTATCTCCCGGTCCCCCCGACCACTCCGAGGGTCGCCGCGAACTGGGTGTTCGAGCCGTCGGCCGACGAGGTGGCCGAACCCTGCATCTGCACGCCGAGCGTGGAGCCGTCGCCGAACGTGTAGGTGACGAAGCCGAAGATCGGGCCGCTGCCCTTCACATAGCTGACGTTGCCGAGCATCTCGACCGCGACCGGCGCGCCTTCGAAGGTGGCCGTACCGGTGAGGAGGTTCCAGCCGTACACGACGGAGTCGTCCGCGCCGGCCGTGTGCAACGTGCGGGACTGCGACTCGAGGTCGGCCGTCAACGTGAGCGGCGTACCCGTCGCGCCCTCCCCGACGGGCGTCGCGAGGGCCGCGCCCTCCTGGAGGAGCGCGGCGAGCTCGATGACCACTCGCTTCTTGCCCGCGTTGCTGCCGTGGTGGACGAGGCCCTGCGTCTCCACCAGGCTCTCGCCCGGACGCAGCTTGACCGTCGTCGGCCCGGTGAGCGATTCCGACTCGCCGTCGACATGGGTGAGCGTGGCGCTGCCGGACGCGATGTCGTAGGTGAGGACCCCGGACACGATCCGAGCGACCTGGGTGCCCTCGTGGAAGTGCTCCACCAGTTTGGCCCCCGGCGCGATGGTCACACGTTGCAGGTAGAGCACCTGTCCTGGCGCGTTCTCCGGCGACGCCTGGCCGAGCGCGGCGCGCGTGATGCCGTTGCTGGTCGTGGTGCTCGGCGGATCGGCCGCGGAGGCGGTGGCGGCCAGCGCGCCGAGGCCCACGGTGGCGGTGGCGAGCACCACCAGGACGCGACGAAACCTGCGCGGAGTCTGCATCCGCGTATTGTCGGCCACCGGAAGGTCGGCTGTAGGGCGATCGCCGTTCAGCTCGTGGCCGCTTCGGCGCGATCCCGCAGCCCGCGGATCATCTTCTGCTCCATCAGGAAGTGGATGCCGTCGAAGACGTGCGTGCCGACCGCTCCGCCCGACGACCGGACCAGCAGCCGCGTCCGGGACTCACCCCTCTGCTCGAGGACGAAGCCCCAGGCACCCGTAGCACGCGCTCCCCGCTGCAGGCGCGCCCAGTCGAGCGGTGAGACAAGCACGAGCGCGTGTGGCGGGTCGACCACCGCGGCGACCTGGCGGCCCCGCTCGTGCCAGCGGCGTTCGCTCGCCAACCAGACCGTGTCCCCCGCGCTGCGCATCTGCCATGCGGGCACGAGCGAGTCGGCGTTGTGCATCCCCGCACCCACCAGGTTCTCGAGCAGCGCGTAGCTGTAGAACCCCGCCCGGTCCTGACCGATCTGCGCGAGCCATGGCCACACGTCGGCGATCGGCGCGTTCACCGTGATCGCCCGCGTGACCGCCACGGCACCGGGCGCGACGACCTCGTCGACCACGAGCGGCCCGCGCACCTCGTCGTCGGTGGCACCCCAGCGCCGTAGCCACGGCTCGACCTTCCGGACGTAGACCACGACCGCGCCGAGGGCGAGACCCGCGCCCAGCGCGGCCACGGCCCGGCACGGTCGCCCGGTCACGAATCGACCGATTCGACCCGAAGCACGATGCGGAGCGCAGAGAGCCAGTTCGGGATCACGGTCGCGTCCAGCACGACCGCTGCGGCCGCCGACAGCGGCAGCACCGCCGACGGGACGCCGGCGGCGTCGACGATCACGATGTGGCGCACCCCCGCATCCAGCATCGCCGCGAGCGCGTGCGCAACCGAGGCCTCGCCCGGCAGGCTCAGGATCCCCGATGACGAGTACGCCAGCGCCGGGGCGTCGGGTGCTTCACCCGCGGCCAGCGCGCGGACCACGTCACGTTCGGTCACGATCGCCGCATCGGGGCCGATGATCACCGCCGACACCGCGGCGTCGCACATCGTGCGGGCGACGTGATGCAGGCTTGCGCGCTCGTCGAGCCAGACCGGTGGCGGCAGGAGCAGCGCTTCGACCGGCACGGCCTCCCGCGGGTTCGACGCGGACGTCATGACCGGATCGTCGCCCGTCGGGACGCGTCGAGCCAGGGCCGAACGTCCCGACCGACGGTAGAGTCGCGCCGTCACAACCGCACCGACGAGCGTGGAGGTCCGATGTCCCAGCCGGCACCCGCGTCCGGTGCGGGCGAAGGCCACGACGCCGCGGTCTTCTGGGGCATTCTCGAGGCGGCGCCCGACGGGTTCGCACTGGTCGACGGCGCGGGCGTGATCATGCTCGTGAACCGCCAGACCGAAGCCCTCTTCGGCTACGACCGCACCGAGCTGATCGGCCGATCGGTGGAGTGCCTACTCCCCGAGCGCGTCCGGTCGCGACACCGAGACCACCGGGCGCGCTACGCCGCCGACCCGCACACGCGCCCGATGGGCATGGGCCTCGATCTCGTCGGGCGCCGCAAGGACGGCACGGACTTCCCGGTCGAGGTGAGCCTCAGCCCGCTCGACGAGCACCGCATCATCGCGGTGGTGCGCGACATCACCGCCCGGCGCGACGCCGAGATCCTGCTGCGCCGCCGCAGAGGAGGACCTGCAGCTGCTCGAGGAGCGCGAGCGGATCGCCCGTGACCTGCACGACCACGTGATCCAGCGGCTCTTCGCGGCCGGCATGGCCCTCGAGGGTTCCATCGCACGCGCCGATCCCGACGTCGCCGCGCGCATCACCAGCGTGGTGGACGACCTCGACGACACCATCCGCCAGCTCCGGTCCGTGATCTTCGATCTGCAGGACCGCGAGCACCGCACTTCCGGGCTCCGCGCCGAGATGCTGCGCGTGGCGGCCGAGGCTCGCCCGGCGCTCCGGTTCGAGCCCCGGATCCGCTTCGACGGACCCGTCGACACGCTCGGCCGTTCGATCGCGGAACCCGTGCTGGCAGTCCTCCGCGAGGCGCTGTCGAACGTCGCCCGCCACGCGCAGGCCACTACGGTCGACGTCCGCGTCGTCGCCGCGTCCGGGGAGTTCCGGATCGAGGTGGTGGACGACGGCGTCGGTGCCGATGACGCGCTCAGGACCGGCAACGGACTCCGCAACCTCTCCGAACGCGCCCAGGACCTGGGGGGAACGTGCGCCCTCGTGCGGGGACCGGCCGGGGGTTCCATCCTCGAGTGGCGCATCCCGCTCCGCGGGTGAACCGGGCGGGAGGAACCAATTCCTCTACCTCGCTGCCGTCTACGGGACTTCGATGACGTGGTGGATGGCAATCGCCAGCTCTCTCCGAACGAGTGCCGGGCGCTGCTGAGCGCAGGCGGCATCGGGCGCGTCGCGTTGAGCGTGGGCGCCCTCCCCGCGATCTTCCCCGTCCACTACCACCTCTCCGACGACCAGATCGTCCTCGGCTCCACGATCGCGACCACGCAGGGGGCGGCGCTCGCCGACGCGGTCATCGTGTTCGAGGCCGACGCGCTCGACGCCGGCGGCGACATGGGCTGGAGCGTGCTCGTCGTCGGACGTGCCGAGCACGCCGTCGATACCGGCGTCACGAGGATCCCGAGCCACCGCATCTCCGGGTACCGGTTCATGTTCCCGTAGCCGGCCCCGCCGCGTCGCTAGCCTGGCCCAGTGCCCGGCCGACCCGACTCCGACGCGAGCCCGCTCCGCGTGTTCCTCCTCGACGACCACGAGATCGTGCGCCGCGGCGTCCGCGAGCTCCTCGAGGCCGACGACGGGATCGAGGTCGTCGGAGAAGCCGAGCACGGCTGAGCAGGCGCTCGCGCGGATCCCGCCGACGCATCCCGATGTCGCCCTCCTCGACGTCCGCCTCCCCGACGGCGACGGGGTGGAGGTGTGCCGCGAGATCCGCTCCCGCCACCCCGAGATCGCGTGCGTGATGCTCACGTCGTACTCCGACGACGACGCGTTGTTCGCACGCGATCATGGCCGGCGCGTCGGGTATCTCCTGAAGCAGATCCGGGGCACCGACATCGTCGACGCGGTCCGACGGGCCGGCGCCGGTGAATCGTTGCTCGATCCGGCCGTCACCCGGCGGCTCCTCGACCAGTTCCGGGCGCCGCCGGCGGACGACGAACGCCTCGCCCGCCTGACCGGCAGGAGCGGCGCATCCTCGACGCTCATCGCCGAGGGGCTCACCAACCGCCAGATCGCCGCCGAGGTGCACCTCGCCGAGAAGACGGTGAAGAACTACGTGTCGAACGTGCTCTCGAAGCTCGGGATGGAGCGGCGCACGCAGGCCGCGGTCTTCGCCGCGCGGCTCGCCGACTGAAGGATCTTCGCCGACGGTCCCGCCGACGCGGCGCTGTGAGCCCGCCCGTTCACTCCGGAGCTCGTGGTTCGTCACCACTCCCGGGTCAGCGCAACACTCCGGAGCCATCGGAGCGAGTCCGCCCGCGCCCCGTCACGTGGTGGACGGGAAGCTGAGGTCGACGGCGCTCGCGGCCGGTTCGGGCCAGCGGGACGTCACGACCTTGGGGCGAGTGTAGAAGTGGATCCCCTCGGGCCCGTACATCGTCGTGTCACCGAACAGCGACGACTTCCAGCCGCCGAACGAGTGTGACGCAACGGGCACGGGAATCGACACGTTGATCCCGACCATGCCGACCTCCACCTCGCGTTCGAATCGCGCGCGCCGCACCGCCGTCGCGCGTGAAGAGCGCCACGCCGTTGCCGTAGGGATTCGCGTTGACCAGAGCCAGCGCGTCGTCGAAGGTGGCGACGCGCACCACGCTCAGGACCGGCCCGAAGATCTCGTCGTCGTAGACGCGCATGCCCGGTTCGACCCCGTCGACCAGCGAACACCCGACGAAGAAGCCCTGGCTGCTCGTGGTGGCGGTGCCGTCGACGACGACGGTGGCACCCTCCTCGGGCGCCCGTTCGACGTAGGCGCGGACGCGGTCGCGGTGCTCGGCGGTGATGAGCGGCCCCATCATCGAGGTGGGGTCGGTTCCCGGGCCGACGACGACGTCGGGGATCCGCGCCGCGATGGCGGCGACGAGCGGGTCGGCGACAGCCCCGACCGCGACGACCACCGAGATCGCCATGCAACGTTCCCCGGCCGACCCGTAGCCCGCGGAGATCGCGGCGTCGGCGGCCGCGTCGAGGTCGGCATCGGCCAGCACGACCATGTGGTTCTTGGCTCCCCCGAGCGCCTGCACCCGCTTGCCGTGGGCCGTGGCCGTCTCGGAGACGTGTCGGGCGACGCTCGTGCTGCCCACGAACGACACCGCGTCGACGTCGACGTGGGTCAACAGGGCGTCCACGGCTTCGGCATCCCCCTGGACGACGTTGAACACGCCGTCGGGGAACCCGGCCCGCTGCACCAGCTCGGCGAGGAGCAGCGAAGCCGAAGGATCCTTCTCCGAGGGCTTCAAGACGAATGCGTTGCCGCACGCCAACGCGTTGGCGAGCATCCACAACGGCACCATCACGGGGAAATTGAACGGCGTGATCCCGACGACCACGCCGACGGGCTGCAACAACGTGTGCACGTCGACGCCGCGGCGACACCTCCGAGCTGTGCGCACCCTTGATGAGATGGGGTACACCGCACGCGAACTCCACGCATTCGAGACCACGAGCGACTTCACCCCGCGCGTCCTCGAGCACCTTGCCGTGCTCGCGGTGACGATCGCGGCCAGCTCGTCACGATTGGCGTCCAGCAGTTCGCGAAGGCGGAACAGCATCGCGGCACGGCGGCTCGACGGAGACGCACCCCAGCCGACCGATGCGTCCACCGCCACCTTGACGACGTCGCCGACCTCTGCGGCCGACGCGAGCGCGACCTCACTCGCCTGCACCCCCCGCGCCGGATCGAAGACCGGTGCCGTTCGACCCGATGTCCCGGCGACGGCTCGACCACCGACCCAGTGCCCGATCGTGCTCACGATCGCTTCCACCTCAGAGCCGGTAGAGCTTGCGGGCGTTCTCGCCGTAGATCTTCTTGCGCGTCTCGGGCGCCAGCGTGGCCATCTTCGCCTCGACGGTCGCGAGCGGGTTCGGGTAGAGGCACGTCGGGTGGGGGAAGTCGGTCTCGAACAGGATGCTGTCCTCCCCGACCGCGTCGATGAGCTCCGGCAGCTTGTTGCGGTTGTTCTCGAACCAGAACGTCGCGTAGAAGTTGCTCCGGAAGTACTCGGACGGCAGCTTCTTCATCTTGGCCAGCTCGGTGGGAGCGTTCTCGGACATCTCGTAGTCGAGCGTCTCGAGGATGAACGGGATCCATCCCACGCCGCTCTCCACGGACACCATCTTCAGGTCGGGGTGGCGGTCGAACATCCCGGAGAGGATCGCGTTCGTCACGACGCGCGCGTTCCCGATGAACAGCAGCGACCCGCCGATGGCGAGCTTGGTGTCCATGGGGTGCGAGTCCCAGGGGTACTTGCCGTAGAACGACATGGCGGTGGCGCTGGCGCCGATGTGGAAGTGCACCGGCAACTCGAGCTCGGTGCACGTCTCCCAGAACGGGTCCCACGCGTGGCTGGCGAGGTCGGGCGCACCGAGGTCCTGCGGGTCGGACGTCATGTTCACACCGCGCGCATCCATGGCCGCGACGCGCTTGGCCTCGGCAATGCACGTGTCGACGTCCCATGCCGGCATGAGGGGCATGCCGAGCAGCCGGTTGCCCGATTCCTCCTGGATGCGCGCCTGGCGGTCGTTGTAGATCCTGATCGCCAGGCGGCACAGCGCGCGGTCGTCGACCATGCCGAGGTCCTGCCCACCGAGACCGATGGTGTTCGGGAAGATGATCTGGGCGTCGATCCCACACTCGTCGAGGACCTCCAGGCGCACCCTCGGGTCGTAGCCCCCGACGTGGACCTGGTCGATCGTCCAGTGGTTGAGCGCGGTGTCGGCGCTCTCCTTCGTGCCGTCACGGCCGATGACGGCGCCCGCGCCTGCTTGGCCGAGCACGTGCCCGTCGAACACCCAGGTCTGGGTACCGTCGATCACCTCGATCCGCGGCATTCGGTCCTTGTACTCCGCCGGTGCAGCCGACGTGAAGAGGTCGGGCAGCTCGCACCAGTGCGAGTCGGCGTCGATGATCAGAGTGTCGTTGTTCAACATCGAGGACGACGTTAGGGTCGTCCCATGGCGCGCGCAACCGTCGACGGTCTGACCATCTCCTACGAGGTCATCGGCGAAGGCAGGCCCTGGGTGATCACCCCTGGTGGCCGCTTCGGCAAGGACTCTCCCGGCGTCCGGGAGCTGGCCGAGGCCCTCGCCCACGAGGGGAACCAGGTCTTGATCTGGGACCGACCGAACTGCGGGGAATCCGACGTCTGCTTCACGGGAGCATCGGAGTCGGCCATGCAGGCCGACACGCTGGCCGCGCTGCTGACGCACCTCGACATGGCACCGGCCGTGATCGCCGGAGGTTCAGGAGGCTCGCGGGTGTCGATGCTCACGGCCGCTCGCCACCGCGAGGTCGCCTCGGGTCTCGCGATCTGGTGGATCAGCGGCGGCGCGTTCGGGCTCATGAGCCTGGGGGTGCACTACTGCGGACAGTCGCTCGTCAAGGCCTGGGAGGGAGACATGGAGGACGTCGTCGCCCTCCCCGAGTGGGACGAGGTGCTCCGACGGAACCCGTCGAACCGACGGCGCTTCCTGGACCAGGATCGGCGCGACTTCATCACGACGATGGAACGGTGGATGCTGGCGTACTGCCCGTGCGGTGACGAGCTGGTTCCCGGCCTCGCCAGCGCCGATGCCCACACCCTCGACCTGCCGGTCCTGGTGTTCCGCAGCGGCGAAAGCGACGCGTACCACACGCGCGAGACGTCGGAGGCGGTCGCCCGAGCGCTGCCGAGCGCCCGACTCGCCGAGCCCCCCTGGGGTGATCGCGAGTGGATCGAGCGCCAGGTGGAGCACCAGGCGAACGAGAACCTCTTCGCACGCTGGCCGTTGCTGGTGCCCCAACTCGCCGAGTGGTCTCGTGAGGTGTTCACCTGACGGGAATCACGAGCGCCGTCTAGCTGCGGAGTGCGTCGCGGCGGCGGCGGTACTCGTCCTCATCGATCTCGCCGCGGGCAAGGCGCTCGGCGAGAAGGTCCTCTGCCGTGCTCCGTCGCGCGGTCGAGGATCCGGCATCGGTGTGGTGGCGAACAACGAGATAGACGAGGAACCCGATGAACGCGAGGAACAGCAGCCACCCGATTCCCATGACCCACCACCATCCCCCGTCCATGCGGTTGTCGCCGTCCCACATCTGAGCGAGCACAAGTGCGGACATCTCGGCCTCCAGGTTCGACGTGTCGGTGCATCGAAGAGAGCTTTCCACGGCGGGCGACCGGCCGCGCCGAGCCCGAGGGCCGATTGGTCAGCCGAGAATCAGCGAATGAACAGGCCGGTGTCTCGCGGGTGTCGATAGATCGTGCTGCAGTGCCCTGACGTGCATCTTCGTGTCCATGACGTCTGGCCGATGACGTGTGTTCCACAACCGCAGCACGGTGGCACGCTGGCGCGGCGACGCGCCTCGGGCCACGCGAAGTCGACGGTCTTGGCGCCCTTGACGATCTCTGCGACCGCTGCGGCCGTGCCCACCATCTGGGCGCCTTTGCCTGGCGCACGACGGCTCTGAGTGTGCAACGATCGGCGAACGGCGAACGACGGAAGAGGAGCGGCGATGGGTCGGCTCGACGGGAAGGTCGCGATCGTCACGGGTGGCGCGCGGGGGCAGGGTGAGTCCGAGGTACGGCGCTTCGTCGCCGAGGGCGCGCAGGTGGTGTTCGGTGATGTGCTCGACGACCTCGGCGAGGCGGTGGCCGACGAGCTCGGTGCTGACGCCCACTACCTGCACCATGACGTCGCCGACGAGGCACGTTGGGGCGATGTGGTCGCGGAAGCCGAGCGGCGCTATGGGAAGGTCGACGTGCTAGTCAACAACGCGGGGGTCCTGCACTTCGGCACCGTCACGCACGAGACCACGCTCGACGAGTACATGCGCCTGATCAACATCAACCAGGTCGGCGTGTTCCTGGGCATGCGCACGGCGATCCCGGCGATGCTGCGAAACCGTGGGGGCTCGATCGTGAACATCTCCTCGACCAACGGGTTCTCGGGTTACGGCGGCACCATCGCGTACACCGCGTCCAAGTTCGCGGTGCGCGGCATGACGAAGACCGCTGCCCTCGAGTACGGCAAGGCCAATATCCGGATCAACTCCATCCACCCGGGTGGTGTGCTCACGCCCATGACGGTGGGAGCCGACCTGGGGGAGCTGTCCGAGGCCGACAGCGAGTCAATGTACGGCAGCTTCGCGATGGGGCGCGGCGGCCAGCCCGAGGAGATCGCCAACCTCGCGTTGTTCCTCGCGTCGGACGAGGCGTCGTACTGCACGGGCGCGGAGTTTCTCGCCGACGGTGGCATGCTCGCGGGCTTCGTGAATCCCTACGCTCGCGTCACGTACGACTGATCTCGTGGGAATGCTCGTGGAGGCTACGGGGCCCCGGCCGTCGTGCCGCGGCGCCCCACGCCACATGACCGGCAGGGCATGCCCGTCTCGTGCGGCCCATGGAGGCGGCGAACGATGCCTGGCGCCACCAGGCGCGACGAACTGCTGCCGTCGGCCGGCCAGCCGGGCAACTCTGAAGGTCATTCGGGCCGCGCGTGCGGTCAGCGCGCTTCGAGCACGACCACCGGGATCTTCCGGTCGGTGCGCGTCTGGTACACGTCGTAGCCGCCCTTGTTGACCTCGTTGGCTCTCGCCCAAATGCGCGCCCGCTCGTCACCTTCGGCGACGCGTGCCCGCACCGGGATCCGCTTCCGGCCGATCTGGATCTCGACGTCGGGATTCGCGGTGACGTTGTGGAACCAGCCCGGGTGCTTCGGGTCACCGCCCTTGGAGGCGATCACCGCGTAGTTGTCGCCGTCGCGCACGTAGAGCAGCGCGGAGGTGCGCGGTTGGCCGGTCTTGCCTCCGACGTGGCGAAGCAGAAGCATCGGTCTGGCGCCGATGCTCGCGCCGATCCGCCCGTCGGACTTCTCGTACAGCCACTGGTGTGCGGTGAGTCCGATCCGTTCCATCGTCGAGATCATGGCTGCACCCTAAGAGTTGCAGAAGCACAAGTCACCATGTGCACCCGGATGTGCCTGATTGATCCGGGCGGCCCAGAGACCGCAACGGCGGGAACTCGGGCCTCAGACCCGACGCCTCGCGGTCGAGGCGGTGTAGGGAGGTCGAGTACCTCGGCCTCGACGATCTCCTGTCGCTCGCCACCGCCCTGCTCGGCGACCCTCCCCCGGTCCGGGATCTCGGACTGCTCGGCGCGGCGATCGCCCGGCCATTGGCCTGGCAACAAGCGCAACGGCTGAGAGAGGCCGTCCCGGAACGCCGGTTCCGGGATATCGCCGCTGGATCACCCGGCGTGATCTCTCGGGGCGAAACCGCAGCACCACCCGCGCTCATCGTCTGTGGACGATAACGTCCCTGTCTCGTGGGCCGCGACGGAGTGCCAGCGCGATCTCGCGCTGGGGGACCGACGTCCGAGACGCGCTTCGTCCGGCTCGACGACGGCCGCGAGGTGGCGTTCCGGTGCCTGTCGGACGCCCCCGGGACGACGATCGTCTTCGTCCCGAGCGGCACCACCCCGATCGAGGTGATCGAGGACGACACCATGTCCGAGCGCTTCCTGCGCACCCTCGGCCGCTACGGCAGCCTCGTCGCGCTCGATCGGCTCGGCATCGGCGCGTCCGACGCGTTCGATCCCGACCGCGACCTGTTCGACCAGCTCGCCGACTCCTTCGTCGCGGTGCTCGATGACATCGACGCCGAGACCGGATGGCTCGTCGCCGGGGCGGTGCCCGGCCCGTGCCTGCTCGCCCGGGTCATGACCAGCCATCCGTCGCGACTGGCCGGCGGCGCGCTGCTCAATCCCACCCGAATGGGGTCCGACGCGCTCGCGGCGGGTCCGGCGACGTTGGCCGCGGTGCTCGATCGCGCCCCGTCGACGAGCGAGGAGATGCTCCGATTCTCCTCCCCGAGTCGGGCCGACGACCCGGCGTTCCGGGCGTACTCGGAACGCGCAGGCAGGCTCGGGGCTTCGGCCGCGGCCGCGGCCGCGTGACTACGAGGCCCTCGGTCGCGGTGTGGACCGCTTCTTCGAGGCTCCCGGAGTCATCAGCGAGTCGAAACCGGTGCTCGTGGCCCATCGTCGCGACAGTCGGGTGGTGCCGCTCGCCGACGTCCAGTGGTGGCACCGGTACTTCCCCGGAAGTGAGCTCGTGATCCTGGAAGGCGCCGACGTCGCCTTCGAAGGGCTCGATGCCGCGCTCGTCGCGGACACGATCGGCTCGTTCGTCACCGGGGCCCGCGTCGATGCCGCGGAGGACCGACCGCTCTGCGCACTGCTGTTCGTGGACCTCGTCGCCTCCACCGAACGCGCATCGTCGGCCGGCGACGCGGCAGTGGCGCGGGCACCTCGACCGTTACGAGCGGCTCGTCGGGTCGACCGTCGATCGCCACGGCGGCACGATCGTGAAGCACACCGGCGACGGCGCGCTGGCCACCTTCTCCACCGCCTCACGCGCGCTCAGCGCGGCGGTCGCCCTTCGCAGCGGCACCCAGGCGCTCGATCTCGAAGGGCGCATCGGCATCCACGTCGGCGAGATCGAGATGCGGGGCGACGACGTCGGTGGGATCGCCGTGCACCTCGCGGCACGGGTGATGAGCCAGGCTCGACCCGGGCAGATCCTGGCCTCGTCTGCGGTCGCCCAGACGACGATCGGCGGCGCGCACCCGCTCGAATCGGTCGGCAAGTTCGAACTGAAGGGGATCGACCGACCCTGGGAGCTCTTCGAGCTCAGGCATCGGTGACGCACCAGCGGTGCCGGGAGATCGGGATGGGCCGTCCGATCCAGCGCTCAGGCCGACCCTCTCAGATCAGCGAACGTGCACGCCGGAGATGGCGCGGGCGATGACGAGGCGCTGGATCTCGGAGGTGCCTTCGAAGATCGTGTAGTTGGTTCCCGGTCGTTCGGCGCGTCCCGCTCAGTGCGCTGACGTGCGGTTTCGCGTCCGCCGCGGCCGTCCAGTGACCCATGTTTCGGCGAGTTCTAGGGATGAATAGGGACGCGAACTTCGAAGATCAGTTCGAAAATCTGCGCCGCGCGTGCGAGTTTCCGGCTCCGGTGAGGCGATCGGAGCCGCTCGAATCTCCCGGGTCAAGGTCCGGCATCGCAACCTGTCGTTCCTGCACGTCGCCCGAAAACGTGACGTTCGTCTGCTTGCTCGCTCACTTTGCTGAGCGCGAGGAAGCGGACTAGTGGCAAGCGGCTGTCGCGTCCGGCGCAAAGACGTTCCTCTTCCCCGATATAGATTGGCGCTACGCGTTTGAGTGGGGAGCGCGGGTTCTGATGCGTGGTGGCGAGGTCGTGCAGGCCAGGTGATGCCGCCGAGAAATGGCTGCCAGGCATCGCCGCCCTCTACGGACTGTTCGGGTTAGCCGGAGTGGTAGCAGGCCGTGACTCGGTTTCAACGCTCCCAACGGGCGGCAAGTGGGCCGTGGCATTGGCGGGATTGCTCGGGCTCGTCGCCACGACGTCGTGGCAAGCATGGTGGCGCGCACCTTGTCGTCGGCTTCGACCTGCGTGTGCACCACGATCTCGCGCTCGTCGACGCGCTCAGCCCACCCGACGAGCCGGAGCGCCTGGTCGAGCGGCGTCGGTCGGAGGAAGCGCACGTCGAAGCCGGCCGTGATGAACGGGATCGACGCGTCGGACTCCACCGTCCAACCGCGCTGTGCGCCTTCGTGCATGGCGACCGCGCCACCGTGGCAGTCGAGCACCGTGGAGATGATGCCCCCGTTGAGGAAGCCGGTGCCGTTGTCGTGCTCGGGCCATGGCGTGAAGTCGGCGACGACGCGGTCACCCTCGACGTAGCTGCGCAGGTGCAGCCCGCGCGGGTTCGCGTGCCCGCACCCGAAGCACATGAGCTGCGGGTACAGCGCCTCCTGGATGCTGAGTCGCTCGCTCAACTGATCCCGGAGCGCTCCCCCAGCCCACGCACGTAGGCCGCTTGTCCCGCGTGTTCGAGATTGTCGTTGATCACGCTGAGCAACCTCACACCCAGCGACACCGGGGGGTCCCACCGCTCGTCGACGATGCGGTCGAGCTCGCCCGGTTGGAGGCCACGCACGTAGCGCACGGTTGCGTCGTGCACCGAGTCGAAGTAGCCGAGGAGCAACGCTCCGTCCACGACCACGGCGCCGACCTCGTCGCTCGTCTGGCCGTATCCAGTGGCGCCGCGTGGGAACGGCAGCCCGAAGCGGTCGCACCAGCCGGCGGCGGTCCAGCACTGCTCGGTCCCGGCGACGTCGGCCACGTGGTCGTCCTAGATGCGGGCCAGATGCCACACGAGCCAGGCGATCGAATTGGCATGCGGGTCCGGACGGTGCACCAGCATCGCCGGCGACGCGCCGTCGAGCACGCGATGCGTTGCGTCACCGACCCGTCCGAACGCGTCGACCAGGAGCTCACCGACATCCATGCCCACCACAATGCCCGACTCCGGCAGGCGAACGCACATGACCAGGCCACGCCTTCGTCGTGTTCGAGCACGACGAAGGCGTGCTCGCCAATCTTTTCTCGCCTCGGCGCGAAGTTCGACGAAATTCCGCCGACGGCCGACGACGGCGCGACCATGTGCGATGAACTCGAACGAGCCAACCCTCCAGTCACCAGCCCGGATGCTGCGCGACGCGGTCGAACCCCTGGCCGCGATGAGCTTCGTGGCATCCGGAAAGGGGATGAAGGCGCTCGGTCTCCGCGGGCTGTCCGGCTACGTCTGGGGACGCGTGGCCGCACTCGGCGAGCCGGCACCCGCGGTCGTCGTCGCCGCGTTCGGCGTGTTCGAGCCGACGTTCCTGGTGCCGGCGTACGAGGCGGGGCGGGCCATCGCCACGCGCGCCGACGTGATCACGGCCCGCACCGAGAGCACAGAGGGCCGTCTCACCGAGGTGCTCGGCGACGACCCGGCCGTCGGCGACGTGGCCGACGCCCTGCTCGGCGCACTGGCCGGGGTCAGCGGCGCGGGTCGCGCGCTGTTCAGTGGCCTGCGCGAGCTCCCGCTGCCCGCAACTCCACACGGGCGGTTGTGGCGGGCCGCCGATCTCGTGCGGGAGCACCGGGGCGACGGCCATCTCGCGGCCTGCGTGGCTGTCGGTCTCGACGCGGTCGAGATGAACGTGCTCACCGAGTTGCACGTCGGCTATCCGCTGCGCGAGTACTCCACCACCAGGGGTCACTCCGCCGAATCGGTCGACGCCGGGATCGAACGACTGCGGGCACGAGGCTGGCTGGACGGCGACAGCCTCTCCGCCGAGGGTCGCGAGGTTCGCGTACGGATCGAGGACGCGACAGACGAGAGCCAGGCAGACCTCGTCGATGCGCTCGGCGATCGGATCGACGACGTCACCGCCACCGCGTCGCGGCTCGCCGCGAAGGTCGTCGACGCCGGCGCGTTCACCACCGATGAGCGAAAGCGTGCCGCGGGCTGAACCTGTGGTCGGCTCCGAGGACCTCCGGACCAAGCGTCACCTCGAGAAGTGGGTGAAGCTCGGCTCGAACTACGCCGCGTCGTTGACGCCGAGCTGTTCGTCAGGACACAGCGCCAATCGGTGGTGCTCGATCGAGGGTCGGCGCGTGACGTCGTGCCGACCCGCGCGATCGCCTGCCTCGACTCTGCGCCCGCGCGACCGACGAGTCCAGCGCCCGTCGACGAATCAGGCGCCGGCGTTCGGCGGCGACTCGCCGGGCGTGTACCCGGGAGCGTTGCCAGTCGACTCGAAGATCGGATCAGCGGATGTGCACGCCGGAGATGGCGCGGGCGATCACCAACCGCTGGATCTCGGAGGTGCCTTCGAAGATCGTGTAGCTGCTCTCGAGTCGTCCCGAGCAGTCCGGCCAGTGAGCGCTGGTGCGGGTTGCCGTCCGTCGCGTCGCGTCGAATCCCTGCAGATTCGACGCGTTGTAGGGATGGGAATAGGGATGCGAGTTCGGAGATCGCTCGAACCTCTTCGGCGCACAGAAACCACCGGACGCTCGATGTAGGCGACCTGCTACTCGTGCTCGAAATGTTGGGCGGCCCGCGTTGGAGCCACTCCGCCAAACGCCGACATGGCCTCCAGCGACCGGTGCCACGCACACACGAGACTCCCACCGATCGTCCCGCGAGCTGCACCGTTCGGGAGTGCCCCCGAGCCTACGGCTGTAAGCCTCGCGTTGCGCGTCCAGCGCTTGAGACTCGATCCAGGCGATGCCATGCAATCAGCAGCTTCGGACTTGCGGCGTCGATAAGGACTGATCATGTCTTGCCTCTCCGTCTCCGTCCGTGAGCACGGAGCTAGCGAGCGGGACTTCAAAGACCAAACGCACACTCTGATCGGCACGTCCATCTCAGCTCACTAGCGGAGTCGCGGCGTTCACCGACTGCGAGATCGTTGGCCGGGCCGCACTACTCGACCAACCCGACGGTTCGCTCGAGGTCATGCGCGCGCGTGCGATGCTGCTCGCCGCCACATCCGGCACGATGCCGCACGCGCGTCGGTAGCCTTTTGAGGTGGCCGGTGTTCGTCAGGCGAGGGCAGAGGAGACACGACAGCGCGTGGTGGCCACCGCTCGCCGCCTCTTCGCCGAGCAGGGGTACTTCGAGACCGGCACGACCGAGATCGTGCAGGCGGCGGGCGTCGGAACGCGGGGCGCGCTCTACCACCACTTCGACAACAAGCAGGCGCTCTTCCTCGCTGTGCTCGAGGAGATCGAGGTGGATCTCGGCGCGAAGGTCGGCGTCACGGCCACGGGTGACACCTGGCTCGAACGGCTCGAGCAAGCGCTCTCCGCGTTCCTCGACGCGTCCCTCGAACCGGAGGTCCGTCGGGTGTTGCTCATCGACGGCCCAGCGGTGCTCGGTTGGGACGTGTGGCGGGAGATCGAGGCCCGTAACGGCTTGGGTGCGATCCGACTGATGCTCAGCGAGGGCGTCGCCGAGGGGAGCATCGTCGACGTCGACGCTGACGCGATGGCGCACCTGCTGCTGTCCATGGTCGACGAAGCGGCGTTGTTCATCGCCCACGCCGACGACCCCGCCGCGGCACGCGTCAGCGCGGGCGCGTCGGTTGCCGCGCTCCTCGAGGGTCTCGCCGTTCGCTGAGCCCGGGTTCAGATGCAGCCTGTAGGTGACCGCGCTAGGTTCATGGGGACCGCGATTCGGCCCGCAGGAGGACCCATGGACGCCAACCAGACGGTGCAGCAGTTCTGCGATCTGATGGTGAAGCGCGACGCCGAGTCGCTGCGCCCCTATCTCGCCGACGACGTCGTCTACCAGAACACCGGGATGCCCGCCGCGTCGGGCATCGACGACGTACTCGCCAACGTCGCCGGCCAGTTCGCCATGTTCCCCGACTCCTACGAGTACACGACGATCAACGCCGCCGCCGACGGCGACGTCGTGATGAACGAGCGGCTCGATCACATCAAGGGTCCCGACGGCACGGTGCACGCGCTGCCGGTCATGGGAACGTTCGTCGTGCGCGACGGCAAGATCGCGCGCTGGACCGACTACTGGGACACCGGGCTCATCGGGAAGATGATGGCGGGCGAGGAGTACGCCGAGCTCGTACCGAAGTACTGAGCCGAGCGCCGGAGCATGGCTGCAACATCGCCCGAGAGCGACACCGTCGTCGTCGACGGGGTCACGATTCGCTACCGCACCTCTGGTGACGGTCCGCCGGTCGTCTTCGTCCACGGCGTCTACGTCGGTGGGGCGCTGTGGGATGAGGTCGTGGGACACCTCGACGGGCTGCGGTGCATCACGCCGACGTGGCCCTTGGGCGCACACCGCGATCCGGCACCCGACGCCGATCTCTCGGCGCGCGCAACCGCGCGACGGATTCCCGCCTTCCTCGAAGCACTCGATCTGCACGACGTGACCCTCGTCGGCAACGACACCGGCGGCGGCCTCTGCCTCGCCGCGCTCGGGAGCGGACATCCGGGTCTCGAGCGCATCAGTCGTCTCGTGCTCACCAACTGCGACAGCTACGAGCACTTCCCACCGAAGGGCTTCGATCGTATCGCCGGCATGGCGCGCCGCCTTCCACCCGCGGGCACCGGCCTGCTGCGAGTGTTCGCGACCAAGCCGGGCCAGCGCATGTTCTTGAAGTCGGTCTGCACGAGTCCGCCGACCGGTGACGCCACGCGTCGCGTCTTCGAGGCGTTCCCCGACAACAAGGGCGCGCGTCGCGATGCACTGCGCGTCACCCAGTCGCTCGAGCCGTCGGTGACCCTCGACGCGGTCGACGCGCTGCAGGCATTCCCGAAGCCGGTCCTGCTCGCCTGGGGAGATGCCGACAAGCTCTTCCCGCTCGATCATGCTCGCCGGCTCGTCGCCGACTTCCCCGATGCCCACCTGGAGGTCATCGCGGGATCGAGCACGTTCGTGATGCTCGACCGACCGGCCGAGCTCGCCGCCGCCATCAGCAGCTTCGTCGTCGGCGGAGCATCAGGGAACGAGCGGTGACCCAGGGAGCCGAACCTCGTCTCCCGGTCGTGTCCGGACCCGTGGCAGGCGGCATGGGGTGGATCTTCGGATCGCCGGTCGACGACCTGGCCGAGCGCGGCTACGTGATCGAGGAGTCTCGATCGACGACTATCTGGCCGGCCGCTGGGTGAACGAGCCGTTCCGCATCTTCGACTGCGCGTACGAGGTCGACGGCGCGGTCGCCGTCTTGCTGACGAGCGACGACGTGCTCGCGTCGTCCCAGCAGCCACCGGTCTGGCTGGTGGGCTCGGCCGACTCCCAGTCCGGGATCGGCTCGACCGAGTGGGACGAGCCGACCACGATGTACTCCCGGTATGCGCTTCGGCCCCCTCGCGTGCTTCCGGCTGATGCAGGCCTGCTTCCCCTACCTGCGCGACTCGAAGGGCAGCGTGATCAACATGGGCTCGGGGTCGAGCATCCTGCCCCACCCCATGATGTCGGGCTACGCCATGGCCAAGGAGGCGGTGCGCACATTGTCACGGGTCGGCGCACTCGAATGGGGCCGCTACGGCATCCGCGTCAACGCCATCTGCCCGCTCGCCGACTCGCCCGGTGCGACCAACTTCGACGACTCGACCGGCGCCTACGAGGCGGTGACAGCCCAAGTGCCGCTCGGCCACTGGGGTGACGCCGAGTCCGACATCGGCCGCGGTGCCGTGTACCTCGCCGGCCCCGACGCCAAGTTCATCACCGGCACCACCCTCATGATCGACGGTGGCTACAACTACCTCCGGTGAGCGCATCATGCCGTGACAGCACGGCGGGCGACTCGTCCTCGAGCGCCGGATCCCGACCGCAAGGTCGTAAGCCTGCCTCGCTTCGACGAGCGATGCGCGCGCCCCTCGACCGCCGCCTGGTGCCGACGCCCTTCGCGCACGCCGGCTACATGGCGAAGCTGTGGGAACAGTTAGCGTTGGGCATGACCCTCGTGATCAGCCCGACGCCGTGGCCCGCCGCCGCGACAGTCATGGCGCAAGGTGCCACGTACTACTTCGAGGCGCAG
>CAVVPD010000004.1:342500-737197 GCA_963750045.1 uncultured Actinomycetes bacterium | reverse complement strand
ACCACAGACCGAGCGCGTCGACGCAGGTCAGGGGCAGTGAGGCGAGGCCGGAGCAGGGGTTCGAAACGCCGCTTGTCGCGATTTGTCATCAGCTCTCGCTGCATGTCCTCTTTCGACGCGCCGAGCTGTTCTGTGCTGGCGAACCCGACACCCACTGACTCATGCCGAGTTCGCGACATCGACCGAGCGGAGTCGGAGTAGACGTAGCGTCATGTCGAGATGACCGAGCGGCACGTGCAGCCAGCTGAAGGAGAGCGAGCCGCAGTAGTCGGCTTGAGTGGCCAGTACGGCCCCGCCGCCCGCGTCGTCCTCGCCAGGCTTCGAACGCTCGAGTGGATCCGGGTGGCTGACCCGGAGGCCGGCGTTGCCGACGACTTCCAATTCAAAGCCGGTCCGATGCGCCATGCCTGCAGGTGAAGTGGTCCCAGTATCCCGGGTCGTTTGGCTGGGCGGAGCTCGTCAACCCATCGGGCGGGAGACCGTCGTTAACAGCGCGCCTGGCTGAGGCCTGGCAACGTCTTAGGTCCTCGTGGACCGGGCCGCTCGAGTTGCATCTCTGCAGCAACGAGACCCAGCCAGGCGGGGTCGGTCAGGTAGACCGGTGCGATGGCTCGGCGGACGAAGAAGGTCACGGCTACCAGCCACGCGGTCGACATGGCGTCGTACCGCCGATCGTTCGCGACAGCGTTGCGGTCGGGGAGCGCGGCGCGCCGCGACGGCCCGCGCACGTCGGGGCCTTGGGCGCGCGTCGTGCACGTGGAGATCGCGCGCATCGCCGACCTGTTGCGGGCGGGTCATGCCGAGGCGGTGATCGGGATCACCGAGTACGCGCTCGGCCGTGTCGATGTGACCATGGGCCGCGTCGACGACTCGTCGGGCTGGTTCGCGGAGATCGTTGCCGACCTGGAGCGGCTCCACCACGACGCGTGCGCAGTGGTGCGACCGGATCCGGTCGCGCTGGCTCGGCGGCTGTTCGCCCTCGAGATTGACACCGACTGGGACATCCTCATCGATTCGCCCAAGCGCTACGTGGATCTCCTCGGCGACGCCGGCCTGGCGGAGATGCGACGCCTGGCCACGGAGCGATGGGAACAGCTTCCCCCGGTGGATCCCGGGCGCTTCGGACGCTCCAGCCGCCCCTTCCATCTCACCCGGATGATGGAGACCCTGGCCGAGGTCGCGGGCGACGTGGACGGTCGCGTCGCGGTGATGGCCCAGGACCTGTCGTACCCCTACGACTACGTCCGGATCGCCGAGGTCCTCGCCGAGGCCGGTCGAGTTGACGACGCGCTCGCATGGGCCGAACGAGGTATCGCGGGGTTCGAGGACTCCGACCACCAGATGCGGGGCGACTCCCGTCTCGATGACGTCGCGCTCGCGGGATGGTTGGAGCGCGGCCGTTCGGCCGAGATGGTCGACCTGGTGTGGCGGCGCTTCGCCGAGAAGCCCGAACTGAAGAGCTATCAGCGCTTGAAGCGGTGGACGTCCGAGGCGGGCGTGTGGGACGAGCACCGGCCGCGAGCCCTCGCGGTGCTCGAGGACCGCGCGGCTGCCCGCGAGGCGGCGGTTGCGTCGCGACCGACTCCGAACAACCGCTACCGCGCCCGCCTGCCGCGACCTTCCACCCACGAAGATCTCATCGCGGTGCTGGCCTGGGACGGTCAGCTCGACGACGCGTGGGCGACGGCCATCGAGCACGGAGCGACCACGCATCTCTGGCTGCAGCTGGGTGCAGCACGCGAGGCCGACCACCCTCTCGACGCGGCGAGCGCCTACGCGCGACAGGTCGAGGAGCTCGTCGAGCGCAAGCAGACGCACAGCTACGAGCAAGCGGTCGAGCGAATCGCCCACATCCGCAGCCTCCACGATCGCGCCGGCGATCTCGACGGCTTCGACGCGTACCTCGCCGACGTACGACAGCGTCATCGGCAGAAGACCAAGCTCATCCGGCTCCTCGACGATGCCGGGTTCTGCGATCCCAGCGGTCCCTCGCTGCGCAAATCGCACCCAAACTCAACGTGACGATCAGTATGAGTGCGGTGCAGAGTACCGGTCAGTTTCCCGGAACTGTAAGTTGTCCGGGATGAGAAACTCGGGGTTCCAGACAACTAGCTGAAGTTGTCTGTAGAATGTGCGGGTGGTCATACAGGAAGCTGAGCTCATCGACTCCGCCCTGGCGCAGCTGGCATCCCGCCTCCCGTCGGGGTGGACGGTCGAACGCGTCGAGGGGCAAGGGGCGGGCACCGACGAGGGGGATGCCCGCTTCGCCTTCAAGACCCAGTCGGGCATGGCGATGGGGAGCGCGATCGTCGAGGCGAGGCGGAGCTTCGGTCCCGCTGACGTCGACCGGCTGCTCGGCGGACTCACCCGCCGCCTCCGCGAGGCCGCTGGTTCGGGTCCGATCCTGCTGGTGACGGACTTCCTCTCGCCGCGGACACGCGAGCTCCTGAGCAAGGAGGACATCAGCTACCTCGACCTCACGGGGAACATCCGGCTCGTGATGCAGGCGCCGCCGATCTTCGTGGAGGTCGCGGGAGCGGACCGTCGACCCTCCACGACGAGCACTCGGAGGAGCGCCGGTTTGGCGGGCGCCAAGGTCGGCCGCGTCGTGCGCTTCCTCGCGGAGGTCGTGCCGCCGTACGGCGTGAACGACATCGAGGGAGCGACCGGCATCAGTCGCGGCTACGTCAGCCGGGTACTCGAACGGCTCGCCGACGAGGCGCTGATCCGCCGGGAACCCCGCGGACCGGTCGAAGAAGTCGACTGGCCGGCGATGCTCCGACAGCGCGGCCAATCGGTCGACCTCTTCCGTGCCAACACGGCTCGCACCTACATCTCGTCGAACGGACCGCGCGCCGTGCTCGAGGCGTTGCCACGCTCGAAAGTTGCTGATGGGGTCGTGGTGACGGGTTCCTTCGCCGCCGTGCGCAAGGCACCGGTCGCCGGTCCGGCGCTCCTCGTGATGTACGTCGTCCCGACCGGAGGTGTGGCGAAGTTCGATACGACCGCGACTGAGCTCGGGCTTCGGCCGACGGACGAGGCGCCTGACGTCGTGCTGCTGCTGCCTTCCAACGATCGCGTCGTCGACGATCCTTGGACCGGCGACGGCGTCCGCTGCGTCAACCTGCCGCAGCTCGCCGTCGACTGCCTCGGGGGAAGCGGGCGAATGCCGGCCGAAGGCGAGGCATTGATCGACTGGATGCAGACGAACACCGGGGAATGGCAGTACCCCTCGCTGGCGGATTACCTCGAGCAGCGGTCGTGACGCTCGACCCGTACTACGTCGCCGCGCGACAGGTGTTGCTCGACGCACTCGAGGACCTCGCGGAGCACCGAGACGCGATCATCGTCGTCGGTGCGCAGGCCGTGTACCTCCGCAAGGGCGCAGCGAACGTCGGCGTCGCCGAGTTCACGACCGACGGCGACCTGGCAGTCGCCAGCGAGCTGCTCGCGGATCGCCCGCTCCTCGAAGACGTGATGAGCGCTCGCTTCGATCACGTGCGACGCGGGCCGACTGCACCTGAGGACCCGGGCGTGTGGACCCGAACGGTCGAGATCGACGGCGAGCACATCGAGATCCCGGTCGACCTCATCGTGCCCGAGGGCACCGCGCCGCCGGGAGGAACCCGCGGGGCGCGCCTCGGGCCGCACGGCAAACGAGCCGCGCGCAAGGCGCCCGGGCTCGAGGCGGCGATCGTCGACAACGACGTCATGACGATCGCCGCGCTCGACGACGAGGACCATCGCACGATCTCGAGCAAGGTTGCCGGCCCGACGGCACTGCTCATCGCCAAGGCGCACAAGATCGACGACCGGCTCAGAGAAGAGGCAAGAGTTGCACGTGACCACCTACTTCGGCTGGCGTTCCTGCGGGACGGCATGGCGGTGGTTGCCGGTAGCTGCCCTGGCAGGGACTGCTGCATGGCTCTCTGTGCATCCCTCTGACTGGAGTCGGAACCGGCGGAAACACCGTCTGCATTCATCAACAATGATCAGCAAGCGGGCTCCGTCCGTTCGGCCTTGAAAGGAGACGACAAAGCCCATGGGTCATCTGGAGGGAAAGGTTGCCATCGTCACGGGCGCGGGAAGGGGCATCGGGCGATCAGAGGCGTTGCTGCTCGCTGCTGAGGGAGCCGCGGTGGTGGTCAACGATCTCGGGAGTTCGACCGACGGTCGGGGATCGGATATGGGTCCTGCGTCCGATGTCGCGGCGGAGATCCGCGTTGCGGGGGGTCGCAGCACGTCGGACGGCAACGACATCAGCACGTGGAAAGGCGGCGAGGCAGTGGTCCGGAGCGCCATCGACACCTTTGGGCGACTCGACATCCTGGTGTGCAACGCAGGCATCGCTCGCGATCGCATGGTCTTCAACTTGGAAGAGGACGATTGGGACGCGGTGATCCGAGTCAATGTCAAAGGCCATGTCGCGCCCACTCGCTTCGCGAGCTCGTACTGGCGCGAGCAGGCCAAGGCGAGCGGAGCCTCCGTGGACGGCCGCCTTGTATACACCTCATCGCACATTGGACTCTTCGGCAACGCGGGTCAGCTCGCCTACGGCGCGGCAAAGGCTGCCATCGCCCTGCTCGGCATCTCCACTGCTACGGAGCTGGCCCGCTATGGCGTTACGGTCAACACGATCTGCCCCGGTGCGAGGACCCGGCTCGTCGAGGCACTCTTTCCCGGAGACCCTCCGGAGGAGGGCTTTGACCCGCTCAGCCCCGACAACATCGCGCCGCTCGTGGGCTACTTGTGCACGGAAGATGCGGCGCACATCTCGGGCCAGGTGTTCGGCATCAACGCCGGTTCCGTAGAGCTACTCCAAGGGTGGACCTCGGCGGGGACGATCGACATTGGCCGACGCTGGACGGTCGAAGGCCTGACGGAACGGTTGCCTGAGCTGTTCGGCGATCGCCCCTCTGGTCCGCCTGCCGGTATGTCGGATCTTTACAATGTGCCGGATGCCCCTAACGGCCCAGATGGTCGTGACAACTCGTCGGCTCGGTAGATCCTCGCCAAAGTGGCGAACGTCAGGGCTGCGGGTTCTCAACCAACTCGACAGTCACACCATCAGGGTCGCGAAAAAAGGAGACCGTGGCACCGCCGAGAGGCGTGCCAGGCAGTGGGATGAAGGCGGCATCGCTTGCGTCGATGCCGGCGGCTCGGGCCGCAGTCGCCGCTGCGCTGATATCGTCGACCCGGAGGGCCATCCGAAAGAGGCCCCGATGATTGGGCGATTGATGGGCGATTCCGGACGAGCCCCGTCCGGGCCAAGATGTGAGCTGCAGGGAAAACCCGCCCGGGGGGCCCAGAGCCACGGTGAGTTCATCGACCTCACCGTCGCCGGCATCTGTATCCCATGAGACCGTGCGCCGAGACCCGACGGGCTCGAAACCGATTGTGCCGTACCAGTCGGTGCTTCGATCGAGATCGCTACACACCAGGCGGGCATAACGAAACGTGGCGCTGGACCCGATGTCCTCAGTGAGCTCGAGCGGGACCCCGTCGGCGTCGATCACGACGTCGGCGACCGACCCCGGGCGCCGCCCGACCGCGCTTGTCGCTCCGGCGGAGTGAAGTGCCGCAACCGCGTCTTGCACCGACGGGACGGTGAAGCCCAATGCTTGCAGTCCGACATCCCGTGAAGACGAGTAGGCATTCCCCTGTGTGGGCGGGTCGCTCCACTTCATCAACTCGATCGCAGGCGCAACTCGCCCTCCGCGGTGGTCGTACAGAAACCATGCCTCGCCGTCAGTTTGGTCCGTGAGTCCGAACGCGCGGCTGTCTTCGGGGGCGCGACTGCGCATCGCCACGCGCACACCGAAACCCGCTTCGTAGACGCGTGCGGCGGCCGAGAGCTCCTGGACGTTGAGATTGCAGTGAAACGCGGACAACGCGCCCGTCGAGGTAGTCCCGGACCCCATCAATCTTTCCGCACCGTGTGCTCCACTTCCCTCATCGATCTACGCTGCCCACGACGAAGTCCAAGTCTTTCACGGACCGCGGTCACGCGGGCGCTGCGCACAGAGGAGCAACGCAGTTGGACCCATCAACGCCCAGCCTGGACGACCTCACGGTATGGGGCAACGGATTGAATCGGCCCGAAGATGTTGCAGTTGCCCGCGACGGTCGTGTGTATGCGAGCGACGCCAACGCCGCAGTCTCCGAGATCCTTCCTGATGGCTCCCTCCGGCCGATTGGGATGGCCGGCGGACAGCCCAACGGGATCAACATCACCGCCGACGGCGAGGCCGTCGTGATCGCCAACTTCGACGGGCACAGCCTGCAGCAACTCGACCTGGTCTCCGGCGAGGTGGCGACGCTCTGCGACCAAGTCGAGGGGCGTCCTCTGCGCTACGCCAACTACCCGATCATCGCTCGTGACGGGACGATCTACTGCACCTCCTCCACCCAGGGCGGCGACTACGTCACCGTGCTCACGAGCGGGGTGGCCGATGGGTACATCTTCCGCCTCAGCACTACTGGCGCCATCGATGTCGTCGCTCAGGATATCCCGTTCGCCAACGGTCTCGCTCTCGATGCGGACGAAGACTTTCTCTACTGCGCCCGAACGAGCCCCGGCGATATCGTCCGCTTCCCGATTCTTTCCGACGGTCGCCTTGGCGCCGAGGAGCCCTACGGGCCGCCAATGGGCGAGCGCGAGGTGTACGGCGAGGAAGCCGCGTACGTCTTGTGGGGTGATGGTGAGCGCAACGAGACCAC
This sequence comes from uncultured Actinomycetes bacterium, assembly GCA_963750045.1. Classification (GTDB taxonomy): domain Bacteria; phylum Actinomycetota; class Acidimicrobiia; order IMCC26256; family DASPTH01; genus DASUAS01. The sequence goes on along the minus strand of CAVVPD010000004.1, from coordinate 730,477 downwards.
AGCCGACTGGGGGGTTCTGTCCACCTGGGGCTGCACCGACGGTTGCGCATTCGATGTTGCAGGCAATCTCTGGGTCACCGTCCCTGCTGCTGGCAAGATCACTGCGATCACTCCGGATCTGGAGGTCGTCACCGTGGCCGAGGACCCGAGCGTGTTGATTGCGCCGACCAATGTCACGTTTGGGGGCTCCGACGGCTGTGACGTCTACATCGGAAGCCTCTTCGCTCCCTATGTCGTGAAGGCTCGAAGCTCCGTTCCTGGGCTGATGCTCGCAGGACAGCGTTGAACGCGGACCTTCCCCGCTCCCGGTCAACGGTCCGGTCCCTTTGTACGAACTCAAGCAGTATGATCTCGTCGCAATGCCCGACTTGATGCGCGTGTCGCTGCGACCGATGATCGAGCCTGGGCCTTGGCGCCGGTGAAGGAGGCTGAAGGGCCTCGCCTCGCGTCGAGCCGCCTCCAAGACCTGTTCGAGACGTTCGGGGACGACAGCGACGTCAGCTTGATGCTGGTCGCGGTCGGTCTCTTCCGAGGCCACAAGCTCGTGAGAACGCGGACGGAGGAGGTCCTGCGCCCGCTTGACCTCACGCTGCCCCGCTACGAAGTCCTCGGCATACTCGACGACGCAGAAGACGGCGAAATGAGCTTACGGGACCTCAAGCGAGCATCGCTAATGCATCCCGCGACCATGACGTACACGATCGATGGCCTGCAATCTCGTGGTTTGATCACACGATCAGCGCCCGACGACGACGGCGATCGGAGGCTCGTGACCGCGCGGATCACAACCGCTGGCCACAACTTGGCCGGCGAAGCACTCGAGGCGTTGCGCGCGGTGCGGTTCGGCCTCGGAGGGTCGTTGGCGCCGTCCGAAGCTGACGAGTTGGCCTCGCTGCTGTCGCGCATCCATTGACCCCGTCGGACGGTGTGAACTCGAAGGCTTCGATGCTGCCTCAGAGGGGGAGTCAGATGTACATGCTGCACGAAATTTTCGACTGGCAGGCGATGGTCGCGCCCGAACAAGAGGTGGGCCGAGACGCCCACGGGCGCGTCCTCGATCGCCGCACTCTGGTTGAGGAAGCGAACCGGTTCGCTCACGCACTGATCGCCAGTGGGGTCGAGGTCGGCGACCGCGTCGCCATCGTCGCCAAGAACACGCTCGACTACCTCATCTGGGCCCTGGGAACGTCGAAGGCCGGAGCGGCGCTCGTGCCTCTCAACTTCCGTCTGACCGCTGCGGAATTGGTGCAACTCATCAACGACGCCCAGGCCAAGGTCGTGGTTGCTCGCGGTGAGATGGTCGACGCGCTCGAACCCGCCCGTGGGGAGCTGAAGGCGCTCGCCCACGCCGTCGCCGTCGAGGCAGATGCCCGGCGGGGCTGGATCGGATACGAGGACTGGATCGCAGGACAACCGACCGCCCCTCCCGATCTTGAACTCATGCCCGAGGCTGACGCAATACAGCTCTACACGAGCGGCACCACGGGGCTGCCGAAAGGCGCCGTACTGAGCCACTCGAGCGTCGCGATTCAGTTCCACCAACTGACGTTCTGCGGCACTGCAGCTCCCGACGCTCGCATGCTCATCGTCCTACCGATGTTCCACGTCGCCGGACTGTTCGGCTCGCTGTACACGCTCGCAGCCGGAGGAACCCTGTACATCATGGAGGACTTTGTGCCTGCCGAGGTGGTCCGCGTCCTCGACGAAGAGGACATCACATTCGGCTTCCTGGCACCAGCGATGATCCAGTCGTTGATGGTGGTCGTCCCGGGTGTCGCTGAGCGCGCCTTCGCCAACCTGCGGACCCTGATCTACGGAGCGTCCGCGATCACCGTCGAGACGCTCACCCATGCCATGGAAGTGTTCGGCTGCGACTTTGCGCAGGGCTTCGGTCAAACAGAGGCCGGTGGAGGGCTCTCCTTCCTCACTCCCTCGGATCACCGGCGAGCACTGTCTGACGACCGGCCCGAGCTGCTTCGCTCCTGCGGTCGCGCCCTGATCGGGACGCGCCTCAAGATCGTCGATGACGCCGGCATCGAGCTCGCACAGGGAAGCTCCGGTGAAATCATGGCCAAGGGGCCGCAAATGATGGTCCGGTACTGGGGACTTCCGGAGAAGACGGAGGCGGCGTTCACTGACGGGTGGTTGCACACTGGCGACGTTGGCTATCTCGACGACGAGGGATACCTCTACATTCAGGACCGACTGAAGGACATGATCGTGTCGGGCGGCGAGAACGTCTATCCCGCAGAGGTAGAGCAAGCCCTGTTCACCCACCCAGCCGTCGCCGAGGTAGCAGTGATCGGCATCCCGAACGACCAGTGGGGTGAAGCTGTTCACGCCGTTGTGGTCCTCCGCCCGGGTGCCACCGCCTCAGCTGAGGACATCATCGAACACACGCGAAAGCACGTGGCCGGGTTCAAGCGACCACGCTCGGTGGAGTTCGTGGACGCGCTCCCACGCAACGCATCCATGAAGGTCCTCAAACGGGACCTTCGAACACCCCACTGGGCCGGACGCGATCGACGCGTCTAGCTCGACGGGGGTGTGCGCCCCGTTCTGTCACCGAACGCTGAGCATCCGCTCGGCGTTCTCGCGAAGAATCATCTGCTGGGAGGTCTCGGGAAGAGCCGAGATGAGGTCTAGGAACTCTCTCGGCTCCGCGAGGCCCTCTGGGTGCGGCCAGTCCGAGCCCATCACCATCCACTCGCAGCTGCCCAGGTTGTCGACCACCCAAGGGATGTCGTCCTCTGCGTACGGGACGACGCTGACGTACTCGCGGAAGATCCGGCTCGGACGGTCGGTCAACGAGCCGCCGATCCACGGGCCGTTTCGTCCCATGCCCCTGCTCTTGTCCATGTGCCGCAGGAAGTGGGGCACCCACTCACATCCGAACTCAGAGGAGAGCAGCCGCAGCCGCGGGAACCTTCCGAAGAGATTGTCGTAGATCAGCGAGGAGATCATCTCGGTCACCGGTCGCTCGCCATACGTGTTCTGCCACTGCCACGCCGACATTCGGGACGGCGTGGGGTATGGCTCCTGACCCCAGTGTGGTCCGATCGTGGAGTTGGACCAATAGTCGTGAATGTGAAGCGCGATGGTCACGCCCGCCTCGTTCAGCCGCTCCCAGACCGGATCGAAGTACGGGTCGCCGGGCGAGCGGCCGTAGGCCGGGCCTGTCGGCAGCACGATGACGCGGGCTCCTCGGTTGAGAAGGTAGTCCGTCTCCTTCACGGCCTCGTGCAGGTCGCGTAGCGACAGTATCGGCGTGGCGAAGATGCGGTCTTTGTAGTGAAAACCCCATGCGTCGTCGTACCAACGGTTGAAGGCATGGACGTTGGCGTACAGCGCGTCCGTCCGCCGCACCCAGTTCTCAGCTGACCATCCGATCGTGCTTGGGTAGAGGACACACTTCTCGACCCCTTGGGCATCGAGACTCCGTATCCGCGCGTCTCGGTCGACGTACTCAGGCCGCATGTCGTCGAGCGTGTAGGTGTCCGGCAGAGTGCCCGAGTAGTTCTGCTTGAGGATCTCCTTGAGAGACCCTGGGCGATGTGCCTGGTCAAAGGCGTGCAGGTTCTGGTCGGAGAAGAATGCTGCCACCCGGTCCCCTGCCACGATCACCTCGTTGCCATCCACCAGCTTCACCGTTTGGATCGCCTCGCCAGTGAACTCCTCGGGGAGGAACTTGGTACCCGAATCACGGGTCTCATAGCAGTGCATATCGCAATCGATCAGGCCCAAAGACTCGGTCATGCGATCTCTCCTTGGCTCGGTTCGCATTCTTGGCTGCTCACACGACGGACTGCCCGTCACAAGATCACTCACCCGAGCCGACCTGTCAAGTTCATACTATCTCAGTTCGTTCGAGCTAAAGGCCGAGTTTGTGGAACGAGGTTCCGGAGAGACAGCAGGGCACGCGGCCAAGGAGTACCACCGGGAGAGCCCCGCGGGTCGTGGAGCACGCGTTGGTGTCGCACCTCCGACACGTTGCAGCGCAAGGGCCCGCGGGCGTCGTAGGTCGCCGGTGTCTCCAATCGCCTCGTAGAGCTGCTTCGTGGACGTCGAGCTGTGCGGCGCGCTGGAGGCAGATGCCGCGACGATCAGGCGGGTGGTTTCGCGGGCGCGTTCCGACGTGAGACTCGGATGACTGCTCAGCGTGTCCATGGTTCTACCGAGGTCGGACGCCAACCATGGATCGTCTACGACTACATGAAGGTCGAGAACGCGGCGACGAGCAACCAGGGCGTCTGGGTCATGTTCCTCGTCATCCTCGGCCTGTACGCCGGTGTGGGGGTGACGTTGGTGTTGATCTTGCGGATGATGAGCCGACGGTTCCGCGCCAGCGGCGACGAGGTGGAGGCGGGCGGTCCGTACAGCCCACCTGAACCGGTCGCGGCGGCGGACGACGCGGTCGGTGTCCGATGAGCGACGCGGTGGCGGTGATCCTCATGTTCGGGATCACCGCGTACGCACTCTTCGGCGGCGCCGATTTCGGTGCCGGGTTCTGGGATCTCGTCGCCGGTGGCGCCGAGCGGGGTGCGCGACCCCGCGCCGTGATCAGCCACTCGATCGGGCCGGTGTGGGAAGCGAACCACGTCTGGTTGATCTTCGTGCTCGTGGTGCTGTGGACCGGGTTCCCCGAAGCGTTCGCGTCGATCACCCTGACCCTGTTCGTGCCGCTCGCGCTGGCCGCGCTGGGCATCGTGCTGCGAGGATCCAGCTTCGCGTTCCGCAAAGAGGTCTCGCGCACGTCGAGCCAACGCAACTTCGGTGCCGCGTTCGCGTCATCGTCGGTGCTCGTGCCCTACTGCATGGGCGCGGTCGCCGGCGCCATCGCCTCCGGTCAGGTACCCGCGGGCGGCAAGGCCGGCGACCCCTGGGCGAGTTGGATCAACCCGACGTCAATCCTCGGCGGTGTGCTCGCGGTCACCGTGTGCGCGTTCCTCGCCTCGGTCTACCTCGTCTGGGACGCCCGCAGGCTCGACGACAACCACATGGTCGAATACTTCCGGCAACGCGCGATCGCAGCTTCCGTGGCCGCAGGCCTCGTCGCGTTCCTCGGATTCTTCGTGCTCCACGACTACGCCACCTACGTCTTCGACGGCCTCACCTCGCGAGCACTCCCACTCGTCATCATCTCCGCCCTCTGCGGCATCGGTGCACTCGTCCTGCTGCTACGAGATGCACACCGATGGGCACGCGTGCTCTCCATGGGCGCGGTGGCGACCATCGTCGTGAGCTGGGGCGTCGCCCAGTGGCCCTACATCCTCCCGACCAGCTTGAAGGTGTCGCAGGCCGCCGCACCGTCGGGCACGCTCACCACCATCGTGGTCGTCTTCGCCCTCGCCGCGATCACCATCCTGCCGTCCCTCGGGCTCCTCTACGCACTCGACCAGAAGGGCCTCCTCGAGCCCGACGACCTGACCACAACAACCGAAGCTCCGGTCCCTTCATCGTCGTGATCCGACGCACATCGGATGCGGCGATGTCGACGAGTCGTCACCCAAGAACGGCAAGCCAGAAGGCATTGTCAGGCCGCCAACGGCACCGTGCAGCTCAATCGGATCGCATCGCGCCGGCTGACAAGGCCCTCCTCCGACACGTACTTTGGCACACGCGAGGGTCGTGTGCGTTTCCGCAACCGGGAAACCCGGCCCGCGTCTACCGAGCGTCTACCGAACACCGTGGATCGCGTAACCGCTCCCAGTCAGGGCAATCTGGCGGGTCAAGCCAGTTCGGAGCGACACGGCTTCACGAACGCCGATGTGCCGTTCTGCGCTCCCGATGACGACGGTTCGATGAGCGTTCGGTGCGTCGTTCTGTGCTTCAGCGCCCAGCACCTTCGGCAGTTCAAGGGCACCGCGGACCGAGCGGTCTTGTCCGCAGAGACTCAGGTCAGGCGCTCGAGCCGCCGCGATCACCCTTCACTGCGTCGCGGCCGCCTCCGCTAGTCCCCGGCCCACGAGAACCCGCGCCAGGTGACGACGGAATTCGGCGTCGGCGTTCAGGTCAGTGGTCGGTTCGGTGTCGTCGGCGGCGTGGGCGGCGGCTGCCTCGATCTCGGCGCCGCCGGCGAGCGCCCGCTCCACACCAGTTGCGCGCACGGGCGTCGGCCCCATGTTGACGAGCGCGACGTGTGACGGCGCGCCGTGCACCACTGCGGAACCGACGATCGCCCAGTCCTGGGCCCGGCGGTTGAACTTCTGGTAGGACCACCCCGCCCCGTGCATCTTTGGGAATCTGATCTCGACGATCATCTCGTCGGGCGCGAGCGCGGTCTCGAAGAAGTCGGTGAAGAAGTCGGTTGCCACGATCGACCGTTCGCCACCGGGACCGCGCACGACGATCTCGGCGTCGAGCGCGAGCGCGACCGCCGGCAGATCGGAGGCGGGGTCGCCGTGCGCGAGCGAACCTCCCAGCGTGCCGCGGTGGCGCACCTGCGGGTCGCCGACGAGCGAGGCGACGTGGCGGAGCAGGGCCACGTGTTCGGCGAGCACCGGCGACGTCTCCACCTCGCGATGGCGGGTCAGCGCGCCCACGGCGACGTGACCGTTGCTCTCCCGGATGTACGACAGCTCGCCGATGCGGGCGACGTCGACGAGCACCGTGGGCGTCGCGAGCCGCAGCTTCATGAGCGGCAACAGAGAGTGGCCACCAGCGATCAGCTTGGCGTCGTCACCGTGTTCGGCGAGCAGCGAGACGGCTTCGTCGGCGGATCCGGCGCGTACGAAGTCGAACTTCGCCGGGATCACGACGCCACCGCCTTCGCGGCGCGGATGGCATTCCAGACGTGTTGCGGGGACGCCGGCATGGTGACGTCGCGCACACCCATGGGGGCGAGCGCATCGACCACCGCGTTCATGACTGCGGGCGTCGACGCGATGGTGCCCGCCTCGCCGATGCCCTTGACCCCCATCGGGTTCGTCGGGCTCGGCGTTATGGTGTGATCGAGCTCGAAGGTGCCGAACTCCGCCGCCGACGGCACGAGGTAGTCGGTGAACGTGGTGGTCTGGAGGTTCCCGTCGGTGTCATAGACCGCGTCCTCGTAGAGCGCCTGCGCGATGCCCTGCACGATGCCGCCGTGCAGCTGGCCCTCGACGATGAGCGGGTTGATCTGGTTACCGCAGTCGTCGACCGCGACGTATCGCAGGATCTCGACGTGGCCCGTCTCGTCGTCGACCTCGACGACGCACGCATGGGTGCCGAACGGGAAGGTGAAATTCGGCGGGTCCCAGGTCACGCTCTCGGCCAGACCGGGTTCCATCCCGTCGGGCAGGTCGTGGGCAGTGAAGGCGCCGAATGCAATCTCGCCGAACGCCATCGATCGGCTCGGGGTGCCCTTCACCGCGAACGCACCGTTCACGTACTCGAGGTCTTCTTCCGCGGCCTCGAGGTGGTGCGCGGCGATCGTGCGCGCCTTGTCGAGGACGCGCTCGGCCGCGAGGAACACCGCCGTGCCACCGACCGCGAGCGAGCGGGAGCCGTAGGAGTCCATTCCGGTCGGCGAGATGGCGGTGTCGGAGTGCAGCACGTCGATGTCGTCGACGCCGATGCCGAGCTGGTCGGCGACGATCATCGACCAACAGGTCTCGTGACCCTGGCCGTGTGGTGAGGTTCCCGTGACCACTTCCACGCGCCCGGTCGGCAGCGCGGCGGACGGTGGCCGCCTCCCATCCACCCGCGCCGTACTTCAACGATGCGAGGACCCGGCTCGGGGCGAGCCCACACATTTCAACGTAGGACGACAAGCCGATCCCGAGATGCCTGGTGGAGCCCGACGCGCGTCGGTCCTGCTGCTCTCGACGCCGGTCGTCGTAGCCGACCATCTTGAGCGCCCGGTCGAGCGCCGCCGCGTAGTTACCGCTGTCGAACAGCAGCCCGGCGCCAGACGTGTAGGGGAAGGCGTCGGGCGCGATGAAGTTCCGGCGCCGGATCTCCGCCGGGTCGATGCCGAGGCGCGCGGCCAGGGCGTCCATCGCCCGCTCGATCGCGTAGGTGGCCTCGGGACGACCGGCGCCGCGGTACGCGTCGGTCGGCGTCTTGGAGGTGAACACCCCGGTGCACGTGAACGAGTAAGCGGGGATGTCGTAGCTGCCGTGGTACAGGAACGCGCCGAGCAACGGGATGCCGGGCGTGACGAGTTGCAGGTAGGCCCCCATGTCGGCGAGGAGATGGACGCGCACCGCGGTCACCTTGCCCGACGCGTCGGCAGCCAGCTCGATGTCCTGGATCTGACCGCGACCGTGGATTGTGGCCATGGCGTTCTCGCTCCGGTCTTCGGTCCACGCCACGGGCTGCTGCAGGCGGTGCGCCAACGCGAGCGCGAGGACCTCCTCGGCGTACACGTCGAGCTTGGACCCGAAGGCCCCACCAACCGAGGGAGCGATGACCCGCAGCTTGTGCTCGGGCAGACCACACGTGATGCCGAGCATGATCTTCAGGATGTGCGGGATCTGCGTCGACGAGTAGATCGTGAACTCACCGGCGAAGGGCTGGGGCACCACGCACACGCCACGCGGCTCCATGGCCGCGGGGATGAGGCGCTGCTGCACGTACCGCTCGGTGACCGTATGGACGGCATTGGCGAACGCGGCGTCGACCGCCGCCGCGTCGGGCGTCAACTCCCAGGTATACGACGAGTTGGTCCCGAGATCGTCGTGGAGCACAACCGTGTCGGCCAACGCTTCCTCGAGATCGACGACCGCCGGCAGCGGGTCGTAGTCGACGACCACCGCTTCCGCCGCGTCGCGCGCCTCGTACGCTGAGCGCGCGACGACAACTGCGAGCGCGTCGCCGACGTAGCACGCGTGATCGACGGCCAGCGGGTAGTGAGCCGGGTTCTTCATGTCGTCGGTCACGGGCCACGCGCACGGCATCGGCGCCGCCCAGTCGCCCACGAGATCGGCGCCGGTGAACACGGCGACGACACCGGGCATGGTTGCGGCGGCGTTGGTGTCGATCGCGGTGATGCGCGCGTTCGCGTGGTGGCTGCGGACCAGGGCGAACTGCAGCGCGCCGGGCACGGCGAGGTCGGCGACGAAGCGAGCTTCGCCGGTGAGGAGCGGCGGGTCCTCCTTGCGCAACAGCCTGGTGCCGACCACCGCGGTCATCGTGCTGCTCCGGCCGCGACCACTGCCTTCACAATGTTCTGGTACCCGGTGCACCGACACAGGTTGCCCTCGAGCCCGTGACGGACGTCGTCGTCGTCGAGTGCGCCGTTCTCCTCGATGAGCGACACCGCGGCCATCACCATGCCCGGGGTGCAGTACCCGCACTGCAGCGCGTGGCACTCCTGGAACGCCCGCTGCACGGGATGGAGCTCACCGTCGACGGCGAGGCCCTCGATGGTGGTGACCGACTGGCCGTCGGCCTGCACCGCGAGGACCGTGCACGACTTCACCGACTCGCCATCGACGAGCACGGTGCAGGCTCCGCACGAAGAGCTGTCGCACCCCACGTTGGTGCCCGTCAAACCGAGCACCGTCCGCAGGTAGTGCACGAGCAGCAGACGGGGTTCGACGTCGTGGCGCCGCTGCAACCCGTTCACGGTGATCGAAACGTCCATCGGACTGACCCCCCGTCGAGCACGTGCTCGGGCTAATCATGGACCAGCGAGTGCGCCTGCGCCAGCAATTGATGGCGTCACCAGCGGCGGCGGAGCGGCGACGAGAGGGAGACGATCCGGCCGTCGGGCACCGGTCGATGATGGGGACCAGCGCGCAGGTGCCGTCGAGCGTGCCGGGAATCACCGTTGCCCGCGGCGTCTCCTCAGGGAGAGCCAGGCGTTGCTCCCTGGTATGGGTCCCCGACGGCGACGATTACCTGGGCAGTAGTCCGTTCACAAGAACGAACCGTCCCCTACGGCAACTCCGCCACCCGGACAGGGCGCATGGACTTCCGGCGATCGGGCGCGCACGCGGATGTGCCGTTCTGCGCTCCCAGGTGCGGTTGGAGGGTGTCGACGGGTTCACAGTCGGAGACAAGGACATCACAGTGCAGTGGTCGGGCGTATGGAAGATCGATCAAGAAGGCAAGATCACGTCCCGCCGCGACTACTACGACTCGAAGGAGTACGAAGCCCAACTGTCGTGAGCTCGTTGGCGTCGGCCCGCACAGATCTGCCTGATTGAGTTCTGGTGGCGGCGCTCGTAGCGTCGTCGGTCCGGCGGGGTGGTTCTCGAACTGCCTGCCGTCGTGTGAGCGACTGGCTTTCTAGCGGGCTGCCGTCCCCGCCGGACCTTCCGGGGTGTGGCTCGAAAGAGGTGCGTAGCACCGGTCTCTTGAATCAGGAGTGCCGATCCCGGTGACCCATTGGTGGTGACAGGGAGGCACGAACATGACGGTGGTGATCGGTGTCGATCCGCACAAGCGGACGCACACCGCGGTGGTGATCGATCGCGACGAGATCCCGCTGGCGACGCTGCAGGTGCGTGCCGGCCGGACGCAGCTCGAGGAGCTGTTGGCGTGGTCGGCTGGCTTCGATGATCGGGTGTGGGCGATCGAGTCCGCGAACGGGCTCGGTCATCTGTTGAGTCAGCAGGTTGTCGGCGCCGGCGAGCGGGTGTTGGACGTGCCCGCCACGTTGTCGGCGCGGGTGCGGGTGTCGGCGACGTCACGGTCGAACAAGAACGACCCGAACGACGCGCTGTCGGTCGCGATCGCAGCTCGCCACGCGCCGCGCGTCAGTGAGGTTCAGGCCGCGGATCATCCGGTGGTGTTGCGGCTGGTCGTGAAGCGTCACACCGACCTGGGCCGGTTGCGGAAAAAGCGCGTGCCGGCTCGACCCACCGCTGGTTCGAGCACTCGGCGGTGAAGTCCCGCTCCAGCATGGTCACCCGCGGGTGCAGTGTCGCGCTTGCCGCGCCGCCACTTCCTGCGGCCGTGCACGCCGACCAGGCCGCACTCGGCCATGATCCGCGCGATCCGCTTGCGGCCATGACGTCGACCACGGTTGCGGAGTTGACCGAAGACCCGCGGCGACCCGTAGGTGCAACGCGACGCGACGTGAATATCGAAGATGTCGTTAGCGAGCCACGCATCGTCGACGTCGTGATCCGACAACGGTCGGTCACGCCACTCGTAGAAACTCGACCGAGGCACCTCAACCAACACGCAGAGCCGCGTCACTGGATACTCGCCGGCGTGCTCGGAGACGAACCTGCGGCTCACCTGTTCGTCTCCCGCGCGAAATACGCGGCTGCCTTGCGCAAGATCTCGCGGTCCATCCGCAGATCCTTGTTCTCCTTGCGCAACCGCTCGAGCTCAGCACGCTCGCTCGGGTCAAGCGCCCCCGGCTGCTCGTCGCGCTCCGCCGCCTTCACCCACGCAGCGAGCGAACCATCCGCGATCCCCAACGACTTCGCCACCTCGGCCCGAGATCGATCCGACGAGCGATACAACGCGACCGCCTCACGCCGGAACTCCTCGGGATACTTCGCTGGACGACCCACCTCGGGCCTCCTTCCCCTGGGCAACGCCCAGGATCGGGTGTCCAAGAAGGCGGGTCAACTCCCAACGGGCTGCTGCGCCAAACATCACAAGCACTTGACGAAGCGTTGCGATGACCACCTGAGACCGCCGCAGTTGTGGCGCTCTTCTGCTGCTTCCGTGGGTGGAGTTGGTGTCGCCAGCGCGCGGTCATGCTCGGCGGCCCGCTTGGAGCGGCTGAGGCCATCACAGTGTCCGACCGCCTCTTCCAGGTCGCCGGGTCCGTCAGATCCTCCATCGTGCTGAACGCTCGGCCCTTCACGTGACCGACCGACCGAACGTGGGATAGGCTGGGTTTTCGTCATTCGCGTGCGGACGGAGACCCGGTCCCCGTTGTCGCCTGCACCTCGTGGCGTCGCCAGAGCGAGAGGTGCGATCGTGACGAACGATGACGTGGATCCGGGCCGTATGGCGCGCGTGGCGGGCGCGCTCGCGGTCGGGGAACGTGATCCGAGACTGTCGTTGTGCTCGGCGTCGGCGGCTGTGGTCGGGGTGCGCGGCGCGGGTCTCGTGTTGATCTCGGGTGGCCGAAACTTGGGGAACGTGTGTGTCTCCGATGACGTGATCGAGTCGGTCGAGGAAGTGCAGTACACGTTGGGTGAGGGACCGTGTATCGACGCGTTCAACACCAGGACGCCGGTCCTGGTGGCTGATCTCGCGGATGCAGATGGTCGCTGGCCAGAGTTTCGACAGGGTGCACTCGTCGAGGGGATGCGCGCCGCGTTCGGGTTCCCGTTGATGATCGGAACGAGTTGTATCGGAGCGCTGAACTTGTTCCACGACCAACCAGGCGCGCTGACGGACGCACAGTACGCCGATGCGGTCGCGGTGGCTCACGTGGCGAGCCGGACGGTGTTGGACTGGCAGTCAGCCGCCGAACCCGGATCCTTGGCATGGCAACTCGAGCGGGCCCAGGCTCACCGGGCGGTGGTACACCAGGCGACGGGAATGGTTTCCGTCCAAGCCGCCGTACCAGCAGGAGATGCCCTGGTCTTGCTCCGCGCGCACGCGTTCGCGGAGGACAGCCCGGTCAGTGAGATTGCCGCCGAGATCGTGAACCGTCGGCTGCGGTTGGGCTGACGAGCCTGCGCGGACCACGGGTGGGTAAGCTCAACACGGGGACGGGCGTGGGGAGTCATGATGGTGGCACGAGAACAAGCGCCTCGTCGAGACGTTCGTCGGGTTGGCAGACACGCTCGTCGACGATTACGACATCATCGACTTCATGCAGACGCTCGCGGAGCGTTCCGTCGAGTTGTTGGATGTCTCCGCGGCGGGGATCATGCTTGCGGACCTCGAGGGCCAGTTGCGTCACGTGGCGTGTTCGAGTGAACAGATGCGCCTCGTGGAGCTGTTCGAGCTACAGGTCGAAGAAGGCCCATGTTTCGACGCGTACCGGGAACGAGATTCTGGTGCGTTGCGACTCGGCTCACGATGTCGCGGCGCGTTGGCCGCGGTTCGCACCGCAGGTTCGTGAGAGCGGTTTCGTCGCGGTTTCGGCGGTACCGATGCGGCTTCGCTCCCAGGTGATCGGAGCTCTGAACCTGTTCGCCTCCCACGCGGGGGCGCTCAGCGACGACGACGTCGTTGTCGCTCAGGCCGTGGCTGATGTCGCGACCATCGGCATTCTCCAACAGCGCATGATCACCGACACTCGAGTGTTCTCGTCACAACTCGAAGTTGCGTTGGAATCCCGCGTCGCGATCGAACAGGCCAAAGGCGTGGTGGCCGAACGCAACGACGTGAGTGTCGACGCGGCGTTCGAGCTGATCCGGGGCTTCGCCCGTTCCCACAATCGACTCTTGAGCGACACCGCCCGACAGATCGTCGACGGGACCCTCGTACCTGAGCAGCTCGCCCGCCCCGCAGCCCGCGTGGAACACCCAGGCGCTGCTACCTGAGCGTGCGTTCGGCTCCGTGGTGGTCCGGTCGGCTTCGGATGTGAAGTGCCGGTAGCCCCGACCGCACTGTGCCCTGTCTACATCGAGCGTTCCACGACCGCGACCAGGCGATTCGCGCAAGCCATACCTGGCGGCATGATGTGGGACCCGTCGCAGAGGTGCGACTCAGTGAGAGCCTCGTTGCTCGCGTGTTCCCGGTTGAGCGCTCGATCGGGACGCGAGGTGGGATGGGAGTGTGCGCGCCGTGAGTGTGCGGTACGCGATCTCCGCTACGAACGAAAGCGCAACGAGCCCGCCGACGATGACGATGCCCTGAGGGTCCCGGCTGCGTTCTTCCGCGATGAGGGACGCGAGAGCCGCGATACAGGCCAGGGAGGCGGTGACAGCGAGGATCCGCTGGATTGTCCGATGCGTCAGGCGAGCTGCTGCCAGGTTGACGGTGGCGAACACGATCAGGAATGCGGCACTGCCCATGAGCGCGATTCTGGTGAGGTCGAACGCGTTGGCGACGACGAGCGTCAGTCCCGTAGTGACGATGAGGCCGTCGATGGGTCGGTTCCAAACTTTGTGGTCGAGAACTTCGGGGAGCTCACCAGATCGAGCGATACTCCATGACAGCCGTGCAGTGCCATAAAGGGTTGCGTTGATGGCTGAGGTCGTGGAGAGCATCGCGGCGATGGCCACCAGCACGAACCCGACGCCGCCGAGCGCAGGGCGAGCAGCCTCGGCGAGTACGTAATCGCTCGCGCCCTGCACCTGATTGAAGTTGAGGGCACCGACGGTCACGACGGCGATCAGAACGTACAGAGCGATCACGATTCCAACGGAGAGGTACAGCGCTCGGGGCAACGTTCGGGCGGGGTTGCGTACGTCCTCCGCGGCGTTGGCGATGAGTTCGAATCCTTCGTAGGCAACGAAGATCACCATGCCGCCGCCGATGATGGCGAGGGGATCAGCCCATCGGGTCGGTGTCAGGCGGCCCCAGTCGGCTCCTTGGAAGCCGGTGGCGACGACCAGGCCGAGGATCGCGAGTTTGAGAACCACGATCCATTGCTCGGCGCGTCCGACGACTGAGGCGCGTGCGACGTTGAGTCCGGCGATGACGATGATGATGCCGCTGAGGAGGAGGTGGTCGACCAGGGCGGAAGGGGGATGGGGGAGGAGGCTGCCTGCGTAGCCGGCGAAGGCCGCGGCGTAGAGCGAGAGCATGATGACGTAGCTGAGCCAGAGCAGCACGTTGAGGCCGCCGGCGAACACGCCGGCTCCGAAGGCTTCGTTGAGGAACGTGACGGTACCGCCCCGGCTCGGGTAGGCAACCGAGAGCCGAGCGTACGAAATGGCAGTGAGGATCGTCACACCCCCAGCGATGAGGAACGCGATCGGCGCAGCGCCGTGTGCGAGCTCGATGGACAGCCCGAGCACCGCGAAGATTCCTCCGCCGACCATCCCGCCGATGCCGATCGCGACCAAGCTCGTCAGACCGAGAGTCGGATGCGGACCGCCCTCCTCGCTCGACGAAGATCCGACTCCCTGTTCAGGGCGAGGCATTCAACGCAAGCTACAGCAGTGCTTCCGATCGAGAAGCGGCCGTCGGCGAATTGTCTCAACCTGCGACGCGTTGGTCGACGATCGAGGTCGCATCGTCGAGCTCACCGAAAAGGGGTGACCTCTCCGATCGGGCGTAACGGCTGTGGTCATCGACCATCGAACGTACGTCATCGAACCCGATCCGTGCCTTCTTCTTCGCTTCGGATCAACGGACCGTGACCAACGTCCTGGCCGGGTCTAGCTAGGGTCGGGCGCGATGAACGTCCGAGAGGTCGAGCCCCCCAACACGATCCCGAGGATGCTGCGCGCCAGCACCGATGCCTTCGGCGCTCGCGATCTGCTTTCGGTGGGCGACGACCGGATGACCTACCGGGACCTCGACGAACGATCGGCAGAGATCGCGGAGGGACTCCTGACGTTGGGCGTGTCCAAGGGGACACGAGTCGGGGTCCTGCTCCCGAATGGCGTCGACTTCGTGGCCTGCTTGTTCGCGGTGACTCGCCTGGGTGCGGTCTTCGTCTCGTTCAACACCTTCACCAAGCCCGACGAGCTCGTCTGGCAGCTCCGCAACGCAGACGTCCACACCCTGATCGTGCGCGACCGGTTCCTCAGTCACGACTACATCGGCGGCCTGGCGCGCGCCGTGCCCGAGCTCTCGGCCAGTCGAGCACCGGACCTTCACCTCGACGCGCTGCCCACACTCCGGCGTGTCGTCGTGGCCGGGTCCTCGGGCCCAGCCCCGTCCTGGGCCCTCCATCTCGGTGAGCTCGCGCCTGACGACTCCGCCATCACCGCTCTGCGCGTGGCCATGGAGGCGACGGCGCGACCCGCCGACGACGCCGTCGTGATCTACACGTCCGGGAGCACGGCGCGGCCAAAGGGCGTGATCCACACCCAGGGCACCGTGACACGCCATCCCGCGGCCACGAACCACCTGCGGGGGCTGACGAAGGACGACCGCATCTATGTCGCGCTGCCGCTGTTCTGGGTGGCGGGGCTCAGTCACGGGTTGATCGGCACCTACGCCGAGGGGGCGTGCCTCGTCGTCGACGAAGTCTTCGAGCCTGGACGGGCGCTCGAGTCGATCGAGCGCGAACGGGTGACCCTCGTCTCGGGTTGGCCGTTCCACGGACAGGCCTTGGCCGACCACCCGGACTACACGACCAGGGACCTGCGCTCGCTGCGCAGCGATGTCCGGAACCTCCTCACACCTCCCGACGCCGTCGTCGAGCTCCGCGCGTGGCCATCATGGGTGGGCATGACCGAGTGCTTCGGCGCCCATCTCCTGGCACCCATGAACGAGCGCCTCCCGGAACATCTCGTCGGAAGCTTCGGGACCACCGTGCCGGGGTTCGAGCATCGCGTCGTGGACGCGAGCGGCGAACCGGTCGCAGTTGGAGAGACGGGCGAGTTGTTGGTCCGGGGACCAGCAGTCATGCGCGGCTACGTCGGTCGCGAGCGTGAGGAAACGTTCGACCCCGACGGTTTCTTCAGGACCGGCGACGTTGGGCACTTCAGTCAGGAGGGGCATTTCTTCCTCGAGGGCCGAGTCGGCGATGTCATCAAGACGAGCGGCACGAACGTGTCGCCGACCGAGGTCGCAGCGATCCTGGAGGACGTCGACGGTGTCGCGGCAGCCCATGTGGTCGGGATTCCCGACCACTCGCGAGGGGAGGTCGTGGTGGTCGCGCTCGTTGCTCGTGCCGGTGCCGACCTCGACCTCGGGGCTGCGAGGGCAGCGGCGAGACAACGGCTCTCCGGGTTCAAGGTCCCGCGGCACCTGTTCGCCATGACCGCCGACGAGGTGCCGATGACCGCAACGGGCAAGGTGAGCCGCGGGCAGCTGCGTGACCTCCTGGCCGAGCGGGTGCGACGGGGCGACGATCAGGCGTGAGCATCGAGCGCGGGAAGATCACCGACGAGTCGATCGAGCAGATGCGCCGCCGCATCGGGTGGCCCAACCCGACCATTCGCAGCGGTATCACCACGCTGCCGTGGAACACCACCGCCACGGCGGATGGGATCCGCCACTACGTCGAGGGGTACGGCGACGCCAACCCGCTGTTCATCGATGTCGCCCACGCCGATCGCTCACGCTGGGGGTCGCTCATCGCGCCTCCGGGATTCGAGGCGACCATGGGGTTCGACGTGTCGCCACAGCCATCACCCGATCTCGCCGAGGAGACTCGTGGTGCGCTGCGGGGAGTGCAGCTGTATCACTCGGGCAACGAGTCGTGGTTCTACCGCCCGATCGGTCTCGGCGACGAGCTGCGCCGATCGAATGTGGTGGCCGACGTCGAGGAGAAGACCCGGTCCGAGTTCGCTCGGCGAACGGTGATCGTCACCAACCGGTTGACCTATTGGGACGCGGAAGGGTCGGTGGTGGCCACGACCGACAAGTGGTTCGTGCACGCCGAGCGCGCCGAGGTGTCGTCGGGGTCCGGCAAGTACCGCAGCGACGAGATGGCGCGCTACACCGACGACCAGCTCGCCGAGATCGAGTCCGCCTACGACAACGAGTTCGTACGCGGCACCGACGCCTGGTGGTTCGAGGACGTCGAAGCAGGTGAAGCGCTACCGGTCATGGTCAAGGGTCCGCTCACGGTGACGGACATGATCAACTTCCACATGGGCGGAGGCTGGTTCGGTTACGGCAATCCTCCCCTCCGCCTCGCCTTCGAGAACCGCAAACGCCTCCGTGGCTTCTACACGCGTGACGAGTTCAACGCGTGGGACGTCGTGCAACGGGTCCACTGGCTCCCCGAGCTGGCGCGTGAGGTGGGCGTCCCCTCGGCCTACGACATTGGTCCGATGCGGTGGAGCTGGCTGTGCCACTACTGCACGAACCTCGTCGGCGACGATGGCTGGCCGGTTCGGCTACGCGCCGAGCTCCGGCGCTTCAACTACATGGGCGACACCACCTGGATCTCAGGCGAAGTACTCGGCAAGCGGGTCGATCCGGAGCTGGGGCCGTGCGTGGAGATCACCGTCAGGGGAGTCAACCAGCGCGGGGACGAGAACTTGTCCGGCACTGCCACGCTCCTGGTCGCGTCCCGCGTGCACGGGCCGGTACGGCTGCCGACACCTCCCCCCACCCGCCTCCCGGAGGGAGGAGTGAAGTAGTGGATCTCGGGCTCGGCCTGGAAGACGAGGTCCTCCGTGGCGAGGTGCGTACGTTCTCGAAGGTTCGCTCATCGACGAAAGGAAACCATGACCTACGAGACACTGCTCTATGACGTCGCCGACCGCGTCGCGACGATCACACTCAACCGGCCGGACGTGCTCAACGCCGTCTCGAAGCAGATGCAGGCCGAGCTCAACGATTCCTTCATGGCCGCCGAGACCGACTCGGAGGTGTGGACGATCATCGTCACGGCCGCCGGAAGAGGCTTCTGTTCCGGCGCCGATGTCACCAGCATCACGCCGAGCGGCAAGGTCAGCTACGGCGAGGAGACCTACCTGGAGACGTACGCGCAGTGGGAACCCCCGCGTGAGGCCTCGCCCCCGTTCCGGACCATGGCCAAGCCCATGATCTGCGCGGTCAACGGCGTCTGCGCCGGCGCCGGTCTGGATCTCGTCACCTGCTGTGACATCGTCATCGCATCCGACAAGGCGAGCTTCATGGATCCGCACGTGAGCATCGGGGTCGCATCGGGCCGCGAGATGGCGAGACTCGCCCGGGTGCTCCCGCTGAACGTGTGCATGCGCCTGGCCCTGTTGGGAAAGCACGAACGGATCTCAGCCGAGCGGGCCTACGACCTCGGGCTGGTCACCGAGGTGGTCCCTGCGGATTCGCTTCTCGATCGCGCCCGCGAGATCGCAGCGACGATCAACCTCAACGCGCCGTTGGCGGTCCGGGGAACTCGGCTCGGGATCCGCAAGGGGCTCGGCCTGCCGCTCTACGAAGCGGAGCTGCTGGCGGAGATGTACCGCGAGCGGGTCACGAAGACCGACGACGCTCTCGAAGGACCCCGCGCCTTCCTCGAAAAGCGCGAGCCCGACTGGCAAGCACGGTGAGACCGACACCGCGCGCGGTCGCCGGTCACCAACTTGTGGGTGCCGGAGGCTCGGCCGTTGGTCGTGACCAGGGGTTTTGCTCCTCGCCGCCGCGCCGGTTCGCCGTGCTCCTCAGCCGTCGGTCCCGGTGGTGTCCGGCGCTCCGGTGGCGGGTGCGGTGGTGGTGGTCGTCGGCGTGCCCCTCCACGCTCGACCCGCCCGGCTCAGTTGTCGTGGTGACGTCCCCAGGGCTGGTCGGCGTCGTGGATGGTTCGGTGGTGCTGGTCGTCGTCGCCTCAGCCGGAGGTTCGGTCGTGGCGATCGACGTCGGGAACTCCGGGACGGGTGTGGTGGCAGTCGGCTGGTCGGGCCGGACGGCCAGGTAGAGCACCAACGTCGCGACGAAGGCGACGAGCAGCACGACGGTCGACCACCGGGGCCAGCGGATACGCGGTTCGGTCACTGAGTCACGATGGTCGAAGGTACGACGATGTCGAGCTCGCGCATTGCGACCGCGATCCGGCGGCGGAGCTCTCGACCGACTGTCCATTGCTGGCCCGGTTGGGTGCGCGCCGCGATCCTGATCCTGGCGAACGCGAGGTCCAGCGATTCCACGCCGAGCACCGCGGGCGCGTCGAGCAGCAGCTGCTTCCACGCCCGGTCGTCAGCCATGGCGCCCACGGCCGTGCGCAGAGCACCGATCACCCGCTCGAGGTCCTCGTTGAGCGGGAGCTTCACGTCGATCACGGCGCGGGACCATTCGCGCGAGAGGTTGGCGACCTGACGCACCTCGCCGTTGGGGATCACCACGAACTCTCCCCCGATGGTCCGCAACGTCGTCGTACGCAGCGTCACGGCCTCGACCTTGCCTTCGACACCGGTGGTGGACCCGACGTCGCCGATACGAATGGTGTCACCGAGTCCAAACTGGTGCTCGGACACGATGAAGAACCCGGCGAGCAGGTCCTGGACGATGCGCTGCGCACCGAAGCCCAACGCCACCCCGAGCACCGTGGCGGTCGGAAGCAGGCTCGCGAGCGGGACCCCCGCTCGGGTCACCATCAAGAGGATCGCGACGACGTACACCGTGCCGATCGCAAGCCACTCGACCACCTGGACGAGCGCGCCCGAGTGGCGGGCCGCCGTGGTCGGCGCCACGCCCATCTCTGCGAGACGTCGCATCTGCGCTTCTCTCCGACGAGAGCTGCGACTCGCTAGCCAGTGAATGGCTCGTGCCAGGAGGAGAGCGCCGAGGGCGATGAGCAGGATCTCGAGGCCCGTGCCGCGGACCCAGCGCTCGGTGTCGCCCCACCAGCCGTCCTTCACCGAGCGCGCGTCTCGAGTCCGAGCACAGGAAGGTGATCCGGCCCAGGGCCAGGTCCCGTCGGGGTGTTCAGCACTTGTGATTCATTCGGTCCGTGGAATGCTATGCGGCCCGACGGGCTACGGCGCCAGATTTCCCTTGGTCTCAAGATGGGAACGCAACACCTCGTCGATGATGGGTTGTCGACGTGGGGGTGTGTCGTGGCGACAGCGTCTCGGGCGATACGCGCATTCTCGGGGCCTGGCCGCTACCGTCGGCCCAAAACGCGTCGCCGGGCTGGCGGCCGACTACGGGTGCTCTCTCGACGCCGGTTGAATGGCTCTTGCACCGCGAGCGATCGGAACAGAACTCGGCACCGTGGAGTGGGTACATGAGCATCAGAGAGCAGGAACGACCGGACTTCGCACATTCGCTCAGAGGGTACGACCGCACCCAGGTCGACGAGTTTCTCGCGTCGTTGCGGGAGTACACGATCCAGGTCGAGGATCGCGAGAGTGCGGCCGAAGCGGCCCTCGCGCAATGTCAGCGCGAGCTCGCGTCGTCGCCCGGGCCTGTAGGCATTTCGCAGCGTCTCGCCGCAATCCTCCAGCTTGCGAACGAGGAGGCCGACGAGATCCGGACGCGTGCGGAAGCCGAGAGTGAGACCACGACCCAACAGGCAGTGAGCCAAGCGGAACGCACCGTCAATGATGCGAACCGGAAACGGGACGCAATCCAGCGGGAGATCGACGAACTCTCCGCGGTCCGCGAGGAGCTGCTCCAGCGACTCATCGAGCTCGGGGGCCAGATCGTTGACGCCACGGAGCGGTACCGGGGTTACCCGCCGGGTGGATCGGCGCCCGTGACCGCTGAGGTCAAGTTGTTCGACGCCGAAGCCGTGGACGATGGGTCTGCGGTCCTTGCCGAACCGGTTGCAGATCCGGACGCCGACACACAGGGGCACACCTCGACCGGCCGAACTCCGAAGCACCAATAGCGTCGGCGGCTGGTGTGATGATGCCGAGCTCCGCGGCTTCGTTGGTCAGCGTCGTGGAGGCGTCGCTGATTCCGGCGTTGCTCGGCCCACACATCGATATGTGATTAGGCTATGATCACACCGTATTTCGCTGTCAACCGGGGGCGCGCCAATGCGTGGACGATGCTGATCGGCGGGATCGGCTGATGCGTGCCTGGCAGGTCCAGGGCGTCGGAGAGCCGGTCGACGTGTTGCAGGAGGTCGAGCTCCCGGTGCCGGCGCCCGGGCCGGGACAGGTCCGTATCCGGGTGACCGCGGCCGGGATCGGGCTGCCCGACGTGTTCATGTGCCGTGGCACGTACCCGCTCACCCCGGCGCTGCCGTTCACCCCCGGTCAGGAAGCGAGCGGCATCATCGCCGCCGTCGGCGGGGGAGTCGACCTCGCGGTCGGGTCGCGGATCATGAGCGTGACCTCGTTCACCGAGGGGCACGGCTCGTTCGCCGAGGAGTGCCTGGTCGCGGCCGCCGGCGGCGTTCGCCGTCCCCGACGGGCTCACCGACGCCCAGGCGGCGGGGTTCTGGATCCCGCACCTCACCGGCTGGATCGGTTTGGTTGATCGCGGTGGCATCGCGGCCGGCGATTGGGTCGCGGTCCTCGGCGCGGCGGGCGGGAGTGGGATCGCGGCGGTCCAACTCGGACACGCGCTCGGCGCCCGGGTCATCGCGGTGGTGAGCGACGACGAGCGCGCCGCGTTCTGTCGTGAGCTCGGCGCCGACGCGACCTTCAACCACCGCGACGGCCCGCTCGCTCCCGCGCTCGCGCGAGATCACGGATGGGCGCGGCGTCAACGTCATCTACGACCCGGTCGGCGGTTCGCTCAGCGAGGACGCGGCGGGCGCGATGGCGCGCCACGGACGGCTGCTCGCAGTCGGCTTCGCCAGCGGCGAGTGGCCGAAGTTGGTGACCCATGACCTCGTCGTCACGAACACGTCGCTCGTCGGCGTGTTCGCCGGCGGGTACTCGCGTGAGGAGCTCGACAACATCCACACGAACCTCGCCGGTCTCGTGTCCGACGGTCGCCTGCGCAACGCGGTGACGGCCCAGGTCCGGTTCGACGAGCTGCCCGCCGCGCTGCAACGCATGGCCGATCGACGGCGTGGTCGGCAAGCTCGTGATGGTGCCGTGACCTCGATCCCGACGCTCGACGCGACCGGCAAGGTCGTGGTCGTCACCGGCGGGAGCAAGGGCCTCGGCCGCGCGATGGTGCTCGGGTTCGCCGGGCCGGCGCCGACGCCGTCGTCGCCAGTCGCAAGGTCGAGTCGTGCGAGGCGGTCGCCGAGGAGGTGCGGGCCCTGGGTCGGCGGGCCCTCGCGGTGAGCTGTCACGTCGGCGACTGGGACCAGTGCGGCGCGCTGGTGGACGCCGCCGTCGCCGAGTTCGGGCGCATCGACGTGCTGATCAACAACGCCGGGATCGCGCCCGTCCCGCCGTCCCTCCTCGGCGTCACCTCCGACCTGTTCGACAAGACGATCGCGGTCAACCTGAAGGGCCCGCTCCGGCTGACCGCGCTCGCGGTCGAGCACATGCCCGCGGGCGGGGCGGTGATCAACGTCAGCTCCAAGGCGTCGTTGCACCCGACGGCGTTCACCGTGGTCTACGCCGCGGCGAAGGCCGGGTTGAACGCGCTCACCAAGGCAACGGCGAACGAGTTCGGGCCGCGGGGCATCCGCGTCGAACGCGATCGTCTGTGGCACGTTCCACACCGACAGCCTGCACGCGTCCCTGCCGACGAAGGAGCTGCAGACGCAGATGGCGGCGAACGTCGCCCTCGGTCGCATCGCGGGTGCCGACGAGATCGTGGGCACCGCGCTCTATCTCGCGAGTGACGCGTCGTCGTACCTGACCGGCGAGCTCGTCGTGCTCGACGGCGGCTGATCACACCATGGGGGAACCGACATGACGGACGCAGCGAACGACGGGGTGATCGGCGCCGGGCGCGTCGCGGTGGTCACCGGCGCCGCGAGCGGGATCGGCCACGCGATGGCGGAGGCGTTCGCGGCCTCGGGCTCGGCCGTCGTGGTCGCCGACCTCGACGCGGCCGAGGCGGAAGTGGTAGCGGCGGGCATCCGTGCGTCCGGTGGCGACGCACTGGCGGTGAGGGTGGACGTCGCCGACGCCGACGCGGTCGACGCGTTGGCGGCGACGACGCTCGACCGTTTCGGCCGCGTCGACGTGCTGTGCAACAACGCCGGCGTCTCCACCTTCAACCTGTTGCGCGACCAGACGCTGGACGACTGGAAGTGGGTGGTCGGCGTCAACTTCTGGGGCGTGGTGCACGGCGTGCAGACGTTCGTGCCGATCATGCGTGACCAAGGCACGGCAGCACACATCGTGAACACCGCGTCGATCGCCGGGCTGGTCAGCGGCGTCGCCTTCATCGGCCCGTACTGCGCCACGAAGGTCGCGGTGGTGTCGATCTCCGAGACGCTCGCTCAAGAGCTGGCGATCGAGGAGTCCCGGATCGGGGTGAGCGTGCTCTGCCCGAGCTCGGTCGACACCAAGGTGATGGAGTCGGAACGCGGGCGGCCCGCCGAGCTCGGTATCGAGCATCGCACCGAGATGGCGGAGTCGGTGCGCCTCATGATCCGCGACGGGTTCACCGGGCCCACCGGCCTGACACCCGCGCAGGTAGCCGCGCGCGTGCTGGACGCGATCCGCAACCGCGAGTTCTGGATCATCACTCACCGTGACCTGGCTCCGACGGTGGAGACCCGTTTCGACGGGATCCTCGCGGGCTTTCCGACCGAGGGTCCCTGAGCGTGGCCTGGGACTTCGAGACCGACCCGGAATTCGAGGAGCACCTCGAATGGATGCGCGCGTTCATCGACCGCGAGCTGATCCCCCTCGAACCGATCATGCGCGACCTCCCGCCCGAGGAGTGGGCGGTGGTGAAGGCCCACCTGCAGGACCGGGTCAAGGAGCGTGGGCTCTGGGGCGCCTTCCTCGATCCGAAGATCGGCGGCGCCGGCTTCGGTCAGCTCAAGCTCGCGCTGATGTCGGAGATCATCGGCCGCTGCATGATGTCGATGACGATCTTCGGGGTCCAGGCCCCGGACAGCGGCAACATGGAGCTGCTCGCGCACGGCGCCACCGACGACCAGAAGGAACGGTGGCTGTGGCCGAACCTCCGTGGTGAGATCTCGAGCGCGTTCGCGTTGACGGAACCGTTCCTCGCCGGCGCCGACCCGACCGTCATCAGCACCACTGCGACCCGCGACGGCGACGAATGGGTGATCGAGGGCCACAAGTGGTTCATCACCAACGCGTCGGTCGCCGACATCGTGCTGGTCTTCGCGGAGACCAACCCGGAGAACCGCCCGCACAAGCACGCGTCGATCCTGATCGTCCCCGCGGGGACTCCGGGCATGGAGATCGTGCGCGACATCGGGACGATGGCCCACCCCGACGTGGAGTACGGGCGGCCGGGGAACCACGCGGAGGTGGTGTTTCGGAACTGCCGGGTTCCTGTCGACCACATGATCGGCGCGCCGGGCGACGGGTTCGTCCTCGCCCAGCAGCGCCTCGGTGGCGGCCGTATCCATCACGCGATGCGCTGGCTCGGCCAGGCGCAGCGATCGCTCGACATCATGTGCGAGCGTGCGGTGTCGCGGTCCTCGCACGGCAAGCTGCTCGCGCAGCACCAGATGGTGCAGGACTTCGTCGCGCTCTCGCACACCGAGATCCAGGCGGCCCGGTTGCTCACCTTCCAGGTCGCGTGGAAGATGGACAAGTACGGCGCCAGCCAGGTTCGGGCCGACCTCGGCATGGTGAAGGCCCACGTGTCGAAGGTCGTGCTGGCCGTCCTCGACCGGACCATCCAGGTCTGCGGGGCGCTCGGGTACTCGAGCGATCTCCCGGTGGAGGAGTGGTACCGCGGCACGCGGTTCGGTCCGATCGGCGACGGACCCGACGAGCTCCACAAGTCGGTGCTCGCGCGCACGATCCTCAAGGGCTACAAGCCGGTCGAGGGATGGCCGACCGAGCACATCCCCAGTCGGCGGCCCGCCGCCGAGGAGAAGTGGCAGGAGCTCCGGGTCGCGGCAGGGCTGCGATGACCGCTCCACGCGCGGTTTTCTTCGATTTCGCCGGCACCCTGTTCAGCGATCGGGCATTGCGCGACGTGCACCTCGCCCAGTTGCGGTTCGTGGCTGACAGCGCCGGCGCGCACGCGTCCGACGACGAGCTGCGGGCGAGCTACCGCCAGGGCATGGGCGTCGCGTACCGGTCGATCGCGACGCGTCCCTACTACCTCCACCGCGACCTGTTCGGCGCCGCCTTCGTCGCGATGGCGCGCTCGCTCGGCGGTGAGTTGGACGACGATCAGGTCGACCGCGCCGTGGAGCGCCAGTACGCGGCGACCATCGAGGGCGCCGAATTGCGCGCCGATTGTCTCGACACCATGCGGGAGCTCCGGCGGCGCAACTTGCACGTCCAGATCGTCTCGAACATCGACGACGAGCAGCTCGAGGGGCTCGTGAAGAGGCTGGCGTTGGTCTCCGCCGTCGACGCGTGGACGAGCTCGGAAGCCGCGCGATCATGCAAGCCCGACCCAGGCATCTACCAGTTCGCGCTGCGCAAGGCCGGGTGCGACCCGGCGGACGTGTTGTTCGTGGGCGACAGCCCCGCGCACGACGTCGCCGGTCCCGCGGCGGTGGGGATGTCCACCGCGCTGCTCGTCGCCGACGCGAAGCCCGGTGCCCCGGACGCGACTTCCGACTTCGTCATCGAACGCCTCGGGCAGATCGTGGACATCGTCGAGCAGGAGCTCGTCCGATGAGCGAACCCGTCGGAGCCCTGCGCGAGTTCCTCGACGATCGCATCGGTGACTCGATCCCCGTCAGCGTCGAGGCGATGATCGGCGGGGGATCCTGCGAGATCTTCGCCCTGCAGCGCGGAGCCGAACGGTGGGTCCTGCGCCGCGCCCCGAGCCACGCCAGCTCGGCGACTGCGCACGACGTGCTGCGAGAGTTCAGCATCCTCGATGCCATCAAGGACGAGGCGGTGTCGATCGCGCGGCCGGTGCTCGCGTGTGACGATCCCGAGGTGTTCGGGGCGCCGTTCTACGTGATGGCGCGCATCGACGGCGTCCCCGTGCGCAACGGGATCCCGGAGGCATGGGCGGCGGACGCGGACGAGCAGCCGCTCGCGCTCGAGCAGCTCGTCGACGCGCTCGTGGCGATCCACGCGGTGGACTGGAAGCAGTGTGGCCTGGGCGAGCTCGCCCACACCGGGCCGTACCTCGAACGGCAGATGGGCCGCTGGTTGTCGCAGCTCGATTCCTACGGTGGCCGGCCGTTGCCCGAGGCCGCGCGCGTCGCGTCGTGGTTGGACGACCACCGTCCGGCCGATCAGCGGCCCGCCCTTGCGCACGGCGACTACAAGCTCGACAACGTGCTCTTCGCGGAAGCCGCGCCCCCACACCTGTTGGCAGTCGTCGACTGGGAGATGGCCTCGATCGGCGACCCGTTGATCGACCTCGCGTGGGCGATGATCTTCCATCCCGGTCCGGAAGGCACGATGCCCCTCGGGGTCGCGGGCAGTCCCGGATTCGACCGGTCGCGGGTGCCACCGCGGTCGTCACTCGTCGCGCGCTACGGAGAACGTTCGGGCCGCGACGTCAGCGGGATCCACTGGTACGACGTCTTCTCCCGCTGGAAGCTCGCCATCGTGTTGGAGGGCAGCTACGCCAAGTTCCTCCGCGGTGAATCGAAGAAGCCGGTCCACGAGTACTTCGGCAAGCAGGCCGACCTCCTCCTCGAAAGCGCCGCGACCATCGTGGAGGCACACAGCTGATGGCCAAGCCCAACGACCTCGACCTCGAGGCCGACGAGATCGTGGACGCCGCCATCGTGATCCTCCGCGAGCGCGGCCTCGACGCGGTGAGCATGCGCAACGTCGCGGAGCGGCTCGGCGTGTCGACGATGCCGCTCTACAGCAGGGTGGGGAACAAGGAAGCCTTGATCGAGGCGGTCGCCGACGAACTGCTCGCCGACCTGGCGCCCGCCACCGGACCCGACGAACCGTGGCCGGTGTACGCCGAACGCTGGTGCCGGGAACTGCGGAGCCGACTCAAGCTGACTCCGGACAGCCGCCTCTACCTCGGGGCGGGCCGGGAGGCGTACGTCGAGGCATCGCGTCCGCTGATCGCCGCGATGCGTGACGGCGGTCTGTCGGCGGACGCCGCGGTGCAGGCGTGCCGCCTCCTCATGTGGGCGACGGTCGGGTTCGTGGCCATGGAACAGGGGTCGAGCCTGCACGCTCCACGCGTCCGGCGAGGCCGTCTGTCAGGGAGCAATCCCGAAGGGGTGACGCCCGAAGAAGCGGACGAGTTGTTCGAGCTCCACGTCGGTCTCATCACGGCCGGCGTGGCGGGACTGCACGACGGGTGAGACGCGGCCAGTTCGGCCGAGCCCGAAGAATTCCAGGATGGGGGGGACCGCAATGAGCAAGGTTCGTGTGGTGGCGCTCTGCGCCGCGGTCGTCGCGGCGCTGGCAGGTACGTCGGCGGTGGCGACGGCGCAATCGACCAACAAGGACAAGCCCAAGGCGACCGAGGTCGGGATCACGCCCACGGAGATCCACATCGCGGTGATCGCCGATGTCGACAACTCGTTCGCACCGGGCTTGTTCAAGGCCTCGGTCGACGGCGTGAAGGGTGTCGCCAAGTACATCAATGCGACAGGTGGACTCGGCGGGCGCAAGCTGGTCGTGGACTTCTACGACTCGCACGTGAACCCGACCCAGACCCGCCAGGCGGAGATCCAGGCCTGCCAGAACGACGTCGCGATGGTCGGGACGTCCGCGGCACTCCTGAACACGATCGAGGAGATGCGTGACTGCAAGGACGGCGCCGGTGCGGTCACCGGGCTCCCCGACATCCCCTTCTACACCGGGTCGCTCGACCATCAGTGCTCGAACGAGTCGTTCCCGATCGCGCCCTCGGCGTTGATCTGCTCCACGAAGGACGCGCACCCGCAGACCTACCAGGCCAACGTCGGTCGCGGGCGCTACTACCAGAAGAAGTATGGCAAGGACCTGCACGGGATCTACGTGTTCGGCAACGACTCGCAAGCCGCGCGCGACGCCACCTTCGCCTCGGTCGCGGCGCTGCGTGACATCGGCATCAAGTCGGACGGCGACTTCGACCGCTCCGCCCGTGCGACCCAGAGCGAGTACACGGAGATCGTGCAGGCGATGAAGGCCGCCGGCTCGAACTACGGGCAGTGCACGTCGTCGTTCCCGTGCACCGTGCTGCTCCGCAAGGAGGCGGCGCTCCAGGGCCTGACCGGGGTCAAGGTCTGGGACTGCGGCAGCGCGTGCTACGACCAGCAGTTCCTGGCGTCCGGTGGGCAGGACGTCGAGGGTCAGTACGTCGACACCACGTTCCTGCCCTTCCTCAGCAAAGACGAGCAGAAGGCCAACAAGATGGCGGCGAACTTCGTGAAGTACACGGGCGCCGACAACGCGGCGAGCTATGGCGCGTACACCTGGGCGGCCGGCATCGCGTTCCGCGACGCCGTCAACGCGGTGGTCGAGCGTGCTGGTGTCAACGGGATCACCCGCGCGGTCGATCCTCACCGAGCTCGCCAAGATGCACACGTTCGACGCCGGGGGCATGATCGGTGCGATCGACCTCGCCGGTCGCAAGGTCACGGCATGTGACGTGACCCTGCAGGTGAAGAACGGTACCTTCGTGCGGGTCAACCCGACGAAGCCGGGCACCTACTCCTGTTCGCCCAAGAACGTGATCTCCCGCCAACTCGACCTCGTCAAGGGATGAGCAGACCGGTTCCCATTCCGGCCAGCAAGTGACCGCATCCGCCCGTACGGTCGGTGGGACGAACCCCGATTGACGAGCCGAGGAGACGGTCGTGCCCGAGCGAGACGGATACATCCCAGGCGTCCCCTGTTGGATCGACACCAACCAGCCCGACCCCGAAGCTGCCCGGGCCTTCTACGGCGGTCTGTTCGGGTGGGAGTTCGAGGACATGATGCCCGACGGCTCAGAGAGCGTGTACCTCGTCGGTCGAATTCGCGGCGGCGACGTGGCGGCGGTCTCGACGATTCCCGAGGGCGCGCCGCCCATGGCGATGTGGAACACCTACGTCTGGGTCGAGAGCGCCGACGAGACGGCAACCCGAGCCCGTGCGGCCGGGGGCGCGGTGGTCGCGGCGCCCTTCGACGTGCTCGACGCGGGACGGATGGCGGTGCTCGCCGACCCGGAGGGCGCGGTCTTCTGCGCCTGGCAGGCCAAGAACCACAAGGGCGCGGAGGTCGTCAACGAACACGGTTCACTGAACTTCAACGGCCTCGCCACGCGCGACCCCGAAGCCGCACAGGCGTTCTACGGCGCCGTGTTCGGTTGGGAGACGCTGACGTTGCCCGGAGGTCCCATGTGGACGCTTCCCGGCTACGGAGATCATCTCGAGGAGACCAGCCCTGGCCTTCGCGACCAGATGGCGCAGATGGGCGCGCCGGAACGCTTCATCGACGTCGTCGCCTCGCTCGATCCGATCGCCCCCGACGACTCGGCGACGCCCGCACACTGGAGCGTCACCTTCGGCGTCGACGACGTCGGCGCCATCGCCGCGAAGGCGAGCGAGCTCGGCGGTGAGGTCCTCGCCGGCCCCGTCGACGCCCCGTGGACCAGGATCGCAGTGATCAAGGACCCGAACGGAGCGACCTTCATCGCCAGCCAATTCGTCGTCGAGAACCGCGACCTCGAAACCTGAGCGACCCTCGGCCGCAGTGCGGTCGGTGACGCGGGGTTCCCGGGTCCGTGGTCGCGAGACCCGCGGCCCACCCAACCTGTCGAACGCCCGGTCGATTCAGCCTTGCGTCGGGTCGGCGGCATCGGTGACGGCACGCTCCATCGGGACACGGCGGAGAGCGGACCAGGCCCAGAGCGCGGCCACGAAGCCCAGAACCGCGACCGTGGTGTAGGCCACGGTGGCGCCGCGATCAAAGGCGTCCCGCGCCGCATCGGTCAGCGACTGCTGGGCCGCGGGATCGAGCGTGGCCGCGACCTCCAGCGCACCCTGGATCGAGCCCCGTGCCATGTCGGCCTGCGCCGGACCGAGCGCGGTGACCGCGTCGGCGAGGCCTGACGCGTACAGGGACGCCAGTATCGAGCCCACGACGGCGACGCCGACCGCGGCGCCGACGAACCGGCTCACGAAGTTGAGCGAGGATCCGTCGCCCGCGTTCGACTCCGGCAGGTCGTTCATCACGATCGTCGACGGGGGCGCGATCAGCAGCGACAACGCGGCGCCGAGCAGGGCGCTGGACGCAACCGTCATCGGCACGGATCGGCCGGCTGGCGACCGCGAGCAGCGCCGCCGCAACCGCGCTCACCGCGAGCCCGAGCGTGATCGTCACTCGTGCACCGAACCGTTCGAGGGCGACGCTCGCTCGGTGGAGCACACGCCGAAGACGACTGCGAACGGCACGAGCAGCACGCCGACCGCGATGATGGACTCTCCCTCGACGTCCTGCAGGTATTGGGGGTTCAGGAACAGGAAGCTGTTGAACAGGACGTAGGCCATGAACAACGTGATGGATCCGGTGAAGACCACCTGCCGGATGCAGGATGCGAACGTCGAACAACGGGTACCGGGCCCTGAGCTCGCGGCGTACGAACGCTGCGATCACCAGCGCGCCGGAGACGAGCCCCACGATCACGGGGGCGCTCGTCCACCCGCGCGATGGTCCTTCGATGATGCCGAACAGCAACGCGGTGAGGCCTACGACCGACAGCATCGCGCCGACCACGTCGAGGCCCCGCGGTGCGCCGTCTGGTCGCGGTGCGTGTGACTCCTGGATCGTGAACGTGCCGGCGATCACCCCGAACACGACAATGGGCACGTTCACGAGGAAGACCGAGCCCCACCAGAAGTGGTCGAGCAGGAACCCGCCGGCGATTGGTCCGATCGCAAGTCCCGACGTGCCAAACACGACGAACGCGCCGAACTGCTCCGGCGTGTTCGTCGGCGGGGTACATCGCGGCGATGATCGCGAGTGCCGGTGCCGTGACGCCGGCGCCGCCGACGCCCATGAGGGCGCGAGACGCGATGAGCTGCTACGACGGTCGTGCGCTGAACGCGGCGAACAGGGACGCGACCGTGAACAGCATGTAGCTGCCGAGAAAGATCCGGCGACGACCGTACCGATCGGCGAGCGCGCCCACCGAGTACCAGCAAGCCCGCGATCGCGATGTTGTACGTGTCCACTACCCACTGGAGCTCGTTCGTGGAGGCATCGAGCGAGCGTCCGAGGAACGGGAGGGCGACGTTCGTGATCGTCATGTCGAGCCCAGTGGTGAGCGCGCAGAGACACAAGGTGGCGAGCGCTGATCGTGCGCCTTCGGTCGCTGATGACCGAAGTGCTCGGCCCGCGGTGGTGCGGGTGCAGACGTCCGTGATCGTGCACGTGGTGCCGTCACGAACTCGGTGTCTGGCCCGGGGGAAGCGGGAACCCGTCTTCGATCGGGATGTCGAACGCCGTGACCCTGTGGCCCATCACCGCGTAGAGCCCGCAGAGCGCCACCAGCTCGACGATGCCCGCCTCCACGACGTACTGCGCCACGTTCATCGCTCGCCTCCTGCAGGCGGATGACCGAGAGCCAGTCTGGCGGATGGAGGGCAGGTCGTCGCCGTTCCCGATCGAGCCGACGCCGCGAGCGAGGAGGCCGAAGGCGACGATCGCTCCGGTGCTCGTCCCGGGCGACGCCGGGCGGGTGGGCTCGTCACTGCCGCCCGAGGGCGGAGCGCCCATCGGCGGCAGCGACGTCGCGCTCCTGGTGGCGCGATGCGCTCAACAGCTGGATGTCGACGGCGTGGAGGACCCCTTCGAACGGGAAGGCGCTCCCATAGCGGTCGCTCACCGGCATGCCGTGGTCGTAGCCGACGCTGCTGCCGACGCTCGAGATGACCCGCATCGCAAAGGGGATCTCGGCCGACCCGACCGGGCTGTCGTCGACGACGATGGTGGCCGTGGCGCCGTTGCCGGTGCGGCGGAACCGCACTCCGAGCACGCAGGGCCCGGTCGGGAGCGGCTCCCCCGACTCGACGACGGTGTGGTCCCCGAACGTGTTGTAGTCGAAGACCAGGCGGTCGTCCTGGACGAAGACGGACAGACCGGCGTTGCCGTTGCCGAGCGCGTAGAGCACCCCACCCTCCCCGGCCACCCGCTCGACCCTGGCGTCGAGGTCCCAGTCGCGTCCCCCGATGGCGGGCGAGGTCTGTCCCGGCAGGTACGACATCGGCGGCCGGTAGGTGTAGTGCCGATCGGGTCGGTGGGGGTGTGCTCGGCGAACCGGGAGCCGAACAGCTCCATCATGCGGTCGTCGAGCGGCAGCACGCCGTGAGCCTCGGCCTCCTCCCACCAGCGCGCGACGAGGGCGGCGAGCCGGTCGGGCTGCTCGGCCGCGAGGTCGTGGCACTCGGAGGAATCGGTGGTGAGGTCGTAGAGCTCCCAGGCGTCGTCGTCGAACGGCGTGCCCTCGTCGTGGCGTGTGACCGCCTTCCAGCCGTCGACGTACATGCCCCGGTGTCCCATCATCTCGAAGTACTGCGCGGTGTGCCGACTCCGGGCGTCCGCCGCGGCGGGATCGAAGCTGTACACCATCGACGTTCCGGACACCGGGAGCTGGGGGACCCCCCGGTACGTGTCGGGTGCCTCGACGCCGACGAGCTCGTAGATGGTGGGGGCGACGTCGGTGACGTAGTGGAACTGGTGGCGGATCCCGCCGGTGTCGTCGATGCCCTTCGGCCAGTGGACGACGCACGGCACGTGCACGCCGCCCTCGTGGGTGTTCGACTTGTACCACTTGAACGGCGTGTTGCCGGCCTGGGCCCAGCCCCACGGGTAGTTGGCGTGGCTGTGGGGCCCGCCGATCTCGTCGAGGTGCCCGAGCGCCTCCTCCGGCGTCTCGAACAGGAGGTTGTAGAACTTCATCTCGTGGAGCACCCCGAACGGGCCGCCCTCGCGGCTGGCGCCGTTGTCGGAGAGCAAGACGATGACGGTGTCGTCGAGCAGCTCCATCCGCTCGAGCCCGTCCACGAGCCTGCCGATCTGGTCGTCGGTGTGCTCGAGGAACGCGGCGAACGCCTCCTGGAGACGGGCGGCCAGGCGACGCTGCGCCTCGGGGAGCTCGTCCCACGGCTCGACCCCGGGGTTGCGGGGGGCCAGGTCGGTGCCCGGCGGGATCACCCCGAGCTCCTGCTGGCGCGCGAACCAGCGTCGCCGAGCCTCGTCCCAGCCGTCGTCGTAGCGGCCCCGGTGGCGAGCGAGGTACTCGGCCGGCGCCTGGTGGGGCGCGTGGGTGGCTCCCAGGGCCAGGTAGGTGAAGAAGGGCCGATCGGGCCGGATCGACACCGAGTCGTTGATGAACTCGAGCGTCCTGTCGACCAGGTCCTCGGTGAGGTGGTACCCCTCATCCGGGGTGCGCGGCGGATCGATCGTGTGGTTGTCGTAGGTGAGGTCGGGGGTGAACTGGTCGGTCTCGCCGTCGAGGAAGCCGTAGAAGCGGTCGAAACCCCGCTGGAGCGGCCAGTCGTGGTAGGGACCGGCAGCGGAGGCCTCGTCCATGGGGCAGAGGTGCCACTTGCCCACCATGAAGGTCGCGTAGCCGACCTCGCGGAGCACCTCGGCCATCGTGGCCGCCTGGTCGCTGATGCGGCCCCGCATGTGGGGGAAGCCGGTGTTGAAGTTCGAGATCGCCCGCATGCCGACGGTGTGGTGGTTCCTGCCGGTGAGCAGCGCGGCCCGTGTGGGTGAGCACAGCGGCGTGACGTGGAAGTTGCTGTAGCGGATCCCCCCTGCCGCGAGGCGGTCGACGTTGGGGGTCGGGATGTCGGACCCGTAGCAGCCGAAGTGGGAGAACCCGAGGTCGTCGAAGAGGATCACGATCACGTTCGGCGTGTGCTCGCCGGGGTGGGCGGGCTCGGGCCACCACGGCTCGGACTCCGCGACCGTGCGGCCGATCGTGCCGCCGAAGTCGGCAGTGTGGGGGGCGCCGCTCACGATCCGCACCGCGTCGAGGCCGTAGGTGAGCTGGCGGCGTCCAGCACCGGGTCCTTCTCCTCCAACTCGACCACGTCGTCCCGTCCTCGCTCGGCGTTCCTCTCCCCACGCTCCTCGTCCCGGCCACGGACCGCTCGGGAGCCCGCGGATTCTGCCTGCTCCGCACCACCCGAAGCGCAGGGTCCGTCCCACTCCGCGGGACCAGCCGGACTCCGTCCGGCGAGCTCGCGGGCGTCGTCGTGGAACGCGCCTCCGCGGCGCCTCGGTGGGGATCCCACTGGGTGAGAGGGGTACGAGCGCGGGGGACCGCCCCGCTCGTACAGTCCACTGGGAGGCTCCCTCGCATCGTGGCGAGGTGGGACGGATCCGACGGACCCCGGAGGAGCATGACGTGGGGCACGAGGTGTTCACCAGGATCGAGGAGTCGAGCGGCGAGCTCGCCGATCGATCGGCGGCCGCCGACGAGCTCGGGAGGCTCACCGACGACGTCGCCAAGCGCCTGAAGGACACCGGGATCATCCGGATGCTCCAGCCCGCCGAGTTCGGGGGCTACGAGGCCGACCCGCGGGACTTCCTGGCCGCGGTGATGGAGGTCGGCCACTCCTGCCCCTCGGCCGGTTGGGTCTGTGGTGTGGTCGGCGTCCACCCGTGGGAGCTCGCCCTCAACGACGAGCGGCTCCAGGAAGAGGTGTGGGGCGAAGATCCCGACACCTGGATGGCCTCGCCGTACGCCCCGATGGGCACCGCCACCCCGGTCGACGGTGGCTACACGGTCGAGGGCCGGTGGAACTTCTCCTCCGGGACCGACCTGTGCGACTGGGTGGTGCTCGGCGCGTTGGTCCCCGGTGGCGGCACCGACGGCGTGCCGTTCATGCTCCACGTCATGTTGCCCCGCTCCGACTACGAGATCGACGCCGACTCGTGGAAGGTCATGGGCCTCCAGGGCACCGGCAGCAAGGACGTGGTGGTGCGAGGTGCCTTCGTCCCCTCCTACCGCACCATCGACGCGGTGAAGGTCATGGACGGCCGGGCGGCGGTCGAGGCCGGTCGCACCGAGCCCCTCTACCGGATGCCGTGGTCGACGATCTTCCCGTGCTCGGTCGCGGCGGGCCTGCTCGGGATCGCCGAGGGTGTCCTCGAGCACGCGCTCGAGTACCAGGCCGGTCGGGTGAACGCGGTCGGCGTGGCGCAAGTCGGCGACCCGCACACGCGCCGGACGCTCGGCGAGGCGGCCGCCGACCTGCGCGGGGCACGCACGCAGCTGCTCTACGACGTGGGCGAGCTCTTCGAAGCGATCGCCGCCGGGCACGAGGTGACCATGGCCGACCGTGTCGCCATCCGGCGCGACCAGGTGCGGGTCGCCTGGCGGGCTGTCGACGCAGCCGACCGGGCCTTCACCTGCTGCGGCGGCAACTCCGTGCGGCTCGACCGGCCGGTCCAGCGGTTCTGGCGCTCGATGCACGCCGGTATGAACCACGCCGTGTTCGTCGCGGGCCCCGTGTACGACGACGCCGCCGGGATGCTCATGGGCCAGGACCCGACGGGTCCGGCCGCC
The DNA here is from genome assembly GCA_963750045.1 of uncultured Actinomycetes bacterium. Lineage (GTDB taxonomy): Bacteria > Actinomycetota > Acidimicrobiia > IMCC26256 > DASPTH01 > DASUAS01. Next base: position 694,624 of record CAVVPD010000004.1, on the reverse strand, counting down.
GTCACCTTCTGATCGCCGCGGCAGGCCGCGCCACCGGCACCCGCGCCCTCGGCACCCGCGCCCTCGGCACCCGCGCCCTCGGCCAGAGAGGACATCGATGACCAGCACCGATCTCACCGCAGAGGGGACGAGCCGGACGCTCGCCACCCCCGACGGCGAGCTGCACTACCACGAGGCCGGCGACGGGCCGCCGCTGCTGCTCCTGCACGGCTCCGGGCCCGGCGTGAGCGGCTGGGCGAACTTCAGTGGCAACCTCCCGCGGTTCGCCCGGCACTTCCGGACCCTCGTGCTCGACCTTCCGGGCTTCGGCCGGAGCCACGCCGTCGACGGGACCCCGGTCCTGCACGCCCCGGCTGCAGTGCTCGCCTTCCTCGACGGGCTCGGCATCGACCGGCTGGCGATGGTGGGCAACTCTCTCGGTGGCGGGGTGGTTGCGCGCCTGGCGGCGACGAACCCCGATCGGGTGAGCCGGCTCGTCACGTTGGGGGGCGTGGGGGTGCCGTTCTTCAGCGCCATGCCACCCGAAGGGATCATCCGGCTCGTGGAGTTCGTGGAGGACCCCACGCGTGATCGGCTCCTGCAGTGGATGCGCTCCATGGTGTTCGATCCCGCGGTGCTCACCGAGGAGTTCGTCGAGGCGCGCTGGGTCGCCGCGAGCGACCCGGCCGCGCTCGCCGCGATCCGCACGATCTACAACCGGCAGCTGCTCGACGCGTTCCGGCAGTTGACGGTCACCAACCCGGAGGTGTTGGGGATGCTGGGCCGGATCCAGGCGCCGACGTTGCTGACGTGGGGTCGCGACGACCGCGTCACGCCCCTCGACGGCGCCATCGCGCCGATGCGGCTGATCCCCCGATGTGAGCTCCACGTGTTCCCCGACTGCGGGCACTGGGCGATGCTCGAGCGCAAGGCCGAGTTCGAGAGCGTGGTGCTCTCGTACCTCCTCCGCGACCACGAGTAGGCGGTCATGACGGAACCCGACGCCGATCGTCGGTCTGCCCACGAGGCCGCCGCCGAGCGCCTCCTCGACGCCGCCCGGTCGATGCGACCGTGTCGCCCCGTCCGGGAGCTCCTCCCCGACGGTGGCCTCGACGACGGCTACGAGGTCCAGAAGATCGTGCACGCGCGCAGCGCAGCCGGACGCCGGAGAGTGGGGCGCAAGATCGGCCTCACGTCGCCCGCGGTGCAGCGACAGATGCAGGTGGACACCCCGGACTTCGGGGTGCTGTTCGCCGACATGGCCTACGGCGACTCCCAGCCGGTCCCCTTCGCCGACCTCCTCCAGCCCCGCGTCGAGGCCGAGGTGGCCTTCGTGCTGGGCGCGGACCTGCCGGAGGGCGACGTGACCGGGCCCGAGCTGCTCCGAGCGATCGACTTCGTCGTCCCCGCCATCGAGGTGGTCGACAGCCGGATCGCGGACTGGGACATCTCGATCTTCGACACCGTGGCCGACAACGCCTCGTCGGGGGTGTTCGTCACGGGTGGATCTCCACGATCGCTGCGCGACATCGACGACCTGCGGGCGAGCGAGATGGCCCTCACCGTCGACGGCGAGGTCGTGAGCTCCGGCACCGGGGCTGCCTGTCTCGGGCACCCCGTGAACGCGGTCGTGTGGCTGGCCAAGGTGGTGGCCGAGCGTGCAGAGCCGCTCCGGGCCGGCGAGCTCGTCCTGTCCGGGAGCCTCGGACCGCTGGTCCCGGTCCGGGCCGGCCTGACCTACGAGGCCCACATCAGCGGCCTCGGTTCCGTGCGGGCGACCTTCACTTCGGAACGTTGATCCCCACCTCGCTCATCGTGCGGTCCGCCGTCCCGCTCTCCGGCACGGTCGGATGCACCCGGCCGGCGCGGCGGTGAAGATCGACGCCGTGAGCGCGCGCCCAACCGCTGCCGTCGTGGGGTCCGGGAACATCGGCACCGACCTCGTGTACAAGCTCCTGCGGTCCGACGCCCTCGAGCTGCGCTACGTCGTCGGGATCGACCCCGACAGCGAAGGCCTGCGCCGCGCTCGGGGCCTCGGCCTGGAGGCGTCGGCAGGGGGCGTGGACTGGCTCCTGTCGAGGGCCGAGCTCCCCGACATCGTCTTCGAGGCCACCTCCGCGCACGTGCACCAACGCAACGCTCCACGCTACGAGGAGGCGGGGATCCGGGCGGTCGACCTGACCCCTGCGGCGCGGGGCCCCTACGTGATCCCGTCGGTGAACCTCGACCGCCACCTCGGTGAGTCCAACGTCAACCTGGTGACCTGCGGCGGCCAGGCGACGATCCCGATGGTCCACGCCGTGTCCCGGGTGACCCGGGTCGCCTACGCGGAGATCGTGGCCACCGTCGCCTCCCGTTCCGCGGGGCCCGGAACCCGGAGCAACATCGACGAGTTCACCCGGACGACCGCCTCCGCGGTCGAGGTGCTCGGCGGTGCCGAGCGCGGCAAGGCGATCATCATCCTGAATCCCGCCGAGCCGCCGTTGACCATGCGGGACACCGTCTTCTGCTCCCTCGAGCCCGACGCCGACGCCGGCGCCGTGACGGCATCGATCGAGGCGATCGTCGCGGAGGTACAGGAGTACGTCCCCGGCTACCGGCTCCTCCAGCAGCCCCAGATCGAGCGGGAGGTGACCCCTGACGGGCGGGGGCGGGTCGCCATCTTCGTCGAGGTCGAGGGCGCCGGCGACTTCCTTCCTCCCTACTCGGGCAACCTCGACATCATGACGGCCGCCGCCGCGCGCGTGGGCGATGAGATCGCCCGGTCCCTCATCCCCCAGGAGCAATGAGATGCCCTCTTCCGACGCGCTGGACGTGCGGGTCACCGACTCGTCGCTGCGAGACGGCTCCCACGCCAAGGAGCACCGCTTCACCGTCGAGGACGTGCGCCGGGTGGTCGACGGCCTGGCCGGCGCCGGGGTCCCCGTCATCGAGGTCAGTCACGGTGACGGCCTGTCGGGCTCGTCCTACAACTACGGCTTCTCCGCGGTCGACGAGCGGGTGCTCATGCAGAGCGCGGTGGAGGCCGCACGCGGGCGCTCGCGCATCGCGGCGCTGATGCTGCCCGGCGTGGGGACGATGGACGACATCCGGGCGTGCCGGGACATCGGTGTCTCGGTGGTCCGGGTCGCGACGCACTGCACCGAGGCCGACATCGCGCGACAGCACTTCGCCATCGCCCGGGAGCTCGGCCTCGAGACGGTCGGGTTCCTCATGATGAGCCACAGCCAGCCGCCCGAGGTCCTCGCCGCGCAGGCGCGGGTGATGGCCGAGGCCGGAAGCCAGTGCGTCTATGTCGTCGACTCCGCCGGGGCCTTGATCCTCGAGGAGGTCGGCGACCGCGTCTCGGCCCTCGTCGGCGAGCTGGGCGGGGATGCGCAGGTCGGGTTCCACGGGCACCAGAACCTCTCGCTCGGTGTGGCCAACACCGTGCTGGCGATCCGCGCCGGAGCCGTCCAGGTCGACGGCTGCGCCCGTTCGTTCGGTGCGGGATCGGGCAACACCCCCACCGAGGCGCTGGTCGCCGTGCTCGACCGGCTCGGGATCCGCTCGGGCATCGACCCGCTCGAGATCTTCGACGTCGCCGAGGAGGTGGTGCGCCCGGTGATGGACGGCGAGTGCGTGCTCGACCGCATGAGCCTGATCATGGGCTACGCCGGTGTGTACTCGAGCTTCCTGCGCCACGCCTACCGAGCGGCCGATCGCTACGGGGTCTCGGGCGCGGAGATCCTCCTGCGTTGTGGTGAGCGGCGTCTGGTCGGCGGTCAGGAGGACCAGATCATCGACATCGCGGTCGAGCTGAGCGCCGAGAAGGCGCCACCGGCGCCCGTTGGTTGACTCGAAGATGGCATCGGGACTCGGAGCGGCCCGGGAGCAGCGTGGTAGCGTCGTCGCTCGTTCGGTGCCGTGGGGGAGGAACATCGTGCGCCAACCACAGCTCGACGCGCAGCCCGAGTGCGGCCGACTCGAGCCGCCTGCCGAGCTGCCCCACGCTCCTTTCGATCGGGAGGGGGAGCCACGGCGATCGGTGCTGGGGCGGGTCGACTGCATCATCGGCGCCTTCGACCGTGCCGACGGTGCGCTCACGTTGCACGAGCTGACCGAGCGGACCGGGCTCCCCAAGTCCACGGTGCACCGGATGGTCGATCAGCTCGTGGCCATCGGGTGGATCGAGCGGGAGGTCTCCGGCTACCGGATCGGGATGCGCCTGTTCGAGATCGGCGGGCTGGCCTCGCGTCGCAGCCGTCTCTCCGACCTCGCCTCCCCGCACCTGCACGCCCTGTCGGTCGCCACCGGGCTCGCCGTCCAGATGGCGATCCTCGACGGCACCGACATCGTGTACCTTGAGCGGATCCCCATGCGGGGACTCCACCTCCCCACCCGCCAAGGGGGCCGGCAGCCCGCGTACTGCACCGCGCTCGGCAAGGCGATGCTCGCCTTCGACGGCGACGCCGCCGCCGAGGCGCTGACCCAGGAGCTCCCCGCGCGCACGTCCCGGACCCTCACCGAGCCGCGCGACCTCGAGATCGAGCTGGAGCGCATCGCCGAGACCGGGTTGGCCTTCGATCACCAGGAGTCCTACGAGGGTCTGGCGTGCGTGGCCGCCCCCCTCCGCAGCAGCGGCCGCGCCATCGCTGCGGTGTCGGTCACCGGGCCGGTGACGCACATCGACCTCCATGCCACGGCGCCGCTCGTCCGCAACACCGCGGCTGCGATCTGGAACGACCGCTTCCAGCGGAGCTGATCGGACCGCGCCGCTCTGCCCCGCGCCGCGGGTGTCGGCCCTGCGCGTCGACGCGCCGTGTCCGCTGCACCAGGAGATGCTCGACGATGACGAACGCTGACGCTCGGTTCGGCGGTGTGGTCGGTCGCACCGTGGCGGAGTCGACGCCGTGGTGGCCCTCCCCGGTCCGGCCCCCGGAGGGGAGCCCCAACGTCGTGCTGGTCCTGCTCGACGACATGGGCTTCAGCGACATCGGACCGTACGGATCCGAGATCCCGACGCCGACGATCGACCACCTCGCGGCCGGTGGCATCCGGTTCACGAACTACCACACCGCGCCGCTCTGCTCGCCCGCACGGGCGGCGATCCAGACCGGGCTGAACCCCCACCGGGCGGGCTTCGCCGGGGTCGCCAACTTCGACCCCGGCTTCCCCGGGTGGACGATGGAGATCGACCCGTCGGTCGAGACCCTTCCGGAGGCGCTGCGCGCCGCGGGCTACGCGACCTATGCGGTCGGCAAGTGGCACCTGACCCGCGACAGCGCCATGCACGGTGGCGCACCGCGGGAGTCGTGGCCGCTCCAGCACGGGTTCGAGCGCTACTACGGGGTGCTGGAGGGCTGGACGAACCTCCACCAGCCCCATTACCTGGTCCGGGACAACTCGCCGGTGGACGTCGACGAGTACCCCGAGGGCTACTACTTCACCGACGACATCACCGACCAGGCGATCCGCTACCTGAAGGAGCTGCGCGCCCACGACGCGACGCGACCCTTCTTCCTCTACCTCGCCCACGGCGCGGTCCACGGGCCGCTGCACGCCAAGGCGTCCGACCTCGTCCGCCACCGCGGTCGCTACGACGTCGGGTGGGACGCCGTTCGGGAGGCGCGCTTCGCCCGGCAGCAGGAGATGGGGATCTTTCCGCCCGGAACCCCTCTTCCGCCCCGGAACCACGAGGCGGGCCACGAGGTGGAGGCCTGGTCGGCGCACACCGACGAGGAGCAGGCCCTGTTCGCCCGCTACATGGAGGTGTACGCGGCGATGGTCGACAACGTCGACCAGAACCTCGCCCGGGTGCTCGACGCGCTGGAGGCGCTGGGGGACCTGGACGACACGGTGGTGATCTTCACCTCCGACAACGGAGCCACCGAGGAGGGTGGTGCGACAGGCTCCCGCAGCTACTACAAGAAGTTCGGTGGCTTCACGGGCATGACCGGGTGGAACCTCGACGTCGAGCGCGATCCCGAGCTGATCGGCGGCCCGCAGACCCTCGTGCACTACCCGCGCGGATGGGGGATGGCGTCGAACACCCCGTTCCGGCTGTACAAGTCCACCACCCACGCCGGCGGCGTTCGCGTCCCGTTGGTCGTGTCGTGGCCCTCGGGGATCAACGCCGGCGACCGGGGTGGTCTTCGTGACCAGTACCAGTACGTGACCGACCTCTACCCCACGATCCTCGACCTGGTCGGGCTCCCCGCCCGCCAGGACCGGGACGGGTCCAGCTTCGCCGCCGCCGTCTCCCACGGCGCCTCCCAGAGCACCCACGTCGAGCAGTACTCCGAGTGCTTCGGGAACCGCAGCTTCTACCGGGACGGGTGGAAGCTGGTCGCCCTCCACCAGCGGGGCACGCCCTACGACGACGGCGAGTGGGAGCTGTACGACATCGCAGCCGACCCGACCGAGGTGATCGACCTGGCTCCGGACCGGCCCGACAAGGTCCGAGAGCTCGCCGACGGGTGGGAGTCGGCCGCGTGGGGCAACCAGGTCTTCCCCCTCGACGACGGCACCGGCCTGCTCCAGCTCCTGCGGCGCCCCGACGACGAAGCCTTCCACCGCGAGGTCCGCCTCCTCCCGGGCACGCCGACCCTGGAGCGGTACCGGTCGCAGCAGCTGATCGCCTTCCGGGACTTCACCGTCGACGTCGAGCTCGACCACGGCCCGGACGACCAAGGGGTCCTCGTCGCCCACGGCGACCAGGGCGGCGGCTACGCGATCTACGTCGAGCAGGGGGAGCTGCACTTCGCGTACAACCACTACGGCGAGATGTTCCTGCTCGACGGCGGGCACCTCGCCGCCGGGCCTCGCACCGTCAGCCTCCGTGCCGTCGCCGGCGCCGGGTTCACGTGGGACTTCGAGCTCATCGTCGACGGGACCGCGGTCGCCTCCATGCCCGGCGCGCAGATGCTGCTGGGGTTCGCGCCGTTCCAGGGCATCGACGTGGGGATCGATCGCCGCTCCCCGGTCGCGTGGAGCATGTACGAGCGCCACGGGGCGTTCCCGTACTCCGGTCGGTTGGTCGCGGTCACCTACCGGCCCGGGCCGGCAGCCCCGTACGACCCGCAGAACCTGGTCGAGGCGATCCGGGCTGCGGGTCGCGCCGCCCAGTAGCGCGGTCGGGTTCCGACGCCGGCCGCGACGTCGCCGGTCGCAGGCGACCGGGTGTCCCGATGGGCGGGATGCACCGTTGAGCGGAGCTGCGCCGGTGCGTACCGTCCGGCCATGGATCTCGTCGACAGGGTCGTGGTGGTCACCGGTGGCGGCTCCGGCATCGGCGCGGCGCTGGCGCGGGCGGCGACGGACGCCGGCGCCAGACACGTGGTGGTGGCCGATCGCGACGGCGACGCGGCCGAGTCGGTGGCGGCGTCCATCGGTGGAACTGCGGCGACGCTCGACGTCCGCGACGAGGCGGCCATCGCGGATCTGGTGAGCTCGACGGAGTCGGCCCACGGGGCCATCGACCTCTTCTGCTCGAACGCCGGCTTCGTGACCCAGGGCGGGGTCGAGGAACCCGACGAGGTCCTCCAGGCCTTGTGGGAGGTGCACGTTCTCGCGCACGTGCACGCGGCGCGCGCCGTGCTGCCGTCGATGATCGCCCGGGGCCAGGGCTACCTCCTCAACACCGCGTCGGCGGCCGGCCTGCTCACCCAGGTCGGTTCGATGGGCTACACGATCACGAAGCACGCCGCGGTGGCGCTCGCCGAGTGGCTCGCCATCACCCACCATCACCAGGGGATCCGGGTGTCGGTCCTGTGTCCGCAGGCGGTGAGGACCAACATCACGGCGAACAGCCCCGACGCCCGCGTGGCGGACCCGTCGGCCGACGGCCCGCTCGGCGTGCCGTCCTCCGACGCGGTGCTGGAGGCCGACGATGTCGCCCGGCAGAGCGTCGAGGCCGTCGCCGCCGAGCGCTTCTGGGTCCTCCCACACCCCGAGGTCGCCGGGTACGCGGTGCAGAAGGCCGACGACATCGACCGGTGGCTGGCGGGGATGCGCCGCTACCAAGCCCGCCTCTACGGCGACCGCGCGCTGCCCGGGGATCGGCTGGTGTCCGGGACCTGACTCGCGCGGACCGACGGATTCCGTTGGCCGGGACCGGAACGGGGACGCGAGCTGCGCCGCCGGGCACAGTGGAGCTGCGCCGCCGAGGGGGCCGACCGGCGCGTCGCCGATCGAGCGGATCGAACCCGCGGGCCGGGCCGGCGCACCGAACTGGAGAGCACATGGACATCCACGCACTGGGCTACCTGAGACTGGACGCGACCGACCTCGACGCGTGGGAGCGGTTCCTCCGGGACGGCCTCGACACCGAGGTGGTCCGCGACGGGGACTCCGCGCTACGGGTGCGGATCGACGATCGTCCCGCCCGGCTCGTCGTCACGGCCTCCGATGTGGACGGGCTCGCGGCGGTCGGTTGGGAGGCGTCCGGCCTCCGGGCGCTGGCACGGGTCACCACCGCGCTCGAGGGCGCGGGCGTCGCGGTACGCGGCGCGACGCCCGAGGAGCTGGCGGACCGCCGGGTCGAAGCGCTGGTGCACGTCTGCGACCCGGGCGGCACCCGCCTGGAGATCTACGCCGGACCGGCCCTCGACCACCGTCCGCTGGCGCCGAGAGCCGGGAGCCGCTTCGTGGCGGGAGACCTCGGGCTCGGGCACGTGGTCCTGCCGGAGCCGGAGATGGACGCGGCGATGGGGTTCTACGAGGGGATCCTCGGATTCCAGCACCGCGATTCCATGCGCCTCCCGGGCGCGATCATCCCCGGGCGCGATCCCGAGAAGGGCGACGCGTGGATCCGGTTCCTCGGCTGCAACCCCCGACACCACAGCCTCGCCCTGTTCGAGGGGCCGGTGCCGAGCGGCATCGTGCACCTCATGGTCGAGGTCGACGATCTCGACGCGGTCGGGCGTGGCCTCGACCGCTGCCGTGACCTCGAGGTCCCGATCTCGGCGTCGCTCGGACGTCACACCAACGACCACATGGTCTCGTTCTACGTCGGGACGCCCGGCGGGTTCGACGTGGAGTACGGAACCGGCGGGCGCCTGGTGGATCCCGCCACCTGGGTCGCGACGGAGATCACCGCGGTGAGCTACTGGGGCCACCGGTGGGGGAGCGCGGACTGATGGCGTGCCCCACCTCACATCCCGCCGCCCACCGCGGCGGTGCCTCCAGGAGCAGGGGGAACGTGTGAAGCGTCCCGGTACCTTGATCGTCGTCGTGCTCGTCGTCCTGGGCCTCGCGGTGGCCGGCGGCGTCGCCGGTGCGAGCACCCGCGCGGCCAAGGAGAAGCCGACGGCCACCGACATCGGTGTCAGCGCCACGGAGATCCGCATCGCGGTGATCGCCGACGTCGACAACCCGTATCAGCCCGGGCTCTTCCAGGGCTCGGTCGACGCGGTGAACGGCGCGGTGAAGACGATCAACCAGCAGGGCGGCATCGGTGGCCGCAAGGTCGTCGTGGACTTCTACGACTCGCAGCTCAACCCGAACGAGTCGCGCAAGGCGATGATCGAGGCCTGCCAGAACGACTTCGCCGTCGTGGGCAGCGCGATGCTCTTTCTCACGAGCGTCGACGACGAAGTCAACTGCACGGACAAGAACGGCCAGGCCATCGGCCTGCCCGACATCGGCGGGATCGTGACCGGCGTGCCGCACCAGTGCGCGGCGGTGTCCTTCCCGGCGCAGCCGCCGCAGCTGCTGTGCGACACGGCGAATCAGGACCCGCAGACCTACCAGAGTCAGCAGGGCGCGGCAAAGTGGCTCCTGAAGAACGTCGACAAGGATCTGCACGGGGCGTTCGTGCTGCCGAACGACACGAAGGACGCGTACCGCGGCATCAAGGTGCAGGCCGACGTGGCGTACCAGGCCGGCATCAGGAAGGACCAGGAGGTCACCAAGTCGGGCCGTGACCCGGCGAGCGCGTACACGCCGGTCGTGCAACAGTTGAAGGCCGACAACTCGAACTACGTGTTCGATGGCCTCGCGTACTCCCAGATGGTCGAGATGCAGCGGGAAGCGGCGCTGCAGAGCGTCGACTCCTCGAAGATCACGTGGCAGTGCACGGGCGCGTGCTACGACCCGAAGTACATCGAGACCGGCGGCGGCGTGACCGAGGGCACCTACATGTGGCTCGCGTACCTGCCGTTCAGCGAGACGAAGCACAACGAGGCGCTGGCCACCATGGTCAAGAACATCGGCTCCTCCAAAACCACCGGCCTCGGCGTGTACTCCTACGTCGCAGGCCTCGCGTTCCAGCAGGTCATGAACGACCTCGTCGCCACACAGGGCGTGAACGCGGTCACGCGCGAGAACCTGCTCGCGGGCCTGCAGAAGCTCACCAGCTTCGACGCCGGTGGCATCATCGGCACGACCGACATCGCGAACAAGAAGACGTCGAGCTGCTTCGTGCTCATCCAGGTGAAGCACGGCAGGTTCGTCCGCGTCCATCCCGAGAAGGCGGGCACGTTCGACTGCAAGAAGTCGAACTACGTGACCGTGCAGGACAACCTGATCAGGTAGCCGGGCCGGTGGTCCCGCCACGAACGCGATCGGACCCTGGTACGTCGACGGGCGCGGCACGGAGAGCTCGACGACCTCACCTGAGGTTCGCGAGTTTCGAGCCGCCGATCCGAGGGTAAAGGCATGTCGATCGTGTGGTGAGTCTGTCGGGGAGGGTCTGTGCGTGCTCTCGGTGAACGCTTCAAGCGAATCGGCAGGAGACCGTTGCGGACGCTCTGGACGCTCGCGTTCATAGGCGGCGCGGGCCTCCTGGCTGCGGCGTGTGCCGGACCTGGCATCTACGCCACCGGAAGTCTCGGCAGTGGAGGGCTTCCTCCTGGCTTGTGGCGCACGCTCGGCGGCGACGCGTGCTACTGGGCGCGCCTGCAAGCGTTCAGCGGGCAACCCGGAGACGTCATCGCCGATGATCTGTCACATCGCGGTCCGCGCTACGTCCAGATCAGTCCCACGGACGCCGGATTCGAACAGCGCGGATGTCTACCGTTCTGGCAGGAGCCCGGGCATTTCGCGAAGCCTCTCGCGACCCCAGGACAACCGTTCGGTCCCGGCGATTTCAAGGTTGGCTACGAGCTCGCGACGGGGGTCTACACCAGCCCGGGTGCGTCGTCGGCGAAGCCGAAAGCTGCGTGCTACTGGGCGCGCCTCACCGGGTTCGGCGGCACGGTCGGCGAGATCACCCAGAGCAGTGTCACGACCGGTGGTCCCCAGACCGTGACCATCGAAGCGGGCGATGCGGGATTCACCTCGGACAATTGCGGGACGTGGACGAAGGTCGGGTAGCGGGTCCACCGTCGCGGTGACTGACCTATCGTCGGGGGCGTGGCACCGGACTCGACCATCGAGACCGACGACCTGGTCGTCGGCGCGGGCGTGCTCGGGACGGCATTCGTCGATGCGCTCGTCGACCACCGGTTCCTCGCGTCTGGACGGGTGCGCTTCTTCCCGATGTGCGACTACCTCCGACCCCACTCCGGGCTGAACACGGAGGCGTGACGCCGGGGTATGGCGTGTGCCCGCGACGGACGCGGTTACACTTCCTTGGACACATACAGCGTCCAGCCCCCCACGCAGAGTGGCAGGCGGCGGGCAAGTGGCAGGAACGGCGGGCGAGCCGGGAGGAGACGGTGCGCATGCGGATCGTGGTGGACTTGGCCCTGTGCCAGGGGTATGCGCAGTGTTGCTTCCTCGCACCTGACGTGTTCGAGTTCAACGGCCAGGAAGCCCTCATGTACACGCCCGAGCCCGACGACGGCCGGCGTGACGAGGTGCTCCGAGCCGCAAAAGCGTGTCCGGTCCAGGCGATCCTGGTGGACTACGCGGACCTGCCGACGGCCCCATGAGTGTCCTCGGTTCCGACTCGCGGGTGGTCATCGTCGGCGCGTCGCTCGCCGGGCTGCGCGCGGCGGAGCAGCTCCGTCGCGAGGGCTTCGCGGGCTCGCTGATCCTCGTCGGCGACGAGGAGACCGAGCCCTACGACCGACCGCCCCTCTCGAAGCAGGTGCTGCTGGGTCGTGTCCCGGCCGGGCGAACGCATCTGCCCCGGGCGATGGATCTCGGTGCCGAGTGGTTGCTCGGGGTTCCTGCGGTCGGGCTCGACCGCCATCGCGCCGTCGTGCAGCTGGGCGACGGTCGCGAGGTCGGCTACGACCGGCTGCTGATCGCGACCGGCGTGCGCAATCGCGCATGGCCGATCGCCGAGCAAGCGACTCTCCAAGGTGTCGCTTCGATCCGCACTGCCGCCGACGCGGCGCAGTTGGTGGAGCTGCTGGACGGCGGGCCCCGCCGGGTGCTGGTCATCGGGGGTGGGTTCACGGGGTCGGAGGTCGCGTCGGTGTGCCGCCAGCGCGACCTTGCGGTGACGCTGGTCGAGCGCGGACCGGCGCCGCTCGCGGGTGCGCTGGGTGGCGTGATCGGCGAGATCGCCGCCGAAATCCAACGCGCGCACGGCGTCGACCTGCGGTGCGGCGTGACCGTGGACGCACTCGAGGGCGACGCGGACGGTCGGCTCCGCCAGGCGATGTTGTCGGATGGGAGCCGTCTCGACGTCGACGTGGCCGTCGTCGCGCTCGGCGCGGTGCGCAACACCGAGTGGCTCCTCGACTCCCGGCTCGCCGCGGGCCCGCTCGGCATCGCGACGGACGCCGGTTGTCGCGCCATCGACATCGACGGACTGGTCGTCGACGACGTCTTCGCGGCCGGCGACGTGACGCGGTTTCCGCATCCGCTCTACGACTACCAGTTCCTTGCGCTGGAGCACTGGGAGAACGCGGTCGGCCAGGCGCGGATCGCGGCGCACAACATGGTGAGCCCGATCATGGACCGGCTTCCGCACATCTCGGTCCCGACCTTCTGGTCGATCCAGTTCGGACTCAACATCAAGTCGGTCGGCGTGCCCACCTACGGGGAAGAGATCCAGTTCACGCAGGGATCCGTTGCCGACCGCAGCCTGGTGGCCGCATACGGCCACCAGGGGCGGCTCGTCGCCGCAGTGACGTTCGACAATGCCAAGTGGCTCGACTTCTACCGCGGCGAGATCGAATCGGCCGCTCCGTTTCCCCCCGATCTCCATGCCCTCGACGGCTCGGCCGCAGCCGCGCCCGTCCCTGCCGAGTTCCCGCATCCGTGGGTGCCCTACGATCCGCCGCCGGTCGTGCTGACGGGGCACGCGTTGGACGAGATGCGGGCGAAGGTGATCCGACCCGAAGGAGTGCCGGCGTGAGCAACGACACCCTGATGCACGACCTCGCGGACGACGCGAGCCGCTCGAACCCCTATCCGATCTACGAACGCTTCCGCGAGTCGCCGGTCACGGAGCTCGATGACGGGAGTTACGCGGTGAGCACGTACCGCGAGATCACCGCGCTGTTGCACGACCCGCGCGTCAGCTCCAACCCTGACAACCTGCCGGTGCCGCCCCCTGGCCGGCCTCCGGTACGGCCGTTCATCAGCATGGACGCGCCGGACCACGACCGGATGCGGCGTCTCGTCATGCGCTACTTCGGTCCTCCGGTGACGCCAAACACGATCGTGGGTGTGGAGCCGGAGATCCGGCACGTGGTCGCGCGGCTGATCGACGATCTCGGCGACGGCGGACGCGTCGACATCGTCGACCAGTTCTCGTACCCCCTCCCCGTCACGATCATCTGCCAGTTGTTCGGAGTTCCCCAGGCCGACGAGCCGGAGTTCCGCGAGGCTGCCGACAAGCTGACCGCCACCCTCGGTGCGGCCGACCGCGTCGAGGGCGCGGAGGACCTGCTCCGCCAGCGCGCCGAGGCGCAGCTCGCGCTCGGAACGTACCTGGCGGGGCTCGTCCAACGCCATCGTGCGAATCCGAACGACAGCATGCTCTCGCGCATGGCCAACGATCCCGGTGACGACAAGTTGAACGACATGGAGCTCGCCACCAGCGGCGTCCTGCTCTTCCTCGCGGGTCACGAGACGACGGTCAACCTCATCAGCAACGGCATGCTGACCTTGTTGCGAAACGCCGATGTGCTGGACCGTCTGCGCCGCGAGCCCGAGCTCGCACCCTCACTCGTCGAGGAGCTCCTCCGCTACGAGCCGCCCGTGCAGTACCTGCCGAATCGGAGCACCGTCGCCGACGTCGAGATCGCCGGCACGACCATCCCCAAGGGTTCGCACGTCCATCTCCTGCTCGCGTCGGGCAACCGGGACCCGCTCCGGTTCGACGACCCGGAGCGTTTCATCCCCGACCGACCTGAGAACCAGCACTTCGGGTACGGCGGCGGCATCCACTACTGCTTCGGCGCTCCGCTCGCTCGGCTCGAGACCCAGATCGCGCTCGTCGAACTGAGCCGTCGGCTCCGGAACCCGCGTCTCGTCACCGACCCTCCGCCGTACCGGCCGAGCTCCGTCCTGCGCGGACCGATCCACCTCCTGGTCGACGTCGAGGGCATCGACCAGTAGGCGGTCCGACGCCGGTCACGTCACACGAGGGCAGGAGAGCGAACCGTCATGGGTGAAGCAATCGGATCGATCCTGGCGTTGGCGGTCGGCGTCGCGATCAGTCCGCTGCCGATCATGGCCGTCATCCTGATCCTGTTCACCCCGAAGGCGCGATCGAACGGACCGCTCTTCCTGCTGGGTTGGGTGCTGGGCCTCGCGGTCGTCTCGGCCGTCACCCTCGTCATCTTCACCCCGCAGGACTTCACGAAGAGCGGGCCGTCCGACACCGCGTCGGCGTTCCATCTCGTGTTGGGCGTGGCGCTCCTCGTGCTCGGTTATCGACGGTGGCGAACCCGCCCCGGACCTGGGGAGCTCCCCACCCCGCCGAGATGGATGACCAAGATCGCGACGCTCGGGACGGTGCAGGCCATCGGGCTCGGGGCGTTGCTGGCCGGCCTCAACCCGAAGAACCTCGTCCTCACGATCTCGGCGTCGGTGTCGGTCGCGCAACGCAACTTGGGCGGTGGCGAAACCGTCGCGGTGATGACGATCTTCATCGCGCTCGCCAGTGTCGCCGTTGCCGCGCCGGTCGCGCTGCTCGTCTTCGCTCCCGGGAAGGCGCAACCCGTCCTCGACACCTGGCGCAAGGGCTTGGTCGAACACGGTGTGGCCGTGGGCGTGACCCTCTTCACGGTGTTCGGAGCGCTGCTCATCGGCAAGGGCATCGCCGGACTGGCCTGAGTCCCGCGGGCGTGGACGGGGCCATTGCTCGGAGGCGACGAGCGGTCTATGGCGAGGAGCGACCGAACCAGCGCCGCGCCCGCCGTAGGCGGCCGACTCGTCGGTGCCGCGCATGCGCACGCTGATCCCATTGGCGGCGATCTCGGCTAGTGGAGGTGGCGCTGCCAGTCGGGTGGGACGCTGTCTTCGGGACCCGGTACCGGTTGGCTCACCGGGTGGTGGTTCGGATCAGCGAGTGGCGGACCGTCGGCGAACTCCATGGTGACGTAGTTCCAGAACCAATCCTCTCCGGGCTCGAAGGATCGGACGAGGGGGTGCCCGGTGCTCGCGGCGTGCTTGCTCGCGTGCTGCGAGGGAGAGGAATCACAACATCCGATGTGTCCGCATCGGGCGCAGCGGCGCAGGTGCAGCCACCACCCGTCGGCCGTCAGGCATTCGACGCAGCCCGTGCCGCTCGGGGGCACGGTCGGGTCGACGTCAGGGTTCTCTGGCATGGGGGCTCCCCGGGTCGATGCACGTGGTCCTGGGTGTTCGTGGTGGTTCGCTCATCGGGCAGCGTCGCGCATCGGGCCCGCGTCCGCGGTCGCGGAGCCTTCGGCCTGCGCGATGGCCCAGGCGGCGTTGACGAGGCCGATGTGGGTGAACGCCTGGGGGAAGTTCCCGAAGAGCTCACCGGACGCGCCGTCGATCTCTTCGGACATCAGTCCCACGTCGTTCGCGTACGAGACGAGTTGCTCGAAGAGCGAACGGGCGCGCCCGGCTTCTCCGAGGGTCGCGAGGCATTCGACGAGCCAGAAGGTGCAGATGGCGAACGTCCCCTCCTCGCCTTCGAGGCCATCGGGTGCGAGGTAGCGGTAGACGAACCCGCGGGCGTCGGTCAATCGGTCGGCGATCGCGTCGACCGTGCGCGCGGATCCGAGGGTCCCCCGGCGGCAGGAAGCCGCTGAGCAGCAACATGAGCGCCGATGCGTCGAGCGCGTCGGAACCGAAGGACTGGACGAAGCTGCCGGCTTCCTCGTTCCAGCCGTGCGACTCGATGGCGTGGCGGATCTCCTCACGCGTCTCGGTCCAGCGACTGGTCTGCTCCTCGGCGCCCAGGATCGGGGCCAGGGTGATGGCGCGGTCGAGCGCGACCCAGCACATGAGCTTCGAGTGCACGAAGTGGCGGGCCGGTCCTCGAACCTCCCAGATGCCCTGATCGGGAAGGGACCAGTGCGCGGCGGCTGCGTTCGCGACGTCGACGAGGAAGGTCGTGGTGGCCTCGTCGAACGATCCGATCGTGGTCGCGAGGAGGCACGCCGCGCTCAACAGCTCGCCGTAGACGTCGAGCTGGGCTTGGTTCCACGCCCCGTTGCCGATGCGCACCGGACGGCTGTCGCAGTAGCCGTCGAGGTGGTCGAGCTCGTACTCGGCGACGAGGCGTTCGCCGCCGACGCCGTACAGAATCTGGAGCGCGCCGCTGGATCGGAGGTGACCGCCGGCCGCGGTGGCGAGAAATCGGAAGAACTTCCCGGCTTCGTCGGGACACGCCGCGACCCACAGCGCCTCGAGCGTCAGGCTCGCGTCGCGCACCCAACAGAACCGGTAGTCCCAGTTGCGGAGCCCTCCGGGGGTTTCGGGGAGCGACGTCGTGGCTGCGGCGACGACCGCGCCCGTCGGTGCGTAGCTGAGCGCCTGGAGCACCCGGCCGCTGTGACGGACGAGCTCCGCGTACGGTCCGTCATACGCCTGGTGCAGCGCGGACCATGACTGCCACGCGGCGATCGTCCGGTCGAGCAGGGCTGCGATCTCCGCTTGGGAGAGCTGCCGAGTGCTGTCGTCGGCCCATGGGGAGCCGAGCGCAAACGCGAAGTGGAGCGTGTCGCCGGCTGCGACGTCGAACGTGGCCGTGCAATCGCTGGCGTCGTCGTGGAGCGGCACCCCGGTCGAGAGGACGTAGGCGCGGGGACCGCCGCGCGTGCGGAACCCGCTGCCGTCGGGCGCGAGGAGCGGCGCCGTGAGCCCGTACTCCGGTCGCGCGGCGAGCTCGAACTCCACGCGAACGCTTCCTTCGACGCCGTCGACCCGGCGCACCACGACGTGCGGGGACCCGGTCCCGATCTCGTGGCCTCGCTCGTCCGGGCCGAGCGACAGCGCGTCGGTGACCGCGACGACGCCGCTCGTGCATCGAAAGGTCGTGCGGAGCACCATCGTGTCGGGGAGATACTCCCGCTCGACGGCCAGGGGATCCCGCGGCCCGATCCGCCAATGGCCGGCGCCGTGACCGAGCAGGCCGGCGAACACCGCGGGCGAGTCGAATCGGGGAAGGCACGCCCAATCGATCGAGCCGTCGCGGCTGACCAACGCGGCGCCCTGACAGTCCGACAGCAGGGCGTACTCGGCGATGGGAGCCGCTCCGCCCGGAGATGTGGGCGGAGGTGTCGTCGCCGAACCGCTCATGGCGGCAATCCTTGCATCTCGCGCCGCGCCCGTGGGTCACGACCGACGCGGGTGCGCTCGTCGGTCAGGTGGAGTGGCGCCGAACGCGGTTTGCCGGCCGGGCACCGACCGAACGCCCGCATCCAGGTCCGGGAACGGAGCGGAGCAGCGCCGCGATCTGGTCTGCAGGTGCAGGACGGGCGAATTGGTAGCCCTGCGCGAAGGGGCAGCCGAACTCACGGAGGAGCTCGGCTTGCTCTGCGGTCTCCACGCCCTCGGCGATGGTCTCGAGGTCGAGCGCCTGACCGAGATGCGCGACCGCAGCGACGATCGCGTTGCCATGGTCACTGCGGCTTCCGGTTCGGTCGAGCGTGATGACGAAGCTCCGGTCGATCTTGAGGAAATCGATGGGGAGCTGTTGCAGGTTGGTCAGCGACGCGTAGCCCGTACCGAAGTCGTCCATGCCGATGTGGACGCCCTGATCCCTCACCGCGCCGAGCTCGGCTGCAGCCGAATAGCCGGCTCGGAGCAGTGCGGTCTCCGTCAACTCGAGCCGGAGCAGCTCGGCGTTGAGCCCGCAGTCGGAGAGGTTCTCGTGCACCGCGGAGGCGAGGCCGGGTTGCGCCACCTGGCGGCCCGAGACGTTGACGGCCATCCAACCCGGCCAGCCGAGCTCGTCGGACCACCGCCGCAGCTGCGCACAGGAT
Source organism: uncultured Actinomycetes bacterium (assembly GCA_963750045.1). Classification (GTDB taxonomy): domain Bacteria; phylum Actinomycetota; class Acidimicrobiia; order IMCC26256; family DASPTH01; genus DASUAS01. The sequence goes on along the minus strand of CAVVPD010000004.1, from coordinate 676,358 downwards.
TCCCGCAGCACCCAGTCACCGATGTCCACGATCACCCCGGTCTCCTCCGCGAGGCCGATGAACTCGTCGGGCTGCAGGAGACCCCGCTTCGGGCTGTTCCATCGCAACAGGGCCTCGACCCCGACGATGGCGTCGTCGCGGAGGTCGTACACCGGCTGGTAGTGGAGGACGAACTCGCGGTTCTCGAGCGCGCGACGCATCTCGGGCTCGAGGTCACGGCGGTGGGCGGCGGCGCTCACCAGCGTCTCGTCGAAGAGCGCCCAACGCGCTTTCCCTTCTCGCTTGGCCTGGTACATCGCGGCGTCGGCATTGCGCAGAACGATCAGCGGATCAGCCGTCCCCGCTTCGTACCCTTCCAGGGTGACGATCCCGACACTGACCGAGACGGCGGCCTCGAAGTCGTCGAACACGATCGGCAGCTCGACGAAGTCACGAACCCGTGCCGCGAGCGCAGTGGCGTCGTCGACGGAACCGAGACCCTCGCACACCATGACGAACTCGTCCCCGCCCGTGCGAGAGACGGTGTCGGTTCCTCGAATCGCTGCTTTGAACCGGCGCGTGATCTCGATCAGCACTCGATCACCACCCTCGTGGCCGACGCTGTCGTTGACGCACTTGAACTCGTCGAGGTCGCAGAACAGCACCGCCATCAGGTCTCGCGCCCGGGCCGTTCGGGTCAGCGCGTTGGCCAGGCGGTCCATGAGGAGCATCCGGTTCGGCAGTCCGGTCAGCGCATCGTGCAGGCTGAGCTCGATGAGCTCGATCTCGGTCGTCTTGCGATCCGTGATGTCCCGCGCATTCGTGACGATTCCCTGCACCGCCGGGTTGTCGAGGCAGTTGGTGTCGATCGTCTCGAACCAACGCCAGGCGCCGCTCTTGGTCAGCACCCGCAGCTCGACGGGCGGCTGCGCGGTGTCGGTCTCCAGCAGCCTGGCGATGAGCCCATCGCGCACCTTCAGGTCGACAGGATGGATGAGCTCCCGTTCGTTCGTGCCTTCGAGGTCCTCGGGCCGATAGCCGAGCGACGACCACACGGCAGGGCTGCAGTAGGACAGCATCCCGAACACGTCACGGACGAAGACGATGTCACGTGAGCTCTCGGTGAGGGCACGGAACCACTCCGCGCTCGACCTCGGTGACACTCCGCTCTCGGCGGTCGGGCGGGCAACCACGTTGGCACGCCGCGCAGGCTCGATCGACGTCGGCATTTGAGCATCCCCTCTCAGGACGCGGAGGTTCACACCTCTGGCCCAGCGGCCGAGGGAACCGTGCCCATGATGCGTTCGGCGCCGGGGGGCGGCGACTGGCCGGGGTGGGGGCTGTACGGGACCCCGGCCAGTCGCCCGTGGTGTGCGGCCATCAGCCCGTGAGGCGGGGCGGAAGCGCAACCGGCGGCGGCGCCGTCGGCGTTCCCGGCCCGCCGAGGCCGGTGTCGGTGCCCGGGGGGGAGACTGGAGTCGAAGCTGCCGGCGTGCCAGTGCCCGTCGAGCCACTGGCGACGTCGGTATCCACGAGGTTGTTGGAGATCGTCGTCGTGCAGGTCATGAAGCTCCCGCCGCCGTTCTCGGAGCCGTTGCACTGGTCGACCGACACCGGGAACGCGGCGCTGGTCGTGCCCGAGGCCGTGCAGGTCATCATCCCGCCACCGCCGCTGCCCGACCCGTTGCACTGGGTCACCGTCGCCGAGCCGTCGGAGCTGGGGATACATGCGGTCATGTCGGTGCCGCCACCCCCGCCTGAGCCGATGCACTGGTTCAGGGTCAGCGCCGTCGCGGCAGCAGGCGCGCTCGCGCTGATGTTGTTGACGATGTCGACCGAGCAGATCGTGGTGCTCCCACCCACGTTGTCCGAGCCGTTGCACTGGTGGACGGCGTTGATGACGTCGGACGGGCTCGCCGTGTCACCGGTGCAGGCATTCAGCGTGCACGACCTGAGGATGACCACGGACGAGGTTCCGCCGCTGGCGTCGATGGTATTGACGATCGAGACCGAGCACGTCACCGTCAACGGTGCGCCCGCGGGTCCGGCCTCCCTGTTGTTGCACTGGGAGAACGAGACCGTGGCCGCCGACGCAGGGTCGGGACGGGCGACCAGGAGCACAGCGCCGAGCGCGGCCATCGAGAGTGTCACCGCGGCGACCAATGCCAACGTTCGGCGCGCGCAGCGCGCCACGCGTGGCTCGGAGTGGAACGAACGGGCATCCAGCAACTACTTCCGCTATGGGATTTCGCTGCGATGGTGTGCCCAGTTGCGGCACCGGAGCGTGACGTATGCGTGACGCACGGTGGTAATTCTTGTTAAAAGTGGCGAAATCCCACGCTCAGAGGTCTAGTGGCTCGTTTCCGTGAGATCCGCCGGGTCCCCCATCATTCCTCGGAGCCAGCCATTCACCAGCTCCTCCACGGCGCCGGGGCGCGCCAGGGTGAGGGTCCGTTCGATGCCGACCGAGACGTCGTCGGTCAGGCGGATCTTGGCTCGCAGCGGTTCCTCCGAACCCGCTTCGAGCCAGACTCGGATGATCAGGAGTCCGGTGCGATGGCTGGTCATGGTCTCACGGTACGCACCGTGCCATCACCTGGGCGTTACTGATTCCCCAGCTCGACGATGAGCTCGTGCAGGCGCGGCGTGGGTTCGAGGCCGAGCTCGGTCTTGAGCAGCGACTGAAAGCGCCGGAACTCCGCCAGAGCCTCCGACTGGTTGCCCTCGGCGAGGTGCACGCGGATCACCAAGGCACGGGCGCTCTCCCGAAGAGGCTCGGCCTTGACCGCGGCGAGCGCGGCGCCAGTCGCCTCGCCGAAACGACTGTCGGTCAACAACCGGGCCGCGAGCGCTTCGAGCGCGTGCAGGCGCAGCTGGCGCCACTCCTCGGCCTCGGCCAGTACCCAATCGTCGTACCAGTCGGGTAACACGTCGAAGGAGAGCCTGGAGACCGCCTCCGCGCCCAGGTCGGGGGTGCCCAGCTCCGCGCCGGGATCGAGCAACCGGTGGGCGAGCGCCCGCGAGTGGCGAATGTCGGTGACGACATCGTCGGCCAGACGGAGGTCGAGCGGGGTGACGACGACCGCGTCGCGAGCCACCCGGCTCAGTCGCCCGAGCGCTGAGCGGAGGCTCGAGTAGGCGTGCTCTTCGGAGGACTCGGCCCAGAGCGTCCCCGCCACAGCGGCGCGCATCAGGGCTCGGTCGCGCAGGGCCAGGAGAGCGAGCAGGCGTTGCGAACCTCCCGCTACGGAAGGAAGCGTACGGCCCGCCACGCGGAACCGGAATGTGCCCAACACGCAAACCTCGACGTTCGGCGACGCCGCATCTCCCATGGCCACCACGCCCTGACTGCCGCCGGTCATCGGAGCGGGATCCATCCCTCACCGGCAGCGCGGTCTCGCTCTGGAGGACCGGCATCTCGGGGACCACCGCGAGCCTTTCGCCTCGCGGATCCGACCGGTCCGCCACGTCAGCTTGACGAAGTGCCGATCATACCGCATTTTGCCCTTGCATCCGCTCCTGCATTGAGTCCAGTGGTGCCACCAACTACAGCCCGCCTCGGACCGGATCCGGACACGTGTGTCGGCGCAAGGACGCGCCGGTCTCGCCGATGAAATGGGGCAAGAACGGCACGGGCCATTTCCCCAGTTGAGCGAAGTCCAGGCAGTCGCACTGTCAAGTGCACGGCACCATTTCCTGGCACGGAACACGGCCAGGACGGGGCGAATTAGAGGTCGGCGAGCGCGTCGGCGACCTGACGGATGTCGTCCTCGTGGTTGTAGAAGTGGACCGCGAGTCGCAGGTTGCCGTCGCGGGCCGAGCACACGACGCCTTGCCGCTGCAACTCCGCCACGAGCCCCGCCGGATCGGCATCGCCCAGCGGTACCGACACGATGCTGCTGCGATTGGCCTCGGGCAGGTCGAACGCGGCCCAACCGACATCCGACAACGACACCCTGAGCAAGTCGGCCAATTCCCGGTTGCGATCGTAGATGGCATCGGGCCCGAACTCGTCGAAGACGGAGAGCGCCGCCGCGTTGCCGATCGCCGCGAGCCAGCTGATCGAGTTGTCGAAGCGTGACGCGGTCGGTGACAGGTCCATCGTCGGTCCGAAGAAGCTCTCGAATGGCACACGGCCGGCCTTCCATCCTGCGTTGATCGGTGTGAACCGATCCTGGACGGCACGGGAGAGATAGCAGTAACCGAGGCCGCGGCCGGCGTGCAAGAGGAACTTGTGGTCGGCCGTCGCCAGGACATCGACGGCGGCGAGGTCTTCGGCGGCCGGCAATGCCCCCACGAGCTGCGAACCGTCGACGAAGACGATGGCACCCACCGCGCGAGCGATCGCGCTGATCGCCTGAATGTCGGACCGGTGTCCGGTCGCGGTCTGGACGCCGCTGAACGCGACGAGGACGGTCCCGGAATCGACGCGGCGGGCGACGTCGTCGGGCTCCAACCCGCCGTGGCGGAAAGGCACCTGGCGTACTTCGTAGCCCTTGGTCGCGAGCAGTCGCCACGGGTAGTGGTTCGAGCTGTACTCGCGCTCGCCGATGACGACGTTGTGGCCGCGATCGGCCGGGCCGAACTGCGCGGCCACCAGGCCGGCGGCCGCCGACACCGACGCGATCAACGCGATGTCGGCACGGTCGGCACCGATCAGGGCCGCGACCGACGTCCGGGCGCGCTCGCCCGCCGCCTCGGCGCGCACGTAGTCCAGACCGCTCGCGAACCACTCGTCGAGATAGTCCTGGTAGGCGGAAGCGAGGGTGAGGCTCGCCAACCCGACTGCCGCGGTGTTGAAGTACGCCGCGTGGTCGGTCGCCGGGAACAGGCTGCGAGCCTGGCGGACGTCTCCTCGCGGAGGCGAGCTGCCCGAGCGGTCCATGGGCGAGAACGATAACGGCCGTTCTGGCCGACTTCCGTCGTCAAGTCGGCCGTCTCGCGGTCGTCCCGTCGGACGCGAGCGCCGCGCCCTCGCCCTCGCCGCGCCGCGGAACGACGCGTACGTGCTCAACCGGATTCTCGAGCCTCGGGGTGTGTACGCCGGCACGTGATCGTCGTGGGCCTCGTCCACCGAAACGCGACGGGCGACGAGATCGTGGGAGACCCGGGGTTGGTCGTCGGCATGCAGCGGCCGGGCGATCCGGCGGCGCGTCAGCCTTGCCAACAGTGCAAGACGGTGATGGCGATCGCCGAAGCGACGTCGGCCGCGGTGAGCCCGGGCTCGCCGAACCCCTTGGGGAGCTGGTTGACGTCGACGAAGAGCACGTCGAAGTCCTTGCGGACGACCACGGACCCGTTCGGCGTCTGGAAGGCGCCCTGGCCCAGGGGGACGTCGTCGGGGAGGCGCCCGAGGATGGTGGCCAGCGTGTCGAAATACGTCGTGGTGCCGGCCTCGTCGTCGAGCTCCTTGACCGAGAGGGTCACGGTGCCCTGCGGGTACACGTAGTCGCAGCGGTACAGGTGGTCCGACCAGGTCGGGCCGGTGACGCGAGTGGCCTTCTGCGCGAGCACGCCGGCGATCTCCTTCTGCCCCTCCTTCGCGCAGATCATCCGCGCGCTCGCCGACGGGTCGGTCCCGGCCGGTTGGGCGGATGCATCGACGGCACGCGGACCGGCGGAGTCCGACGCGGACGAGGTCGACCCGCACGCGGTTGCCGCGCACGCCAGCAGGATCCCCAGCACCACCAGCCACGACCGACGCATCGAGCCTCCTGAGAGCCGTTCTGGACGAGCTACGAGGCTACGCGCTTCCCGGGCCTGCACCCGGGTCGGGTGCCGGCGGAGAGGACGATCGATCGGCCACGAGCACGATGTGGGTCGATCCCTCCGGGATCGGCTTGGCGCCGGGGGTCAGGTCGACATCGCCGTCGGGCGTGACCGCGGCGAGGAGAATCGTTTCACGGTCGGGGCGGTGGTCGAGGAGCTGGACGGTCGCGCCGGCGGCGGTGAGCTCCGCGATGCGTTCGCGGGTGGTCCCGGGTGCGAAGGGGTGCGCGCTGGCGTGTGTGATGCGTCGGTCGCCGGGTCGGCGCGTCTCCGGGAGCGCGAGGACCTGACGGCGACCGAGATCCTCGACCAGGCTCGCGGTGAGCAACGTCACCGCCGGCCCGGGTCGCGCGGCGACGACGACCTGCGAGATCGTCGCGGCGTCGAGCGCGGCGGCGAGGCTCTCCTCGTCGTCGAGGATCGACGCGGAGCGCAACCCGTCGGGCACCTGGTCCCCGCCCGGCGCGCGGGCGGTGACGACGAGCACCGGTACCCCGAGGCCGTCGAGGTGGCGGGCCAGCGCGAGCAGCCAGGGTTCGTCGCCCACGAGCGCGACACCCGCGCGGGCGGGCGCTTCACGCCCAGGAACCGCGCCAACGCGCCGGCGGACGACGCGTACACGACGCCGGTCCCGATGATCACACCGAACACGACCGGGAGCAGGAACGCGTGCGCGACGTGAGCATCGTCGAGCGTGCCCGAGAACTGCGCCGCGGTTGCCGCCGCGACGATCCCCCGCGGATCGACCCCGCTGATGAAGGCGCGATCCCGGGCGCCGACCTTGGTGCCGAGGAGCGCCACCCCGACCGAGAGCGGGCGCAGCACGATCACGAGGAACGCCACCAGGGCGGCGGTCTGCCATGCGTAGTGTGCGAGGTCGTCGAGCGCGATCAGGGCGCCGAGCACGATGAACAGGGACCCGATGATCAGGACCTCGAGGGTCTCGCCGAATCCCTTGATCCGAGCCGTGGGCACGATGTCCTGATTTGCCGCGATGAAGCCGAGCGTCGTCGTGGCGAAGAGTCCGGCCTCGGAGAGCGCGAGCTCGGCGACCGCGAACGCGGCGACCGCGAACAGGAGCGCGACGGCAGCTTCCATCTCGTCGGACACGAGAAAGCGCGACATCACGAGGACCAGGAGGCCGGCGGCGGCGATGCCGACACCCACACCGGTGCCGAGACGCGCCAACATCTGCAGAACGGGGTGCACCCCGCCCCCGGACGCGAGCAGCAGGTTGAGCACGACCACGCCGAGGGTCGCGCCGATCGGATCGAGCGTGATGCTCTCCCAGCGCAACACCGATTCCGACGGATCGCGCGGGCGGACCTCGGTCAGGAGCGGTCCTACGACCGTCGGACCGGAGACCACGAGGATCGCCCCGGCCAGGAGGGCGAGATCGCCCCGGACGCCCAGCAGCAGCGCGGCCGCGGCGGACGCGCCCGCGAAGGTGATCGCGGCACCGATGGTGACCAGGCGGAGGACCGGGCCGCGCGCGAGACGTGGAAGGTCGCGGACGCGCAGTCCCAACGCGGCCTGGAACAGCAGGAGGGCGACGAGGAGCGTGATTCCGGGAAAGAGGGTGTCGCCGAAGAGCTGGCCCGGGTCGACGAGTCCGAACACGGGTCCGGCGAGGACGCCGGCCGGGATCAGCAACAGGAGCGACGGGATCCCGGAACGTCGACCGATCCATTGGGCTCCGACCCCGAAGACGACGATGGTCGCGAGCCCGATGATGATGTCGTTGTCACCCACCGCGAGAGCCCCTCGATGCGTCGCTCGGACCGGACGGCCGATCCTCTCACGGTGGTTGTTTCGGGGAGAGGCTTTTCGGTCTCAGCGCCGTCTCGTCACGACATCGTGGTGTCGGCCCTTGTCGACGGCGACCACGATCATCGTCGCCGCAGCGATCGCGAGGATGCGCAGCCATGCCTCGCCGCTGATCGGCGCGGTCTGGAACACCCGGTTCATCACCGGGATGTAGGTGATCCCGAGCTGGCCGACCACCTGCGCCGACACCCCGACGATGATCCACCGATTCGACAACACTCCGATCCGCCACACGGAACGTGTGAGAGACCGGCAGCTGAACAGGTAGAAGGCCTCGACCGTCACGAACAGGTTGAGTGACGCGGTGCGGGCCTCCGCCAACGTCGCGCCGCCTCCCCGCTCCCATTCGAACACCCACCAAGCTCCGCCCACGAGCAGCGCGGAGACGAGCAGGATCCGCATCACGAGCGCGCCGGTGAGCAAAGGCGTCCGGGGATCACGCGGCGGACGCGTCATGATCCCGTCCTCCTTCGGCTCGAACGCCAGCATGAGGCCCAACGCGACCGCGGTGGTCATGTTGATCCACAGGATCTGGACCGGCAGGATCGGCAACGTCGCACCGAGAAGGATGGCGACGAGGATGACGAAGCCCTCGCCCATGTTCGTCGGCAGGGTCCACACGATGAACTTGGTGAGGTTGTCGAACACGCCGCGGCCTTCTTCGATTGCGGCTTCGATGGTCGCGAAGTCGTCGTCGGTGAGCACCATGTCCGCGGCGTCCTTCGCCACCTCGGTGCCGCCGAGACCCATGGCGACGCCGATGTCGGCTTGTTGCAGCGCGGGGGCGTCGTTGACGCCGTCCCCGGTCATGGCCACCACGTGGTCCCGGGCCTGGAGACCTTCGACGAGCCGAAGCTTCTGCTCGGGCGAAACCCGCGCGAACACGGAGGCCCGCCCTACGGCGTCGATGTAGTCGTCCCCGGAAAGTGTCGAGAGGTCGTCACCGGTCAGGACGTCGCCATCGTGGGTGTCGGTGAGGATCCCGAGTTGCCGGGCAACGGCCGTGGCGGTCTCCGCGTGGTCCCCCGTGATCATCTTCACGTCGATTCCCGCGCCGTGACACGCCGCGACCGCACCGACCGCAGCCGGGCGCGGTGGGTCGAGCATCGCCTGCAACCCCGTGAATGTGAGCCGGGCGGGCAGCGAGCCCACCTCGAACGCAACCGACTCGTCGACCCGGGCCATGGCGGTGGCCAGGACCCGCAGCCCGTCGCGTGCGAGGCTCTCGGCGGCTTCGGCGACGGCGCGCCCGTCGAGTGGTCGCAGCGCGCCGGTCGCGGTCATCTCGGTGGTGCAGAGCCCGAGGACCCGTTCGACAGCTCCCTTGACCAGGATGACGCGGCGGCCGTCGCGGTCGGTGTGCAAGGTGGCCATGTACCTGCGTTCCGAACTGAACGGGATCGCGGTCGCTCGGGGAAGCCGGGCGGAGACCTGGGCAACGTCGATGCCCGCCTTGATCGCGGCGACGAGCAGCGCACCCTCGGTGGGATCCCCGAGGACTCGCCAGTCGTCGTCGGCGTGGGTGAGGCGCGCGTCGTTGCATCCCACGCCCGCGAGCAGGGTCCAACGCAGTGCCTCGCTCGCACCCGGATCCACCGCGACGCCCTCCCGGTCGAGCAGGGCTCCGTCCGGTTGGTAGCCGGACCCGGTCACGTCGAACCGCTCCTCGCGCGTCCACACGGCCCGAACCGTCATCTGGTTCTGGGTGAGCGTCCCGGTCTTGTCCGAGCACACGACCGTGGTGCTGCCGAGCGTCTCCACTGCCGGCATGCGCCGGATGACCCCGCGCCGGCGCGCCATGCGGTTCACGCCGATCGCCAAGGTGATCGTGACCGCCGCCGGGAGGCCCTCGGGGATGGCCCCGACGGCGAGCGCGACGGCCGCGGTCAACATCTCCGACGCACGCTCTCCGCGCAAGATCCCGACCGCGAAGGTGCCTCCCGCCAGGCCGAGGATCGCGACCGTCAGGACCTTGCTGAACCAAGCCAGCTTCCGGGTCAACGGGGTCGCGAGCCCTTCGGCGCTTCCCACCAACCGGTGGATCTCTCCCAGTTCGGTTTCCGCGCCCGTTGCGACGGCCACGCCGGTGCCGGTGCCGGTGGTGACCAGCGTGCCCGAGTACGCCATGTTGCGACGGTCGGCGACGACGGTCGGGTGCGGCAACACGACCTCGTCCTTGACGACGGGTACGGACTCTCCGGTCAACGCCGACTCGTCGATCTGGAGCTCGGTGACCGCCAGCAGCCGCAGATCGGTCGGGACCTTGTCGCCCGCCTCGATCAACACCACGTCACCGGGAACGAGGTCGGTCGACGCGATCCTCCGCTGGGTGCCGTCGCGGCGAACCCGCGCCTCCGTGTGCACCATCGCGCGCAGCGCGTCGAGGGATGCTTCGGCTTTGGACTCCTGGACGTACCCGATGAACGCGTTGATCAGGACGACGCCGAAGATGACGCCGGACTCCACCCCGTCCCCGAGCACCAGGGTGACGACACCGGCGACGAGGAGGACATAGATCAGCGGATGATGGAACTGCCCCAGGATCCGCAGGAGCCACCCGCCAGCCTTCGCGGCCGGGAGTTCGTTCGGACCGAACTGCTCGAGGCGCCGCTCGGCCTCCGACTGGCTCAGGCCGTCGTGGGCGTGGGTCCCGAGGAGCAGCACGACCTCGTGGGCCGCCAGCGAATGATGCGCGGAGCTCGCTTCGTCCGGAGCGTGGTGAGCCATCGACCGGGGATCTCCTCCACCGCGAAACAGCTTCAGCCGGTGAACTGCGGTGACAGGACCACCGACGTGACACCGGGAGGGGGCGGTTCGCCCGTGACCGGGCAACCCGAGGTCGCCGCTTTCGCCGGGACGCCCGCGCCGAGATCGTACGCGAAGTACGCGTCGTCGGCGGCGGCGCTGAACGGCGCGACCGTCGCAGGGGAGACGTCGCCGGCGACGTACCGGTCGAGGAACGCGTCGGTCGTGCCCGGTGGGAACGTCGGTGGAGTGTCGTGGGTGCCGACCGGGTCGGTGACGAACACCTTGGGTGCCGACAGCTCGGTGAACGCGGACGACGCCGGGTCGGAGGGCGTGACGACGTCGAGACAGCCGCTCCAGAAGTAGGTGGCGATCGGCCGCGCCCACTCGTAGGTGCCGGTGAGCGGGAGACCGGGCGTGGTCGGGACGGGAAAGCCCTTGATGATCTCGGTCGTCCCGATGCGCGGATCGCCACAGCAGGAGTTGAAGAACAAGAGCGCGGTGACGGCGCCACTCGAGGTTCCCACGTAGCCGATCCGCCGCGGATCGAGCAGGCCCGAGAGTGCGTTGCCCGGCGCTGCGCTCAGGGCGAGCAGGTTGGTGAGCACGAAGCTGACGTCGGCCGGCTGGTGGTAGATGTCGAGCGCGACGTCCGGGTCCGTGGTCGAGTATCCCGGCGCGTTCGTGCACGGGAAGTCGAGCGCCACGCCCACGTAGCCGCGGGCGGCGAGGGCGGCAGCGTCGGCCTTCGCGACCGCTCGTTGGGATGCTCCACTGCCTGGACCGACGAGCACGACGGGTGAAGGAGCCGAGGTGCCCGGGGTCGCGACGGTGACCGGCAAGGTGCGGGTGGTCGCACCGCTGCACGGTGTGGAGCGACCGGCGTCGACGAACGTGTAGTCCGTGGTCGTGGCTGCGCCCGAGGTACCCTCGCCCATGAGAGGCGCATGCGTCAACACGAGCAGCGCGAAGCACGCGCAAAGCGGGAGCTCCCGGCCCTTCCGCATGGTTGCGACGTTAACGCGTCGCCCTACGGATCGCCTCGGCTTCGGCCTCGAGGCGCTCGCCGCCCGCGTCGAGCGGTGTGACGTACGGCCCTATGCGACTCGCTCGGTCAGCAGCATCATGACGATGCGGCGACGGAGAGTCGGAAGAGGTGCTGATGCGGATCGTGGTGGGTATCGACGGCTCCGTCGGTGGGCAGGCGGCCCTGCGCTGGGCCATCGGGTTCGTGGGCGCCGTCGGGGGCGAGCTGGTGATCGCCTCGGCGTGGCAGCCGACGTTCGCAGAGGTGTCGATCCAGGAATTCGAGACCCTTCGGCGCGAAGCGGCCGATCGCGTCGACGAGTGGGCCGCTTCCGCCCGCGCCGCCCGCGTGTCGGTGCGCACGCTGCCTCTCGACGGCGACCCGCGCGAGCAGCTGCTGCTCGCAGCCGACGAGGAGGAAGCTGACCTCGTCGTCGTCGGCGCGCGGGGCACGGCGGGCCACACCCACGCGCTACACCTGGGCAGCGTGACCCATCACCTGGTGCACTTCACGCGCCGCCCGCTCGCCGCGATCCCGGCGGCGACGAGGTCGGCGTGGCCCGCCCCGGTCGTCGTGGGCGTCGACGGCTCGGAGGGCAGTCTCGGGGCGGTGGCCTGGTCCGCGCGGACTGCCCCGCGGGTCGCGACCGAGGTCGTCGCGGTGCACGCGGAGGAGCCGGGCGCGCCGTGGGCACCACACTCCGGTCCCCGAAGCAGCCACGACCTCGCTCGTGAGCACACGGAGCAGTGGGCGGCACCGCTGCGCGACGCCGGGCTCGCGGTTCGCGTGTCGGTGACGGACGGAGACCCGGTCGACGCGCTGATCGAGGCCGCCATCACCGAGCAGGCGGGTCTCCTCGTCGTGGGTTCGAGGGGACTGGGTGGGATCACCGGGCTCCGTCTCGGTTCGACGGCCCTGAAGGTGCTCCACCAGGGGCAACTGCCGGTCGTCATGGTGCCGGCCGAAGCTGGGTGAGCCCGCGACCTCGACCTCGCGGGACGAGCGCCGCCGGACCCGATCCGACGGCCATCCGGTCGCTCTCGACCGACGAGGTCGCCTCGCTCGGCGTGGACGAGACCCTCGCCCGGCTCGACTCCTCGCACGACGGTCTGTCGACGGACGAGGCGGAGTCCCGCCTGGATCGACTGGGGCCCAACGAGGTCAGCGAACGGCACCGGAGCGTCGTGGCCGAATTCCTGGCGCGATTCTGGGGCCCGATCGCATGGATGATCGAGGCGGCGTTCGTCCTGTCGGTCGTCGTCGGCCGATGGGAGGACGCCGCGATCATCGGCGTGCTGCTCGTGATGAACGGCGTCGTCGGCTTCTGGGAGGAGCACCAGGCCGGCAATGCGATCGAAGCGCTCAAGGACCGGTTGGCCTCGACGGCCCGGGTCCGGCGTGACAACCAGTGGGTGTCGCTGCCCGCGGCGGACCTGGTCCCCGGCGACGTGGTTCGGGTTCGTCTCGGTGACGTCGTCCCCGCCGACGCGTGTCTCGTGGACGATGCAGAGGTAGAGGTCGACCAGTCGGCGCTGACGGGAGAATCGTTGCCGGTCACCCGGTCGCTCGGCGACTCGTTGTTCGCGGGCTCGATCCTGAGCCGTGGGGAGGCGGACGCGGTCGCCACCGCGACCGGCTCCGCGACGTACTTCGGACAGACGGCCCGCCTCGTCGCGACGGCATCGACGGTGAGCCACTTCCAGCGGGCCGTACTCCGGATCGGCAACTTCCTGATCCTGCTCGCGGCCGTGCTCGTCTCATTGATCGTGGCGGTGAGCCTCGCACGGGGCGCGCCGGCGGCCACGACGCTCGAGTTCGCGCTCGTCGTCACGGTCGCCGCGGTGCCGGTCGCGCTCCCCGCCGTCTTGTCGGTGACCATGGCCGTCGGCGCGCGGACCCTGGCCCGCGAGCAGGCGATCGTGAGTCACCTTCCCTCGGTCGAGGAGCTCGGCGGCATGGACGTGTTGTGCTGCGACAAGACCGGAACGCTCACCCAGAATCGTCTGACGCTGGTCTCCGAATGGATGGTCGACGGTGTGTCCCGCGACGACCTGTTGTCGTGTGCCGCGCTGGCGTCCCGTGCGGAGGACCGAGATCCGATCGATCTCGCGGTCCTGAGCGCGGCACCCGATCCGACGCGCTCGGACGACTACCGGACGACGGACTTCCGTCCGTTCGATCCGGTGAGCAAGCGCACCGAGGCGGGCGTGGACGGCCCGAACGGGTCGTTCCGGACGAGCAAGGGCGCGCCACAGGTGATCCTGGCGCTGGTCGAGCCGGACGGGGCCGACCTGCGTTCGCAGGCCATGGGAGCAGTGGAGGAGTTCGCCCGTCGCGGTTCCCGGTCGATCGGCGTCGCCCGGACCGACGACCGCGGTTCGTGGCACTTCCTCGGCGTGGTCGCGCTCGAGGATCCTCCTCGTGACGATTCGCGAGCGACCATCACAGAGGCGAAAGGGCTCGGGGTGGACGTGCGGATGGTCACGGGCGACCAACTCGCGATCGCGCGTCAGATCGCGACCGAGGTCGGGCTCGGTACGGAGATCCTCGATGCCGACGTCCTCACCGACGACGACGACGACCGTCTGGGTGACCTCGTCGAGACCGCCCAGGGATTCGCACAGGTGTTCCCGGAGCACAAGTTCCGTATCGTCGAGCTGCTCCAACGCCGCGGGCACATCGTCGGCATGACGGGCGACGGTGTCAACGACGCGCCGGCGCTCAAGCAGGCCGACGCGGGAATCGCGGTGTCGGGCGCCACCGACGCTGCGCGTGCCGCGGCCGACGTGGTGCTGCTGGCGCCGGGTCTCTCGGTGATCGTCACCGCGATCCGCAGCGCCCGCGAGATCTTCCAGCGAATGACGACGTACGCGATCTACCGCATCGCCGAGACGATCCGCGTCCTCCTGCTGATCACGCTCTCGATCCTGGTCTTCGACTTCTTCCCCGTGACCCCGGTGATGATCGTGCTGCTCGCGTTGCTCAACGACGGCGCGATCCTCAGCATCGCCTACGACCGCGCCGAAGGCTCGGAGCGCCCGGAAGCATGGGACATGACCACCGTGCTCACCATCGCGACCGCGCTCGGGGTGATCGGCGTCGTCGCATCCTTCGGCCTCGTCGTGCTCGCGGACAAGGTGTTCGCGCTCGACCGCAGCACCATCCAGACCCTCCTGTACCTGAAGCTCTCCGTCGCCGGCCACCTCACGATCTTCTTGACCCGTACCCGGGGGCCCTTCTGGACGCGGCCGCGGCCCGCTCGTGTGTTGCTGGTCGCGGTGATCGGCACGCAGGCGATCGCGACCCTCGTCGCGGTCTACGGCGTCCTCGTGACGCCGATCGGATGGGAGAGGGCCGCGCTCGTGTGGGCCTACGCCCTGGCTTGGTTCTTCGTCAACGACAGGCTCAAGCTCGCGGCCTACCGTGCCCTCAGCCGGCGTCGAGCCAACGGAAGCTCCGCAGCGACAGGAAAGGGGATGCTCCCGACATGACCCAGCCCACGGTGGACGATCCCCGGCCTCTCGGCGACGAGGAGCTCCGCGACATCGACGCGTACTGGCGGGCCGCGAACTATCTGTCGGTCGGTCAGATCTACCTCATGGCCAACCCCTTGCTACGCGAACCGCTGCGGCCCGAGCACGTGAAGCCGCGGCTGCTCGGGCACTGGGGGACCACGCCGGGACTGAATTTCGTCTACGCCCACCTCAACCGGGTGATTCGGGCACGCGACACGAACATGATCTTCATCTGTGGCCCGGGCCACGGTGGACCCGCAGTGGTCGCCAACACGTACCTCGAAGGGACCTACAGCGAGCGGTACGCGGATGTCACTCCCGACGCAGAGGGCCTCCGCAGGCTGTTCCGCCAGTTCAGCTTCCCCGGTGGCATCCCGAGCCATGCCGCCCCGGAGACTCCGGGATCGATCAACGAAGGCGGAGAGCTCGGTTACTCCCTCGCGCACGCGTTCGGGGCGGTGTTCGACAACCCGGACCTCGTGGCCGCATGCGTCATCGGTGACGGCGAAGCCGAGACCGGTGCGCTCGCGACAGCGTGGCACGGCAACAAGTTCCTGGACCCCGTCACCGACGGCGCCGTGCTGCCGGTCCTGCACCTGAACGGGTACAAGATCGCCAATCCAACCGTGCTGGCGCGCATCGAACGGGATGAGCTGCGAGACTTCCTCGTGGGCTGCGGGTGGTCGCCGCGCTTCGTCGAAGGTGACGAACCGGTCGCGATGCACCAGGCGATGGCCGCGGCGCTCGACGACGTCTTCGACGACATGGCGCGCATCCAGGACGGGGCCCGCCGGCACGAACAGCGCGGCCGGCCGCGGTGGCCGATGATCGTCCTGGCGTCTCCCAAGGGTTGGACGGGGCCCAAAGAGGTCGACGGCCAGAGGGTCGAGGGCTTCTGGCGGTCTCACCAGCTTCCGATCAAGGAGGTCCGTACGAACCCCGAGCACCTGGAGATGCTCGAGACCTGGATGCGCTCCTATCGGCCCGAGGAGCTGTTCGACGACGACGGGTCGCCCATGGCCGGGTTCACGGCGCTCGCGCCGGCGGGGGAGCGGCGGATGGGTGCCAACCCCCACACCAACGGCGGGTTGCTGGCGCACGACCTGCGGCTGCCGGACTTCCGCGACTACGCGGTCGACGTCCCGGAACGGGGGGCCGTGCGCGCCGAAGCCACGAGGGCGCTGGGCCGGTTGCTGCGGGACGTGATGACCCGGAACGCCGACCGGCGGAACTTCCGGGTCTTCGGCCCCGACGAGACGGCATCGAACCGTCTCGACGCGCTCTTCGAGGTCACCGACCGCGCCTGGCTCGCCAGCACGTTCCCCTACGACGAGCACCTGGCACCCGACGGCCGGGTCATGGAGATCCTCAGTGAGCACACGTGCCAGGGTTGGCTCGAGGGATACCTCCTCACCGGCCGCCACGGACTGTTCTCGTGCTACGAGGCCTTCATCCACATCGTCGACTCGATGTTCAACCAGCACGCAAAGTGGTTGAAGGTGTCGCGAGAGATCCCGTGGCGACGCCCGATCCCTTCCCTCAACTACCTCCTGACCTCACACGTCTGGCGTCAGGACCACAACGGCTTCAGTCACCAGGATCCCGGCTTCATCGACCACGTGGTCAACAAGAAGAGCGGCATCGTGCGGGTGTACCTCCCGCCCGACGCGAACTGCCTCCTGTCCGTCGCCGACCACTGCCTCCGCAGCCGTGACTACGTGAACGTCATCGTGGCCGGGAAGCAACCGGAGCTCCAGTGGCTCGACATGGACGAAGCGGTCCGCCACTGCACCAAGGGGATCGGACTCTGGGCGTGGGCGTCGAACGACGAGGGCGGGGAGCCCGACGTCGTCATGGCCTGCGCGGGCGACGTGCCCACCCTCGAGACGCTCGCCGCGGTCGACTACCTCCGTACGCACGTGCCCGAGCTGCGCATCCGGGTGGTCAACGTGGTGGACCTCCTCGCCCTGGAGCCGCCCAGCGAGCATCCCCACGGGCTCGACGACCGTGAGTTCGACGCGCTGTTCACCACCGACAAGCCCATCATCTTCGCCTATCACGGCTACCCGTGGCTCATCCACCGCCTGACGTACCGACGCACGAACCACGAGAACCTGCACGTGCGCGGCTACAAGGAGGAAGGCACCACCACCACGCCGTTCGACATGGCCGTGCGCAACGACCTGGATCGCTTCCACCTGGCGCTCGACGTCCTCGAACGTGTGCCGCATCTCGCGGCCCGGTACGCGCACGTCGTCGACGCGCTCCGCGACGCACTGATCGAACACCGTCACTACATCACCGAGCACGGTGAGGACCCGACCGAGATCCGGGACTGGACCTGGTCGGTGCGACCGTCTCCGCCGATCGACGTGATGCGCTGATGCGTGTGCTCGTGGTGAACGCGGGTTCGAGCAGCCTGAAGCTCGCGCTCGTCGAGCCCGATGCCGCCCTCCTGGGCGAGGCCGAGATCGAGAACTGGACGGGGGATGACGCCCACGACCGACTCCAGGAGTTCGTCGCCGCGCACGGTCCCGCGGACGCGGTCGGACACCGGGTGGTGCACGGGGGCCGCGACCTCGTCGAACCCGTCGTGGTGAACGACGCGGTCCAGCGCGTCATCGAGTCGCTCGGTTCGCTCGCGCCGCTGCACCAGGTGCGTGCGCTGACCGGCATCGCCGCGGCTCGCGCGGTGCTGCCCGGCGCGGTCCAGGTCGCGTGCTTCGACACCGCCTTCCACGCCACGATGCCGACCGAAGCGGCGACGTACGCCCTCCCCGCGGAGTGGCGGGAGGCCTGGCCCATCCGCCGGTACGGCTTCCACGGGCTGTCCCACGCGTACGCCGTCCGCCGGGCGGCGTCTCTGATCGGCGCCGACGGCGAGCGCCTGCGGGTCGTCAGCTGTCATCTGGGGAGCGGGGCCTCCTTGTGCGCGGCGACCGGTGGCCGGTCGGTGGACACGACGATGGGGTTCACCCCGCTCGACGGGCTCGTGATGGCCAGCCGGTCCGGCGCGATCGATCCCGGGTTGGTCCTGTGGTTGATCGCCCGAGTCGACGGGGGTCCCGATGCAGTGCACCGAGGCCTCGAGGAGCGCTCCGGTCTCGTCGGGCTCGCGGGCGGGACCGGCGACATGCGTGACGTCGAGCAGCGCAGACGTGACGGCGACGCCGCCGCGATGCTCGCCTTCGACGTCTATGTGCATCGCCTCGCGGCCGGGATCGGCGCGATGGTGCCTTCGATCGGTGGCCTCGACGCCCTCGTCCTCACCGGGGGGGTCGGGGAGCACTCGAGCGACGTGCGCGCCGAGCTGGCGCACCGGCTCTCGTTCCTCGGCGTCAGCATTGATCGGTCGCGCAACTTCGGGACACGGCCCGACGATCGCGACATCTCCACGCCCGACGCGGCCGTCCGCACGCTGGTGGTCAGATCGCGCGAAGACCTCGAGATCGCACGCCAGGTACGCGCGGTCGTACGCGGATCCGACACCGCGGGCGTGCACCGGGCCGATCGTTAGGCTGGCTCCCCGTGGACGCGGTCATCGAGGTGCGGGCCCTGACGAAGCGCTACGGCGCGGCTCGGGGAGTGGAGGATCTCGACTTCGACGTCGAGTCCGGCGCGATCTTCGGCTTTCTCGGTCCTAATGGCGCCGGCAAGTCCACGACTATCCGTACCATGCTCGACTTCCAGCGCCCGACCCGCGGGACGGTGCGTTTGCTCGGCCTCGACAGTCGGCGCGACAGCGTCGCGCTGCACGCCCGCACCGGCTATCTCCCAGGTGACCTGCAGCTCTTCCCGAAGCTGACGGGACGCGATCACGTCGAGGCGTTCACGCGCGCGCGCGGAACGCCACGACACGCGACGGCGGATGAGCTCGTCGAGCGGTTCGCCATCGAACTGGATCGTCCTGTCCGCGAGCTGTCGAAGGGCAACCGCCAGAAGGTCGGGCTCCTCCTCGCGTTCATGCACGATCCCGAGCTGCTGGTCCTCGACGAACCGACCAGCGGGCTCGACCCCTTGATGCAGGAGCAGTTCCAGTCGCTCCTGCGGGAGGCGTCGGCCGAGGGTCGTACAGTGTTCCTCTCCTCACATTCGCTGGACGAGGTGCAACGCGTGGCGACCTCGGTGGCGCTGATCCGCGGCGGGCGCCTCGTCGTGACCGACACGATCGCCAACCTCCAACGGCAGGCGCCGGTTCGGATCACCTTCGAGTTCGCCACGCCGGTCGACCCCGATGCCTTCCGGCGCCTCCCGGGCGTCCGTGAAGTGAGCGCGGACGGGGCGCGACTGCAGCTGTCGGTCGTCGGATCCGTCGATGCGGTCGTGAAGCACGCGGCACGTCACGACACCCGCCGGATGACGGCGCGGCCCGCCGATCTCGAGGATCTCTTCCGTCGCTACTACACGGCCAGTGCCGAACTCGACGCCGCGGCACCAACTGGGCAGGCCGCCGATGCGGGCTGAGGTCGCCCACCTCGACCTGCGTTCCCGCCGCAAGAGCCTCGTGGCCTACGCGGTGGGCCTCGGGCTGTACACGCTGGCGATCGTCGCGCTGTATCCGGCCTTCAAGGACTCCGCGGGCCTGGACAAGATCGTGACCGAATCCCCCGGCGTCTCGGCCCTGTTCGGGATCAGCGGCTCGATCACCAGCCCCGACGGTTGGACGAACGCGAACCTCTACGCGAACTTCCTGCCCCTCATCGTGCTGCTCCTCACCATCGGGTACGGCGCGGCCGCGGTCGCCGGGGAAGAGGAGTCGGGCCGGCTCGACCTCGTCGTCTCCCTCCCGCTGTCGCGGCGCCGGATCCTTGTCGAGAAGACCGCGGTCATGATCCTGCAGGCGGGAGCGGTCTGTGCCCTGACGTACCTGTGCATGCTCGCGGGGCGCGCCTTCGACCTGCGTCTCGACATGTGGAACCTCGCGACGACGACGTTTGGCGTGTTCCTGCTGGGGATCAGCTTCGGCTGCATCGCCCTCGCGATCGGTGCCGCGCGCGGAGAACGGGGCCCTGCACTGGGCATCACCGCGGCGATCGCGTCGGCCGCGTACCTGCTGAGCTCGCTGGGGCCTGTCGTCTCGTGGCTGGACAGCTGGCGCGCCGTCTCGCCCTTCTACTGGGCCGTCGGCAACGACCAGCTCACGAATGGGCTCGGGTGGGACGGAGCGCTCGTCCTCGTCGGGATCGCGGCCGCCGCGTTGACGGCCGCGATCAGTGCGTTCGAGCGTCACGACCTCCGCGGCTGAGTCCGGCGTCGACTCGCCGCCCTGGCCCGCAGCGTCATTCGCCCGGCAACGCGAGGATCGTCACCGCGAGGAGGACCACGGCGAGCGCGAGGTTCGCGACGGTGACGAGTCGCCGGTTCGGTCGGTCGCCCAGGGTCGCGACCCGGGCGGCGATCAGCGCCTGACAGAGGTAGTACGCGGCGAACGCGCGTGAGGCGAGGCTGATGATGCCGAAGACGTCGGTCGCCCAGACGACTGCACAGGCCCCGGTCGCGACGACGACGTAACCGAGGTTGCCGCGCTCGTGCCGGGCGCGTTCGGTGATCATCTCGCTGCCGCCGGCCGTGTCAGCCGCGGCGGCCGAAAGCTGGCTGGCGATGGCGGCGATGAAGAGCATCGGTACGAGCATCGGCGCGACGAACCGCGCCGCGTCGATGATCGCAGTCTCGCGCGCGCCGGTGCCAAGGTGGCCGAACAGTGGCACGATCAAGAGCGCGAACGCGACGTAGATCCCGCCACTGATGATCTGTGCCGCGCGCATGGTACGTACGCGGAGCGCGGGCTCGTAGTACCGGCCCAGGTATCGGGACGTCTCGAAGCCCTGCACGACGAGCAACATCCCGGCCAGCTTGCGGGTGAGCGTGAACCCGTCGGTACGGATCGGGAATCGGCTGACGGCCTCGAGCGCGACAGCGTGATGGGTGGCCGAGTAGACGGCGAGCGCGCCGAGCAAGCCGGCGATGACGATCAACTTGACGTCGACCGCGGGGATCTCGAACGCCTCGATCCCGTGCAGGCCACGGAACCACCCGATCGTGGCGATCGTCGCGAGCGCGACCGTCGTCAAGACCCGGCCGCCCAGAGTGGATTCGAACCCGACCGCATCGAGCACGAACGACGCCAAGAGGCGCAGGTAGAAGGCGATCGAGATCATGTAGGCGAGCCCGAGCAGCAGTCGTGAGACCCGCTCGAGATCGACCAGGATCCGTGGCGCATCGCCCGCGTCGAGGCGGGCCTCGGCGTGCGCGATGTTGAACCGCATCGTGGCGCCGATGGCGAACGCCAACCCGACGATCCCGAGCATCGCGAGCGGAGCCCACTCGCCCACTGTGGCTGCGAGCAGGGGAGCGAGCACGAGGAACCCGCTCCCGATGATGGACGCGAGCGGGGTCACCGTCGCCCGCCACGCCGTCGAACGGCGCACGCGTCGTGAGGCGAGAACGAACGCGGTGAGCGCGAGGGCGAGGAGGACCGCTGCTGATTCCATGCGGACGCTGTGGTTTCCTCGTCCCGTGACCTCGTTCGCCGGAGACCGACCATACAACTCGAGCGTCACGCCCCCTTCCTCCCGCAGCCCGCGTGCCGGCGGGAAGCCGCACCCGCGTAACGTTCGGGGCATGATCCGACGGTCGTTCCTCCTCGGGCTCGTCGCGGCGACGGCGCTCACAGTCGCACTCGCGATCACGTTCGCAGACGGACGGCGAGGGAGCGCGCTGGTCGCCGGCGCGAGCCGCGCGGACGTGCGATCGTTCGACGAGGTGCGGGCGAGCGACATCGTGTTCGAACGCGATCCGTCGGACCCCAGCCGGGGGATCTTCCGGGTCACCACGACGGAACCGATGATCTGCGCGATCGTGTGGGGGCCCGATCGGAAGTTCGGACGGTTCAACAACAGTCTCGCGATGAACGGCACCGGGATCGCCCAACACGACGTGATCCTTCCCGGGGTGAAGGGCGGCGTCCGATACTTCTACGTCGTGCAGGGCACGACGGCGAACGGAACGCTGTATCGGTCCAAGGTCGGTCGCTTCGAGCTCCCGAGGGTGGCGAAGCCGTCCGAGTCCGTGCCCGGTGGGAAGGACGTCGCGCTGGGCGCGAAGGTGATCGACGCGAGCTCCGAGTTCTCGAAGTCGTTCGCCGCCACGAATGCCGTCGACGGCCGGACGAGCACCGAGTGGGCGACCAGGGACGACGGTGATCGAGGATCGATCACCCTGGACCTCGGATCGACGACGAAGATCGTCGCGGTGGAATTCCTGACCCGCTCGATGGCCGACGGGAGCGCGATCACGAATCGCTACACCATGAGCCCCGATGGGGGTGCGCCCCTCGGTCCGTTCCCGGCCGGAACGGTCGCCAATCCTCGACCGAGCGACGTGAACGTCTCCGCGCAGACCGTTCGCTTCGACATCACCTCGTCGACCGGCGGCAACGTCGGGGCCGTCGAGATCCGCGTGTACGCGGCGAAGTGAGCGTTGTAGGTCCCCCGACGAGAACGGCGCCAGAGGTCAGGCGAGCTCGCGGACGCTCGATTGCAGGTTGCGTACCAACCGCAGGAGCAGGGCCCGTTCCAGATCGCCGACTTCCACGAATTCCACCCCGGCGACGACGACGCCGTCGCCGGCCGGTCCCGCGTGCCGGACTTCGCCGGTGATCTGGATGCTGGCCCGTTGGCGTTCCCCGAGCTGGAGGTCGAGCACGACGCGGTCGCCGACCGCGGCTTCGCGACCGGAGAGCTCCAACCCGGCGCCGGCGACCGAGAGGTCGCGGAGCACGCACGGCGCGTAGTCCGACGAGGCCCGAAACGAGAGGCGGTGCGTCTCGTCGGTCACCAGGTACCGGCTCGCCCACCCGGCGGGCTGGCGGCGGGCGCGCCGCCGATCGCCGCGGCCGGTCCACCCGCTCTGGTGGGCGCCGCGGCCCCGGAACAGCATGCGATGATCTCCTCGACGACGAGCACACGATCTCTGGCGCCGCTATCGACCCCTCGGTCGACGGCCTGAAGCCTGCGTGACGTCCGGCACGAAAGACGTCGACCTCGGTGGGAGTCGGGAGACTCGCG
The DNA here is from genome assembly GCA_963750045.1 of uncultured Actinomycetes bacterium. Lineage (GTDB taxonomy): Bacteria > Actinomycetota > Acidimicrobiia > IMCC26256 > DASPTH01 > DASUAS01. The sequence continues at coordinate 653,430 of CAVVPD010000004.1, read as the reverse complement.
CCGGAGGCAGGCGCTCGGCATAGTTCGCGACTACAATGGTTGCAGTATGCAAGGGAACGGCGCGGACGCGACCCCGGAAGTGGTCGACGCCGTGCTGCGGGCGTCGCGGGTGCTGGTCTCGGTCTCGGCGCGGTCGCTCGCCGGCGTCGACCACGACGTGACCCTTCCGCAGTACCGGGCGCTCGTGGTGCTCGCGAGCCGTGGTGCGCAGCGCCCGGGCGATCTCGCCGAGGCGCTCGGTTCCCATCCGTCGACGGTCACGCGGCTCTGCGATCGACTGGTGGCGAAGGGCCTGGTGAGCCGGGACACGTCACCGACGAACCGGCGCGAGGTGACGATCGTGCTGACGGGCAAGGGGCGACGACTCGTGGACCGGGTGACGGCGAAGCGCAGGGGCGAGCTCTCGGCCATCGTGTCGCGCATACGGCCGGAAGAACGGGCGACCATGGTGCGCGCGCTGCATTCACTGGGCGAAGCCGCGGGGAGCCGGCCGACTCCGGATGGTTCGAAGGGTGACGGCATGAGGTTCCACGAGACGACGGACCGCTTTCGGGGGTTCGCCCGTCGATCCCGCGACGCGGTGCTGCTCGCGGCGATCACCGGCGCACTCACGGGCCTGGGCGTCGCGCTGTTCGAACGCGCGGTCGAGGTCGGAATCTTCGCGCACCTTCTCGACCTCTCGCCGTGGTTGCTGGCCTTCATGCCGCTCTGCGGGCTCGTGCTGGCTTGGCTCGCGTTGCGTTTCGTCGCCGGGAACGAGAGCCCGGCAACCGCTGATGCGTACCTCCAGGCGTTCCACGACCCCGAACGTCCGCTCCGGCTGAGGGAGGCGCCCGGTCGCATGCTGGCGGCGATCGCGACCCTCGGCTTCGGTGGCACGATGGGTCTGGAGGGCCCGTCGCTCTATCTCGGTGCATCCATCGGCGCGTTCCTCCAACGGAGGTTCCGGTGGGCGACCGAGGGTTCGTCGACGCGGTTGCTGCTCGTGGCCGGCGCCGCCGCCGGCGTCGCCGCCATCTTCAAGGCTCCCGCCACCGGGGCCGTGTTCGCGCTGGAGGTGCCCTATCAGGAGGATCTCGCGCGGCGCATGCTCCTGCCGGCCCTCGTGTCGTCGGCCAGCGGCTATCTCGCGTTCGTCGCGGTCAACGGGACCGCACCGCTCCTGTCCGTGCGTGGGACCGCACCCTTCTCCTTCGCCGATCTCGCCGGGGCGGTGGCGCTCGGTGTCGCGGCGGGCGTGTGCGCCCGCGGCTTCGCCCTCCTGCTGCGCCGGGCGAAGTCCCTGACGACCTCGAGCGCGCCCATGTTCCGCATCCTGGGGGCCGGCCTGGCCATGGCGGGGATCTACGCGACCGCGCAGGCGCTCACGGGCGAGCCGATCGGCATCGGTGTCGGGTACGAAACCATCGCCTGGTCGCTCGCCGCCGAGCGCGCACTCTGGTTGCTGGGCGTGATCCTGATCCTCCGATGCCTCGGGACGGCGGCCACCGTCGCCGGCGGTGGTGTCGGTGGCCTGTTCATCCCGTTGGTGGTCGCAGGCGCGCTGCTCGGGCGCATCACCGCGGAGACGATCGGCGACCCGAAGAGCACCCTGTTCGTCGTGATCGGCGTCGCCGCGTTCCTCGGGGCCGGGTACCGGGTACCGCTGGCCGCGGTCATGTTCGTGGCCGAGGCATCGGGCAGACCCGGGTTCGTGGTGCCGGCGCTCCTCGCAGCGGTCGCGGCCTCCCTGGTGATGGGAAACTCGTCGGTGACGGCCTACCAGCGCCCCAACCTGGCGGGAGCGCCGCCGGAGAGCGGCGGTGAGCCGTCGCGAGAGTGACCCGCGTGCTGGGTTCGGTCAGAAGAGCCCGCGGCGGAGGCGCGCGAGCTCTTCGAGGTGCCGGCGGCTCAACCTTGCCAACTTGTTGGTCCCTGCCGCGCGTGAGCGCGAGACGAACGACACGATGGTCGTCGGGATCGCGCGTGCGCCGGAGGTAGCCGGCGAGCGCAGTGCGATCGACCAAACCCGTGGCGCTGTGGTGGCGGAGCAGCAACGCTTCGGCCACGTCACCGACGGTCGGCGCCTGTGGCCCCGCGTGACCGCGTACCGCGAGAAGCAGCTGGTGCTGCGCGGCAGTGAGCCCTTCGCGCTCGGCCTGTTCCTCGCTCCACCGGAGGAACTGCCGCAACTCCGTACGGAACGCGAGCAATCGTCGGTAGTCCGCGTCCGAGAGCTGTCCGGCGGCCATGCGCGATAGATCGTAGTACGATATAAATGTGCTTCGTCGACTCTTGGCCCGGGTCCTGCGTGTGTTCGACGGACTCTTCGTGGGAATGGAACCGCGAATCGTCGGTCTGGTGCTCCTGACCGGTTTCGGATGCGGCATCGTGGGTGCGCTCTACCTCCTCGTCCTGCACCTCCCGCAGCACGTGCTGTGGCCCACGCAGTGGAGCGGCGCGATCGGGTTCGCGATCCTCGGTGGCGTGGGGGTGGCGATCGCGGTGGTGGTCCGGGTGTTCGGGACGTCCGGCGATGTCGAGCTGATGGTCGACAACATCCACGTGTCCGGGAGCGCCACCGGTGTGCGGATGCTCCGATCACTCGTACCGACTTCGTGGCTCTGCATCGCAGCCGGGGGTGGGATGGGTCCCGAAGCGCCGCTGGTGCAGACGACCGGCACCCTCGCATCGTGGACAGCGAGACGTGCGGGTCTGGTCGTCCGCGAGTCGCGCGTCCTCACGATCGCGGGCATGGCGGCGGGATTCACGGTGCTGTTCGGCGCGCCCCTGGGTTCGGCCGTGTTCGCGCTCGAGATGTTGCACCGTCGGGGATTGCAGTACTACGAGGCGTTGCTCCCGGCCGTGCTGGGTTCGCTGGCCGGGTACTCCGTCTCTGTGGTCGCCACCGGGGCCGGACTGGCGCCGGTCTGGCACCTTCCGGCGCCGGGAATGATCCATCTCGGAGACCTCGGATGGGCGGTTGTCGCCGGCCTGGGCGGCGCCCTGGTCGCGGTGGCGTTCACCTACCTGAGCACGGCGCTGCGCTGGGGAGCGCGCCGGTTGCCCGCGCCGGCGCGGCCCGTCGTCGGGGGCCTGGTGCTCGCAGCGCTCGGACTGGCGTCCACGTACTCCCTCACGTTCGGGGAGGCCCAGCTCGGTGACATCATCACGAGGCAGCACGGCACCGTGGCGTTCTTCGTGCTCGCCGCGTGCGCCAAGCTTGCAGGCACGTCCGTGACGTTGGCGTCCGAGTGGCGCGGTGGGTTCATCATCCCGCTCTTTTTCATGGGCGCGTGCCTTGCCCGCGCGTTCCACGGCATGGTCCCGGACACGAACGAGGCCGTCATGGTCGCCGCGTTCATGGCCGCAGCGAACACCGGGGTCACCAAGACACCGCTGGGATCGACCTTGGTGGTGAGCGAGATGGCCGGCTTCCGGCTCTTGCCCACCACCCTGATCGCGGGGGTCGTCGCGTTCGTCGCGACCAGCGAGATCGGGCTCATCCACACGCAACGAGAACGCGACGTGGTCGGGGGCGACGCACCCGAGCCCGGGTGAGGCTCCATTGCATTATCTCTAGTGGGTACTAGAGTCCGTGGCATGGTGAGCGTCGCGGTCAAGGGCCATCACACCGTGTGGGTGAAGCACCTGGACTGGGATCGTGCCGTGTCGGCCCGTTACGCGGTGAGCGGCGAGTCGTTGGTGGTCTTCGCGGAGCACGGGCTGGAGCGGCTCTCGACAGGTGAGCGCGCCGTGGCCACGGTGCACGAGATCGCCGGCGGCCCGCCGATCGCCAGCTTCGGCGTCACGGTCACGGACATCGGGCCCGAGGCAGTCGACCGCGAGGCCTTGCTGGAGCTCCTCGACCACGTGGGCCTGGGCCCCACGCTGGTAGAGGTGAGCTCGCGGGTCGACGAGATCGGCGAGTCGCGGCGGCTCATCGCCCTCGTTCCGTGATCGTGCCCGGGACGCCGCGTCCATGACGGCGGCGACGCTGCAGGTGCAGGCACGAGCCCTGGGCGACCCCACGCGGTACGAGATCTTCCGCTACGTCGTGGACGCGGGCCGACCGGTCGACGTCGCCGAGCTCACCGAAGAGTTCGGTTTCAATCACAACGCGATCCGACAGCATCTGGCGAAGTTGGTGCGCGCCGGGCTGGTCGCGGAGGACCGCGCTCCGGCGAGCGGACGCGGGCGCCCTCGGCTCGTCTACCGCGTCGACCCGTCAGCGGGCAGTCGCTGGGGAGTGACGGGGCCGTACGAGCGGCTCAGCCTCCTGCTGGCCGAGATGATCCGCACGGGTGACTCCGCCGTGGAGGTCGGACGCAGGTCGGTGCTCTCCGACCCGGAGGTCCCGCCGGTCGGGGTCGACGACCCGGTCGCGCTGATCGCGGAGTCGATGGACCGTCACGGTTTCGCGCCCGTCGCCCGGACGCGCGGCACGCGTGTCGAGTTGGTGCTCGGCGCCTGTCCGTTCGCGACGACGGCCCTGGCCGATCCTGACACCGTGTGCTCGTTGCACCTGGGCATCGCGGAAGGGATCGCCGAGCTCACGCAGGGGCGCCTCGTGGTCGACGAGCTCGTCTCCCACGATCCGCGGCGCGCGAACTGTCGGCTCCGTCTCCACGTCGAACCGGCGACTCAGGAACGAATGCCCTGACACGCTGACAGATCGACGGGGACCGGGGGTTCCCAGTGCGCGTCGAGCAGATGGCGGGCCAGTACCGTCGCCATCCGGGCGGCGTGCACCTTCGCGGCGTCGGCGAGCGGTCCCACCCACGCCGCGTCGACGGTCTCCACGAAGCGCGAGTACCAACGGTCGAAGAGCGCGAGCTCGAAGGGTTCGATGTCATGCACGTGCTGATGCGCGGCGAGTATGTAGCCGTCGTAGCCCGGCTCGCCGAGCAACACGCGACACCAGTAATTGATCAGCCGTGGGATGTGGACGGCCCAGTCGACTTCGGCCACCTCCTCGAAGACGGGCGCGAGCAGGTCGTCGAAGGCGATCTCCCGGTAGAAGCGGACGACGAGGTCGTGGATCTGCGCTCTCGTGTCAAGGTCCATCACGGGGTCCCGAAGGTGCTGATGGCAGCCAGGATCAGGATCACGGCTAGCACGCCGCCCATCAACAGGTAGGCGGTACGTCGGGGATGGACCGGGCTCGTCGGGGTCGGACACGTCGGAGCCACGCGCACACACTAGCAACTACTAGAAGAAATACCGCGCCGGACGCGCCGGCCGGCCGGGAACGGAGGTCGCAGGATGGCCAGGTTGATCTACTCGGCGATCACGTCGCTCGACGGCTACGTCGCCGACGAAGCAGGGAACTTCGACTGGGCGGTGCCCGACGACGTGGTGCACGCCCATCTCAATGCCCTCGAACGGCCGATCGGCACGTACCTGTACGGGCGCCGGATGTACGAGGTGATGGTCGGGTGGGAGCGCATGGACACCACCGGTGGGCCCCCGGTCGCGCAGGACTACGCAGAGATCTGGCGGGCGGCGGACAAGATCGTCTACTCCACGACGCTGCCGGCCGCCTCCAGCGCCCGGACGCGTATCGAGCGGGCGTTCGACCCGACCGCGGTCCGGGAGATGAAGGCGTCGCTGGAGCGCGACATCTCGGTCGGCGGCCCGCAGCTCGCCGCGCAGGCGATCGCGGCCGGGCTCGTCGACGAGCTCCACCTGACCGTCAACCCCGTCGTGGTCGGCGGCGGCCTGCGGTCGCTTCCTGGCGGGCTCCGCGTCGATCTGGACCTGGTGGACGAGCACCGCTTCGGCAATGGTGTCGTCCAGCTCCACTATCGAACGCGGGGCTGACGGGACCGCGGTACGGGCCGACGCCTCTGACGTAGAGTCCCTCGGCAGTGGGGCGTCTGGACGGCAAGGTCGCGATCGTCACCGGGGCTGCGCGCGGCATGGGCGAAGCCGAGGCGCGGCTGTTCGCCGCCGAAGGTGCTCTCGTGGTGGTCGCCGACGTGTTGGACGAGGAGTCGTCCGCGGTCGCGGCTTCGATCGGGGAGTCCGCGCGGTGCGTGCATCTCGACGTGCGGGACGAGGGGTCCTGGCGTCGGCGCGCTCACGGAGACGCTCACGGCGTTCGGCGTACCCGACGTTCTGGTCAACAATGCGGGCATGCTCGGTGCCACGCCGGTGTTGAGCGCGGACCTGGAGCTGTTCCGGTCCATCCTCGAGGTCAACCTGGTCGGCACGTTCATCGGCATGCAGGTCGTCGGCGCCGCGATGGCGGACGCCGGGCGCGGATCGATCGTGAACGTGTCGTCGACCGGCGGGATGATCGGGCAATCGACGATCGGCGCCTACGTCGCGTCGAAGTGGGGCGTGCGGGGTCTGACCAAGACGGTCGCGATCGAGCTCGGGCCGCTCGGCGTGCGAGTGAACTCGATCCATCCGGGCGGCATCGCGACCGCGATGCTCGGGGTGCACGGCCTCGACGCGATGACGGAGCCGCCACCTCCGGGGACCACCGACGCGAACCCCGCGACGACCGCGGTCGACGAGCTGGTCTCGCGCGTGCCGTTGCGTCGCGCCGGACGCCCCATCGAGGTGGCGCGCATGGTGTTGTTCCTCGCGTCGGACGAGGCGTCGTACTGCACCGGGATGGAGTTCGTGGTGGACGGCGGCTCGGTGGCCGGGCTCGACCTCAGTGGCCGCCTGTGACGTCGTCCCGTTCCACCGACCGAGCGGTCCGGGCCGGCGCTCGCGCACGGGCCCGGACCTGACGTCGGCCGATCAGCCGGGCGGAGCGAAGAACTCGAGCGCGATGCCGTCGGGGTCGCGGAAGCTGACGCCCGATCCGTAGGCCGTGATCACCCGCAGTTGCTGCTTCGAACCGGAGGCGGGCGTGCGCGTTGCATATAGACGATGCGATATATGCTGGGCCCATGACTCCCGGGGAGCTGCTTCGATCCATCCGGCGTCGCCACGGCCTCCGCCAGGCCGACCTCGCCCGGCGGGCCGGCACGTCGCAGCCGGTCGTCTCCGCGTACGAGCGGGGCCGTCGTGAGCCGACGGTCGCGACCCTGGAGCGTCTGGTCCAGGCGTGCGGAGAGCGGCTGGTCCTCGGCGCCGAGGCCGGACCCGGCGGGCCGCCGCCCGCGACCAGCGTCGAGGAGCACGCCCGTCGTCTCGTGGACGTGCTGCTCCTCGCCGACGCGATCCCGGCGCGCCCTCGGTCCCGGATGTTGCACGCGCCGCGGCTCGTCTCGTCGTGACCGGCCGGTCGCTCCCCGAGCGCATCATGGCGCTCGACGTGGCGCTCGGCGCGATACCCCATGCCTTCGGGGGAGCGCTCGCGCTCGCGTACTACGCGGAGCCCCGCGCCACCATCGACATCGACCTCAACCTCTTCGTGCCGGCCGAGCGCTATCCCGACGTCGCAGCTCCGCTCCTCCGACTCGGCGTCGACGCCGCCGACCCCGAAGCAACCGCTGCGGTCGCGCGCGACGGTCAGGGCCGCGTCATGTGGGACGAGACCCCGATCGACCTCTTCTTCGCGTACGACGCCTTCCACGACGCGGCCGCAGCCGCGCGGCGGACGGTGGCCTTCGCCGACTCGTCGATCGCGATCCTCGCTCCCGAGCACCTCGTCGTGTGCAAGGTCGTGTTCGATCGACCGAGGGACTGGGTCGACATCGACGCCGTGCTCGAGGGCGACACCGCGCTCGACGTCGCCGAGGTGCTGCGCTGGGTCGGTCGCATCGCGGGCGACGACGACCCGCGTTACGAGCGACTGGCCGCGGTGCTCACTCGCCGGTGACGCGCTACCCCGCGAGGTCCGTGAGCACCGCCCGTCCGAGATAGCGGCTCGCCTCGAGTTCGTCGAAGATGTCGCCCAGCTCCGACAGGGGGCCCGTCCGGGACACGTGGCTCTTCACCTTGCCCGCGGCCGCGAGGTCGACGAGCTCGCGCATGTCCTGCACGTTGCCGACCGCCGAGTAGATGACCGTCGCGTCCTTCATGAACAGCTCGAACGGGTTGAACTCGATGTTGCCCTCGCTCGTCGCGGGGAGGCCGACGGCCACGAAGAGGCCATGCGGCCCGAGGAGGTCGAACCCGAGCCGGAACCCGGCCATCTTCGCCGAGAACACGAGGCTGGCGTCGACGCCGCCGAGCTCCTCCCTGACCACGTCGACCGCTTCGTCGGCGCCGAGGGCCATGGACGCACCCAGCGACTTCACGAAGTCGAGCCGATCCGCGCCGATGTCGACCCCGACGACCTCGTAGCCGAAGGCGCCGGCGATCTGCACCGCGTAGTGCCCGAGGCCGCCGGCCGCACCGATCACCGCGATCGGGCGCCCGGGCAGGACGTGGTGTTGGAGCAGCTTCTTCACCGCGCCGTACGCGGTGAGCCCGCCACAGGCCAGCGGCGCTTCGTTGTCGCCGAGGCTGTCGGGGATCTTCACCAGCGAGCGAGCCCACACCGAGAGGTACTCGGCGAACGTGCCGATGATGGGCTTGCTCTGGGAGCAGAGGCGGGGCTGGCCGCTCAGGCAGTAGCGACAGGCACCGCACCAGTAGCCGCCGCCCGCACCCCCGAGGCCGAGGATCACGCGGTCGCCCACCGCGGCGAACCGTTCGGCGCCGGGCCCGAGTGCCTCGACGATCCCGATGGCCTCGTGGCCGATGGTGCCCGAGCCGGGGACGCCGTACCAGTCGCCGCGGGCGATGTGGAGGTCCGAGTGGCAGACGCCCGAGGCGCTGATGCGGATGAGCGCCTCTTCCTCGCCGGGTTCCGGGACCGCCACCTCACGGATGTGGAGGGCGCCGTCTTCGAGCCGTGCTGCCTGCATGTCGACTCCATGGGTCGGTGGACGACCCGGATCATGCCACCATCGGGGGCCGGCCCGCTCCGGGGTGCCCGGACCGTCCTCGGGGACCGTCCGGCGTCGGTTGGACGGCCGTTGACGGATCTGAGACGGCTGACTTAGGATCAGGTGGTCCCCGGCCGGAGTCCGAGGGACGGGGGGAGCGGGCGTGACCGGGTTGCTCGAAGGCGTCTCCGTGGTGGAGACGGGCGTGCTGATGACGGTCGACCACCTGGGCAAGCTCCTCGGTGACGAGGGCGCCGACGTGGTGAAGGTGGAGACGCCCCAGCTCGGGGACTACCTCCGCAACATCATGACGAGGTTCGCGCCCGACTGGTCGACGTTCCACCTCGCGCTCAACCGCAACAAGCGGAGCCTCACCTGCGATGCGCGGACGCCGGAGGGCCGCGAGGTGATGGAACGCCTGCTGGAGCGGGCCGACATCTTCATCACCGGCAACGTCGGCGACACGAACCGCAAGCTCGGCCTCGACTACGAGACGGTCCGGGCGATCCGCCCGGAGATCGTCTATTGCCAGGCGACGGGCTTCGGGGCGTCGGGCCCGTACGCGGAGGTGCCGACGCACGGTCAGATGATGGACGCCCTCGGCGGCGGCGCACCGCCGATGGCGCTCGATGACAACGGGTTCGTCGTGGCGACCGGCGACGCCGTGGAGGGCAGCGGCGGGGTGGTGATCGGTCCGCTCTACGCGGCGTTCGGGGTCGCGTGCGCGCTCGCCCGCGCCCGACTGCGCGGCGAGGGTTGCTACCTCGACGTGTCGTGCGCCGACGCGGTCATCGGCGCGAAGTGGCTGGGTGCGATCGCCATGCTCAATCCCGACAAGGTCGACCGCGACTGGGCCGGGACCAGCCCGGGCGCGTCGGCGAAATACCAGCACTACCAGACCGCCGACGGCAAGTACGTGCTGTTCTGCGCGATCGAGGCGAAGTTCTGGGACCACTGGTGCCGGGCGGTCGGCCGGGAGGATCTCCTGGGGGAGCACCGTGTGGATCTCGTCGTCGACTTCGCGGGCGGCGAGGACCTTCTCCGCCGCGAGATCCAGAGCGTGTTCCACACCAAGACGCAGGCCGAGTGGATGCAGCTCGCCGTCGAACACGACGTCGCCCTGGGGCCCGCGCTGCGCTTCGACGAGATCGGCGACGATCCCCACCTCCGGGCGCGCGGCCAGGTGGTCGTCGAGCACCATCCCGTGTTCGGGGACATGCTCACACTGGGGAACCCGATCGTCGTCCCCGGCGAGGAGTTCTCCGTGCGTTCGGCGCCGGCGCTCGGCCAGCACACCGACGAAGTGCTCGGCGAGCTCGGCTACGACGAACGGCAACGTACCCACCTGCACGATGCCGGTGTGGTGTAGGCGGACAACAAGGAGCTGACATGCGCGACTACGAGATCGTGTCCACCGACTCGCACCTGGAGGTCTCACCCGACCGCTGGCGACCCTACGTGGACGAGGAGTTCCGCAGCTACGTGCCGAAGGTCGTCGAGCTCCCCGACGGTGGCGACGCGTGGCTGATGCCGGGGAAGAGCCAACCGGTCCCGCTCGGACTCAACTTCTCGGCCGGGAGGGGCTGGGAGAACCTGAAGACCTCGGGGCTCTCGTACGCCGACGGCCTCATCGGTGCGGGAGACGCCAAGCAGCGCCTCGCGGAGATGGACCAGGACGGCGTCGACGCCGAGATCCTCTTCCCCGCCGTGTCGGGCCAGCGCACCCTCGACATCGCCGCCATCCCGCCGGAGGCGTACGTCGCGGTCGCCCGGGGCTACAACGACTGGCTCTCCCAGGAGTACACCGTCGAAGACCCCGACCGGCTGCTCGGCCTGGCGATCCTGCCCTGCGCCACCATCGACGACTCGATCGCCGAGCTCGAACGCGTCGCCGGGATGCCCGGTGTGCGCGGGGTCGTCCTGCACCAGTGGCCGAACGGCACACCGGTCCCGAAGCCGGAGGACGACGACCGCTTCTGGGCGCGCGCGATCGAGCTCGAGGTGCCCCTCACCGCGCACGTGACCTTCGGCGGCGGCGCGGCGGCCGAGGACCAAGCCCGCGCCGAGGCAGCGGCGGGCGGTGTGTCCCTCATCAACTTCGCGCCCATGACGACCATGCTGTCCAAGACGGTGACCCGCGGCGGGCTGGTGATCCAGTTCATCGAGTACGGCACGCTCGATCGCTTCCCCGACCTGCAGCTGTTCTTCGCGGAGACGCAGATCGGTTGGATCCCCGAGTTCAAGGAAGACGCCGACGAGAACTGGCGCCGACACCGCTACTGGAGCGGCGCCGACCAGTGGGCCCACGAGCCGAGCTGGTACATGGACCATCACTTCCACTGGGGCTTCCAAGTCGACCGGTTCGGGGTGAAGGTGCGCCACGACATCGGCGTCGACCGCATCCAGTGGTCGACGGACTTCCCTCACGTGCAGTGCGACTGGCCGAATTCACGTGCGGTCATCGAGGAGCAGTTCGCGGAAGTCCCGGCCGAGGAGACCCGCAAGATCGTCCGGGACAACGCGGTGGCGTTCTTCCACCTCGACCGGACCGGCGCGTCGGGCTGACATGGCCGGCCCGATCGAGGGACTGCGGGTCGTCGACTGCTCGAGCGGGACCGCGGGTCCGCGCGCGACGGGAATGCTCGCGGACTACGGGGCCGACGTCGTCTGGGTGGAGCCGCCCGGTGGCGATCCGACCCGTCGCTGCCTCCCCGCGTCCGCATCGGTGATGAACCGGGGGAAGCGCAGCGTCGCGCTCGACCTCGGCGACCCCGATGCGCGCGGAACAGCTGCTCGCGCTCGTCGACCGGGCCGAGGTGTTCGTCGAGAGCTGGCGGCCCGGCGTGGCCGATCAACTCGGTCTCGGGTACGAGGCGCTGCACGCCCGGAACCCGGCGCTCGTCTACGTGTCGATCTCGGGCTTCGGTGAGGACGAAGGCGACGACGTGATCCCCGGCTACGAGCCGATGGTCCAGGCGGTGCTCGGCGGCATGTCGGATCAGGTCGCGCACCGGGAGGGTCCGGTGTTCATCGGGTTCCCCTTCGCGAGCCTGGGCGCGGCATCGCTGGCCGTCCTGGGTGCGCTCGCGGCGTTGCGTCGAGCGCGCCACGACGGGTTCGGGCGACACGTGTGCACGTCACTCCTCGACGGTGCGCTCGCCTACAACTCGATGCTGTGGGGCGAGAGCGACGCATCGCGGGCCGCCTCGGCCGATGCGCCCCTGGTGTTCGCCCAGACGGCGACGATGCGTCTGGTGACTCGCTCGTTCGAGTGCGCGGACGGTGAATACCTGGGCATCCACACGGGCGCGGTCGGCGCGTTCGGGCGGGCGATGCGGGTGCTCGGGATCGACGACCGGATCCCGCCGAGCGCGGACGGCATGGACATCGGCGTCCCGCTCACGGACGAGCAGATTCCGATCGTCCAGTTCGAGCTGGTCGACATCTTCAAGACGAGACCCCGCGCCGAGTGGGTGCAGCGCTTCATGGAAGCCGACGTGTGCGCGGTCGAGCATCTCCGGCCGACCGAGGTCTACGACACGCCCCAGGCGCGCCACAACGACATGGTGGTCACCGTCGACGACCCCGTGCTCGGACCCGTCGAGCAGGTCGCGCCCGCCGCGAAGTTCTCGGCGACGCCGGGTGCCGTGCGCGCCCCGGCACCGCGTCCGGGGGCGGACACCGACGCGGTCCTCTCGACGTCCGCCGGATGGCCCGACCCCGCGCCGAGCCCGGCTCCGGTGCCCGACACCCGCCCGCTCCTCGCCGACCTGCGCGTCCTCGACCTCGGCGCGTACTACGCCGGACCCTACAGCTCGCGCCTCCTCGCCGACCTCGGCGCCGACGTGGTGAAGGTGGAGCCGCTGCTCGGCGACCCGCTCCGCGGGATCGAGAGGCCCTTCTTCTCGGCGCAGGCGGGCAAGCGCGCGATGTCCGCGAACCTGAAGGATCCTGCGCTCGCCGCGGTCACCGAGGCGTTGCTCCGTCGCTCGGACGTCATCCACCACAACCTGCGACCAGGAGCTGCCGAGCGCCTCGGCCTCGACGACGCGACCGTGCGCACGGTGAATCCCGACATCGTGTACCTGCACGCGCCGGGGTGGGGCTCGACGGGACCGTTCGCGTCGCGCCAGAGCTTCGCGCCCATGCTGTCCGGCTACGTGGGAGTCACCTACGAGATCGCGGGCCGCTTCAACCCGCCGATGCCGCCCGCGGCGAACGAGGATCCGGGAAACGGCTTGCTCGGCGCCATCGCCATCCTGCTCGGGTTGCTCCACCGCGACCGGACGGGTGTCGGGCAGGCGATCGAGAACCCGCAGCTGAACGCCACGATGGGACACATGGCGCATGCCGTCCGCACCGGTGAGGGCGAAGTGATCGGCGCCGGGCGTCTCGATCCGTTGCAGATGGGCTTCGGGCCCTTCGAGCGGCTCTACGAGACGAGCGACGGGTGGGTGTGCGTCGTGGCCTACGACGAAGAGCGGCGCGCCGCGTTGCTGCAGACCCTCGGGGTGGATCGTACCGACGACGACGAACGGCAGGGTGACCGGCTGGTCGGTGCGTTCGCGGCGCGCCGCACGGGTGACGTGGTGGCCGAGTTGCGCGCCGCAGGGGTCGCCGCGGTCGAGCCGGTCGGCCGGAACGTCCACGCGTTCATGAACGATCCGGCGCCGCGCCGGACCGGAAGAGTGGCCGAGCTCGCCCACGCGGAGAAGGGCAACGTGCGTGAGCTCCACGTGCTCGTGCGCGTGAGCGACGCGGACCAGCTTCCCCACCGTCTCGCTCCCGAGCTCGGCGAGCACACCGACGAGCTTCTCGCCGAGCTCGGCTGCAGCGAGACGGAGATCGCCGACCTGCGCGGCGAACGGCGCGGTGCGCTGAGCACGCCGGTCGCGGACCGAGATGCGGAAACCACCATACGAACAAGGGGAGCGAAACCATGGGAGTCGAGAAGTTCCGGTACGACGGCAAGCGTGCGCTCGTCGTGGGCGGCGCGTCCGGAATGGGCGGCGAGATCGCGAAGTTGGTGGGCGAGCTCGGCGGTGAGGTCATCGTCGCGGACATCCTCGACGTCGAGTTCCCCGTGGCGAGGGCGATCCGACTCGATCTGCGCGACGAAGGTTCGATCGACGAAGCGCTCGAACAAGTGGGCGGCCCGATCGACGCGCTGTTCTCGTGTGCCGGCGTCTCGGGGGAGCCGTTCACGCCCGTCGACGTGATGCTCGTCAACTTCGTCGGGGCGCGCCACCTCGTCGAAGCCGTGGCGGCGGACCACATGACGTCCGGGTCGGCGATCGCGTTCATCTCGTCGGTCGGCGGCTCGGGCTGGGAGCTGCGCGTCGACGAGATCGTCGACTTCCTGGCCACGCCCGATTTCTCGGCAGCCCGCGCGTGGTGCGAGGAGCACCTCGACGCGGACATCGCGGTGGCCGCCGAGCAGGCGGCCGCCAACTACGTCTTCTCCAAGCAGGCCATCGACGTCTACGTCCAGCTCCAGGCCGTGCCGCTGAGCCATCGAGGCATCCGCATCAACGCCACCGCGCCGGGCCCGACCCAGACCCCGCTCATGGACAAGACGCCGTCGTGGCAGATGTTCGGTGACCTGTTGTTCAAGAGCGCGATGCGGCACGACCCGTCGACCGCGGAGGACCAGGCCTACCCGCTCGTGTACCTCAACAGCGACGCCGCCGGCCATGTCAACGGCCAGGTCGTCAACGTCGATCTCGGCTACACCGCCGGGGGGCTGCTCGGCGTGATCGACTGCCCACTCGTCCAGCCCCTGGTCGCGGCGAAGGACTGAGCGCTAACGGGTCCCGAGCGACGAGGGCGCCGGTGCCGCAAGACCGGCGGCCATGATCTCCACGATCTCGTCGAGTGCGTCGTCGAGCGCGGCATGGTCGGTGGGTCGGAGCCGCTTGCGCGCCGCCAGGGTGATGATCGCGAAGTCGAACAGCCACTCGAAACGACGTTCGAAGACCGCGTCGGGAATGGACGCGGTCGCGGCCTGGATGCCGGCGCGCAGCTCGTAGTGCGCGCCCATGAAGGGCGCGGCACCCACCGAGCTCGCGGTGCTCATGGATCCCACGTCGACCACGAGACGCGCGAGGAAGCCGAGAAAATGGTCCTCGGGGTCCGGGATCGACTCCGCGTGTGGTTGGACGAGGATCCGCAGCAGGGTTCGGGCGTCGTCGGGTGCACCCGCGTCGCGGTGCAGGTCGAGCAGTTCGAGCCGGCGTGCGTTGAGGCGCTCACTGCGGAACGCGTAGATGGACGCGACGAGGGTGGCGCGGTCGCCGAAGTGGTACTGGACGACGTTGTTGTTCCGTTGGCCGGCGGCCTGGCCGATGGCGCGCAACGAGACCGCCTCGATGCCGCGCTCGGCGAACATGCTCTCGGCCAGGATCATCAACCGCTCGCGGGTGGCGTGCCCGTTGGCGTTTCCCCGATCGAGCGACGTCGAGCGCGGTGGCAACGGGTGCATGGTGTCCAATTGTGCCAGGTGTCTCAGCTTTGCGCGGCGCGGCGTACAGTCGAGCGACCGTACATGGAGCCAGGAGGTGCCCGGATGCCGGTGTCGAAGCTGTGGGCCAACTCCGGGGACTCGCACTCCCTGGGCGAGCAGGCCGTCTGGGCGGAGATCCTGCCGAAGGAGCTGGCGGCGCGCATGCCGCGGAGCGAGAAGTTCGACGGGTACGAGATCGTGCACGTCGACGGCCAGGAGTTCCGCCGCGAGATGCCGAAGCTCGAGACCAAGAAGGTCGGGGGCAAGACGATCGGCGAACTGGTCAGCGAACGGGGCGCGAACGACATCGCGTCGCGCCTCCGTGACCTCGACTCGGAAGGGGTCTGGGCGGAGATCGTCTACGACTCCCTCGGGCTCTGGGAGTCGATGATCAAGGACCAGCGGCTGCTGGCCGCGGCCAACCGCGCCCAGAACGAGTGGAAGGCGGCGGAGATCGTCTCGCGTTCGAACAACCGGCTGGTGCCGACCGCCTCGATCCCGCTCCTCGACCTCGACCTCGCCATCGCCGAGCTCCAGCATGCCGCGGCGATCGGGCTGAAGGTCGTGAGCATGCCGACCGGCGTCCCCGAAGGGATGCCCGACTACAACCGCGACGACTGGGAACCGCTCTGGTCGGCGGCCGAGGAGGCCGGCATGGTGCTGGGTTTCCACATCGGCTCCGACAACGACGGCAAGGGCAACACCCCCTTCCGCGGGCCCGGCGGGGCCGTGCTCAACTACGTGAACACCACCTTCGGCGGGCAGTTCGTGGCGATGAAGCTGGTCACCGGCGGCGCGCTCGATCGACACCCGCACCTGAAGGTGCTGATCTCGGAGGGTGGCGCGAGCTGGGTGCCGTTCATCGGCGACCGCATGAACGAGGGGTACCGACAGCACAGCATGTTCGTGCGCCCCGTGCTCTCGATCCTGCCCAAGGAGATCCTCTACCGCCAGGTGTACACCTCGTTCCAGCACGACGAGACCGCGCCGGCGGCGCTGTGGGCCATG
This sequence comes from uncultured Actinomycetes bacterium, assembly GCA_963750045.1. Classification (GTDB taxonomy): domain Bacteria; phylum Actinomycetota; class Acidimicrobiia; order IMCC26256; family DASPTH01; genus DASUAS01. The sequence continues at coordinate 637,104 of CAVVPD010000004.1, read as the reverse complement.
GGCTACCGCAACGTGATGTGGGGCAGCGACTACCCGCACCTGGAGGGCACGTTCGGTCACACGCAGAAGACGCTCCACGAGCTGTTCGACGGTGTCGCCCCCGAAGTCAGCGACCGCATCCGCCTCGGCGCGTTCAAGGAGCTGTTCCCCCACGTGAGCGATCCGCCCGCGACCTGAGCACCGAGACGCGAGAAGGGGTGCGCCACCCGAAGGCGACGCACCCCTTCACTGCGGTGGACCAGGGTGACCGGTCAGATCCTTACGGCGTGCAGGTCGTCTTCATGCCCTGGGGTGCCTTGAGCTTGTGGTTCTTCAGCACCATGCCGAACCAGCAGCTGTTGTGCGGGTGCGGCTGGCCTTCGGTGAAGGTGATCGGGTTGGGGGCGAGCCCGCCGAGCGTCTCGTCCTTGAACGTGTACATGCCCTGCTTGATGAGCGCCGGGGTCGCCGCGGTGCCGGCCGGGATCGTCGACGCCGCCTGGCCGAAGGCGAGGGCCGAGGTCCAGGCCGTGGTCGCCGGCTGCTTGTTGTCACTCTTGAGGACCTTGGGTGCGTACTTGTTCATCGCTGCGTGGAAGGCCTGCAGCGACTTGGTCTGCTCGGGCGTCGTCCCCTTGGTGAGCATGTAGGGGAAGGAATAGACCGCCGCGATCGCCTTCTTGATGTTCGGGTCCTTCAACCAGGCGTTCTGCGAGATCTGGCCGTCTCCGGACGTCCAGGTGGGGTTGAAGTCCTGGCGGGCGCAGTCACGCGCCAGGTTGGGCAGGAGCGGCGCGCCCTCGATCCCGACGTCGGTGGTGTTCGCCTGCTTGAAGGTGACGCATGCTGCGGTGTAGTCGGGCTGGCTGTTGGTGGTGCCCACCGCCTCGGTCCACTTGAGACCGGCGTCGGTGGCGAACGCCTTCATCAGCGGCGCTGCCCCGGCGGCCGCCGGGATGTCGGAGGCGTAGGTGATGCCGAAGCTCTTGCCGCCCTGGTCGGCGGCGTACTTCACCTGAGCCTTGAGGCCGTCGCCGACTGCGGTGGTGGTGACACAGAAGTAGTTCTCGTCGCCGTTCCCGCTGATGTTGTAACAGCCACCGCCGATGACGGGGAGGCCCGCTTCGGCGGCGATCGGGGCCCACACCGGATACGTGGCGATCGCCGAGTACCCGACGATGGCGACGGCGCCGTCGTCGATCAACTTCTTCACGCCCGAGGACGCGGTGGCGGGGTCGTTCTTGTCGTCGATCACCTCGACCTTGACCTTGGCGCCATTGATCCCGCCGTCGGCGTTGACCATCTTGGCCCACGCGTTCAGGGTGTCGCGGCCGTAGGTCGCGCCCGAGCCGGGGAGCGACGAGTTCGTCTCCGTCGAGATGGTCCCGATGAGAATCGTGTTCGAGCTCGACGCCCGAGGTGTCGCCGAGGCACCCGGGACCACGGTCACTGCCGCGAGGCAGGCGACGGCGACGAAGATGAACAGGGATCGAACGCGCATTGCTTCCCCCCAAAGGCACGATGGGTCGGTCGATCGACCGACTGCGCCGAGCGTACGCTCCGGATCAGCGCTTCGCAGGGCGCCCCTTGGACACCCGGCTGGGTCACCGTTGTCGGTGGCGCCGTCCCGGAGACACCCAGTTGGTCGCGCCGGGCGCGCGGCGGGGGTCTCCGGGGAGCAGTTCGGCGACCAGGACGATCTCGACGTCGCCGGTTCCCGCGGGGTCCAGCACCAGGGCGCCGCCGCGGTCCCGCAGGATTTCGACCCCGGCGCCCCGCAGTGCCGCCCGGGCCCGGTCGAGATCGGCGACGCGCAGGCCGAGGACGGACACGCCCGGGCGCTCTCGGTCGCGTCCCCGAGCGCGCCGCGTGCGCTTCGGGTACGAAGGGGTACAGCGCGAGCGTGCAGTCACCGAGTGAGAGGCCCGCGTGGGGGAGCTCCGGCGGGGCCTCCTCGGCGACGAAGGTGAGCGCGACGTCGAACGTGTCGGCCAACCGGCGGGCTCCGGCGACCGGGTCGTCGACGACCGCGCCGACGAACGCCTGGTGGGTGACCTCGACGAGCGGTGGCACGACGAAGTCGGGCTCGGGCGCGCCGGCGCGCGGATCCTCGGGCACGGTGAAGTCCGACCACTCGAACTGGAGCCCGAGTGTGGCGCGCGGCGACGTGAACCCGAAGTTGCCGACGGTCACCGGCATCGGCACCCCTCGAGCGGCGAGGTGCTCGGTCGTGGCGGCGAAGTCGTCGACCCACACCGCGACGCCCTGCATGCCGCCACCGGTCCGGCGCACGAAGCGATCGGGTGGGGCGCCCTCGACGATGGGCTCGCCGAGCTCGATCGACCCGTCGCCGATCCAGGTCATCCCGCCCCGCCGGCCGATGGCCGGATCGTCGGCCGCGCTGCACTCGAGGACGCGGAGACCGAACAGCTCGGCCAGGCGAGACACCGTGTGGTCGTAGTCGCGGACCATGGCCGTCGAGTGGAACATCGCCTTGACGTGGTGCGCGCTCACGCGCAGCAACGTAGTCACCTGGACGGGCCCCGATCAGGTCTCGACGCGCCAACGTAGACTTTCCGGGCGATCGCACGACTGCCGAACGGGGGAAGCATGGCCACCGATCTGCCGTACAAGATCCTCGACGCGGACAACCACTTCACGGAACCGCCGAACCTCTACCAAGACTTCATCGACCCGTCGAAACGCGACCTCGCGATCACGTTCGTGAAGACCGAGAGCGGGCGCGAGCTCCAGCTCTTCGCCGGGAAGCCGTCGAAATTCACCACCGAGGGCTTCTCCGAGGGAATCGCCGAGATGCAGCAGGAACACGGCCTCGACACCGCGGTCGACGACGAGGGCTTCCACCTGCCGGGCCGCTTGCTCAGCCGTCTCAACCCGCTCAAGGGGCTGAGCGACGCCGAGAAGCGGGAGGTCATCGAGTCGTTCCGCCACCAGAGCGAGGCGTTCGGGAACCGCGAGCTGCGGCTCGCGCTCATGGACGAGCAGGGGATCGAAGCCGCACTGATGTACCCGGCGTCCGCGCACGACATCGAGTTCGAGTTCGCCGACGACGTCGACGCGATGTACGCCAATGTCCGGGCGTTCAACCGGTGGATCCACGAGGAGATCGGCTACGCCGCCGAGAACCGCATGTTCCTCCCTCCCTACCTGGCGCTGGCCGACGTGGACCGCGCGCTGGCGGAGCTCGAGATCATCATCGAGACCGGCGCACCCATGCTGCAGATCAAGTCGGGGCACGCGCACGGCGGTCGCGACGATCCGTTCGGAGGGCGTTCACCCGCCGACCCGATCTTCGACCCGATCTGGAGTCGCGTGAACGAAGCCGGGCTCCGGCTCTGCGTCCACCTCGGCGCCACCGACTACCAGAAGTACGGCGCCGACTGGTCGGAGGACCCCGACCGCACCTTCGGGCAGTTCAGCAACTTCCAGTGGGTGATGTACTGGGGCGACCGGCCCGCAATGGAGCTCACCGCGGCGTTGATCCTGCAGGACTTCTTCGGCCGGTTCCCGAACATCAAGGTGTGCCTCTCGGAGATGGGCACGGTCTGGGTGCCGTACACGATCCGCAAGATGGACCATTCGTTCATGATGGGACGCAAGTCGGCGTTCGGGAAGCTCGATCGCCGGCCGTCGCAGATCTTCCGCGACCAATTCATCGTGGCGCCCTACCCCGAGGAGAACGTCCAGCGCGTGGTCGCGGAGGTGGGGATCGAGCCGATCGTGTTCGGTTCCGACTTCCCCCACGGGGAGGGCCTCGCGTACCCCGCGGGGTACGTGGACGCACAGCTGTCGTCGTTCGCCGACGCGGACCAGAAGCGCATCATGCGTGACAACCTCGCCGAGTTCCTGCGAATCCCCGCCTGACGGCGAGCGATGCCCAGGGTCGCCGTGGTGACCGGTGCGAGCCGGGGAATCGGCAAGCAGACGTGCCTCCTCCTCGCCGGCCACGGCGTCGAGCTCGTGCTGGTGGCGCGCACCGAGGAACCGCGGCCGGGGACACCGGGCACGTTGCGCGAGACGGTCGAGGAGCTCCGGGCGCTGGGTGCGGAGCCGGCCGCGGTGCGTGCCGACCTGTCGGTGCCAGACGACGTCGATCACATCGTCGCGACCGCACTCGAGCGCTTCGGCGGCGTCGACATCCTCGTGAACAACGCGGCATACACCGTGGGGAAGACGCTCTTCACCCATGTGCCCGCGATCACGCGCGACCAGTGGGAGAAGCACTTCGCGATCAACGTGACGGCGCCACTGATGTTGATCCAAGGGTTCTGGAACTCGATGCGCGAGCGCGGGGGCGGTGTGATCGTGAACCTGACCTCCGGTGCGTCGTTGCTCCAGCCCGTCGATCCGGACCGCTCGAACCTGACCGGGCTGCCCGAGAACGGACCCGCCTACGGCGCGAGCAAGGCCGCGCTGAACCGGATGACCAACGTGATCGCCCAGGAAGGCGTGGCCGACCGGATCGCGGTGGTCGCCCTCGAACCGGGATTCGTGCTCACCGAGACGATGGCGGCCACCTTCGAGCGCACGGGTGTGCGGGACACGCACGCCATCCCCGCGACCGTGCCCGCTCGCGCGATCGCCCACCTCTGTACCTGCGACGACCCGCTCCGCTACTCGGGGGAGATCGTCGACGGACCCGCCCTGGTCGAGCGACTCGGACTCTGACGGCTGGTATCGGTCTCACGAGGGCGCGTCGTCGGTCGACGCGCGAAGGAGCAGACAGGTCTCGGCGAACGCGAGAACCTTCAGGTGGTAGGCGCGTGCCGCCCAGCCCAGGCTCGTGTTGTGGCCCGCCCCCGGCAGGCGTTCCACGGTGAGGCTCGATGCGTTGTGGAGGACGGCGCGCAACTCCTCGACGTGCTCGCCGTCCGTGAGCCACAGCCGCTCGTGCTCGGCGAACGTCAAGCGGAGCGGCACCCGGATCCGTGCGCCCATCGCTCGAAAGTCGTCGGGCCACCGGGGGCCCTCGGCGACCTGCTCCGGTGGCATCTCGTGCAGCGGCAGCGCGGCGCGGGTGAACGTGCCGGGTGGATACAAGCGCGCCGGACCCCACGGCGGGCCCCGGTCGCCCGCCACGGAACGCGGCTCGTCGCGCGTGCCGTCGGCGGACCACCCGAACGCGTACCGGATCCCGCTGCCGGCACCGTCGACCCCGATGATGCTCGCGAGACGACCGGCGGCCGCCATGGCCCACGCGACCTTGAGCCCGTACGAGTGGCCGACCAGCACGACGCCACCTCCGAGTGCGTGGGTGGCGCTGAACGCGTCGATCGCGTCGAGCAGGATCGACGCCTGGGCGGCGAGGGTGATCCGGTCGGCGCCGAGATCGGCGCTCGCGCCGATGCCGGGTCGGTCGGGCGCCCACACGGCGTAGCCGAGCCGGCTGCCGAGCTCGAGGAGCGAGAGACCGGGCGCGGTGGTCGCGTGGAAGTACCCGGCGTGCATCCCGGCCCCGTGAACGGCGACGACCAGCGCGCGCGGCGCGTCGCCGTCGCGGGGGAGCGCGACGAGGCCGGACACCCACGTCTCGCCCGTGTCGACGAGCAGTTCCCGGGCCGGCAAGGGCGCCGGTGGAGAGCGGACGAAGTCGCTCGGCACGGGGGGATGATACGCGTGGACGCGCGCCGCCTCATCGGGACACCGCCGGTGGCTACCCTCCGCTCCATGAGATTCGGCGTGGGCATCCCTGTCGGTTTCGGCTCTGTCGGCGCCGGCGCCGACGACAGCGACCCGATGGGTGGCGCCTACTCGTGGTGCACACGCGCGGAGGAGTTGGGATTCGAGTTCGGGACCGTCGGACACCACCGCTTCACCGCGGGGTACGGCATGTCGCCCTGGGTGTTCCTGTCGGCCGTCGCGGCCCGCACGAGCACGTTGCACCTCGGGACCAGCGTCTTCCTGCTGCCGCTCGACCACCCGCTCGACGTCGCCGAAGAGGTCGCGACGCTCGACCAGGTGTCGGGCGGCCGCGCGTTCCTCGGTGCGGGACTCGGCTACCGGCGCTACGAATGGGACGCGCTGGGGCTCCCGTACGAGCGGCGCGGCACGCGGATGACCGAAGCGCTCGAGGTCGTGCAGCGGGCGTGGACGGAGGAAGCTGTCACGTTCCACGGGGAGCACTTCGACTTCGACGACGTGGAAGTGCTCCCGAAGCCGCTCCAGCAGCCTCGACCACGGGTGTGGGTCGGTGCCAACGTGGGCCCGGGGATCCGGCGAGCCACCCGCCTCGCCGACGGTTGGATCGTCGGGTTCGGCGACCGCCTCCCCGCGCTGGAGCCCCGGGTTTCCGAGTTCCGCACCGCATCGGCCGACCACGGGCGCGCGGGCGAGATCTGCCTGATGCGCCTCGTGGGGATCGGCGCGTCGCGAGAGGACGTGGAGCGGGACTGGCTGCCGCCCGTGCTCGCGACGCTCCGATCGTACCGGCGGGCAGGGGCCCCCGGAGAGCGCGACGAGGCTGCGTCACGGCAGCTCCGCCGTTCGGGAGGACGCTCGACGCTCGCCGAGCTGGGCGACGACGTGTTCGTCGCCGGCACGCCGGACGACGTGATCGCAGGGATCCGCCGCTGCGTCGCCCTGACCGGCTGCGAGCACTTCGTGCCCACGTTCGGCGGGCCCGATCCCCGGGGGGCCCTCGAGCTCTTCGGCCGCGAAGTGATCCCGGCGTTCCGGTGAACGACCCGGACCCGGGCGAACTCACCGAAGCGCAACGGGCGTGGCAGTTCGGCGTGGAGCGCCTCGTCTCGTACCGCTACCTGGGGACGTACTCGGTGGCGCACGGCCGTCACCGAGCCGAGGGATGGATCACGATCCGGCGTGACCTGCGCGGTCCGGTCGGAGTGCGCGCGGCCCCGCTCGGCATCGCGCTGCTCGACACCGCCGGCATCAACGTCGATCCGCTCGCGGTGGTGTCACCGACGCGCATCGACCTGCACCTGTTCGAGCCGGCCGCGGACGTCGCGCGCGTGCACCTCGACGGTCGCGTGCTGCCGCGAGGGCCGTTCGCAGCTCTTCACCGAGAGCCGGTTGACCGATGCCGAGGATCCGAACCGCGTGATCGGTCTCGGCAGTACGCACTGGGCGGTCGCCGGTCCGAACCCCGGGTTCTCGTACGTCGACAGTCGGCCGGGCGTCGCCGACGCCGCCGACCTGCCTCCGCTCCACGAACCCTTCGGCGCCCGCCTCGCGGCGGACGGCAACCTCGAGATCCCCGAGCTGACCGCAGGCGTCGGAAGTCACGGCCTGCACCAAGGCCCGTTTCAGGTGGTGCCGGAGTCGGCGGCGATGATGGCGGCGGAACGTGCTCTCGGGACCGATCGCTTCTGGATCGCGTACCAGGGGACATCCATCGTCGGCCGTGGTGTCGGTACCCCGCTGGTCACGAGCGCCGAGGTGCTGCGGCTCACCGACCGCGAACTCCACGTGCGGGTGGAGCTTCGTGCACGCGGGGCCGACGATCGGCTCTGCTCGGTCACCGTCTGCCACTTCGTTCGGGCATGATCGTGGGATGAGCGACCTCGAAACCCGAGTGGAACGGTTGGAGTCGATCCAGGCGATCCGCGAGATCACGGCGCGGTATCCCATCCACCTCGACGAGCGCGAGCTCGACGCGCTCGTCGAGCTCTTCGTCGAAGACGTGAAGGCGGGGCCGGACGCAGAACGTGGACGTGGCGCGCTCCGGGCTCATTACGAGCAGTTGTGCCGAGGCTGGGGGTTCACCGTGCACCAGGTGTTCCAACAGGCGATCGACTTCGAGTCGGACGACCGGGCCATGGGGCACGTGTACTGCAAGGCGGAACACGAGATCGACGGTCGCTTCGTGGTGGCGATGCTGCGCTACCGCGACCGGTACGAGCGGCGCGACAAGCGGTGGTACTTCCGGTGGCGACAGACCCCGATGTGGTACGTGACCGAGATCCACGATCCGCCGGTCGGCTCCACGCGCGTGCGGTGGCCCGACCGGCCTCCTGTCGAGGCCGAGCTCCCGGACGCGTTCGACTCGTACCGGGCGTTCTACGACCAACCGCCGTCAGGCTGATCGACCCGCATCGTTCGAGGAGCGACATCGATGCAGTACCGCAAGCTGAGTTCCACCGGTCTCGAGGTGTCACGGATCTGTCTCGGGTGCATGAGCTACGCCGTGCCCGAGCGGCAGTCATCCGTGGTCACTCGACGAGCACGCCAGCCGGCCGTTCATCCGCGCCGCCCTCGACGCCGGGATCAACTTCTTCGACACCGCGAACGGCTACTCCGACGGGACCAGCGAGGAGATCCTGGGCCGCCTCCTCGGCGAACACGATCGAGGCCCTGCACGATCTGGTTCAAGGTGGGCAAGGTCCGCTACATCGGCGCCTCCTCGATGTGGGCGTGGCAGCTCGCGGAGGCCCTGGCCACCGCCGAGCGTCACGGCCGGACCCGTTTCGCCACGATGCAGAACCACTACAACCTCATCTACCGCGAGGAGGAGCGGGAGATGCTGCCCTTGTGCGAGCGCCAGGGGATCGGCGTGATCCCGTGGAGTCCGCTCGCCGCGGCCGGCTGACCCGCCCCTGGGACTCGACGACGACGCGCAGCGAGCACGACGAGTTCGGCCAGCGCCTCTACCAGCCCGAAGACCGTCAGATCGTCGAGCGCGTCGTCGCCATGGCGGGGGCCCAGGGCGTCTCGCCCGCCCAGATCGCGCTGGCCTGGTTGCTGTCCCGACCGGCGGTCGACGCGCCGATCGTCGGGGCCACCAAGCTCGAGCACCTCGCCGACGCGGTGGCCGCACTGGACGTGGAGCTCACCGCCGAGGAGTGCACGGCGCTGGAGGCGCCCTACGCGCCCCACCGGGTCGCCGGGCACACGTGAGCCGGGTCAGCTGAGCGACTTCGACGTCATGTCGTCGGCCGCGGGAGCCGCCGGCACGTCGGCGGCGGCCTCGCGTTCGGCCGCGTGGGTCGCGAACATCTGGGCCGCGGCGTTGACTCGCTTCGCGACCAACTCGTCCTGGTTGGTGGTCACCCAGTCGTAGGAGCGCCGCGCGGTTCGTGTTCGCCCCCGAGAAGCGCGGGATCACGTGCTCGGCGTAGAGCTCGTACGAGTGGCGCAGGGCGCGCCAGTCGGCCCAGTTCGTGACCTGCAGGAGGACCGCGCCGAACTCGCCCTGCTGTTCGTAGAGCCGCTCGATGCGCGCGATGGCGTCGGCGGGCGTGCCGACGACAGCGATCTGGTGGTCGAGCACCCACTCGACGTAGTCGGCGCCCTCGGGCACGTGGAACCGCGGCTGGTTGTTGTTGAAGTAGCGCACGAACTCCTCGCAGCCGAAGCGGATGTCGTCGATCGCCTGCTCGCGTGTCTCGGCCAGGTGCATGTTCACGACGCAGCGCAGGCGACTGCGGTCCATCGCGCGACCGTGCTCGGCGGCGACGTCGCACGCCACCTGCCAGTTGGTCGGCCAGCGCGTCGAACCCGGCCTGCTCGCCGGCGGCGACGCACAGCATGCCGAGGTCGTACTTCCCGGCGGCGCGGCCGCCCGAAGGTGTGACCGCGCTCGCGACGCAGACCTCGGGGTGCGGGTCGGTGTAGGGCCGGAGGTGCGTGTGCCGCGTCGCGCATGGTGTACCAGTCGGTCTGCTCGGTGACGAACTCCCCGCGGAACAGCCGCAGGATCACGTCGATGCCCTCCTCCATGCGGCGGCGGGTGTCCTCGGGCTCGATCCCCATCATCAGCGCGTCCGACGCGAGGAGCCCGGGACCGGCGCCGAACATCACGCGCCCGCGGGTCATGTGGTCGAGCTGGATGATGCGGTTCGCGACGTGCAACGGATGGTGGTAGGGCAAGGACACGACGCCGGTGCCGAAGCGGATGTGCTTCGTGCGCTCGGCGGCGGCGGCGATGAACACCTCGGGCGCGTCGATGGTCTCGAGCCCGCCGGAGTGGTGCTCGCCGATCCAGGCCTCGTGGAACCCGAGCTCGTCGAGCAGCTGGCAGAGCTGGAGGTCGCGTTCCATCGCCAGGGTGGGATTCTCGTGGAGCGAATGGAACGGCGCGAGGAACACGCCGTGGCGCAGCGGGATGGTCATGACGTCGCCTCCCAGGTTCGGCGCACTCCGACGTGGCGGCCGAACGGTACACGGCGGGCCGATAACGTCGTGGCGTGGACCCATCGTCACAGGCGACGTCGCTCGTCGACCTGCTGACGCTCGAAGCCCTCGACGCGAACCTGTTCCGCGCCAAGAATTTCGAACACGCACTGACGCCCCGGCTGTTCGGCGGCCAGGTCGCGGGACAGGCACTCGCCGCCGCGGCGGCGACGGTCGGCGACGACCGCGTTCCCCATTCGATCCACGGCTACTTCCTGCGCGCGGGGCGGGTGGACCGGCCCACCATCCTGGCCGTCGACCGCGATCGGGACGGGCGATCGTTCTCGGCCCGCCACGTGAACGCCATCCAGGACGGGAAGGTCATCTTCAGCGCGCTGGCGTCGTTCCACACCGGCGACGACGGGATCGACCACGCGGTCCCCGTGTTCGACCCCGACGCGGGCGATCCCGAGACGATCCCGCCGGGCGAGCCGGTGGGCCACAACGTGCTCCTCGACGTGCGCACCCGTGTCGCGGAGTCGGACCCGCCGTGGCAGGAGCCGCGGTTCTGGGTCCGCCCGCGCGGCGAGATCCCGGACGACCCGGTGACGCGCGCCTGTGTCCTGACCTATCTGTCGGACGTCGGGTGGGCGTTCGGCGAGCTTCCCGAGTCGCGTGGCCTGGGGGGCCCGAGCCTGGACCACGCGGTCTGGCTGCAGCGCCCGGTCGACGTGACCGACTGGCTGTTCGTGGAGCTGCGCCCGGTGACGCTCGCCTCGTCGCGCGGCGTGTTCACCGGTACGGTCCACGACCGGGCCGGGCGGCTCGGCGTGTACTTCACCCAGGAGTCGCTGCTGCGGGAGCGCCCGGCGGGCTGACGGGTCCCGACGACGGCACGGGGAACGCCACCGTCGCGGTGCCGGCGCCGAGCGGCGTGCCTTCGTCGTCGACCTGCCAGATCTCCAGATCGACGATCACCTCGTCGGCGTCGCGGCGGACCGCGGTGATCTCACCGCCCGCCTCGAGGGTGCGGCCGCGCAGGAGCGGGTTCTTCAGCCGCATGTCGACGGTGACGATGCGGCCGTCCTCGGGGAGCCACTGGCGCAACATCCCGTGGAGGTACGCGTGGGAGAACGGCGCCATGATGAACGCAGCCGGAGAAGCCCTTCGTGGCGCCCGACCTCGTCGTCCATGTGATGACCCGAGAAGTCGCCGCTCACGGCGGCGAAGCGGTTCCACGCGTCGAGGGTTCCGTCCCGATGCCAGGTCGGGATGCGTTGCCCGGGTGCGAGCGCGTCGACGTCGACGGTCATCGGTACCTCAAGAAGACCGTGTCGAGTCGCTTGATCCACTCGTCGCGCGCGTTGACGTAGTCGACCGAGATCGTGGTGTAGAGCTGGAGGCCCATCTTGCCCTCACGCTCGAAGTACTCGCTGATGCGATCCACGGACTGGATCACGTCGCCGGGACGCATGCGGACGGGGGAGTAGTGGGCGGTGACGCGTGACTGGAGCACGGCGCGGTACGCGGGCGGGTCGACGCCGAAGACCGACTCGAAGTGGCCCCAGCGGCCCGGTCCGCCCGAGACCCGGGGCGCGGAGAGCGGGGGGTCCTCGGTGGCCCACACGAACGGGTTGAACTCCTGGGGCGCGATGATGCCGCCCCACGTCGTCGTGGCGGCGTACTCGTCGTCCCAGAAGATGCGGGGTGGAACCTCCGGGTAGGAGATCGCCATCGCCCACCGGCGGATGTCGTTGGCGCCGATCGGGTAGGACGTCGCGCGGTGCATCGGTTGGTCGACCAGGGCCAGCATCTCGTCGGTGATCATCGTCCCGGTCGCCACGCCGCTCAGCATGCCATGCTCCTCTCGGGCGGTGTCCGGTCGGACACCACGGATCGCCAGGAGACGCGGATGATCGACGGCGACTACCAGGGGTTCACGGTCGAGGTGCACGGTCCGGGGATCGCCGTCGTCACGTTCACGCGCTTCGAACGCCTGAACGCGATGAGCTTCGGCACGCGCCGCGACCTGTGCGAAGTGCTGATGATGGCCCAGCTCGACGACGCGGTGCGGGTGGTGGTCCTGACCGCCACCGGCCGGGGCTTCGTCGCGGGGGTCAACAACCGCACGACCGAAGCGGAACCGCCGACGCTGACCCCCGACCTGGGAACGGTCTCGGGCGCGCCGGTCAACCTCTACGGCCGGCTGGTCACCTACGCCCAGGATCCGGTGCGCACGATCCGGCGGCTCGACAAGCTCACCGTCGCGGCGGTGAACGGAGCGGCGATCCAGCTCGGGCTCTCGATCGTGCTGGCGTGCGACTTCGCGGTCGCGGCTCGGTCGGCGCGGCTCGGCAGCGCCACGTTGCGCATGGGCTGGCAGCCGGACGAGGGAGGTCACTGGCTCCTGGTCGAGCACCTCGGCGTGAAGCGGGCGCTCGACTTCCTGATGCGCAAGCGCATCGTCGACGGCGAGGAGGCCGCGGCCCTGGGCCTGGTCAACGAGGTGGTCGACGACGACCTCCTCCTCGACCGGGCGCTCGAGCTCGCGACCGAGCTCGCGACCGGACCGCAGGTCGCGATGCGGCTCCTCAAGCGAGCCGTCTACAACGCCGCTCACCTGACCTTCGAGCAGGCCGGCGACGACATCGCCTCGAAGACGGCGATCAGCGACTTCCACGACGACGCGCACGACGGGTCAGCGGCGTTCTTCGAAAAGCGTGCGCCGGTCTTCAACCGGTGGCTGGAGGGGGAGACGCCGTCGTCGCACTGAGCGGCGCGCACGGTGACGGCGTGCGAGCATGCGACCATGCAGCTGCGGGACAAGATCGTCGTGGTCATGGGTAGCGGGCACGGGATCGGCGAAGGTCTCGCGCGGAGGTTCGTGCGCGAGGGCACGCGCGCGGTCGTCGTGTCCGACCTCGACGAGGGGAGCACCAGACAGGTCGGCGAGGAGCTCGGCCAGCCGCACCGGGTGTGCGACGTGGGCGACGCCGAGGTGTACTCGGCATTCCTCGACTGGGTGGAGGACGACGTCGGGCCGATCGACCTTCTCTGCAACAACCCCGCCATCTTCGGCGGGCCCGAAGGCGGCAACCTCCAGACGACCGAGGAGACGTGGGAACGGTCGTGGCAGGTGAACGTCATGGCCCACGTGCGTTCGGCGACGCAACTGGTGCCGCGGATGCTCGAACGGGGTGGCGGCTATTTCCTGCAGACGCTGTCGGCGGCGGCGTTGATCACGTCGAACTCCGCGGCCGCGTACACGGTCACCAAGCACGCGGGGCTCGGGTTCGCCGAGTGGTTGATGCTCAACTACTCGGACCGCGGCATCAAGGTCTCGTGCCTCTGTCCAACCGCGGTCGCGACGCGACCGGACACGTTCGCGGACATGCCCGGGATCGGTCTCGTCCAGACGCCCGAGGAGATTGCGGAGTACACGGTCCGCGGGCTCGAGGAAGAGCGCTTCCTCATCTTGCCGAACCCGGCCGTCGGGGGCTCGTTCCGCAAGAAGGCCGCTGACTACGACGCGTGGCTCGAGCGCACGACGGCGCGGATCCAACCGATCAAGCAGCCCGGTCCGTGGGACTGAGCCCGGCGGATCCACCCTGGCTCGCCCTCGATGACGCGGGCCGTCGCTTCACGCTCGACCAGGTACGGGCGTCGTGCGCGCGCTTCCGACCGCCGCGCCGCGAACCGGATCCACGAAATCGCGGAGCCGCGACCCGCTGCCACGCTCGTGCCGGTGGTCGACACCGGCGGCGAGGCCGCGGTGCTCCTGACCCAGCGGCCTTCCACCATGCGGTACCACCGGGGCGACTGGGTGTTCCCCGGTGGGCGCGTCGACGTCGATCGGGGTGAGTCGGCACCGGACAGCGGCGCGGCGGGAGGCCGAGGAGGAGCTCGGGATCCCCGCCGCGCAGGTCGAGGTGGTCGGGGTGCTCGACACCCACGGCCCGATCGTGACCGGTTTCGTGATCGAGGTGTTCGTCGGCGTGATCGAAGGCCCGTTCGAGCTCGCGCCCGACCCGCGAGGTGGCCGCGGTCGACACGCTCCTCCTGTCGTCGTGCATGGCGCCCGGGTCCTATTCGCGGGACCGGCCGGCACCCGAGCACGAACCAGGGCCCAGTGCTCGGGGGGCGATGCCGGTGCGCGCCGGTGACGTCGGCCGCGGCCTGAGCTCGTTCGCCCTGCCGAACGGTGAGCTCGTCTGGGGCACACAGGGAGAGATCCTCGCCAACCTGCTCGAGCAGCTCGCGGGGCTGCGACTCGCCGACCGCGGGCCCGGACCGCGTCCGGCCACCTCCTGAGGGTCGGACGAGGGCGCGGCGGATACGGTGCCCGCGTGGAGCAAACGGGTGACGGGGTCACACTCGACACGGTCACGCTCGACGAGTGGATCGGCGACCGGCTCCCCGGACGTGGCACACCGCTCGTCGCGCAGCGGATGGGGGTCGGGACCGGCATCGCCAACGCGCTGTTCCTCGTGCGTCGCGGCGAGCACCGGTGGGTGCTCCGCCGGCCGCCCGCGGTCAAGAACCACCCGTCCGCGGCCGACACGGAACGGGAGTGGCGCATCCTCCGCGCGCTGGACGGCACACCCGTGCCCCATCCGACCCCGCGGTTGTTCTGTGACGACCCTGCGGTGCTCGGCGCCACCTTCATGATGATGGACGTCGTCGACGGCTTCACTCCCGGCGCCGGGATCCCCGGGTGGGTGGCGTCGGACCCGGCCGCGGTCCACGACCTCGGCGTCGCGTACGTCGACGGCCTGGTCGAGCTGTCGAGGGTCGACTGGCGGGCCGGTGGGCTCGAAGGACTCGGGAAACCCGACGGCTTCCTCGAGCGCCAGGTCGCGCGGTGGCGGGGACAGCTCGACGGGTACCGGGTCCGTGAGCTCCCGCAAGAGGCGTACCTGTGTGACTGGCTCGAAGCCAACCGTCCGGAGATGAGCCCCGCGGGCATCATGCACGGCGACTACAGCCCGTTCAACGTGATGGTGGCCGATGACCCGCCGGTGAGTCTGGCGGCCATCATCGACTGGGACACCGGCACCATCGGTGACCCGCTGCTCGACGTCGGCCACCTGCTGGCGCGGTGGGTGGAGCCGGGGGAGGTCGGTCCGCTCGGGAGCGGCGCCGAACCGGTCGGATCACCCACCCGCCAGGAGATGGCGGATCGCTACGCGCGCGCCACCGGCCGCGACCTCTCGGCGATTGCGTACTACGAGGTGCTCGCGCTGTTCAAGCTCGGCGCGATCCTCGAAGGCGTCTACGCCCGCGCGTTGCGAGCCGGCGCGCGGGACGAGGAGAACCCGATGACGGACCACGCCCCCCGCTTGTTCGAGGTGGCCGCCGAGTTCGCTCGGGGTGCACGGCGATGAACTTGCGAGGGGCGCGGTCACCCGAGTGACGTCAGGTGCGCGCGCGTGCGGGCCCGGTCGTCGGGGGTGCCGCACGGGATCGCCATGAAGTCGGTGGCGCCGATCGCCTCGAGCTGCCGGAGCTGCTCCGTCACCGAGCGCTCGTCGCCGACGATCGAGATGTCGGCCGGGCCCTCGGCACCCTCGCGGTCGAGGACGGCGCGGTACACCGGTATGTTCTCGTAGCCGCGGAGCTGCTCGCCCGCCTTCGCCCGCCCCGATGCCTCGTCGTCGGTGACGCACACTGGGAGTGCGACGACCACACGCGGCGCGGGCCGGCCGGCGCGGCTCGCCGCCTCCGTGACGATCGGAACGATCTGCGCCTCGAGCGTGACCGGGCCCGTGCACCAGGTGATGGTGCCGTCGGCCACGCCGCCGGCCAGCCGGAGCATCCGGGGCTGGAGTGCGGCGAGGTAGACGGGGCAGGCCACCGGGTCGGGGACGGCGATGCGCCCGCGGCCGGTGACGGCGGCGCCGGTGAAGTCGACCGCGCCGTCGCGCATGAGGGGGAGCAGCACCTCGAGGTACTCCTCCATGTGGCGAGCCGGCTGCTCGTACGACAGTCCCCACGATCCCTCGACCGCCATCTTGTGGGAGAGCCCGATCCCGAGCCGGAGGCGGCCTCCCGCAGCGGCGTTGGTCGTGAGGGCCTGGGCCGCCAGCATCATCGGGTGCCGCGGGTAGGTCGGCACCACCGCGGTGCCGAGCTCGATGTCGGGCACCTCGCGGCCGATGAGCGCGAGCAGGGTCAGCGCGTCGTAGCTGGAGCTCTGCGGGACCCACGCGGACGCGAAGCCCTCGTCGGCGGCATCGGCGAATCGGTCGACCATGCCGTCGATCGCCACGTGCTCCGTGCTGGGGAAGAAGATGCCGATGCGCATGGACGAGAGTCTGCGTCGACCGGGATGTCGATGTCCACGTCATCTGCGACGCGCGGGGCGACGAGGTACCGTGCGCGCCGATGGACGAGCCCGCGATCGAATCCCGTGCGACCATTCCCGCCGCCCTCCACCGAGCGGTCGACGCGTGGGGGACCACGACTTCATCGTCACCCCCGAGCGACGGATGACGTACCGCGAGGCCGAGGCGCGCTCCCGCCGCCTGGCCAAGCGCATGGTCGCGGCGGGGATGGGCAAGGGCACGCGGCTCGGCGTCTACTTCACGTACGGGCAGGAGTGGGTGGTCACGTGGCTGGCCGCCAGCCGCATCGGTGCGTTGCTCATGCCGCTGGCGACCACGTACCGGCCGGCCGAGATCCGCAAGGTCCTGCGCATCGGCGACATCGACACCCTGATCACCGCTCGCACGGTGCTCGGGCGCGACATGCAGGAGATGCTCGAGGCGAGCGTGCCCGGTCTGGTCGAGGCATCCGGGCGGCGGTTGTACCTCCCCGACACGCCGTTCCTCCGTTCCGTCTGGATCACCCCGGACAGCGACCGCGCGTGGGCCACGCCCGTCGAGCTGGAGGCCGAACCCCCCGCCGACGCGACCCTCGGCGACGAGCTGCTCGCGGCGATGGAGGCGGAGATCGTGCCCGCCGACCTCGCCCAGGTCACCTACACGTCCGGGTCGAGCGCCGACCCGAAAGGCGTGATCCACACCCAGGGGGTGGTGCTGCGCGCCACCGCGTTCCTGGGCGCGCGCCCGGAGCTCGACGCGTCGAGCAGCAAGCTCTTCTGCGCCTTCCCGTTCTTCTGGATCGGGGGCACCTTGATCCTGGGGAGCGCGATCCAGACCGGCGCCACGGTGCTGTGCACCGAGCGGTTCGAGCCCGGCGTCGCGCTCGATCTGATCGAGTCGGAGCAGGCCAACGCGGTGTTGGGCTGGCCCACCCTCATGCAGTCGATGCGGGACCACCCGACCTTCTCCGGGCGCTCGCTTCCCGCCATCCCCGGACTGACCGTCGGCCCGAGCGACGTCGCGCTCAGCGACACCCCGATCCCGGGGATCCCCGGGCACCGGGGCATGAGCGAGACACTCGGGAACTTCTCGATCGTCGAGACCGGCTGCTTCGATCCCGACACCGGGACACAACTCCCGCGACATGGAAGAGGGTGAGCTCTGGGTCCGCGGGCCCGGCGTCATGCACGGCTACTACAAGAAGGAGCGCGAAGAGGTCTTCGACGCGAACGGCTGGCTGCACACGGGTGACCGCGTGTTCATGCACGAGGGCCGACCCTTCTTCGTGGGGCGCTTCACCGAGATGGTCAAGTCGCAGGGCGCCAACGTCGCGCCGCGCGAGGTCGAGCTCTTCCTCGAGACGTTCCCCGAGGTGCTCTACGCGTTCGTGCTCGGGATGCCCCACGCGGAGCGGGGCGAGGAGGTCACCGCGGTGCTGGTCGCAGCGAAGGACAACGTGATCGACCCTGGCGACCTCCAAGCCCGGGCCCGCGAGGAGATCTCGTCGTACAAGGTCCCGACGCGGATCGAGGTGTGGTCCGAGGACGCGGTGCCCTGGCTCGGGTCCGGGAAGCCGGACAAGCTCGCGATCCGGACCCGCCTCGCGGTGACCGACGGTCGTTGACCAATTGAAGGACGAGAGCCGATCCGGCATGCTCCCCCGCATGCCCCGGTTCTTCGACGCGTTGCCGACTGACGACCTCGCCCCAGGCGAGTCCATGACGGTCGAGGTCGACGGTTTCCAGCAGGACCTGATGACCGTCTCGACCCGGGTGGCGGAAGAGGTGGTCCAGGTCGAGATCTAGTCTCGACGGGACGGTCGCGGGCGACCATTGAGGGGATGCGGCGTGGAACTCGAGTTGCAGAGCGACCAAGAGCTGTTCGTCGAGACGACGCGCCGCTACCTCGAAGCCGAATGTCCCCTCACGACGGTCCGTGACCTCTACGACGACCCGACCGGCTTCTCGCGCGACTACTGGCGCCAGGGCGCCCAGCTCGGGTGGGCGGCGATGCTGGTCCCCGAGGAGCTCGGGGGCGGGAGCATCAGCGGCACCGGGCTCCTCGACCTCGTCCTGGTCGCGGAGGAGATGGGGCGGTGGGTCTCACCGGGGCCGTTGCTGGCCGTCAACGTAATCGCCGACACCATCGCCCGGTCGGGGACCGGCCCGCAGCAGGCATCCGAGCTCGGGCCGCTGGTAGCCGGCGAGCGGATCGCCACCTGGGCGTTCGCCGAACCGGACGGGAGCTGGGACCCGTCGGGCGTCGCGCTCACGGCCACCGAGGACGGCGACCACTGGACTCTCACCGGTGCCAAGTCCTTCGTGCAGGATGCAGCCGTCGCCGACGTGTTCCTCGTCACCGCCCGGACGGGTGACGGGCTCACGCAGTTCCTCGTGCCCCGCGACACGCCGGGCGTCGCGATCACCCCGCAGCAGTCGCTCGACATGACCCGGCGCTACGGCGAGGTGGATCTCGCCGCCGCCCAGGTCGCGCCGTCGGCCGTGGTCGGTCGCGTCGGTGACGCCGCTGCCGACGTGGAACGCCAGCTCGAGGTGGCGCTCGTCCTCCAGTGCGCGGAGACGGTCGGGGCGGTGAACCGCGTCTACGAGTTCACGCTCGAGTACGCCAAGGATCGCATCGCCTTCGGGCGCCCGATCGGCTCGTACCAAGCGCTCAAGCACCGCTTCGCCGACATGAAGATGTGGCTGGAGGCGTGCAATGCCACCGCGACGGCCTGCGCCCACGCGGTGCAGGAGGGCGCCGACAACGCGCCGGAGTTGGTGAGCGTGGCCAAGGCCTACATCGGGGACCGGGCGCCCACGATCGTCCAGGACTGCGTGCAGATGCACGGCGGCATCGGGGTCACGTGGGAGCACGACCTGCACCTCTATCTCCGGCGGGTCGCCCAGAACGCCGCCCTCTACGGCTCCGCCCGTGACCACCGGGAACGCCTCGCCACCCTGTTGGGAGTGTGATCGAGATGACGACCACGGCCGACGCCACCACCGGCGAAGACGTCGAGTCCTTCCGGGCCCGCGCCCACGCCTGGCTGCCCGAGACGTTCGCCCGGGTGGACTCGACGGAAGATCCGATCGGGATCCGCCTGGCGGCCGAGGGCAAGGACCCCGGGTCGTACCCGTGGCGGGCCCGCACGGGCCAGCGCATGTTGTGGGAAGGCGGCTTCGCCGGGATCTCGTACCCCGTCGAGTACGGCGGGCAGGGCCTGACCGCGGCCCACCTGCACGCGTTCACCGGCGAGGCGCGCCGCTACGACCTCGGCGGCTCGGGTGGGATCTTCGGGATGACGCTGGGGATGATGGGCCCCACCCTGCTCGACCTCGCGTCCGATGACGTGAAGTCCCGGTACCTCCCGGGCATGATCCGGGGCGACGATCTCTGGGTGCAGTTCCTCTCCGAGCCCACCGGGGGGTCGGACCTCGCGGGCGCGGTCACCCGCGCAACCCGCGACGGCGACACCTACGTCATCAACGGCTCGAAGGTCTGGACCAGTTCGGCCGACTACTCCGACTTCGGCTTCTGCCTGGCGCGTACCGACTGGGACGTCCCCAAGCACCGCGGCCTGACCATGTTCGTGGTCCCGCTCCGCGCGCCGGGACTCGAGGTGATCCCGCTGCGGTTGGTGACCGGCGAGACGGGCTTCTGCCAGGAGTTCTTCGACAACGTGGCGGTGCCTGCGAACGACGTGATCGGCGACCTCAACGACGGATGGACGGTCGCGTCCCGCCTGCTCGTCCACGAGCGCAACGCCATCGCCGGCGGCTCCGGCTACCACGACATGGACGCGGGCGGGGTGCGGGACGCGGGCACCCAGCCGCGCATGGGCGCGCGGTCGACGCCCGGGCGCTGGCGCGAGAACACGGGCTGGGCGACGATCCGCACAGTCGCCAACTCGTGGCCGAGGCCCAGGTGCTCGCCACCGTCAACCGGCAGCTCTCGACCCGCCTGCAGGTGGCGACGCGCCTCGGCGTGCTCCCACCCGCGGCCGGGTCGCTCCTGAAGCTCTTCAGCTCGACCACCAACGTCCGCACGTCGGACATCACCATGGAGCTGGCGGGAACCTCGGCGGTCGTCTGGCCGGGGGAGGATCGCTCGGCGGGTCTCGGGGTCGACTTCCTGATGCGCCAGGCGACGTCGATCCTGAGCGGTACCAGCGAGATCCAACGCAACATCATCAGCGAACGCGTGCTCGGTCTGCCGCGCGAGCCGGCGCCCGATCGCGACCTGCCGTTCTCCGAGGTGCGCCACAACGCACCGCCGAAGCGTGCGGGTGGTTCGTAGCCGCCATGCGACTCGGCATGTACGTCGACATGCGGAACGCGCCCGCATGGCGCCGTCCGTGGGCCACCCACTACGGACGCTGGCTGGAACGCATCGAGGAAGCCGAACGGCTCGGCGCCGACGCGGTGTGGCTCACCGAGCACCACTTCTTCGACGACGGCTACCTGCCGCAGTGCTTCACGTTCGCCGGCGCGATCGCGGCACGCACGTCACGCCTGCGCATCGGCACCGCGGTCGCCCTGCTCCCGTTGCACGCCCCGATCGAGCTCGCCGAGCAGGTGGCCGTCGTCGACGTGATCAGCGGCGGGCGGGTGGAGCCCGGCTTCGGCGTTGGCTACCGCAAGCCCGAATACCAAGCGTTCGGCGGTGACTTCAAGCATCGGTACCGGGTGTTCGCCGAGGGCGTCCGCGAGCTGCGCCGCGCTCTGGGGCGAGGAGCCCGGTGCCGACCGCACGGTGACCCCGGCGCCGATCCAGCGCCCGATGCCCATGTGGGGCGGGTTCGGCGGACCGATGGGCGCGCGCACTGCGGGCCGGCTCGGTCTCGGGCTCCAGTCGATCTCGCCCGACCTCCTCGAGGAATACCTTGCGGGGCTCGCCGCCGGCGGGCACGACGCGTCGACGGCCCGCATGGCCGGACAGGTCGAGTTCTTCCTCGGCGACGACCCGGAGCGAGCCTGGGCGGAGATCGGCGAGCACGTGGTGTACCGCTGGAACTCGTACAACCGTTACATGTTCGAGGGCACCAGCCGGGAGACGGATCGGCCGCAGTTCTTCGACGTCGACGCGGTCCGCGACCGGTTCCTCGTCGGCACGCCCGAGGAGATCGCGTCGGTGATCCGCGAGCGCACGGCCGGGCTCCCGGTCACCGACCTCTATTCGTGGTCCGACTACCCGGGCATCTCCGACGCGTTGATCGATCGCCACCTCGAGCTGACGTTCACCCGGCTCGCGCCGTTGCTGCGCTAGCGCGCTTCAGCGCTCGAGCACGAGCGGGAGGTTGTGCGGCGCGCGCGGGTTGACGCTGTAGTGCAACTCGACACCGTCGGGGATCCGGTAGTCGGGGATGCGCCGGTGCCACTCGCCGAGCGCCACCCGCAGCTCCATCCGCGCGAGATGCGAACCGAGGCAGCGGTGCCAGCCGCTCGCGAAGCAGATGTGCGGGTTGGGGGAGCGGTCGGGCCGGACCGCGAGTGGGTCGTCGAACGCATCGGCATCCACATTGGCCGCCGCCCACCAGACGATCGCGTTGGTGCCGGCCTGCAGCGTGCCGCTCGGCAACTCGACGTCTTCGACCACGTGGCGGAAGCCCTGCGTGACCGGGGACTCGTAGCGCATGAGCTCCTCGATGGCGCTCGGCCACAGTGACGGCTGGGTGACGAGCTGCTGCCGGAGATCGGGGTGGCGGGCGAGGTGGGCGAGGATGCAGGAGAGCGACGCGGCCACCGTGTCGAGGCCGGCGATCATCAGGAGGTTGCAGATGCCGTGCAGCTCGTCGCGGTTGATCGGGCGGTCGTCGACCTCGACCTGGAGCAGCCAACCGATGATGTCGTCACCGGGCGATTCGAGCTGCCCGCGACGGTCGAACTCGGCCGCGAACCAGGCCTCGCAATCCGCGAACGCGGCTTCGCGCCGGTCGTCGTCGGCCGTGAGGGTGGGATCCCCGCTTCCGATGATCACGTTCTTGAACTCGGTGAAGTGTTCGCGCTCGGACTGCGGGATGCCCATGATCGACAGGAAGATCGACGACGGCAGCGGGTCGCACCACCGCAGGTAGGCGTCGACCTCGCCCTGGTCGACGAACTCGTCGATGAGCTCGTTGGCCCGGGCCCGGATCCGGTCTTCGAGCACAGCCACCTTCTTGGGCGCGAACACGGGGTCGAGGATCTTGCGCCACTTCGTGTGCTCGGTACCGTTCAACTCGAGCGGGATCGCCACGTGGTGACCGCCGAGGCCCAGGCTCTGGCCCTCACCACCGCTGGTGAGCACCTCGGCCATGTCCCCGCCGCCGAACTGGCGCACCGCATGGGAACGCGTGAGGGCCTGGATGTCGCCCATCTTCCGGAGCGCGACGAGCCCCGGCATCATCTCCTCGATGCCCTCGCCCATCCGCGTGCGGTGGAGCTCCTGGGGGTGCTCGCTCATGAGGACGGCGGTGTCCTCCGCCATTCGCTCGAAGAGGTCGGCCTGGCGGTCCTCCGTTTGGTCCGTCATCGTGGGACTCCTCGTCGGGCGAGCGGTTCCGGGCGTCCTGTCTATCGCACGGGACCCACCGGCGCGTCCGTGCGGTGCTGTCCAAATGCGGCCCCGTCGAGGGCGGGCGGCCATCCGGCGGCCGTGGTGAACTGACGGTGGGGATCGACCCGCGGTGAGCGATGCAAGGGAGCGAGGCGTCATGACCGAGACCGAGCAGCCGAGCGATCACGGGAACGTCGACATGCACGAGGCCTCGGCGATGGCGGCGCAGTTCGCCGACGCCGCGCTCCCGTTCAGCGACCCCGCGGGCGCCGCGGCACGAGCGACCGCGGAACCGATGGCGATGTACGTGACGCGGGCCGCACGCTGCCCGGTCGAGCGGGTCGACGACGACTTCGTCGTCCTCCTCCGCATGGCCGACATCCTCTACGTGAACAAGCACCACGACGTGGAGCAGGCCTCGAAGTACCTCGGGAGCAACCGGCCGGCGATCCCGCTCGGTCTCGACGGCCCCGAGCACCGCAAGTACCGGCGGCTCCTCGACCCGGTGTTCACGGCGAAGCGGGTCGCGCCACTCGCCGAGAACGTGCGTGCCCTGGCCGACGAGATGATCAGCACCTTCGTCGCGGACGGTGAGGTGCGCGCGTACGAACGCTGGTGCGAGCCCCTTCCTTCGACGATCTTCCTGTCGATCCTCGGACTCCCGCTCGAGGACCTCGACGACTTCCTGCACTTCAAGAGCCTCACCCTCGGCAATGAGTTCGCGACGCTGCCGTTCGACGAGGCGATGGCGCGCCGGGAGGAAGCCGTGGTGTGGATCCACGACTACTTCAACCGGCTCCTCGACACGCGCCTCGCCGCCGCTGACGCCGGTGACGATCTCCTCGGGTGGCTGGTCACGACGGAAGTCGACGGTGAACGGCTGCCGCGCGAAGACCTCCTCGACATCCTCGGCTTGTTGATGATCGCGGGCCTCGACACCGTGGCGGCCGCGCTGGCGTGCTTCCTGAGCTACCTCGCGCGCCACCCGGCCGACCGGAAGCGGCTGGTCGCCGACCCCGGGCTCTGGCCCTCCGCGATCGAGGAGCTGATGCGATTCGAGTCGCCGGTGACCGACGGTGGGCGCATCGCCCTCATCGACCTCGAGCTCCCGAGCGGTGAGCACATCGCCGCGGGTTCGCGCATGGGGATCTCCTGGCACGCGGCCAACCTCGATCCCGACTTCTTCGCCGATCCGCTCCGGGTCGACTTCGAACGCAGCCCCAACCCGCACATCGGCTTCGCCAGCGGGTTCCATCGCTGCCTCGGTTCGCACCTGGCCCGGATGGAGATGCAGGTCGCGCTGGAGGTCTGGCACCGGCGGATACCCGACTACGAGATCGCCCCGGGCTCCGACCTCACCTACACGGGGAACCCGAGGGCGCCCCACCAGCTCACGCTCATCTGGTGAGCAGGGATCGACCGTGCCGGCTGACGACGTGACCCCTGCCACGAGGATGGTGCACTACTCGCTCGACGGCGACGTCGGGGTGATCACGCTCGACCGCGTGCCGGTCAACGCGTACGACGATGCGTTCCACGCGGAGTTCCAGCACGCGTGGCAGCGGGCCAAGACCGACGAATCCCGGGTGGTCGTGATGCGGGCGAACGGAAAGCACTTCTGCGTCGGCGCCAACCTGAAGGAGCCGGAACGCGCCGCTCCGGGCACCGTCCTGCTGTCCGCTCCGGAGGAGATCCGCCTCATCGCGTCAGTCATGAAACCGACGATCGCCGCGGTGCAGGGCGGGTGCATCGGCGGTGGGCAACGGATGGTCTGGCCCTGCGACCTCGTCTTCTGCACCGAGGACGCGTTCTTCATGGATCCGACCGCCGCCATGGGGATCGGGGGCATCCAGTCCCACCTGCACACGTGGTTCTACGGTCCCCGGCTGGCCAAGGAGATGATCTACAGCGGGATGCGCCTGCCCGCGACCGCGCCTCCACGCGATGGGTCAGGTGAACCGGCTGTATCCCGATCGCGACACGTTGCACCGCGAAACCCTCGAGTTCGCGCGCGACGTCGCCGGCAAGGACCCGGCGCCGCTGCGGCAAGCGAAGCGCGCCGCCGACATCACCATGGACATCATGGGCCAGCACTACGTGGTGAGCCGCATGGACGAGCTCCTCGACGTGATGCCGCCGATGAACCTGCACCTTCCCGACTGACGCGTACGCGGCGGTAGGGTCGCCGGCGACCGACGACCAGGAGGCCGGGCGTGCCAACGTTGAGCGATGGAGAGCTCGTCGAGCGGTACCGCGGGGTGCGGCTCGACCACACGAACAAGTTCTTCTACCGTGGCCTGCTCGAGCGCGAGCTCCGGCTCAACCGGTGCGCCGACTGCGGGTGGTGGCACCACCGGCCCAAACCGATCTGCCCGCGGTGCTGGTCGAAGAACGTGGTGCCCACGCCGGTGAGCGGCAGGGGGACGATCCATCTCGCCATCTTCCTGCACCAGGGCCCACCCGCAGACGGCGTCGACTACTCGGCCGGTCCCCACCCGGTCGTCACCGTCGAGCTGGAGGAACAGTCGGGCCTGCGGTTCACGAGCACCGTCGTCGGCGCCGACAACGAGCAGATCGTGATCGGCGCCCCGGTGGACCTCGCCTGGATCGAACGAGAGGGGCGCCCACTTCCGGCGTTCACCTTGCGGGCTCCTGGCGGGCGGGTGCAGGCATGATCGGCGACGCCAACCCGGCCAAGGACCGGATCGCGTTCGCCAGCGCGGCGACCACGGGGTTCCAGCGCGACCGTGGCGACGTGACACCGGAGTCGTTGGCGCTCGACGCCTGCATCGGGGCGATCGAGGACGCCGGCATCTCGGCGCAGGACGTGAACGGGCTCGTCGGCGCGAACGCGCCGTTCATCCAGTCGTCGCTCGGGATCCCTCATCTCACCTACTGGAACGGTCCGGGGATCCCGTTCGTGTCGGCGATCGCCAACGCCATGAACGCGGTCTCCACCGGCGCCGCCGACGTGGTGCTCGCCTACCACTCGGTCTACCGCAACCCGATGTTCTCGCGCGCGGCGGCGAACGATCCGTTTCGCGCCGGCGCGTTCCGCCTCATGGGTGGCGGGATGGGCGGCGACGGCTTCGGCCCCGACTCGATCTCCGGCGCGGTGGGGTACACGGCGTGGGCGAGTCGCTACCTCCACGAGTACCACGCGGAACGCGAGACGTTCGGCTACATCGCGATCAACGACCGCTCCAACGCGGCGAACAACCCCGCCGCGGTGTTGCGCGATCCGATCACGATGGACGACTACCTCGCGGCGCGCATGATCCGGTGGCCGCTCTGCCTGCTCGACATGGACGTGCCGGTCGACGGTGCCGACGCCTTCATCGTGACGACCGCGGAACGGGCGCGCGACATGGCCTTGCCGCCCGTTCTCATCCACGCGTGCACGCAAGGGATGATCGCCCAGAACGAGGAGGACCAGACGCCGAGCCTGCGCGACCACGGCCAGCACGTGGTGCTCGCCTCCCTGCGGGCGAAGAGCGACATCTGGATCGACGACATCGACGTCTACTTCCCCTACGACGGTTTCTCGTTCATCACCGTGAGCTGGATCGAGAATGCCGGATGGTGCGACCTGGGCGAGGCCCGCGCGTTCATCGAGGACCACTGGGACGCGGGGAGCAACCGGATCCTGATCAACGGTCGGATCCCGGTGAACCCGAACGGCGGCGCGCTTTCGGAAGGGGGTACCCAGGGATCGGGCCACACCCGCGAAGCGATCCACCAGTTGCAAGGGCGCGCCGGCGCGCGCCAGGTGCCGGATGCGAGCAAGGCGCTCATCACCGCAGGCGGGTTCTTCTTCAACGCGGCAGGGCTGCGTCTTGCGAAGTGACACATGAGTGACCTCCCGGCAGAGATTCCCCTCCAGGAGGGCAACGAGGCACTGCTCGACGACGACAACTTCCACGTGCCCGAGTCCGACCACTGGTGGGAGCACGAGACCTATTGGTTCTGGTTCTTCAACGCGGAACGGAAGCTCGGATGTTGGAGCTATCACTACGTCCGTCCCACCATCGGCATCGCCGGGGGCGGCGTCTTCGTCTTCGACGACACCGCCTGGTTCCACATGGAGACCCCCTACTACGTCAACTACACCAACACGGCGTTGCCCGAGGAGCGCGACCTGCGCGACTTCACCTTTCCGAGCGGCCAGCGGATTCGGATGCTCACGCCCAACGAGCGGTACCGGCTCACCTTCCGTGACCGGGACGTCATCGAGCTCGACCTGGACTGGCGGGCGGCCGCTCCGCCCTGGGTTCGCACCACGCGCGACCGCCGGATCCAGGGCGGCGGGGAGCCGGGCGACGAGAAGCCGCGGCACCTCGATCAGTTCGGCCACGTCACGGGGAACCTCCGCCTCCACGGCGACGACATCCCGATCGACTGCTACGCGATGCGAGACCACTCCTGGTGGCACCTGCGCCCGGAGCAGTGGAAGGACAACGGCGGGCGGAGCACGTACATCACCGGGATGGCGTCCCCCGACACCGCGTTCTTCGGTGCGGGCCCGGGCGGCTTCGTCCTTCTCGACGGCGTCCGACGCGACATGGTCGCAGGCTCGAAGCGACGCGAGCGCGACCCGGAGCACGGGTTCGTACGACGCGTCGTGATCGACGCCGTCGACTCCGACGGCCGTGAGCTTCACGTCGAGGGGGAGAGCGTGAGCCGGATGGCGATCCCGATCTCCGGGGTGCACGGGGTCTGCTGGCAGAGCCTCATGCACTGGTCGATCAACGGGATCGACGCGTGGGGTGACGACCAGGACGCGTGGCCGCTCCACCAGTGGTCGGCCTTCCGGCGCGGGCAGATGGGCCTCGACGACATCCGGGCCGACCGGGTGGGCGACGTCTGGTCGTGATCGCCGGCGTGCGTGGCCAACTGGCGCTCGGTCGCTCTTGGACGCGTCGCCGGCCGCGGCGCGGGTCGGCCCGGTGAGCGCACCCCTCGACGGACGGGTCGCGTTGGTCACCGGCGCGGGACGGGGGATCGGCCGGGCGCACGCCCAGCTCCTGGCCTCCCAGGGGGCCGCGGTCGTGGTGTGCGACGTGGGTGCCGCCCTCGACGGGAGCGGTGCCGACGCCAGCGTCGCCGCGGCCGTCGCCGCGGAGATCACCGCGGGCGGTGGTCGGGCCGTGGCCGACACGAGCGACGTGGCGACCTTCGCCGGTGGTGAACAGGCCGTGCAGCACGCGCTCGACGCGTTCGGGCGCATCGACATCGTCGTCAACAACGCCGGGCTCGCCGGGGGCGGGAGCATCGAGGCCATCACCGAGGAGACACTCGCACGGGTGATGGCGGTGAACTTCGTCGGCACGGTGGGCACGGCACGGGCGGCGTGGCCGCACCTCAAGGCTCGAGGCCGCGGCCGGGTGGTCAACACCGTGTCGGAGGTGGCGCTCGACAGCCGGATCCCCGGGGGCGGGGGAATCGCGTACGGTGCGGCCAAGGCCGCGGTGTGGTCGCTCACGTTGTCGCTCGCCGAGGAAGGGCGAGCGCACGGCATCACCGTGAACGCGGTGTCGCCGGGTGCCTTCACCCGCATGAACGCGGCCATGTTCGAAGCCGCCGCACCACCCGCCGGGCTGGATCTCGACCCACTGCACGTCGCACGCGTGGTGGCGTGGCTCGTGTCGGACGACGCGGCCGACGTCACCGGCAGGATCGTCCACGCGGCGGGCGGTCATCATCGTGAGTACCGGACGGCCCGTTTCCGTGACACCGAGCTGGTGGCGCGCATTGACGCGTCTCTGGCGGAGCTGTGACTCCGGTCGTAGGGTGACGCTCGTCGGCGGAGGAAGCCGATCCGCCGGCGAAAGGAACCTCCATGCGACTCGCGGACAAGGTCGTGGTGATCACCGGTGCGGGGCACGGCCTCGGTCGTGAGGCCAGTCGGCTCTTCGCGTCGGAAGGCGCCAAGGTCGTGGCGACCGACATCGTCGACACGCACGTGAAGTCGCTGGCGGAGGAGATCCGCGCGGCAGGCGGCGAGGCGACGCACGCCCAGGCGGACGTCACCAGCCCCGACGACATGGCGGCGGCGGTGCAGACCGCGGTCGACGGGTTCGGCCGGCTCGACGTCATGTACTGCAACGCCGGGATCCCCGAGGTCGGCTTCGGCCAGGTCTCCTTCGTCGACACGCCGCTCGAGAACTTCAACAAGGTCGTCGCGGTGAACCTCACCGGTGTCTTCCTGGGCGCGCAGGCGGCGGCCCGCCGCTTCCTGCAGCAGGGGGGCGGTGGGAACATCGTGGTCACGACCTCGGCGGCCGGCCTGGTCGCGTACCCGGGGTTCCGCAGCTACGTCGCCGCCAAGCACGGCGCGAACGGGCTGGTGAAGGGCCTGGCCACGGAGCTGGGCGAGTTCGGGATCCGGGTGAACGCGCTGTGCCCGTTCCACGGCATGTCGGCAAATTTCGCCGGCGCGGTGGAGGACGACCCGATGGAGAAGTCCTACGAGGAGCTCGGCGGCGAGTGGGACACGTCGGCGGCCCCGATGCCGCTCAAGCTCGACCGGGCGCCCAACATGCGCGACGCCGCCAACCTCGCGCTCTTCCTCGCCTCCGACGAGTCCGCGTACATGTCGGGCGTGTGCATCCCGGCCACCGACGGCGGTACCTACGCGAAGGTGGCGCTCAACTTCGGGTAGTCAGCGCTCGGGGCCGGGTGCCATCACGCCCACCTCCATTCGGGGTCGCGCCGCTCGAAGAAGGCGGCGCGCGCTTCGGCGGCGTCGTCGAAGCGCATGATGCGGTCGGTGTAGTCCTGCTCGATGCGGTACGCGTCCTTGAGCGGGAGGCCTTCGACGCGGTTCATCGACTCCTTGGCCAGGCGCAGCGCGATCGGGCTCTTGGCGGCCAGGACGGCGGCGAGCTCGCGGGCCACGCCGAGCAGCTCGGCGCGGGGCGCGACCGCCCGCACCGCACCGAGGCGATGCAACTCGGCGGCCGACACGACCTCGCCGGTGAAGAACATCTCCCGCGCCTTGTGGCGACCGACCAGCATCGAGAGGTGGGCGCTTGCCCCGAGCACACCGACGTTGATCTCGGTGGCGCCGAACGTGGCGTTCTCCGACGCCACGAGCATGTCGCAGCACGCGGCGAACGCGAGACCGGCGCCGAGTGCGGGCCCGTTGATCGCGCCGATCACTGGCACCGCGCAGTCCGTGATCGACCACATCGCGTCCCGGGGCCATCGGACCGGGTCGATCTGGTAGCTCGGCGGCTCGGCCGGACGGTGGCCGACGGTCTGGAGGTCGACGCCGGCCATGAACGCCCGATCGCCCGCGGCAGTCAGGATCGCCACGCGTACGTCCCGGTTGTCGGCGAAGGAGCTGAACACGTCGCGGAGCTCGACTCCCATGCCGATCTCGATCGCGTTGACCGGGGGCCGGTCCATGGTGACGACGGCGATGTGGTCTTCGATGTCGACGGAGACGTGCATGAGACTCCTCGTGACGTTGAGGGTGCTGCCGCGACACCGTAGAACGGAAGCCGGTCAGCGGGGATCGCGATCGAGCAGCGACGACCAGAGCAGCCGTTGACGGGCGTGACGCCGGAGGAGGTAGCGCCACACGAGTTCGTCCGCGCCGCTGCCCGCGGCCTCGACGAGCGCCGCGAACGGTTCGGGTTCGAGCGCGTCGTCGCCGAGGGTCGCAGCGCGATCAGCACGGTCGAGCACCTCGAGCTCGACCCCGGCCTGGTCGTGGGCGCGCAGGTACCGCACGAGGATCTGGAGGTTGCGGGTCTGCTCGCGGGTCTCGTCGTCGTCGATCTCGCGGACCGCGGCCCGGATGCCGTCGACCAGTGCGTCGAACTGCGGGGTGCGGGGAGTGGGGGAGAGCGGCGGGAGTTCGGTCGTCTCGTCGACGCCGAGGATGGCGGAGAGGCGGGTGGCGATGCCGTCGAGGTAGCGCTGCGTGACGAGCAGGTAGGGCGCCCACCCGCGTGCGCCGCCACCACGGCTCACGGCCAGCGACGTCGTGATCGCGCAGCGGTAGTCGACCGCAACGCGGTAGTAGCGGATCCGCTCGGCGTCGGTGTCGATCCCGGTCGCCTGGCTGTAGCGGATCCGGAGGGCGGGCAGCTCGGCGGGCGCGGCCCGCATCTCCATCCAGGCCCAGTCGTCCATCGGGTCCCCGAGGTGCGCGAACTCCCAGTCGACGATTCCCGTGACCCGTTCGTGCTCGAACACGAAGTTCCCGGGCCCGGTGTCGCCCTGGACGAGCACGGTCCGCGGGACGGCGCCGGGCGCGTGTCCCCGCAGCCACGCGCCCGCGTACCGGGCCAGCGGATCGAGGTCGGCTACGCCGTCGCGAGCCAGGCGAGCCCACATCTCGAGATCGAGCCGGGCGTGCTCTTCGGCGGTGCGGGGCCGGTCGAACCCGGGCAGCGCCAACGAATCGACGTCCAACCCGTGCAACGTCGCCAGGGCGTCGGTGAAGTCTCGCATGGTCGCCGCCCGCGCCGCGGGATCGAGCGCGGAGACGTCTGCATCTCCCGGCACGCGTTCCATCACGAGGACGCTGCCGTCCTGCGCCATGGCGACCACCCGGGGCACCGGCACCGCAGTGGGTTCGAGCGCGCGGTACACGACCGCTTCCCTCGCCAGGGACACCTCGGTACCCGCGAACGAACCTCCGCCCTCGCATCGCACGACGAGCGGGATCACCGTGCCGTCGGGTCGCTCCACGTCGACGAGGTAGAGCTCGCGCGACCCGCCGACCGAAGGACGGACGGTGTCGACGACTCGTCCACCGACCGCTTCCTCCAACCATGACCGCAGCGCTTCGTCCATCGGTCCTCGCATGCCGCCGAGACGACGGGGAGTCAAGCACACGCGCACCTGGTCAACGAGCGCGGCGGGTGGCGGACGTCCGATAGGTTGCCCCGAGCGGGAGCCGAACAGGGGGAATCGAGTGCAGGACCTGCTGCCCTTCATCGTGATCGGCCTCACCGCCGGCTCGATCTATGGTCTCGCGGGCGTCGGCCTCGTCCTGACGTACAAGACGTCGGGCGTGTTCAACTTCGCCTACGGCGCGATCGCCGCCGTCGCCGCGTTCGTCTTCTACGACCTGTGGCAGCGCGAAGGGATCGACTGGCGGATCTCGGCGGTGCTCGCCATCCTCGTGCTCGGACCGCTGATGGGGATCCTGCTCGAGCTGCTGACCCGCATGCTGTCGAGGGTGAGCACCGAGTACCAGGTCGTGGGGATGGTCGGGCTGGCGCTGGGCATCTCGGGTGCGCTCACGTTGTGGTCGGACGGTTGGGCCGACTCGACGTTGTCGCTGATCGTCCCCGACTACCTCTCCACCGAGACGTTCAGGGTCAGCTCGGTCAACATCGGGTACAACCAGGCCACCACGATGGGGATCGCACTGCTCTCCACCATCGCCCTCTACCTCTACTTCCGGTACGCCCGGGCCGGCGTCGCCATGCGCGCGGTGGTGGACGATCCGGACCTCGTCAACGTCATGGGGACCAACCCGATCTCGGTCCGGCGCTTCGCGTGGATCATCGGCACGGTGTTCGCGGCGATGTCGGGGGTGCTGCTCGTGCCCACCATCGGGCTGAACTCCCTCCTCCTGATCCTGCTCGTGGTGCAGGCGTTCGGCGCCGCCGCGGTCGGCTACTTCTCGAACCTCCCGCTCACCTACGCGGGCGGGCTCGCGATCGGCGTGGGCGCGGCGGTGTCGACGAAGTACATCGGGACGGTCAGCTGGTTGGGAGGGCTGCCCGCGAGCCTGCCGTTCATCGTGCTGTTCGTCGCGCTCCTCGTGACGCCGAAGCGCCTGTTGGCTCTGCGCCGGGCCGCACCCCCGCCGCCGCCCCGCACCGCGTACCGGGCGCCGACGCGGGTCAGCATCGGGCTGGCCGTGCTCGTCATCGGCGGCCTGGTCCTGGTGCCGAGCCTGGTGGGTCGGAACCTGTCCTTCTGGACCGTGGGCCTGATGACCGTGATCCTGTTCCTGTCGCTGGGACTGCTGGTGAAGGAATCGGGCCAGGTCTCGCTCTGTCAGTATGCGTTCGCGGCAGTGGGCGCGGCCGCGTTCTGCCACTTCGGGAGCGACCACGGGATCCCGTTCCTCCTCGCGCTGCTCCTCGCGGGCCTCGTGGCCGTTCCCGTCGGGCTCGCGGTGGCGATGCCCGCCATCCGCCTCTCGGGCGTGTTCCTGGCGCTGGCCACGCTCGGCTTCGGGATCCTGCTCGAGAAGATGCTCTACCTGCAGGACATCATGTTCGGGCCCACCGCCGACGGCATCCACGGGATCCGCCCGAGCTTCGCGAGCTCCGACGAGGACTACTACTACCTCGTCCTCGCGATCACGGTGCTCTGTTCCATCCTCGTCGTCGCGATCGTTCGCGGGCGGTTGGGCCGGCTCCTCCGCGGCTTGCGTGACTCACCGCTCGCGCTCGACACCGAGGGTGCAACCACCAACGTGACGCGCATTCTCGTGTTCTGCATCTCCGCGTTCCTGGCCGGGGTGTACGGCGCGCTCTATGCCGGGTTCCTGGGATCGGTGAACGGCGCGTCGTTCCCGTCGTTCAACTCGCTGACGATCATCGCGGTGGTCGTGCTCGCGGCTGGCGGCGCACCCTGGTACGCGCTGGTCGCCGCGGGCATCTTCAGCATCCTGCCGAGCTACATCGACGTCGCGAACATCCAGGCGTATCTCCAGATCGCATTCGGCGGCGCGGTGGTCTTCGTCGGCGTCGTTTCCCGCAAGCCGCCGTCGGTGCCGCACTGGTTGCGCGATGTGCTCGATCGGGTCGGCGGCCGGACGCACGCGGAGCCGACCCTCGACCTGGCCACCGGCGCCGCGGTTGCTCCCCTCGCCGTCGCCGCCGGGCACCGCGTGGAAGCGGGTAGCGGGCTGGAGCTGCGCGACATCACGGTGCGCTTCGGAGGGCTGGTGGCGGTCTCCGCGTTGAGCGTCGACGCGCCGGTCGGCCGGATCACCGGTCTCATCGGGCCCAACGGCGCCGGCAAGACCACGACCTTCAACGCCGCGTGCGGGCTCGTGAAGGCCCAGGAGGGCTCGGTCCGGTTGCACGGAACCGAGATCTCCCGCAGCAGCTCGGCGTCGCGGGCGCGTCGTGGCCTGGGCCGCACGTTCCAGCGGGCGGAGCTGTGGAACTCGTTGAGCGTGGAGGAGAACGTCGCGCTCGGGCGCGAAGCAGGCCTCGCCGGTCGAGGTCTGCTCACCCAGCTCGTGGTCGCACGGGGTCAGCGGCGCACGACCCGCGACGCCACCGTGGAAGCCATGCGCCTCGCGGGCGTCGGCGCACTCGCCGACGAGCAGGCCGCGCTCCTGTCGTCGGGCGAACGGCGGCTCGTGGAGCTGGCGCGCGCCCTCGCCGGACAGTTCGACGTGATCCTGCTGGACGAGCCGTCGTCAGGCCTCGACCAGACCGAGACCGAGCGTTTCGGCGAGGTGCTGCAGCACGTGGTCGCCAGCCGTGGTACCGGCCTGCTCCTGGTGGAGCACGACATGGCGCTCGTGATGGAGGTGTGCGAGTACATCTACGTGATGGACTTCGGGCGCCTGATCTTCGCCGGGACGCCGGCCGAGGTGCGCGAGAGCGAACTGGTCCAGGCCGCGTACCTCGGCACCGAGACCGAGATCCTGACCGACCAGCCGGCCACGTCGGTGACCTGAAGGGAGCCCGATGCTGACCTTGCAGAACGTCACGGGCGGCTACGGCGACACGACCGTGTTGCGCGACGTCTCGATCGACGTGCCCGACTCGTCGGTGGTCGCGCTCCTCGGGCCCAACGGCGCGGGCAAGTCGACCACGCTCCGGATGGCCGCGGGCCTGCTGCGCCCCAAGCAGGGCACGGTCGTCTTCGACGGCGCCGAGGTGACCAGGCTGAGCCCGTACCAACGCGCACGGCGGGGGGTCTGCCTCATCCCCGAGGGACGCGGGATCTTCCCCTCGCTCACCGTGCGGGAGAACCTCGTGATGCACGTCGCCAAGCGGCACCAGCGGGAGGCCTACGAGCGCGCGGTCGACACCTTCGAGGTGCTCGGCGAGCGCCGCTCGCAGATCGCGGGCACGCTGAGCGGCGGCGAGCAGCAGATGCTCGCCCTGGTGCGGGCCTACGTCGCGGATCCGAAGGTCGTGCTGATCGACGAGGCTTCATTGGGCCTGGCACCGTTGATCGTCGACGCCATCTTCGAGTTCATCGAGCGCCTGGCCGACGAGGGCACATCCTTGCTGATCGTCGAGCAGTACATCAGCCGCGCGCTCGCGCTCGCGAGCGTCGTCTACCTGCTCAACCAGGGGACCGTCGTCTACTCGGGAACCGCCGACGGCCTCGACGAGGAGACCGTCTTCGCGCTCTACACCGGCGAGGACTCGGGCGCGAGCGAGCCCGTGCTGTCCGACTCCACCCGCGGTGCCGGTCGATCGAGCGACGTACGCTGACACCGCCGCCCGACGCTTGCTCGAGGGGAACGCCATGTTCGAGACCCAGCTCCCGTATTCCGTCTTCGACGCCGACAACCACTTCTACGACGCCGACGACGCGGTCACGCGTCACCTCGAGCAGAAGTTCGTCGACTCGGGCAGGATCGCCGTGGACTACGTGCCCGAGAAGGCGTCGGCGCATCTCCGGCGGATGCAGGAGGAGCTCGGTGTGACCGCCGGAATGCCCGGGACGGCGACCTACAAGGCGAACCCGCTGCGAATCCAGGACCCCGAGGAGCGCGAGAAGGTCGTGCAGAGCTTCCGGCTCATGGCGCCGTCGTACCAGAACCGCGACAACCGGCTCGAGGTCATGGACGTGCAGGGGCTCGCGGCGGCGATCATGTTCCCGTCCGGGGTCGGCGTGTCGGTGGCGTCGGAGTTCCTCGACGACGCCGAGGCGAACGCCGCCAACGTGCGGGCCCACAACCGGTGGGTGCAGGACGACTGGGGCTTCGATTACCGGGGCCGGATCCTGTCGCCGGCCAACGTGCCGCTCGCCAACATCGACGTGATGGTGGCCGAGCTGGACCGCGTGCTCGCCGAGGGCGCGCGCACCATCCTGCTCCCGCCCGGCCCCCTCAACGGCCGGTCGCCCGCCGACCCCTACTACGACCCGTTCTGGGCGCGCATGAACGAGTCGACCGCCCGTGTGGTCGTGCACCTCAACTACACGAAGTACCAGCGCGCCGGGGCCGAGTACGGCTACGACCCCGACACCCACTACTTCGACGGCTTCGACGCGTTCCAGTGGTTCGCG
This sequence comes from uncultured Actinomycetes bacterium, assembly GCA_963750045.1. Taxonomy (GTDB): domain Bacteria; phylum Actinomycetota; class Acidimicrobiia; order IMCC26256; family DASPTH01; genus DASUAS01. The sequence goes on along the minus strand of CAVVPD010000004.1, from coordinate 600,937 downwards.
TACTGGGGTGACCGCCCGATCATGGAGACGGTGGCGGCGATGATCTTCCACAACTTGTTCGGACGCTTCCCGAAGCTACGCATCGGGATCATCGAGCACGGCGCGGTCTGGGCGCCCTACGCCATCCGCAAGATGGACCACGGTTTCATGATGGGCCGGGAGAGCCGCAACGGCACGCTGAGCGAGCGCCCCAGCGACGTGTTCCGCGAGCACTTCCTCGTGGCCCCGTACCCGGAGGAAAAGGTCAGCCGCATCCTCGACGTGTTGGCGCCCGACTCGCTCGTGTTCGGATCGGACTTCCCTCACCCGGAAGGCCTCCCGGACCCCGTCAGCTATGTCCACGAGCTGAGCGACCTGTCCGACACCGACCAGCGCAAGATCATGAGCACGAACCTCGCCGAGTTCCTCGGCATCGAAGCCCGACCGTGAACCTCGAGCTCACCGACGACCAGGAGTTCTTCCGCGAGACGACCCGGCGGTTCCTCGAGTCGGAGAGCCCGCTCACGAACGTGCGGGAGCTGTGGGACTCGGCCGACGGCTTCGACCCGGGCTGGTGGACCAAGGCGGCCGAGCTCGGCTGGACGTCGATGTACGTCCCCGAACGCCACGGCGGCGGCACGCTCTCGGGCGCGGCGACGGCCGACGCGGTCATCGTGGCCGAGGAGATGGGCAGGATGGTCGCGCCGGGCCCGTTCCTGCCGGTGAACGTGGTGGCCGCCGCGTTGGCCGAGGCCGGCACCGACGCGCAACAGGCGGCGGTGCTCCCGGGGCTGCTCGCGGGTCACTCCATCGCCACCTGGGCGTTCGCCGAGCCCGCGGGCGCCTGGTGCGCGGAGGGAGTCGAGGTGACCGCCGACGTCGAGGGCACCGACGTCGTGCTCCGCGGCACCAAGAGCTACGTCGAGGCGGCGGCGGTCGCCGACTGGTTCCTCGTGTCGGCGCGCACGGGCGACGGGCTCACGCAAGTGCTCGTGCCCTCGGGAGCCGGCGGGATGACCGTGCACCGGGGCCGGTCGCTCGACCTGACCCGGCGCTACGGTCGGATCGAGTTCGACGCGGTACGCCTCCCGGACTCCGCGGTGGTCGGAGAGGTGGGCGCCGCCGGCGCCGCCGTGGAGCGCCAGCTCGAGATCGCGCTCGCGCTCCAGTGCGCGGAGACGGCAGGCGCGGCCCGGCGGGTGTTCGAGCTCACGATCGACTACGCGCAGGATCGGTACGCGTTCGGGCGTCCGATCGCATCCTTCCAGGCGCTCAAGCACCGCATCGCCGACATGTTGCAGTGGCTGGAGTTCTCCGACGCCATCGCCGACGCCGCGGCGCGGGCCGTCGACGCCGGCGATCCCGAGGCGCGCCGACTGGTGAGCGTGGCCAAGGCCTACGTCGGTGACCGGTGCCTCGACGTGATCGACGACTGCGTACAGATCAACGGTGGCATCGGCGTCACCTGGGAGCACGACATCCACCTCTATTCGCGGCGCGCCGCGCTCAACCGCGCCGTCTACGGGTCGCCGGAGCAGCACAAGGAGCGCGTCGGTGCGCTCCTCGGGGTCTGAGGAGAGCACGAAACCCATGGAGACGATCGAGGCATTCACCGCGCGGGCCCATGCCTGGGCCGAGGCCAACCTGCCCGACGCCGACGACGAGTCCCTCACCGAGCACGAGCTCCAGGCGATCCTGTTCGACGGCGGGTTCGCGGGCATCGCCATGCCCGCCGAGTACGGGGGCGCCGGCCTGACGCTGCAGCACCAGCAGGCGTTCTACGACCACGCCGTCACGGGCCGGCGCGTGCCCCTCACCTTCGGTGTCTCGGTGGGCATGCTCGGCGCCACGCTCATGGATCACGGCTCGGAGGTGATGAAATCGCGTCACCTGCCGCGCATCCTCCGGGGAGACGAAGAGTGGATCCAGCTCCTGTCGGAGCCGAGCGGCGGTTCGGACATGGCCGGCGCGCTGACCCGCCTCACCCGTGACGGCGACTCCTACGTGCTCAACGGCGCCAAGATGTGGAGCACGGGGGCCAAGCAGGCCCAGTACGGCATGTGCCTGGCCCGGACGGACTGGGACGTGCCGAAGCACCGCGGACTCTCGATGATCGCGGTCCCGCTGCAGGACACCGCGGGGGTGGTGATCGAACCGATCCGTCAGGTCGACGGCGCCGAGGCCCACTTCTGCCAGGAGTTCTTCGACGACGTCGTGCTCCCCGAGGAGAACCTCATCGGCGAGGAGAACCAGGGTTGGGCGGTGGCGCAGACCCTGCTGTACCACGAGCGCCTGGCGACGGCGGGGGCCGGCCACGGCTACGGCCTCAACGGCGGGGGTGGCCACGGCGACGGCGGGCTCCGGGGGATCGTCGAAACCGCGCTCGTCGACCAGGCGCGGCGGCGCGTGGCGGTCGATCCCGCGCTGCGCCAGCTCGTCGCCGAGTCGCACATCGAGCGGACGGTGGCGAGCTACGCCAACGAGCGCATCATGACCGGGTTGCGCACCGGCCACTTCCAGGGCCAGTGGGGCTCGCTGCTGAAGCTGCACATCGGGGTGGACAGCCCGCGCCAGGCGAAGATCGCGTTGGCCGCCTACGGGGCCGACGGCGTGATCTGGGACGGCGACGAGCAGATCACCGGCAACCCCGGCGAGGCATGGCTCAACAGCAGGGCCATCGCCATCGCCGGCGGGAGCAACGAGATGCAGCGCAACATCGTGAGTGAACGCCTGCTCGGGCTCCCACGGGAACCGTCGTTCGACCGCGACCTGCCCTTCAGCGAGGTGCTGCGCAACCGCAGCAAGTTCGCCGGCTGAACGCGCCCCGGGGGCGCGCCATCAGCTCCCGACCGGGCCGATGGCCCCGATCTCGTACTGCTGAATCTCGACCGACAGCACCGGCACGGCTGCGGGATCGGCCGACGCCGGCACGCGCACGCGGGCGAGATGGGGTGCGAGATGCTCCTTGCTCGCCCAGCGCTCGAAGAGGTACACCCGACCGGGTTCGAGGGGGTCGGCGCTCAACACGTAGTCGATGCAACCGGCCTCGGCGCGCGACTGGCGCATCCCCGCCTCCTTCTCCGCGAGGAACTCGTCCGCGACGGGCGGGATCGACTTCGAAGGTTCCGGCGACGATGAGCATTGGTGCAATCTGCCACACGCGGGCACCCCCGTGCTCAGCGTCGCGGGTGCGTGACGACCCAGAGCGCGGCGAGGCGCGCTCCGGACCGGGAGAACACCCACCCTTCGAGATCGACGACCCGTCCCGCGGCGAAGTCGCCGCGGATGCGTTGCTGCATCTCGCTGCGGAACGACTCGGGCGTCGCGGTCGACCACCACCTCGTCGACGATCGCCTGCTGGGAGTCAGCCGCGCGGTGAGGGTGGCGAGGTCGGCCTCCTTCGGCGTCGCGCGGAGGTACGCCGAGCCGACTCGCCTGGTCGCGTCGGCGTCGGCCCCGACGAAGACGCTCTCGACGAGCGCGCGCGCCGGTTCGTCGAGGGTCGGGGATCCGGTGTGGCCCCCGGTCGGGCCCGTGAATCGGTCGCCGAACGCCACCACGGTCGCGCCGGACGAGAGGAGGAACGCGCGTCGAGTCATCATGCGTGCAACATCGTCCGGATGTGGTCGGCGAGGCGACTCAGGACGTCGTGCGCAACGCCACTTCGACCTCGATCTCCACGGCACCACCCCGCGGGAGCGCAGTGACCCCGACGGCGGAGCGGGAATGGCGGCCGGTGGCGCCGAACACGTCGTGGAGGATCCCGCTGGCGCCGTCGACGACCGCGGGCTGGGCGGTGAAGCCCGGCGCCGACGCCACGAACCCGAGCACGGCCAGGACGCGCTCGACCCGGTCGAGGTCGACGAGCTCGAGTTGCAGGACCGCCAGCGCGTTCAGCGCGCACCAGCGGGCAGCCTCGGCGCCCTGTTCCACGGTCAGGTCCGCCCCGAGCACGCCGGGATGGACGAGCGCACCGTCGTGATCGCGCGGGAGCTGGCCGCTCGTGCGTGCCCGGCCGCCGTGCACCACCACCGCGTCGAGCGGCTCGTGGGGCGGGTAGGGACCGGGGAGCACGAGCCCGAGTTCGTCGAGCGCGCTTGGATGCTCGACATCAGAGGAGCGCGATCGGGTTGACCGGGGAACCGGTGGCGCCCTCGATGACCAACGGCGCGACGGTGAGTTGGAACTCCCACCGACCGAGCTCCGCGCACGCGACCGCGATCGGCTCCAGATCGGCATTGTCGACGATGGGCATGCCCAGGTAGGGGAGCACGACGTTGTGGACATGGAGGGGATGATCGATGGGCAACGGGTTGGGAAGGCCCTGCTGGTCGCCGGGTGCGTCCTGCCAGTCCCAGACGAGCACGGCGGCGGCGGTGTCGTGGAGGAACTCCACGCACGACGCGTGGATGCCCGACGGGGAGCCGAACCCCACCTCGTCGGGGTGAGCTCGCTCGAACGCGCCCCGCCCGCAGCGGATCACGACCGCGTCACCGGCCGCCGGCTCGACCCCCGCGTCGGCCGCGGCGTCGGCGAGATCCCAGCCGTGCACCGGCTCGCCCGCGGCGATCCACTCCGCCTCCCGCAGGCGCGGGATGTCGTACAGCACCCCGCGCGTGACGATGCCGTCGCGCCAGTGCTCGATGGTGCCCGAGCGTCCCGACGGCATGCGGAGCGGTCCGAACGGCTTGCCGTTCCAGTACACCTCTCCGCCGTGCTGGTGTGCGGTGAGGTGGCTCAACGCGTCGATGTGCGTCTGGGTGACCCCGTGGATGAACATCCCGAAGTAGTCGAGCATCCCGCCGCTGCCCTCCATCGCGATGAAGTGGTGCGCGGGATACGGGTTCGAAGGTCCGGCGAAGGTGTCGACCGAGCGCGACAAGGAGACGACCCGCCCCTCGGTCACGAGGCCGGCCGCCCCGCGACGCACGTCGTCGGTGATGTGGTTGAGCGTCCCCAGCTCGTCGTCCTCGCCCCAGCGACCCCAGTTCGAGAACCGCGCCGGGTACGCGAGGTACTCGTCGACGGTCGGTGGCGTGCGTTCGCTCAACCCCATGGTGACTCCCGTGCTTCCGGCGGACCGCGCTAGAGAGTACGTAGAGTCGCGCGCATGCGCGTGTACGACCCATTCGCCCCGGAGGTCATGCGGGACCCGCTCCCGTTCTACCGGGAGCTGCGCGATGCCGGCGCCGTGCACCCGCTGCCGCAGTACGACGCCTGGGCGTTGCCCCGTTTCGAAGACGTGTGGCGGGTGTTGAACGATCGGGAGCACTTCTCGATCGCCGACGGTCCGATCTTCGCCCGGGAGCGGCTGCTGACACCGAACGCCGGCCCTCCGGTCGTCGAGGTCACCCGCCCGGTGCGGAGCTTCTCGATGCTCGATCCCCCGGAGCACACCCGGCTGCGACGCGCGGTGTCGGCGCCCTTCCGACCCGGTGTGGTCGCCATGTTCGAGGACGCGACCCGCGCCCACGCCGGCGATCTGCTCGACGATCTCGTGCCACGGGGGAGGTTCGACGTGGTCGCGGACCTGGGGTCTCCGGTCGCGACGGTGTCGACCTGCCGGCTCCTCGGCATCCCCGACGCCGACCACGCCACCCTCGTCCAGCTCGTCAACACATCGGCGCGGCGGGATCCCGACGCGCCGGGGATGTCGGAGGAGGGCCGCGCCGCGCAGGCGGCGCTCCACGACTACGTGTGCGAGTTCGTGCGCGGCGAGCGCGGCCGCAACGTGCTGGTGGACCAGCTCGCGGTGGTCCCCACCCCGGGCGACGAGCTGCTCACCGACCTCGAGATCGCGGTGCAGCTCACGACCTTGCTGATCGGGGGCGTCGAGACGCTCCCGAAGATCGTGGCCGGGGGAGTGCGCCGCCTGGCACGCCACCCCGAACAGCGCGCGTGGCTCGCGGACGACCTGGCGCGGGTGGCCAACGGCTTCGAGGAGATCATGCGCCTCGACGCGGTCCTCCAATGGGTGGGGCGCACGGTGATGGTCGACACGACGGTCGCCGGCGTCGCGATGCGAGCCGGCCAGCGGGTGTTCCTCCTGCTCGTGTCGGCGAACCACGACGAGCGCGAGTTTCGTCACCCGGAGACGTTCGACGTCGCCCGCCAGTTCCCGCGCACGCTCGTGTTCGGTCACGGCACGCACTTCTGCATCGGTGCGCATGCGGCGCGCCTCGTCGGGCGCGTCGTGTTCGAGGAACTGCTCGCGCGGGTCCCGGTCTATGTGGTGGACGAGGCGGGCGCCGAACGGCTGCCGTCGGAGTTCCAGGTCGGCTACACCGCGCTTCCCGTGTGGTGCTGACGGGCAAGCTCAGTCGAGCAACGGATCGATGATCTTCCGGTCGACCGCTCCGTCGTGGACGACACTGCCGTCGCGCAGCGCGACGCAGCGGGTGGCGCGCTCGAGGAACTCGAGCTGATGCGTCGCGACCATCACTGCAGCGCCCGCCTCGGTCGCCGCGGTCAGCAGGTCGGTGAGCATGGCCTGTCCGGGCGGGTCGAGGCCCACGAACGGCTCGTCGACCAGAAGCACGGAGAACGGCCGCACGAGGGCCAGGACGATGGCCGTCTTCTGTCGGAGGCCGCGGCTGAACCGCGCCGGCAGGTCGTCGGCGCGGGCGGTGAGGTTGAAGATGGCGAGCAGCTCGTCGGCCGACTCGGGTCGTCCATCGAGACCGTGGAGGCGCGCCACGTACTCGATGTGCTCGTTGACGCTCAGGTCGTCGTAGAGCGATGGTTGGTCTGCCACGAACGACAGGACGACACGGGCGTCGAGTGAGCCGGCGAGCGCGCCCTCCACCAGGATCTGACCGGCGGTGGGCTCCAGCAGGCCCACCGCGAGCTGCAGGAGGGTCGACTTGCCGGCACCGTTGGGTCCGACGAGCGCGACGAGCTCTCCGCGCGCCACTTCGAGCGAGACGCCGTCGAGCGCGACGCGACCGCCGTATTCCTTGACGACCGTGCCGGCGATCAGCGCCGCGCCGTGCTCGCCTGCTGTGTCAGTCGTCATCCCGTGACCTTTCGTCGGGATCGAAGCCAGATTGCCGCGGTCGCGACGAAGGCGAGCGGCAGCACCGTCGCCGTCAGGGCCGCGGTGGACGCCGCGTCGCCGCGTGCCCACGCGTCGTGTGCCACCGCGACCGGCACGAAGGCGGCGACCACCACGAGGGGAGCCAGCACCTGGCGGGCGATCAGCCACAGCGTGGCGAACTCGGGAAATCCGAAGTCGAGGAACATCGTGGGCGTCGGCGCGCCCAGCACGACCGACGTCGCGGCGCCTGCGGCGCCGGCGAGCGCCGCCGGGACGAGCACGATCCCGGCGACGGCGAACGTGGCGGCGCCTCCCGTGACGGCGCCGAACACAACCGCAGCGATCACCCCGAGTCCCGCGAGCACGCAGGTCGGCGCGACAAGATGGCTGAGCACCAGGTCTCCCCACTCGACCGGGTACTGCTGGGGACGCACCGGGTGGTCGGTCTCCTGCGCGAGCCCTTCCACGGCGTCGATCCCCGCCACGAACACCGCGACGCCCGCGACCACGACCAGCGCATCGGTACCGCGCCAGACGCCGACACACGCCAGTCCGGCCACCACCATGAGCAGGACCACCCTGATCACGCGCCCGACCGGCCACCGAGCGAGACCGCGCCAGTCCCGTTGCCAGCAGGGACCGGTGCGGCCGGCGCCGCGGTCGCGGCCCGCGCCTGCCACCAGGGCCGTGAACGGGGGAGCTCCTGGGCGAGCTCCCGGTGCAGCACGATCACCGATCGCATGTCCTGCAGCGTCGCCGCGAACCGCAACTCGCTGACGAGGCGCGCCCGTCGCCCGAGCGGCTCCAGGGCCACGTTGCCTGCCGCGCGCGAATCCGACGGCCGCGACGACCAACGCGAGCCCACCGCCCACGAATGCGAGCCATGACCAGGTGAGCGGAAGGAGCGCGAGCCGGGCAAGCTGCGCGGTCGGTGCGGTGCCACGACCGGCGGCCACGTCGAGGAGCGACCACGCGACGAGGAACAGCGCGATCGAGTTGGCGCGTCGCAGGGACATCTGGGTGCCCGACGCGATGAGGGCCGCGCCCATGCGGTGAGCGCGACGAGCGCGCCGGCCGCCACGCCGGCCGCGATCCATCCGGCGCGGTCGCCACCCAGTCGCCCGGCGGTGACGCTGCCGGCCACGCCGCCGGCGATCGCCGGGACGAGCACGACGCCGCGGAGCTGTCGCGCCGCGGCGGCCCGCAGCACGGTGGCCCGGGGGATGGGGGCGAGCAGGAGGTACATGACGTCCGCCGGTTCGGGCGCCAGTGGGCCTCCGTGCGCCCCGGAGCGCAGCCCGAGGGCGACGATCGCTGCGATGCCGAGTCCGAGCACGCCCGGAGCGCGCTCGCGGATCGTGGTGATCGTGCCCGCGTCGACGGTCGTGTTCCCGAGCGTGACGGTGAGGTAGAAGAGCGCGAGCGCGGCGATGATGACCGTGACGTACGCCTTGTACAGCGAGTCGACCCAGTCGCTCTCGGTCAGGTAATGGCGACGCCGCGAGCGTCGGAGCGCACGTGTCGTCGCTCGCGCGCTCCGTTCGCCGTCCACCGGCGCAGCGTAACCACCGAGAGCGCGATGCCCCCGAGCAGCCTGAGTACGCTCGCCGGCATGACGAATCCCGCGACGGTCGACGAGCCGAAGGTCGTGTCGAAGTCCGGTTACGAGAAGGAGCTGTTGCGGCTCCAGACCGAGCTGGTGCGCATGCAGGAGTGGATCATCCACGAGGGCGAGCGCCTGCTCGTGATCTTCGAGGGACGTGACACCGCGGGCAAGGGCGGCACCATCAAGCGGATCACCGAACGCTTGAACGCCCGCTATTGCCGGATCGTGGCACTCGGGACGCCGACGGAGCGGGAGCGGTCGCAGTGGTACTTCCAGCGCTACGTGGCCCATCTCCCCGCCGCGGGGGAGATCGTCCTCTTCGACCGCAGTTGGTACAACCGCGCCGGGGTCGAGCGCGTCATGGGGTTCTGCACCGACGACGAGTATGCCGACTTCCTGCGCACCTGCCCGATGCTGGAACGGGCGTTGGTGCGGTCGGGGATCATGGTCGTGAAGTACTGGTTGTCGCTGAGCGACGACGAGCAGGAGCGGCGGTTCAACGAGCGGATCGGCAATCCGGGGAAGCGCTGGAAGCTCAGCCCGATGGACCTCGAGGCCCGCGCGCGCTGGGTCGACTACGCGGAAGCGAAGGACGAGATGTTCGCGTACACCGACATCAAAGAAGCACCCTGGCACGTGGTCGACGCCGACGACAAGAAGACGGCGCGCTTGAACGTCATCAGCCATCTCCTCGAGACCGTGGCCCACGAGGAGATCCCGCACGCGCACATCGAGCTTCCGCCGCGCCAGGACCGCTCGTACGAACGCCCGCCCATCGACAGTCAGTCCTGGGTACCCACGCGCTTCCTGGTGCGGTGAACCGAGGCCGTGGCGGTCGGATCGTCACGTCTGCGCCCGGAACCCGGCTCCGCCGTGGCGGCCGGCGGACCGGAGGGTGACGGTCAACCCAGCGGCGTGCGTCTCGTGCTTGCGCCCCGCCGCCACCACCTCGGCGAGCGTGGCCGCCGAGCGCCGCACGGCTTCTTCCACCGTGTCCGTGGCGACGTCGTAGAGGGTGAGGTGGTCCGGACCGACCTGGGCACCGGGCACGCGCCGCCAACGCGACATCGCGGTGAACGCTCCCGAGTCGAGCATGTCGGGCACGTGCTCCTCGTCGTACCAACGGTCCCACTCGAGCACCCGGGTCGGGTCGTTGCAGAGCACGTGGGTGAGGATGTGACCACGCAGGGCGGGGGAGGGCTCGGGCTTCTCGCCGAACCGGCCGTGGGCCGCGAACACGTCGGCGCCCACGGTCACGTGGGCCGGGTGCATGCGCCCGTCGGCGCGCAGTGCCGTGTCGGCGGCGAGGGTCCGTGCCGCCTGGGCGGACACGTCACGATCGTCGAGCTCGTAGATCGTCACGTGAGTGAAGCCGATGCCGGGCATCCCCGGCTCCGGGCGCGCGGTGAGCTCGAACCGGGTCGCGATCCACGGGCCGCCCGTGGCGACGACTGCCGGGAGGTGGACGGTGTCCTCCCAGCGGTCCCACCCGGGCTCGTCGGCCACCCGGCTGCACTTGGCGTAGACGACGAGCAGCCCTCGGGTGCGTCCGATGGCGTCCTCCTCAGTCGGGTGCGGCGAAGGCGAGCACGGTCATGCCGACGGGAGCACACCGCCGGCGGCGACCCAGCGGCTGATCACGTCCTGCGCCTCGGCGGGTGAGTAGACGTCCTCCTCGAAGTTCCACCGCCCGTTGCCGGCGTAGTGGAGGATCGTGTTGACGTCGAAGCCGTAGTAGCCGTCGTCACCCTCGGGTGGCGGCAGGATGTTCGGGATCAACGCGCTGACGCGATTGCCGTCGATGAGCCGCCACGACACGGGGAACTCCATGGTCGGAAACGGCTGCATCACTCCCTTGATCCACTCGCGGATCTCGGCGCCGGAGGTGAAGTAGCCGTAGTGGTGCTCCCGGTAGTGAGCGTCGTCGGTGAACTGGTCGGCCCACTGGTCCCAGTCACCGGTGGCGACCGCGACGGAGCCACGCTCCCGGTACTTCTCGAACTCCGCTTCGACCTCGGCGCGTGGGAACGCCGGCTCGGACGGCCGGGGGTTCCAGTTGGGTATCCCCTGCAGGCTGTGATCCTTGGGCGTGTCGCGACGCCCGCCGTCGGTCAACCACTCTCGGAACACGCGCTCGGCGTCCGCGGGGTTGTAGTAGTCGCCCTCGAAGGAGAACTTCCCGTCACCGCCGTAGGTGAGGAACGTCGTATTGGGAAAGCCGTAACGCTTGCCGGTGCCGGTCGGGTCGGGCAGGTTGTTCCAGATGTAGAAGCCGATGCGTTCATCGTCGACGATCGACCACTCGATCCAGACGGTCATCGCGGCATACTCCTGCATCGTCGAGACGATGAAGTCGGTGATCGCGGGCCGACCGACGAAGACGCCGAGGTTGTGCTCCTCGTAGCGGGCATCGTCGGTGAACATCTCCGCCCACGCGGGCCAGTCCTCCTCGACCGCACCGCGCCTCTGGTACTCGGCCCAGGCCTCGGCGATCTCTGCGGACGTGTACTCGGACATGCGCGTCCCCCCTTGTTCGGTGGGAGAGTAGCGCCGTCACGACGGCGCCGTCCCCGGCGACGCGCCGGGGGATCTAGCGTGCAGCCGTGGCACGGAAGGACGCGGCCCCGCACGTCGAGCTGGAGCTCTCGGGCCGGACCGTTCGGGTCAGCACGCCCGACAAGGTGATGTTCCCCGACGGCGGACGGACGAAGCTCGACGTGATCGACTACTACCGATCGGTCGAGGTCGAGCTCATGCGGGCCATGGAGGGCCGACCGGTGCTGTTGCAGCGCTTCCCGAACGGCGTGGGCGGGTCCTCGTTCTTCCAGAAGCGGGTACCGCAAGACGCGCCCGGATGGCTCGAGACCTCCGTGGTGAGCACGCCGAACGGCACGACGTCGCGCGCGCTGGTCGCCGCCGACCTGGCCCACATCGTGTGGGCGGTGAACCTCGGATGTCTCGGCTTCCACGTGTGGCCGAACCGGGCGTCCGACGACGAGCACGCCGACGAGCTGCGCATCGACCTCGACCCCCAGCCGGGGGTGGGCTTCGACGAGGCCCGGATCGCGGCCGCGGAGCTCCGGACGCTCCTGGACGAGCTCGGCATCACCGGGTGGCCGAAGACCACCGGCAACCGCGGCATCCACGTGTACACGCGCCTCGAGCCGTGTTGGACGCCGATCGAGGTGCGCCGGGCCGCCGTCGCGGTCGCGCCGCGAGTTGGCGCGTCGCCGACCCGACGTGATCACCGACGCGTGGTGGAAGGAGGAACGGGGCGAGCGGGTGTTCGTCGACTTCAACCAGAACGCCCCGCACAAGACCGTGTTCGGCGCGTGGTCGGTGCGAGCCCGCCCGGGCGCACAGGTGTCGACGCCGTTCACCTGGGACGAGCTCACCACCATCGACCCCGAGGCCTGCACGATGGACACGGTCCCGGCCCGGGTGGAAGCGCGCGGCGACCCGTGGGCCGGCGTCGACGACCAACCCCAATCGCTCGTTCCGCTGCTGGACCTCTGGGAACGTGATCTCGCGGCCGGTCTGCAGGACGCGCCGTGGCCGCCCGTCTACCCGAAGATGCCGGGGGAGCCGCCCCGCGTCGCGCCCAGCCGCGCGAGGAAGGCGCCCGAGCAGCGGGAGTGACCGGGTTCAGCGCCTGCGGTCGGACAGGGCCCAGGCGGCGGCGGCGCTGACGCCGGCGACGGTGAGCACCGCGGGCCAGGCGCCGATCTTCTTGGCGAGGGGGTGCGACACGCCGAAGGCGCCGTAGTAGACGGCGCTGAGGATCGCCGCGTTCACCGGGCCGGCGTTCTTCGCCCACTGCCGCTGGGCGACGAAGCCCCCCGCGGCGAGCACGGCGCCCCCCAACGGGCGGATCTTGGTGGCGCGGGCGACGGCGTAGCCGCCGATGAGCGAGCCGGCGACGACGGGCGCGGTGGGGATGGCCATGGGATCAGCCTACGGGCCGTCGGCCGCGCTGCGTGCGGTTGGCGGGCGAGAGGGCCGGGTAGTTTCTTGCGATGACCGACTACGTGATCCCGGAACCCGAGCCGAAGGAGATCGACGAGAGGCTCTCGATCGAGCTTCGCCACCTCTCCGAGAACGCGGTGCTGAAAGGTCAGCCGTCAGGCGACGAGCAGTGCGAGAACTGCCTGTACTACCTGGAGAACACCGCGACGATCTCCTACTGCTGGCACCCCAAGCTCCGCATCCTGGTCGGTGCCGAGTGGTGGTGCCAATGGTGGGAGGCGATCCCCGAGGGCTGATCGGAGGCCTGCTCCCCGCGTACGGCAGCGCCGTAGCATGCGCCGATGACGTACCGAGTGGTCGTGTGGGGCACCGGCAACGCCGGGCGACCGGCGATCCGGGCGGTGGCCGCCCACCGTGATCTGGAGCTGGCCGGGGTCGTCGTCGCGAATCCGGCCAAGGTCGGACGCGACGCCGGGGATTTGGCCTTCCTCGAGCCACTCGGGGTGCTCGCGACCGACGACGTGTCGGTCGCGTGGGCCGACGACGTCGACGCGGTGGTGTACACCGCGACCGCCGACACGCGACCCGACGAGGCCTTCGACGACCTCCTGCACTGCCTGCGCGGCGGCGCCAACGTCGTCTCGACCTCCTTCTACCCGCTGCTGCATCCGGCGAGCGCGCCGCCGCCGGTCGTGGAGCCGGTCGAGCGCGCCTGCGCGGAGGGCGACACCTCGGTGTTCGTCTCCGGCATCGACCCCGGCTGGGCGCTCGACATCCTGCCGATCCTGGTGAGCGGGGTGAGCGCCGGCATCGACGAGATCCGCGTCCAGGAGATCTTCAACTACGCCCTGTACGACGCGCCGGACGTCGTGCGCGACGTCATCGGCTTCGGACGGTCGATGGACGAGACACCCCTGATGCTCCTCGATGTCGCACTCGAGATGGTCTGGGCGCCCATGGTGCGGATCGTCGCCGAGGCGCTCGGCGTCGAGCTCGACTCGGTCGCCACCCACGTGGAACGTCGGCCCCTGGAACGGACCGTCGAGATCCCCGGGATGGGCACGTTCGCAGCCGGGAGCCAAGGCGCGTTCCGGTTCGAGGTGCAGGGCATCGTCGGGGGCAAGCCGATCTTCGTCGTGGAGCACGTCACCCGGATCGACGACGGCTGCGCGCCGGAGTGGCCCACGTCGACCTCGCCAGGGGGGATCCACCGGGTCAGGATCACCGGGCACCCGAACCTCGAGGTGACGATCCACGGAACCGAGCCCGGCGAACCGGGCGCGGCCGGCGGGGGCAATGCGACCGCCGCCAACCGGATCGTCAACGCGATTCCCGCGGTGTGCGCGGCCGCCGCCGGGCCGCTGAGCGCGCTCGACCTCCCGCCGGTCACGGGGAGCGCCCAGCTCGTCCTCCCGACCTGATCAGGTCCTGGACGGCCACACGCGGGGCAGGCCGGCTCGGTGAGCGGCAGGCCTTCGACGAGCTCCGCGTGATGCGGCTTCCTGAGTGCGCCGGGCTTGATGCGGAACACCGTGCCGTCCCCCGCGTACCGGACGGAGATGGCGCGTCGGCGGCGGGTCGTGCTCCGGTTGGCGTGCGCGCCGTGGATGGTGCGCGCGTGGTGCACGACGATGTCGCCGGGGATGGTCGCGAACCAGACGAGATCGGGATCGCCGGACCGGTCGGGAACCACTTCGCCCTCGGTGCCGGGCATGGCGTCGGTGGTCACGAAGAGATTCGGGCGGAAGCTCGTGCGGTCACGGTGCGAGCCGCGCACGTACTGGACCGCGCCGTTGCCGGCATCGACGGCATCGAGCGGTACCCAGACCGTGCAGACCTGTTCACCGTCGACGTGGAAGTACGCGAGGTCCTGGTGGAACGCGGTGCGTTCCGCCGTGCCCGGCTCCTTGACCAGGACGCTGTCCTCGTAGAGCCACACCTGGTCGGTCCCGAGCAGCCGGGCCACGATTCCCGGCAGCGGGGAATCGGCGGCGAACGCCAGGAATTCCGGTTGCTCGACCCAGTGGTCGGTGCCGGCGCGGAACTGGCCGCGCGGGCCGGCCGATCCCGCGACCGAGCCATCGACGGTCAACGGCGCGCCGGCGGCGCCGAGCGCCTCGCCCATGGCCGAGAGGTCCGTGGTGGCGGAGGAGACGAGCGCGTCCTCGACCGGCTGCTCCATGCCCTCCAGCCATTCGGGAGGCACGACCCCGCGGAGGCACACGACGCCGTCACGACGGAACGCCTCTACCTCGTCGTCGGTCACGGGCCCCGACGGCGCGGTACCCCTCACGGCGCGGTGGCGGGCACGCGCAGGAGCCGCCGGGCCGTGCCGCCGAGGACCGCGGCCTTCTCGTCGTCGGACAGGGCCGACGCCTGGATCTGGGCGAGCAGGTGGCTGATGCGCCGGCCCACCGGGTGCGAGTAGAGGTCGGTCCCGAACACCACGCGGTGAGCCCCGAACTGCCGCACGAAGTCCTCGATGAAGTCGAAGTTGTAGCTGAGGCTCGTGTCGAACACGACGTTCGGCGCGACCTCTCCCACGAAGAAGCACTGCCGGGTCGCTTCGAACCCCCCGAAGGCGTCGAGGGCGAGGATGGTGAGGTCGGGGAGCCGGCGCGCGATCGACGCCAGCTTCCACAGCGCCTCCTCGGGCGTGTCGTCCATGGCGTGGATGATCGGGAGCATCGACCGGTCGCCCATGCGCTCGAGGTAGCGGAGGATCCAGCGACTGTCCATGGACACGCCCTGGAACCGCGTGTGGAAGCTGATCGCGACGAGACCGAGGTCGGTGGAGGCCCGGTCGATCTCCGCGAACGCGGCGGCGCCGTCGCGGGGCTCGACGATGCCGCACGCGACGGGGAATCGCGTGGGAGTCGCGTCGCGGTAGGCGGCGATCTCGTCGTTGACCCGGCGCGTGTCGGCGATGCCGTCCGGACGGAGGTAGCCGTGGCCGGGGATCACGAGCGCCTGGTGCACACCGCCCTCGTCCATGATGCGGAGCCGTTCGGCGAGCTCGATGCGCGCGAGCTCGGCGGCGTCGGCGGTGCCGGGGTCGAGTTCGCCGCCCAGCGCGTCGAACGCGCGCCCGACGTGGTGGTGCACGTCGAACACGTCGAACGCCACGTCAGTATCCGGCGTGCCGGTCGACCACGTTGCGGAGCTCCTCGCCCCGCACGTAGCGCCCGAGGTTGTCGGCGAAGAGTGCGAACAGCTTGTCGTTGTAGCGATCCTGCGCGGTCGAGCAGTGCGGTGAGATGAAGATGTTCGGAGCGTCCCACAGCGGGTCGTCGGCGGGGAGCGGCTCCTGGCGGGTCACGTCGAGGATGGCGGCGCCGAGGTGGCCGGAGGTCAGCGCGGCGATCAGCGCGGGCTCGTCGACGAGCGAACCGCGACCCACGTTGCAGAACACTGCGCCGGGCTTCATCGCCCCGAACGCGGCGGCGTCGAACAGGTTCTCGGTCTCCTGCGTGCCCGGCGCGCTCACGACGACCGCGTCGCAGCGGGCGAGCACGTCGTGCAGATCACCGGTACCGCGGAATTCGTCGACCGCGGGGTGCTCGTGACCCTCCCGGTAGCTGCGCCGCGTGCCGATGGTGTGCATCGCGAACGCGCGCGCGCGGACCGCCACCGCGGTCCCGATCGCACCCAGGCCGATGATGCCGAGGGTCAGCCCCTCGACCGATCTTCCGAACTTCGCCTTCCACTCGTGGGCGCGCTGCTGTTCGTCGATCTCGCCGAACCTCTTCCAGACCGCCAGCAGCCGACCGATGGCGAACTCGGCGATGGGGGCGGCGGCCACTCCGGCCGCATTGGTGACGACGCATTCGTCGGGCAGCCCCGCGTCGGCGAGGTGGTCGATCCCGGCCCCGATCGCCTGGACCCAGCCGAGGCCCGGCGCGAGCTCACCGATGCCTTTCGGGAGGTCGAGGGCGATGGCGGCTCCTGCCCGCGCCCATACCGCACGCGCTTCGGGCGACGGTTCGTCCGAGCCGCCCGGCGCGTGGTGGCCGAACTGTCCGAGGTAGGGCTGGGCGACGATCTCGAGGTCGGGGAACTCGGCGCGGAGGGGCGCCAGCATGGCATCGTCCGCGTTCCACGGGAACGCGACGACGACCGTGGCGAGGTTCACGCGAGCACGTCCTTCAGCACCCCGGGCGTGTGGACGGGCGCCAACGTCGCGTTGAGGTAGTCGGGTGCCTCCTGCGTCTCCACGAACCATCCCGTCGGGCACATGGTCAGGATCTCGACGAACGAAAAGCCGCGCCGGGCCTCCTGGGTCTCGAGCGTGCGCCGAATCATCTTCTTGGTCCGCGCGACGTTGCCGGCGTTGTTGACCGCACCGCGCGCGACGTAGGCGGCGCCCTCGAGCTCGGCGATGAGGTTGCTCACGCGAATCGGGAAGCCGTGCTGTTCCGCGTCGCGACCGTCGAGCGTGTTCTTGGTGCGCTGGCCGATCGCGGTGGTGGCCGTCATGTGGCCGCCGGTCTCGCCGAAGACTCCGTTGTCGAGCATGAAGCAGGTGACGTTCTCACCTCGCGCCGCGGTGTGGAGCACTTCCTGGAGTCCCTCGTTCACCATGTCGCCGTCACCCTGCACCGTCACGACGAGGGTGCCGGGCTTGGCCCGCTTCACGCCGGTGGCCAACGACGGCGCGCGGCCGTGCAGCGCCTGGAGCACTTCCATGTCGAGGTTGTTCGAGAACGCGGTGTAGCAGCCGATCCCGAAGACGCCGATCGACCGGTTGGCGGCACCGATCTCCTCGATCGCCTCGAGCACGGCACGCATGGCGATGGGCTCGCCGCATCCGGGGCAGAGGCTGTGCGCGGCGACATCGAGCAGCGACGGCGTGAAGTCGTCCACCACGTGCGCGGGCTCGGTCGGCGGCGTGGCGGTGGGGAGATAGCGGTCACCGGCCATCGAAGACCTCCTGGATCCGGCGCGACACGTAGTCCGTGTCGAGGTCGGGGGCGATGCCGAAGCCCGAGCCGTCGAGGCTGAGGCGACCGATGAACTCCACCGGCACTGCACCCCGCACCGCGAGGCGGACGTCGTCGACCATTTGGCCCTGGTTGTTCTCGTAGACGGCGACGGCCCGGGCCCCACGAACCGCGCCTGCCACGACGTCGCTCGGGAACGGGAGCAGGCTGATCGGGCGGACGAAGCCCACCCGTGTGCCTTCGGCCCGCAGGCGCGCCACCGCGGCTCGCACGTACTTGGCCGGTGTGCCGAAGGCGACGACCACCACCTCGGCGTCGTCGGTGAAGCCCGTTTCGGCGAGGGGTTCGATGCCCGCCAGCATCTCCTCGGTCGCGTGCGCGCAGTCGACGTAGTGCTGGGCGAGGTCGTAGCCCCCGCCGGATCGCTGCTTCCCGGACCCGAGGGGGAGACGAGCCGGGCGTGGCCGCTCCCACTGGTGCTGCCGTCGAGCGACCAGTCGTCGTCCGGCAGGGGTCCGAGGTCGGCGGGCACGACGTCGACCGACGTGGACGTGTGGGCGAGGTAGTAGTCGCCGAACACCAGGATCGGGTTGCGCCAGCGGAAGGCCAGGTGGAACGCGAGCTGGGTCAGCGCGGCGGCTTCGGGCACGTCCATGGGCGCCAGCACCGGCATGCGGGAGTCGCCGTGACCCGGGCCCCGGGTCGCCTGCCAGTAGTCGCCCTGGGCGCGGGCCATGTTGAGCACCACGAGGGGGATGCGGGCGTAGGCCGCTTCGGCGAGCGACTCCTGCATGAGCGAGAGCCCCTGGCCCGTCGAACCGGTCGCGCTCGGCGTGCCGGTCGCCGCTGCACCCCACGCCATGCCGATCGCCTCGAGCTCGCTCTCGGCGTTCATGCACGTGCCGCCGACCGCAGGCAGCTTCGTCGCCATGTGCTCGAGCACCTCGGTGAACGGCGTCATCGGGTAGCCGCTGAAGAACCGGCACCCGGCCGCGACCATGGCGTCGGCGATGGCCTCGGAGCCTTCGAGCAGTGCGAGGGTCACGACGCGTCCTCCACCTGGAGCTCGAGGGGCTGCTCGTACTTGTACACCTGGAAGCAGAAGTCGGGGCAGATCCACGCGCAGGCCTGGCAACCGGTGCACCCGGCGACCAGGCGCGGGTAGCGGTAGCCCCGCGAGTTGACGTCGTGCACGGTCATCTCGAGGACCCTCGGCGGGCAGGCGTCGATGCAGAGATCGCACCCTTTGCAGGCCTCGACGTCGATCACGACCGTGCCCCGGGTGACGACCGTCTTCACGCCGCCACCTCCACCCAGGCCGGCGCGAGGTCACGGGGCGCGACCTCGAAGCCGGCACGGATCGCGGCCACGTTCCGCGCCGCGTGTTGCGTGCGGTACGCGGGCAGCGATTCGGCGACGGCGAGGTCGAGTGCGTCGGGCGCGACGATGCCCGTCGCCGCGACGTAGGCGCCGAGCATCACCATCGACGCGGCCATGATGTTGCCGAGGTCGACCGCGATGTCGGTCGCGGGCACCTCGACCACCCGGAGCTCGGCGGCGTCGAAGGCGCCCTCGAAGACGGTCGTGTTCACGAGCACGAGGCTGCCAGGCCGGAGCTTGGCACGCGTGGGACCCGAGAAGTCGTGGTGCATGAAGATTGCCGACCACGCGACCGCGACGGTGGGCGGCGCTTCGATCGCGCCGTCGGCGACGACCACCGTCGCCTCCGTGTTGCCGCCGCGCATCATCCCGCCGTAGCTCCCGAACATCTGCACCGACCGGCCTTCGGCGATGGCGGCGCGGGCGAGCACCTGGGCGGCGAGCTGGACGCCCTGGCCGCCGATGCCGCTGAGCACCAGTTCACGTTCCATATCGCCTCATTTCGGGATGGGGCGCGAGGAGAGCTGCGCGACGAGGAGGGCCCGACGAGTCTTGCCGTTCGACGCGGTGCGCGGGATCGCGTCGACGACCTCGACCCGGCGGGGGTGCTTGTACGCAGCCAGGGACCGGCGGCACGAGGCGCGGAGCTCGTCGACGGTGGGGGAGGCGAAGCCAGCGCGCAGCACGAGCACCGCGCAGACCACCTCGCCCCAGTCGACGTCCGGGATCCCCACGACCGCCAGGTCGGCGACCGCGGGGTGGCCGGCGAGCGCCTCCTCGACCTCGCGGGGGACGACGCTCTCACCGCCGGTGCGGATCACGTCGCGGGCCCGGCCGACGATGGAGAGGTAGCCCTCGGCGTCCGCCTCCGCGAGGTCGCCGGTGGCGAACCACCCGTCGCCCATCACCGCGGCAGTCGCGGCCGGGTCGTCGAAGTAGCCGTCGAAGAGCATCGGCCCCCGCGTCCAGAGCTCGCCCCGCTCGTCGAGGCGGACCTCGGCGCCGGGCGAAGGCACGCCGCAGCTGCCGGGCTTGCGGTGGAGATCGGCATGCTCGAGGCACGAGACGCTCCCGGCCTCGGTGGAGCCGTAGAAGACCCGGACCTGGGCCTCGGTGAAGGCGCCGGCGATGGCGCCGAGCAGCTCGACCGGCGTGGCCGAGGTCCCCGAGTCGGCGAAGCGCACCGACGACACGTCGTAGCGGTTCCCGGCGTCGGAGGCGAGGAGGTCGAGGACGCGGCGCCACACCGCGGGGATGCAATTCAGTCGGGTGGCGTGGTGGTCCTCGACCGCGGCGCAGATCTCCACCGGATCGGGGGCGACGAACACGACGCGGTCACGGGCCTGCCACTGCTGGAGGGCGAGCGTCCACGCGCCCATGTGGAACAGGGGGTACGGACACACGAGCGCGCCCCGAGGCTCCATCTGCGTCCCGGTGAAGGTGCGGAGGTAGTTGACCCGGTGGGAGAGCACGACGCCCTTGGGCCGGCCGGTGCTGCCGCTCGTGAAGAAGACGACGTGCGGGTCACGTTCGCAGAACCCGGCGCCGTCGCCCGGCGCGGCGGCGGGGGAGCCACCGCCGAGGTTCGGGAGCTCGGCGATGCCACAGCTCGCAGCCGCGGCCACTTCCGCCGCGTCGGGCGTGTGCTCGGGGTCCACGACCAGGATCGCCGGTCGGGCCGACGCCACGATCGGCGCGGCCTCCTCGGCCGTGAGGGTCGAGTTCACCGGTGCGAACGCGGCGCCGAGGTGCGCCAGACCGGCGAAGAGGGCGGCGACGTCGAGGCGGGTGCCCGACCACACCGCGACGCGATCGCGGGGGCCGACGCCGCGGTACGCAGGGCACCGGCCAGCGCCCGGCCCCGCTCCTCGAGCTCGCCGAAGGTCAGCGAGGTCCCGCGGTGCGCGACCGCCACGTGCCCGGGGACGGCCCGGGCCGCGCTCCGGAACACGTCGCCGATCACGAGGTCCATCGCCACCGCATCCCCGGGAGAGTAGTGTTCTCACGATACCAGAACACTGCTTTGCCGTCATGGGAGCGACGCTTTGGCCGAGGACCTGCGGGGCACGCTGGCCGATCGAGCGGTCGACCGCTCGGTGGGCGACCGGCGGGCGCTGTACGCCGAGGAGATCCGGCGGGTGCTGGAGGCGACCTACGACCTCATCGAACGTTCGGGGAACGTGGACCCGTCGTTGCGCGAGATCCTGGCCGCCACCGGCCTCTCGACCCAGGCGTTCTACCGGTACTTCCAGTCCAAGGACGAGCTGTTCCTGCTGCTCCTCGACGACGGGCGACGCCGGCTGGTCGGGTCGCTCGAACGTCGCATGCACAGGGCGGCCACGCCCGAGGCCCGCGTCCGGGCCTGGATCGAGGGTGTGCTGGCCCAGGCGTCCGACGCCCGCGCCGCCGGGAGGACCCGCCCCTTCGTGACCGACCAGGACCGGCTCGCCGAGGCGTTCCCGCGGGAGCAGCAAGCGTCGGTCGACCTGCTCGTCGACCTCCTGGCGACCGCGGTCGTCCCCCTGCACGGCGCCGCGAACGCGCGCGACGATGCCCTCGTCGTCTACCACGCGGTGTTCGCGACGTTGCACGACCACCTGGTCCAGGGCACCCGACCGACCGCCTCCGAGGCCGACCACCTGGTGCGGTTCTGTCTCCAGGGGATCGGTGGGGACCGACAGGACCGGCCGGCACGATGAGGGAGCTGCGATGAGCGACGAGGCACGCGTACTCGGACCGATGGGAGACCGGGTCGTCTTCGAGAACGACCGGGTGCGGATCTGGGAGCTGGTCATCCCGCCCGGTGGCGACAGCAACCTGCACGAGCACGCCCTCGACTACGTGCTCGTGCAGCTCGGGGGCGATCGCGTCGCCGCGGTGCCGGAGCCCGATACCGGGGGTGCGTACGACGAGTACCTCGAGGCCGACGTCGTGCCCGGCACCGCGATCTTCATCGAGCGCGGCGGCATCGAGACTGCTCGGAACCCCGGGAAGGTGCCCTACTCCGAGATCATCATCGAGCTCAAGGACTGACCGGTTCGGCCCCCGGGACGAGCATGTGTCGATCGAGTGTCGCCGGCGACCCCGAATCGACACATGCTCGAGGGAGGTGGCGTGGTGCGCCCGCCGCCGGACGCGGAGAGTGGCCCCATGGACTACCGACTGCTCGGCCGCACCGGCCTCCGCGTCAGCCCGCTGTGCCTCGGCACGATGAACTTCGGCATGCAGGCCGCCGGCGGCGGTGTGCAGACCGAGGAGGGCGACGGGCACCGCATCATGGACCGCGCGCTCGACCTCGGCGTCAACTTCTTCGACACCGCCGACGTGTACGGCGACGGACGGGGGCTCACGGAATCCATCGTGGGCCGCTGGTTCGCACAGGGCGACCGCCGTCGCGAACGCACCGTGATCGCCACCAAGGTGTACAACACCCGCAGCTCCTGGCCGAACGACGGGAAGCTCTCGGCGCTGCACATCCGCCAGGCGTGTGAAGACAGCCTGCGCCGGATGCAGACCGACCACATCGACCTCTACCAGATGCACCACGTCGACCGCGACACTCCGTGGGACGAGATCTGGCAGGCGATGGACGTGCTCGTGCAGCAGGGCAAGGTGCTCTACGTGGGCAGCAGCAACTTCGCGGGCTGGCACATCGTGCAGGCGAACGAAGCAGCCGCCAAGCGGGGCTCGCTCGGCCTCGTGTCCGAGCAGAGCCTCTACAACCTCAAGGCCCGGACCGTCGAGCTCGAGGTGCTCCCCGCGTGCGAGCACTACGGCGTGGGCATGATCCCCTGGAGCCCGCTGGGTGGTGGACTCCTCGGTGGGGTGCTCGCCGACCGCGCGGCAGGGGGCAGGCGCGGCAACCAGCGCATCCAGGACCAGATCGAGGCCCTGCGCCCACAGCTCGAGGCCTGGGAGAAGCTCTGCGCCGATCTGGGCCACTCGCCCGCCGACGTCGCGCTCGTGTGGTTGCTGCACAACCCGGTGGTGACCGCGCCCATCATCGGGCCGCGCACGCTCGAGCAGCTCGACACCGCCATGGGTGCACTCGACGTGCATCTCGACGAGTCGGTGCTCGCCCAGCTCGACGAGATCTTCCCGGGTCCGGGCGGCCCCGCCCCCGAGGCCTACGCCTGGTAGCAGGGCCGCCGAGCAAGGAGGAAGCGTGGATCCGATCAAGATCGGCTGGCTGGGCGCGGCTCTCGACGGCCCCGGCGGAGGGTACGACCAGATCCACCGCCTGGCCTTCGACGAAGCGGTCGAGTCCGGCGTGCTCGGGCGACCCTACGAGTTCGTGCTGCACCCGGAGCGGGGCCTCCCGCAGGGCTCGGCGAAGAACGCCATCGACGGCTTCAAGGAGCTGGTCGACGAAGGGTGCATCGCGGTGGCGGGCTCGTACAGCTCCGACAACGCGATGGTGGTCGGTCCGTACGCCAACGAGCTGCAAGTGCCGTTGCTGTCGTGGTGCGGCACCGAGCGGTTCTTCGGCGACTACTGCTTCCGCCTCGGCAACGGCGACTGCGGCGGCGACGCGGCCCTGGCGGTCGGCTGGCTGAAGCGCAACGGCTACGAACGCGTCGCCGTGCTCAGCGAGGTGTCGCCCAACGGCGAGGAGTACTTCCGCTACTTCCGCCAGGAGTGCCGCCGGCGGGGCGTCACCATCGCCGCGGTCGAGACCGTCGACCAGACCGAAGAGCACCTCGCCGACAACCTCGATCACCTGCGCTCCGTCAGGGCGGACGCGCTCGTGTACATGGGCTACGGCGTGCTCGCGGCCAACGGCGAGCTGCGCACCGCGCTCGACCACCTGGCGTGGGACCCGCCCCGCATCATGGGCACCGCGTTCATGTTCTACCTGATGGGGTTCGACAAGTTCGAGGGGTGGGTGGGCGTCGACCAGCTCTGTCCGCAGAACACGCTCGCGGCCGCGTTCCACGAACGCTACGCGGCGCGCTACGGCGCCGACCCGCCGATGTGGCCGAACGCGATCCCGGTGCTCGCGTACGACACCGCACGTGTGCTCGTCGAGGCGCTCTTCCGCCGCGCCGGTGCTGACCGGCTGGGGCGTGAAGGCGGGGTTCGAGCAGATCCGCTTCATGCCCAGTGCGACCGGCGGGCCCCAGACACACATCGCGGGCGGCCCGTACGACCACCAGTTGTTCAAGGGTGACTGGCTGCTCTACGGACGGGTGCGCAACGGCGAGCTGGAATTCGAAGGACTGTTCGAACCGTGGGAGTGACCGAGCATGAGTGAGATCACCGAGGCCGACGTCCGCGAGCGGTTGGATCGCCTGCTGTCCGAGCACGGCGACGACGACGAGGTCGGGTTCCTCGGCGCCCAGTTCGACGTGGGCCTGGCCCGGATGGACTACCCGGTGGGCGTCGGCGGGCTCGACGCGTCACCGAAGCTCCAGGAGATCGTCGACGAGGCGCTCGAGGGCGCCGGTCGTCGCTACCCGTGGATGCGCAACGCGATGGGGATCGGCATGTGCGGGCCGACGATCGTGGCCCGCGGGACCCGTGAGCAGCAGGAGCGGTTCCTCCGGCCCATCTTCACCGCCGAGGAGATCTGGTGCCAGCTCTTCAGCGAGCCGGGCGCCGGGTCCGACGTGGCCGGCCTGGCGACCCGCGCGGTGGCCGACGGTGACGAGTGGGTCGTGAACGGCTCGAAGATCTGGACGTCGATGGCGCACCACGCCCGCTTCGGGCTCCTCCTGGCGCGCACCGATCCCGACGCCCCCAAGCACAAGGGCCTCACCGCGTTCATCATCGACATGCACCAGCCGGGGGTGGAGGTGCGCCCGATCCGCAGCATGGCCGGCGCCTCCGGGTTCAACGAGGTGTTCTTCACGAACGCGACCGTTCCCGACTCGATGCGCATCGGCGACGTCAGCGACGGGTGGCGGGTCGCCAATGCCACGCTGATGAACGAGCGTGTGTCGATCGGCAGCGAGGTGGCGCCGAGGGGCTCGGGGCCGATCGCCGGCGCAGTCGCCGCCTGGAAACGGTGCCGGAACCCCAACCCGGTGGTGCGCGACCGCCTGCTGCGGCTCTGGATCGACGCCGAGGTGCTGCGCCTCGGCAGCCTGCGGGCGCAGGCGAAGCGCGAGAAGGGCGTCCCCGGTCCGGAGGGGTCGGTGTTGAAGCTCCTCTCGGGGCGGGTCCAGACGGGGGTCAGCGAGATGGTCGTCGACCTGATGGGGCCCGACGGCACGTTGTGCGGCCCCTACACGCGCGACGCGCTCGACGAGCGCGAGGTGGGCGAGCGCGATCCGGTGCTCGCGTTCGTGAGCTCCCCGGGCGGCACCATCGCGGGCGGGACCACCCAGATCCAGATGAACATCCTGGGTGAGCGCGTGCTCGGTCTCCCACGCGAACCCGGCCTCGACCCGAACACGCCGTGGAGCCAGATCCCCCGCAACTGACGACAGACGGAGCGCGCATGTTCGACCGCTCGATTACCGATGCGCTGCTGTCCACCACCCGCGCGGTGCGCAAGCGACTCGACCTCGACCGGCCCGTCGACCCGAAGGTGATCCTCGACTGCATCGCGCTCGCGCAGCAGGCACCGACCGGGACCAATGCGCAGTCGTGGCGTTGGATCGTGGTGACCGAGCCGGGTACGAAGGCCGCGCTCGCCGAGATCTACCGGGGCGGGTGCCTGGGGTACCTCGAACAGGGGGTCGTGGCGGAGCAGGATCCCCAGACCCGCCGGGTGTACGAGAGCTCGCTGCAGCTGGCGACGACGATCGAGCACGTCCCGGTGCTGGTCATCCCGTGCATCGAACGTCGCTTCGACGGCGCACCGCTCGTGGTGACCGCGTCGTCGTTCGGCTCGATCCTCCCGGCGGCGTGGAGCTTCCTGCTCGCGCTCCGCTCGCGCGGCCTGGGCTCCGTGTGGACGACCGCGCACCTCTGGAACGAGGAGGCCGCCGCCGCCCTGCTCGGGATCCCACCGGCAGTGACCCAGGTGGCGATGTTCCCCGTCGCGCACACCGTCGGCACCGAGTTCAAGCCCGCAGTGCGCCCACCGCCCGAATCGGTGACCTTCTGGGAGTCGTGGGGCGAGACACGGTGAGCGGCGCACCGGTGCCGCCGCTCCTGCGGCCGCGTTCGTCGGACGAGTACACGCCGGTGCCCTGGGACGCGCGCCTTCGACGCGCCGCGGCCCAGGCCCGCGCGGGCGCCGAGCGCAACGCCCGCTCGCTCGGGACGACACCGGCCGCCTACCTCGGCGACCGCCGCGGCACGGCCGCGACCCTGCGGGCCCTGGACGCGACCGCAGGGGGTGGGTTCTACGCCGTGCCCGCCGACGCCGAGACCGACGCCGAAGTCGCCGCGGCCGCGTTCGCGCCCACCGGCCCCGTCATCGACGTGCAGACCCATCTCGTCGACCCGGCCCGCTGGCACGGTAACGGTGCCGCCGCGCTGGCCGGGTTCCTCCGTCTGGTGGACGGCGAACGGTGGTCGGACGCGGTCGACCCCCGCCTGCTCGACGCGGCCGCCTGGGCGACGCAGGTCTTCGCGTCGAGCGAGACGGCCATCGCCCTCCTCACCTCCACGCCCGGGGGCGCCGATCACAACGTGCTCCTGAACTCGCAGATCGCGGCCACGCGCGAGCTGGTCGACCGGTACGCGGGATCGGACCGCGTCCGCACGCACGCGATCGTGCACCCCAACCTGGGCCCCGCCGAGCTCGACGCCATGGTCGAGCGCTACGACGCCCTGCAGCCTTCGGGGTGGAAGTGCTACCCGCTCTACGGACCACCCACGAGCGCGTCGCCGACCGGGGGCTGGTTCCTCGACGACGACGAGATCGGCTTCCCGTTCCTCGAACGGGTGCGAGCGTCGGGCACGCGCGTCGTCGCGGTGCACAAGGGTCTCGGCGGGCCCGTCCCTTCGGCGTCGGTGGCGGCGGCGTCGCCCCGCGACGTCGGCCCCGCGGCGGCGGCGTTCCCCGACGTCGCGTTCCTCGTGTATCACTCCGGCTACGAACGCGATCCCGACGGCGAAGAGGGCCCGTACGACCCGGACGCCGCCGCGGGGGTCGACCGGCTCGTCACCAGCCTGGCGGGCGCCGGCGTCGCGCCGGGCGCCAACGTGTACGCGGAGCTCGGGAGCACCTGGTACCTGATGCTGCGGCGCCCGGTCGAGGCCGCCCACGTGCTGGGCAAGCTCCTGCGCGCGGTCGGGCCCGACCGCGTCGTGTGGGGCACCGACTCGATCTGGTACGGCTCGCCCCAGCCGCTCATCGATGCGTTCCGGGCGTTCGAGATCCCCGAGCGGATGCAGGCGGAGTTCGGCTACCCCGCGTTGACGACCGAGACGAAGGCCAAGATCCTCGGGGTGAACGCGCGCAGCGTCTACCGCATCACCGACGACGAGCTCGCGCGCGCGTCGACCGACGGGGCCCGTACGTGGGTCGACGCGTTGTTACCGAGCTTCGCGGCCGAGGTCGCGGCCGCCGCGCCCCGAACGGTCAGGCCCGCGGATCTCCGGTGAGCACACGATCGGTGAAGCGGTACTCGCAGCCCCAGGTCTTGGCGACGTCGAGGCGGATCTCGTGCTGGGTGACCTCGGCCACGAAGGGCTCGAGCCGTTCGAAGAAGGTCGCGGTCTCGGTGACGTCGCGCACGGTGAACGTGACCCCCGTCACGGATGGCCCGACGCGCGCGAGGTCGCGGGCGTGCATCGACTCCGCGTCGCCGGGCGCGAGCAGCTCGACGACGGTGTCCTCGCCGACCGCCACGTACCGCGACATGCCACCCGGGACGGTGGCGTCCTGGTCGGGGAGGGGCACGCCGTCGAGCACGTCGACGTAGAACTTCTCGGCCGCGGGGAGGTCGTCGACGACGATCGTGACGTGGGACATGCGCTGCAGGCCCAGCGGGTGGTGCCGTGCCCAGAACGCGTCGCGAAACGCGGCCCACTCGGGGCGGAACCGGGGATCCATGCCCTCCCAGAGGCCTTCGGCCGGATGGAACTCGAGCATCCCCGGCGTGTCCTTGGGGTGGCAGAACACCGTCGTGCCGGAACCCGCGTCGGTGATGCGCACGCCCGCGGCCTCCAGCCGCTGGGCGAGGTCGTCGATGCCGTCGACGTAGAAGGCCAGGTTGTGCACGCGGGGGCCGAACTTGTCGGCGTAGCGGAACCAGCTGGTGGCCTCCTGGCCGGGCCCCGGCGGCAGGCAGTGCATCGGTTCGATCGAGGTCTCGGCGATGACGTAGATCGCGGCGTGGCGGTGCCAGTGCTCCGAGTAGTTGCGCATCATGCACAGCGGCGAGAAGATCGCGTTGAAGAAGTACTCGGCGTCACCCAGGTCGTCGACGAGCGGCGTGAGGTGGAACATCTTGCCGAGGCGGGCGCGTGCCATGGGGGCTCCTGTCTGCTGGCCGGTGTGCCGTCTCCGGGGCGGATCGTAGGTTCGGGCGGCAAGAGGACCCCACCACGCGCGTGGACGAGCACCTCGCGGCGGCGCCCGGAGCGCTGACCGGCAGACGACGGGAGAGCACCGTGTTCGACCGCTTCGGTCGTCTCCATGCCTGGGTCTACCGGACGACCGGTGGCCGGATCGGACGCCGATTCGCGTGGATCCCGTGCCTGATGCTCACCACCACCGGCAGGAGGAGCGGCGCCCCGAGGCTCTCGGTGCTGGTCTATGCCGACGACGGCCCCCGTCGCGTGGTCGTCGCGTCCAACGGTGGCTCCGACCACCCACCGGGCTGGCTGTTCAACCTCCGGGCCCAGCCGACCGTGGAGGTCCAGGTGGCGCGTGAGCGATACGAGGCGACCGCCCGCGTAGTCGAGGCCGACGACCCCGACTACGCGCGGCTCTGGAAGTTGGTGAACGGGATCAACGCCGACCGGTACGACGCGTACCAGGCCAAGACGCCCCGCCCGATCCCGCTCGTCGCGCTGGAACGCTAGGTCCCGGTCCAGCGGGGTACCCGCTTCTCCGTGAAGGCGAGTGGGCCCTCGCGGGCGTCGTCGCTCGCGAGCACGGCACGACTGAGCCGGGCCTCGATCCGGTAGGCGTCCTCCATGGTGGCGGCGGCCAACCCGCGCAGCGCGCTCTCCTTGGTGGCCGCGATCGCGAGGGGCGCGTTGGCGGTGATGCGCTCGGCCCACTCCTGTGCCCGTTCGAGCAATTGGTGGCGGGGCACGATCTCGTTCAGGAGACCCAGCTCCAGCGCGCGGGTCGCGGCCACCGGCTCGGCGGTGAGGAGGAACTCCATCGCCGCCGGCCACGCGATCTGGCGGGGGAGTCGAACACTGGTCCCGCCGCTCGCGAAGATCCCCCGGCGGGGCTCGAGCATCCCGAACACCGCCTCGGGGCACGCCAGGCGGATGTCGGTGCCGCCGAGCAGCTCCATGCCGCCGGCCACGCACGGGCCGTTCACCGCCGCGATGATCGGCTTGTAGATCTCGAGATCCCGCAGCACGGCTTCGGTGCCCGACTTGAACCTCGCTCGGTCTTCCCGCGGTGCGGCCGTGAGCAGCGGGATGTAGTCGCGGAGGTCGCCGCCGGCGCAGAAGGCGTCGTCGACCCCGGTGACGATCGCCACCCACGCGTCGGGGTCGTCACGGAACTGCCTCCAGGCGTCCGCGAGCGCGTCGAAGTGCTCGAGGTCCAGCGCGTTGCGTCGGGCGGGACGGTCGATCGTGATGGTGACGATGTGCTCGTCGTGGCTGCAGTGGATCGGCACGCGCATCTCCGTTCCGTGACTGGGTGTTCATCGGTTCCGGACCCGCGAGAGCACGACGCTGGTCGGCTCCTCGACGGTGAGCGTACGTTGCCGCCCCCGGCCGTGTTCCTCCGGCACGCGCGCCCGTTCGCGCACTCGTGGTCCGGGATCGGATCACGGGGGGCGCGGGTGCGGGCCGCTGCGCCGATAGCCTCTTCGCCGTGACCGTGGCGAACATGCGATCGGGGTGTCCCGGGGTGCTGGTCGAGACCGCACCTGGTCGCGGAGCGTGTGAGCGCGGGGACGAGTGCGAGGCGCTGGCGCTCCTGCCCGACTACCTCGCGTACCGTGACGCCCACGGCAACATCGACTCCGCCTGGACCCGATCGAGGAGCGAGCGATGACGGACCGCGTGATCTCGTCGGGTCGCCCGCGAGCTCCCGAGCGCGGCGCCTGAAACACGCGGTCCGAATCCGTCATGGACACTCGGGAGACCCGGTGGGCCGCACTGGCGTTCGCCGGCCTCGCGCCGATCGCCGTCGGCGCGTTCCTCGTGCCGTTGCGCGAGCACATCGACAACACGAATCTCGCGCTCATCCTCGTGCTGGTGGTGGTGGTCGCCGCCATCTTCGGCGGTCGGGCCGCCGGTGCCCTGGCCGCCGTCACCGCGACGCTGGCCTTCGATCTCTTCCTCACGCGCCCGTTCCTCTCCGCCCGCATCGAAAGCACCGACGACATCGAGACCGCGTTGATCCTCCTGGCCGTCGGGCTCCTCGTGGGCGAGGTGGCGGCGCGGGGTCGACGAGCCCGGCGTGACCACGAGGCGCTCGCGCACGCCATCCTGCGAGTGCACCGGGTCGCCGACGAGATCGCCCACGACGCGCCGATCGCCACCGTGCTCACGCTGGTGAAGGCCGAGCTGATCGGGCTCCTCGGCTTGTGGGACTGCTGGTTGGAGCGGCCGCCCTTCGGCTGGGTCCTGCCCCGGATGGATCGTGGCGGTGCCGTCGAGGGCGACGAGCACACGTGGCTCGCCCGGGGCTTCGTCTTCCCACGCGACGGCGTCGAGCTCCCCGTCCTCGACCGGGGCCGCGAGGTCGCCCGGCTCGTCCTGCTCGGCGATCCCGACGTCGCGGTATCGCTCGAGCAGCGCGTCGTGGCGATCGCGTTGGCCGACCAGTTGGGGATCGCAGTGGCGATCGCATCGCCCGGTGATCTGGCTGCGCTCGCCGTGGGACCCGACGAGCCCGAGTCCCGCTCCTAGCCACCGGTCCGCGGCGTGGGCGCGCGCGAGATGACAAGCTGCACCCGGGAGGTGGCGGATGCTCGGCGTGCTGAAGCGGATGTTCGTCGGGCGACCGCTCGCCACGACGCAGATGGAGGAGCAGCGGCTCTCGAAGACCATCGCGCTGGCGGTGTTCTCGTCCGACGCATTGTCCTCCACCGCGTACGCGACGGAGGAGATCCTCTTCGTCACCGCGCTCGGCGCGTCGAGCCTGGCGTTGGGACTGAGCAAGCTCGTCCCCATCGCCATCGTGGTGTGCGTGCTCCTCGCCATCGTGATCACGTCGTATCGCCAGGTGATCTTCGCGTATCCGAACGGCGGGGGCGCCTACGTCGTCAGCAAGGAGAACATCGGCGAGACCGCCGGTCTCGTCGCCGGCGCGTCGCTCATGGTCGACTACGTGCTCACCGTCGCGGTGTCGATCTCTGCCGGCGTGGCCGCCATCGTGTCGATCCCGGCGTTCTCCGGACTCGAGCGCGCAGCGGGTGCCGCTCGGTGTCGCGCTGATCGTGCTCATCACGTTGGCGAACATGCGCGGCGTGAAGGAGTCGGGGCGGATCTTCGCCATCCCGACGTACGTGTACATGTTCATCCTCGCCTCGTTGATCGTCCTCGGACTGTCTCAGGCGTTCTTCGGTGAGAGCGCGCACGTCCCGTTCGATCCCCAGGCGTTCGACGGGAGTCTGCAGAGTGGTGGCTCGCTCGGCATCTTCCTGCTCCTGAAGGGGTTCTCGTCGGGTGCAGTGGCGCTGACCGGCATCGAGGCGATCTCCAACGGCGTGCCCGCGTTCCGCCGGCCGGAGTCGAAGAACGCGGCCCGGACGCTCGTCTGGATGGGGGTGCTCCTCGGCTCGTTGTTCCTCGGGGTCTCGGTGCTGGCGCACCACCTCAAGCCGTATCCCAGCCACGACCGCACCGTGATGGCGCAGCTGGGCCTGGCGGTGTTCGGCAACGGCGCCGCGTTCGTGGTGTTGCAGTTCGCCACCGCCGCGATCCTGACCCTGGCCGCCAACACGGCCTACAACGGATTCCCGAGCCTCTCGTCGATCATCGCCAAGGACGGCTATCTCCCCCGTCAGCTCGCGCACCGGGGTGATCGGCTGGTGTTCTCGAACGGGATCATCGTGCTGGCGGCCGCGGCGGCGGCGTTGCTCGTCGCCTTCAACGGGCTGACCAACGCGCTGATCCCGCTCTACGCGGTGGGGGTGTTCACGTCGTTCACGCTCTCGCAGTGGGGCATGGTGCGTCACCACCGCCGGCTCCGCAGACCCGGATGGCAACGCAACGTCGTGCTCAACGCAATCGGCGCGATTGCGACCCTGCTCGTGCTGCTGATCGTCGCGGTCACCAAGTTCACCGGCGGCGCCTGGGTACCGATCGTCGTCATCCCGATGATCGTGCTCCTGTTCAAGGCGATCCGTCGTCACTACGACTCGGTCGCCGCGGGCCTGCGCGTCCCGCCCGACTGGCGGCCGCCCCGGCGCCGACACGGTGTGGTGGTCCTCGCCCAGGGCGTGGACGCAGGCGTGTTCGAAGCGTTGGCGTACGCGAAGTCGACCGCGCCCGACCACATGGTGGCCGTGACGGTCGTCGGCGACGCCGCCGAGGCCGAGAGCACCGAGAAGCAGTGGTCGAGAGAGGGCGTCGACGCTCCGCTCGAGATCGTGCGCACGCCCGCGGGTGACTTCACCACCGCCACGATCCACTTCGTCGACGAGCTCGAGCGACGGTGGTCGAACACGATCGTCACGGTCGTCATCCCCGAGCTGTACGTCGACCACTGGTGGCAACACCTGCTGCACAACAAGAGCGTCCTCGTGCTCAAGGGACGGCTCCTGTTCCGCGCCAACACCGCGGTGACCTCGATCCCGTACCGCATGGTCGGCCCCGGGGCGACCACGTCGGCCTCGAACGACGCGGCTGGCTAGGTTCTGTCGTCGTGGGGGACGTCGAAGAGATCGAGGCGCTCGTGTACCGCTACGCCGAGCTGCTCGACGGTGGCGATCTCGACGCCGTCGTGGATCTGTTCGCCGCGGCGACGTGGCGATCGGCGGCGACCGGCGCGGTGCTGCGCTCGCCGGAGGAGATCCGGGCGGTGTACGACCGGATCGTCCTCTACGACGGCACACCGAGGACGCGTCACCTGATGAACAATCTCACGATCGACCTCGTCGAGGGCGCCGACGAGGCGACGGGTCGCTGCTACTACACCGTGCTCCAGGGCATCGACGCCGGCGCACCGATCCAGACCATCCTCGCGGGCCGCTATCACGACCGGTACCGGCGCGGGCCCGGCGGGTGGCAATTCGCCGACCGGCTGTTCATCATCGACCTCGCGGGCGACCAGTCGCGTCACTTCCGTTGATGGCACGCGCATGAGGTTCGGCTTCGCCGTGCCCGCCTACGGCGACGGCGCCAGCGGTGCCGCGGTCGCCGACCTCATCGCCGCCGGCGAAGAGCTGGGCTTCGACTCGGCCTGGTTGCCCGACCATGTCGCGGTTCCCGACTACGCGGCGGCCGCCAACCTCTCGCCTCCGTTCCTCGAGCCGCTGGCCACCGCGGCCTGGGGACTCGGGGCCACGACGCGCCTCCGCTTCGGCACCGACGTGCTGGTCGCGCCGTACCGCCACCCGCTGGTGGTGGCGGCCATGACGGGAACGTTGGGGCGCCTCGCGGGTGACCGGCTCGTCCTGGGGGTGGGAATCGGCTACCTGCGCGGCGAGTTCGAAGTGCTCGGTGCGAGCTACGGCGACCGGGCCGCCGACACCGAGGAGTGGATCCGCCGGGTCCGGGCGCCGCCGGCCGGCTTCGCGGTCGTGGACGCGCCGGCGCCCGTGCCGATCTGGGTCGGCGGCAACAACCCGCGTGCCCTTCGTCGTGCGGCGCTGCTCGGCGACGGGTGGCACCCGCTCTGGTTGCCGGCGGTGGAGTACGCCAGGGCACGGGAGCAGATCCTCGCGTTGCGCCGTGAGGCCGGCCTCGACGCACCGTTCACCTTCTCGTTCAGCGCCGGTCTCACGCAGTTCGCCGACGAGCCGGCCGGCGGGTGGCCCCCGCCGCGCCCACGCGCGCCGGAGGGCTCGGAGTTCCGGTACGCGCCGGCGGCGTGGACCGCGCCCGACGGCCGACCCCGCCTCGTCGGCTCACCGGACGACCTCGTCGGCGATCTCCGGCTCCTCGCCGGTGTGGGCGTCGACCACGTCACGCTCCGGTTCGGCACCTCCGACCCCTCGCTGCTCGAGCGCTTCGCACGCGAGGTGCTCCCGGCGTTCCGGTGAGGTGCTCCAGCACGCGTGTTCGATCCGACCGACACCCATCCGGAATGCGCGCGGAAGTTCGGAAGCTTCACCACCACCTCAGAGAGGACGTTCGCCTCTACCCCGGTGCGCGGAGATCCGGGAGTGTGGACCGAGGCTGACGGGAGGATCCATGGACTTGGCCGTGGAACGCGTGCGGAGAAGCGCCGACAGGCGCGGCGCCGATCGCGCGCTTCGAGAGGATCGCACGCGAACGGCCGCCGGTGCATTGTTCGCGTGCGTGGGAATCGGCGTGGTGATGAGCATCATCACGAACGAGGCGCTGTACCCACGGCGCTACAGCACGTTCTCGAACACGATCAGCGACCTGAGCGGCACGGAACCTCCTCACAGCGTGATGCTCCAGCCGTCGCGCTCGATCTTCATCGTCACGATGCTCGTGGCCGGGACGCTGGTGCTGTTGGGCGTCTGGTTCCTCGCTCAGGCGATCGAACGTCGCCGCCTCGTGATCGCGATGAGCATCTTCGGTGTGTCGCTGGTCGGGATCGGGATCTTCCCGGGCAACGTGGAGGGCTGGCACCCGCTGTTCGCACTGGCGTGTTTCCTGAGCGGTTCGGTGGCGGCCATCATGTCGCGCAAGGTGATCGACGGCGCCTTCCGGTACGTCGCGACGGCTCTCGGCGTCACTGCGCTGCTGGCGTTGGGGTTCGGCCTCGAATCGCTCGAGCACTGGGGCCCGCAGGAGGCCCTCGGCCGCGGTGGCATCGAACGGTGGATCGCGTATCCGGTGCTGCTCTGGCTCGTCGGTTACGGCGCCTACCTCATGAGCCCGCGCCGTTCCGCGCCGGAGCCGCTACGGCCGGATGTTCACCGGTGAGGGCGTGCTCCAGCCCGGGAGCAGGTTCAGCTCGCGGCACAGCTCCTGGCCCTCCACCCACTGGCCGTTGAGCTCCCGCGCCTCGGGCGCCGTGGCCAGCCACGCCGCGACCGCGCCGATCACGTCGGGCGGGGCACCCTGGCTGGCGTCGAAGCCGAACGCGCCCATGTCCTGGATCATGCGCTCGGTGGTGACGAAGCCGGGGTGGAGGTTGTAGGCGAAGATGCCGTCCTGCTCGTGTTCGAGCTTCACGATGCCGATCAGCCGGTGCACCGCGCCCTTCGACATGCCGTAGCCGAGACCCCAGCCCCCCTCACCGGCGGGCGCGGGCGGATCGGACATGCCCGCGCCCGACGTGACGGTCATGAGGCAGCCGTTGCCGCGCTCGATCATGCCCGGGAGCACCAGCTTGGCCAGGATGATCGGGGCCATCGTGTTGGCCTCGAGGTGCTTGTCGAGCAGCTCGACTGGTGTGTCGAGCAGGCGGTCCATGTGCCCGGGGCCGATGTAGCGGGCGTTGTTGACCAGCACGTCGATGCGCCCCCATCGCTCGAGGACGGTGGTCACCGAGGATCCGAGCGTCGTGCGATCGGTGATGTCGAGGAACACGGGCAGCGCCTTGCGGCCTTCCGCCTCCACCAACTCGGCGGTCGAGTCGAGCGAACCCGGCAGCGGTGTCGTGTCGGACGCCTTGATCGTCGACGAGTGCTCGCGCGCCTCGCCCTCGTGGACGGTGCGGGCGGCCAGCGCGATGTCGTACCCGGCGCGGGCGAGGTGGACGGCGATCGCTTTGCCGATCCCGCGGCTAGCTCCGGTGACGAACGCGACCCCACGTGCTTCGGACACGGCAACCCCCGGGACGGTGACGGTGCCGGTGTCGACACCTGATCGGAGCAACGTACCGGGCCGCGCGCCGGTGGGCACATCCCCCTCCGGTCACCGTGGCCGCCGCCCGATCGCCCACGGGCCCGCGCCGGAGGTCAGGCCACGGGCGGGCCGCCGAGGGCGACGCGGATCCGGTCGATCGTCGCCTGCTCGCGTTCGCTCGTGCCCTTGGCGGCTCCGGCCACCGCCACCGCGATGTCGAGCAGCCAGCTCCTGACCTCGATCGCCTCGGCGAGCGGCAGCCTCGCGAGCGCGGTCGCGGCGGGCCGGAGCTGAGCGATCGCCTCGTCGACGGCCTGTTCGGGGGACTTGCCGCGGTGCTGCCCGGCGTCGTGGCGCGCCTCGTGGCCCTGGGCGTCGTGGGAGAGGGCGGCGATGAGCGGGTTGGCGGCACCGTGGTCGCCCGGCCGCGCCGTGGTGCGCGCGCTCGCGGCGGCTTCCTTCACCATCGAGATCGGGCCGTGCTCGGCGACGGCGACCATCGCCAGCGTCACGAACAGCGGCGCCTCGGACAGGGCCTTCCATTCGTCCTCGGTGAAGAACGCCTTGTCGGTCATCGCACCATCCGGCTCGGTGGCCCGTTCCGGGGCCCGTCCGGGAGCCCGTTCGAGCCCCGGAGTAGTAAACCAGGGATTCCCGAACACCCGTGGTCGGCCGGGTCGGCCGTGACCAGCCTGGAGGGCGCATCCGTGGAACTCCGCGAGGCGATGCGAACGACGCCGGCGAGCCGCGAATACACCGATGACGATCTTCCCGACGACGTGCTCTACGACATCCTCGAGCACGCCCGGTTCGCGCCCAACGGCGGCAACCGGCAGGCGTGGCGGGTGATCGTGGTGCGCGATCCGGACACGAAGCGGCGGATCGCCGAGCTGTACGACCTGGGCATGCGCGAGTACGCCGCCCACCTGCGGGCCGGTCTCGTGCCCTTCGCCGCCGCGAACGACGGCAGGCCGCCCCAGGTGGATCTCGAGGACGCGCGCCGGACTCCCGTGCCCGAGGCCCAGCAACATCTCGCCACCGCGCCGGTGCTGCTCGTGATCCTGCTCGACGCGACCGCGGTCTCGAGCGTCGACAGTGGACTGGGGAGGGTGCCCCTGACGGCAGGCGGCTCCGCGTTCCCGTTCGCCCACAACATCCTGCTCGCGGCCCGGGACGCGGGCTATGGCGGGCACCTCACGTCGGTCCTCGCCCGGCAGGAGGCGGCGCTGCGCGCGGTCCTCGACATCCCCGAGGAGTTCGTGCTCGCGACCATGCTCCCGCTCGGGCGGCCGGTGCGAGCGGTCACCCGGCTTCGCCGCGCGCCGGTCGAGGAGTTCACGACCCTCGAGTCGTTCACCGGAGCACCCTTCGCGCCGCCCGGCTGAGCCATCGAGGGCGGTCCCGCGTGCCGTCAGGCGCAGAACCGCTCGGACGCTTCGGTCAGCACGCGGCGCAGCGTCGACTCGATGACGTCGAACTCGGCGGCGCCGGCGATCAGGGGCGGCGCGAGCTGCACCACGGGGTCGCCGCGGTCGTCGGCCCGCGCGATCAGGCCCTCGGCGTAGAACTGCGGCAGCAGGAAGCCCCGCAACAGCTCCTCGCGTGCTTCGGGCGTGAACGCGGCGTCCGCGCTGGAGCCGGGCACGAGCTCGAGGGCCTGGAAGTAGCCGGCGCCACGTACGTCGCCGACGATGGGGAGGTCGCGCAGGCGTTCCAGACAGGACCGCAGCCCGGCCTCGTTCGCGCGCACGCGCTCGAGGAGGTGCTCACGCTCGAACAGGTCGAGGTTGGCGAGGGCCACGGCGCAGCTCACCGGGTGCCCGCCGAAGGTGAGCCCGTGGGCGAACGACGCGCCGTGCTCGAGGAAGGGGTCGGCCAGGAACTCGCGGCAGATCACCGCGCCGAGCGGCGAGTACCCGCTGGTGAGGCCCTTCGCGCAGGTGATCATGTCGGGGAGGTAGTCGTAGCGTTCGCACCCGAAGGTGGTACCGAGTCGGCCGAACGCGCAGATCACCTCGTCGGACACGAGGAGCACGCCGTGACGATCGCAGATCTCGCGCACCCGCTGGAAGTATCCGGCGGGTGGGACGAGGCAACCACCCGCGTTCTGCACCGGCTCGAGGAAGACCGCGGCGACCGTGTCGGGTCCCTCGCGGACGATGCACTCCTCGATCTCGCCGGTGACCGCGAGCATGAAGGCGTGCTCGTCGTCGCCGAGGGGATGACGGCGCCGGTTGGTGTTCGCCACGTGCACCGCGCCGGGCGTGAGCGGCTCGAACGGGGCCTGCAGCGCCGGGATGCCCGTGATCGCCAATGCCCCCAGGGTGGTGCCGTGGTAGGCGGTCCGGCGCGAGATCACCTTGTGACGTTGCTCCTGGCCGACGGCCCGGAAGTACTGGCGGGCGAGCTTCCACGCCGTCTCCACCGCCTCGGACCCACCGGTGGTGAAGAACACTCGGTCGAGGTCGCCGGGCGCCAGCTCGGCCAATCGGGCCGCCAGCTCGATCGCCGGAGGGTGCGCATAGGTCCAGATCGGGAAGTACCCGAGGGTCTCGGCCTGCACGCGCGCCGCCTCGGCCAGCTCGGCGCGCCCGTGACCGGCCTGGACGGTGAACAGCCCCGACAGGCCGTCGAGCAGGCGGTGACCGGTGGTGTCCCACAGGTGGCAGCCCTCACCGCGGGCGATGATCGGCACCGGGGCGTCCTCGCCGTAGGACCCGAGGCGCGAGAAGTGCATCCAGAGATGGCGCCGGGCCAGCTCTCCGAGGTCGTCCATGCCCCCAGTCTGGCCGCGTGGATCCCCCTCCGGTCACCGGTGGGCGGCGTACGCTCCGCCCATGGGCCAGGGCATCAGCGAGATACTCCCGTTCGCCATCGGCATCGCCATCAGCCCGGTGCCGATCATCGCGGTGATCCTGATGCTCTTCTCGCCGCGGGCCAGGGTCAACGGGCCGATGTTCCTGCTCGGGTGGGTGCTCGGCCTGTCGGTCGTGAGCGCGGTGGTCTACCTGGTGAGCGACGCGGCGAACGCGGCGACCGACTCGACCACCTCCGACACGGTCTCGTGGGTGAAGGTCGGCCTCGGCGTGCTGCTGCTGGCGATGGCCCGGCGCAACTGGGCCAAGCGCCCGCGCGACGGCGCGGCACCGGAGCTGCCGAAGTGGATGGCGATGGTCGACTCGATCACGCCCCTCAAGGCGTTCGGTCTGGCGGTCCTGCTGAGCGTCGTGAACCCGAAGAACCTCGCGCTGGCGATCGCCGCCGCCGCTGGGCTCGGACAGCTGGGGCTCTCGACCGGCGACGCGGTCGGCGCGCTGACGGTGTTCGTGGTGCTGGCCAGCTCGTCGAT
The DNA here is from genome assembly GCA_963750045.1 of uncultured Actinomycetes bacterium. Lineage (GTDB taxonomy): Bacteria > Actinomycetota > Acidimicrobiia > IMCC26256 > DASPTH01 > DASUAS01. The sequence continues at coordinate 561,710 of CAVVPD010000004.1, read as the reverse complement.
CGCGGTCCCGGTGGTCTACGACCTCGTCGGTGGCGCGAGCGCCAAGGCGTCGCTCGACGACATGAAGTCGTGGCTGTCGGCGAACAACAACGCGGTCATGGCCGTCCTGCTGCTGGTCTTCGGCGTGGTGCTGCTGTCGAAGGGGCTCGCGCCCCTCACCGCATAGCCGGACCGGCTACAGCTCGGAGTGGTCGATGGCCTGGCCGCCGTCGGCGGTGACCTCGGTGCCGGTGATCCACTCCGACTCGTCGGCCGCGAGCCAGAGCGCGGCGTAGCCGACGTCGCGGGGGTTCCCGACCCGGGTGAGCACGTGGGTCATCTCCGGGCCCTTGTCCTCCGCGTACGCGACGACGCGACCCACGATGATCGTGTTGCACCGGATCCCGTACTGCGCGTACTCGACGGCCATCACGCGCGTGAGCGCGTTCATGCCACCCTTGGCCGCGCTGTAGACCGAGATCCCGGGCACGCCGAAGACCGACCCTCCCGACGAGATGTTGACGATCGAGCCGCCACCCGCCTCGATGAGGTGGGGGATCGCGTACTTCGAGACCCAGAACACGTTGCCGGTGAGCGTGGTGCGCAAGATCGCCTCCCACTCGCCGGTCGTGAGCTCGTGCATGGGCTTGAACCCCGCGCTCACGAGATCGGTGGGGGCGGCGTTGTTGACGAGCGTGGTCAGGCGCCCGTAGCGATCGATGGCGGCAGCGACGGCTTCCTGCACGCTCGCCTCGTCGCTCACGTCGAGGCGGACGAAGGTGGCGTCACCGCCCGCGTCGCGGATGCGGGCGGCCACCTTCTCGCCCTTGTCGACCGAGCGCCCGGTCACGACGACCTGGGCGCCCTCGGCCGCGAACATCTCGGCCATGGTCCGCCCGATGCCGCGCGTCGAACCACTGATGAACGCGACCTTGCCTGCGAGTCTCATGCGCGCATCCTCCCCGACTGGCCCGGCGCGGGCCAATTCCCCGCTCAGGCCGGACGGGGCGGGAGGCGGTGGGCGAGACGGAGGTCGGGAGGATCGCGTAGCCGGCGGCGTCGACCACGGTGGCCCCGACGGCGCGCGGATCGAGGTCGGGCGCGTCCACCGGGCCGACGGCGACGATCTCGGCGCCGTCGATGAGCACCGAACCGGGATCGATGACGGTCGTGCCGCTACTCATGGGCAGGACGATGCCGTCGCGGATCAGGGTGGGCATCGGTCCAACCTGGCCGCGCTTCAACAAACTGTCAAGGAGTTGCGGCTCCTGTTCACAGGGCGGGCACACGATCGAAGCCGCCCCCGGCCGGTAGCTTGGCGCCCGGGTCCGACACGCGAGACGGGGGACGGATGGAGCTGCAGGGAGCACGTGTGCTCGTGGTCGGCGCGTCGTCGGGCATCGGGCGCGCGGTGGCCGCGCGGTCGGTGGCGGGTGGGGCGCAGGTGGTGTTCGCGGCGCGGCGGGCCGAGAAGCTCGAGGAGGCGATCGAGGCGGCCGGCGCCGGCGCGTCCCGCGCCGTGTGCGACGTGCGGGTGCCCGAGCAGTGCGACGCCGTCGTACGCGACGCGCTCACACGGCTCGGTGGCCTCGACGTGGTCGTCTACGCGACCGCGATCGACCCGCTCCTCCGCCTCGTCGACACCGACGCCCAGCGCTGGCACGACGTGCTCGCGACCAACGTGATCGGTGCGTCGCTGGTGTGTCGCGCCGCCCTCGCGCCTTTGACCGACTCCGGCGGACGGATGGTGTTCATCTCCGCGTCGTCGGTGGGTCGCCCCTTACCGGGCATGGGGGCGTACGAGACGAGCAAGGCGGCGCTCGACGAGCTGGTGCGGGCCTGGCGGGGCGAGCACCCCGAGGTGGGCTTCTGCAACGTCGCGGTGGGCAACACGCTCGGCACCGAGGTCTACCAGTCGTGGGACCCGGCGCTGCTCGGCGAGCTCTCGGTGGTGTGGGAGGCACGCGGGTACGTGCACGACAACGGTCCCGGCGCGATGACGGTCGACGACTGCGCGAGCGTGGTGCTGGCGGCGATGACCTCGCCGGTCGACCTCCGCTACGTGCTCGCCAATCCCGCGCCGGGCAGCACCATGGACGTCTCGTGAGCGGAACGTCATGAGCCGGGCATCGTGAGCGAGGTCGAGGACGTCCCGGAGTCGCTCCGGCCCGTCGGACCGTGGTTGGCCGACGCGCCTGCCCGGCGTCGACGCGCTCGAGCTGCTCGGCATCCGTCACGCCAGCAGCGGGTTCTCCGCCGACACGGTGATGCTCGACGCCCGGGTGACCCGGGGCGGCGAGCCTGCGGCCGAGCGGTACGTGCTGCGGACCGAGAGCCCCGAACCCCCGATCTATCCGGTGCAGGTACCGGGCTGGGCGGTCGAGATCGAGTTGCAGTACCGGGTCATGACGGCCCTCGGCCGCCACTCACGGGCGCCGGTCGCGCCGATGATCGGGTACGAGCCCGACCCTGCCGTGCTCGGGACGCAGTTCTTCGTGATGGGCTACGTCGACGGCCGGGTGCCCGTGGAGGACCCGCCCTACACGACGGCCGGCTTCTTCCTCGAGGCGTCGCCCGTCGATCGCCGGCGGATGATCGAAGCCGGTCTCTCCACGCTCGCGCTCGTGCACGACGTCGATTGGCGAGGCGCCGGTCTCGAGTGGTTGGTGCCGCCCGGGATCACACCGGGCATCGAGACCCAGCTCGCCCTCTGGGAGCGATACGCGCGGACCGAGCTGCGGGACCGGGTGCATCCGCTGGTCGATCGCGCGTTCGCGTGGCTCCACTCGGAGCGGCCCGCCGCCGGTGCGGTCGGCCTCTGCTGGGGTGACCCGCGCCCCGGCAACATCATCTGGCGTCACGCCACGCCGGTGTGCGTCACCGACTTCGAGGCCGCGTCGATCGCGCCGCCCGAGCTCGATCTCGGCTGGTGGCTGATGTTCGACCGCACCATGCACGAGGGGGCGAACGTGGCGCGCCTGGAGGGTGACCCCACCCGCGCCGAGCAGCTGGGGATGTACGAGGCGGCTTCGGGGCGAACGGTGCCCGACATCCGGTGGTGGGAGATCTGCGCGGCGACCCGCTATTGCGCCATCGTCGTCCGGGTGATGAACCGGGCCGTCGACCGCGGGCTGATGCCCGAGGACCACACGATCTGGCTGGAGAACCCGGCGGTCACCGCGCTGGAGGGGCTGTTCGCCGAGATGTGATCACGCTGTCAGCTGTTGGCGAGGATCAGGTTGTGGACGAGCGGATAGATCTGGGATTCCCACCGGCGGCCGTTGAACACGCCGTAGTGACCGACGCCGGGCTGGAGGTGGTGGCGCTTGCGCATCGGCTTGATGCTGCCGCAGAGGTCATGGGCCGGGAACGTCTGTCCCGGCGAGCAGATGTCGTCGCGCTCGCCCTCGACGGTGAGCAGCGCGGTGCGCCGGATCGCACCCGGGTCGACGCGCCGGCCCTGGAAGTCGAGCACGCCCCGCGCCAGGCGATGCTCCTGGAACACGTACTCCACGGTCTCCAGGTAGAACTCGGCGGTGAGGTCGAGCACGGCGAAGTACTCGTCGTAGAAGGACTTCGTCGCCTCGGCCGCGGCGTCGTCACCGTCGACGAGGTTGCGGTAGAGCGCACGGTGCGCGCTCAGGTGGCGGTCGAGGTTCATGCTCACGAACGACGTGAGTTGCAGGAACCCGGGATAGACCCGGCGACGCGCGCCGCGTAGCGCAGCGGCACGGTGGAGATCACGTTGCGCTCGAACCACGTGATGGGCTTGCTCGTGGCGAGATCGTTCACCACCGTGGGATCCACGCGCGTGTCGATGGGCCCCGCCATGAGGGTCAGGCTGCGGGGCTGTGCGGGGTTGCCGGCCTCCGCCATCACCGCGGTGGCCACCAGGGCCGCGACGCACGGCTGGCACACCGCGATCACGTGCGTGTCGGGGCCGAGGATCTCGATCCATCGGATGAGGTGCTCGATGTAGCCGTCGAAGCCGAAGTTGCCGTCGGCGACGGGGACGTCGCGAGCGTTGTGCCAGTCGGTGATCCACACGTCCTGCTCGGGGAGCAGGGTGCGCACGGTGCCGCGCAGGAGCGTGGCGAAGTGCCCCGAGAGGGGCGCGACCACCAGCACCTTGGGGAGCGCGACCCGGGCGTCGGGATCGTCCTTCTCGAAGTGCAGCAACGTACCGAAGGGCGTGACGTGGGTCGCGACCTCGCGCACCGCGACCGTACGGCGGGCGACCTTCACCGCGTCGATGCCGAACGGTGGCCGCTCGTGGGTGAGGCCGACGCGTCCGAGTAGCTCGTAGCCCGCGGTGAGGTTGCGCACCGGTACCGACTCGGCGAGACACGGGCCCAACTGACCGAAACCTTGCAGAGCAATCCCCGCGAACCCGCGCAGGGAGGCCATGATGTCGGCCTGGGCTTGGTACGCCTGGTAGATCATCGGCCGTCAATTCGTCGGCGGTACGGTGGCGACACCATAGACAACCCGGGGCAACGCCCGGTGCTTCCGATCCCCCCGGAGGTGAGCTGATGTCACAGGCCACGCTGACGATCAACAGCAAGAACTACGGCGCGTGGTCGTTGCGCGGCTGGTTGTTGTGCAAGATGTCGGGCATCGACTTCGAGGAGCACGTCCTCACCAACGACGATCCCGATACGCGCGCGGAACTGCTGTTGCTCTCGTCGTCGTTCCTCGTGCCGCGTCTGCTCCACGACCACGTGACGGTGTGGGACACGATGGCGATCGGCGAGTACCTGCACGAGGTGCGGCCCGAGGCCGGGCTCCTGCCGCTCGACATCGCTTCCCGGGCGCATTGCCGGGCCGTGTGCGGCGAGATCCACTCCGGCTTCGTGAACCTGCGCTCCGCGCTCCCGATGAACCTGAAGGCGCGCTCATCCACACTTCAAGGTGTGGGCCGGCGCACAGTCGGACATCGATCGGATCGTCGCGATCTGGCACGAGTGCCTCGACGTGTACGGCGGGCCGTTCCTCTTCGGTGAGACGCCCACCGTGGCCGACGCCATGTACGCACCGGTGTGCACCCGGTTCCGGACCTACGACGTCGAGCTCGACGACCGCAGCCGCGCTTACTGCGACGCGATCATGGCGTTGCCGGCGATGGTGGAGTGGACCGCGGCCGCCCTCCTCGAGCCCGACGAGCTCGAGGAGCTCGACGTCGAGTTCTAACCGCGCACGGCCTCGGCGAACGCGGCGCATCTCGCGCGGGATGTCACCGGCCGGCGTGTACATGATCTCGGTGTTGCCCGCGGCCTCCGAGGCGGCCGCCATGGCGCGGACCTCGTCCGCGCTCCCCACCCACCCGGTCGTGGCGAGTGCATCGCCGGCCGCGGCGAGCACGCCGCGGTCGCGGGGCATCACGTTGGTGATGTGACCCTCGTGCACCACGAGGTGACGCTCTCCCTCCGGACGCTCGGAGGCGATGCCGGCCAGCCATTCCTCCCCGCGCGGCATCCCGGCCACCGCGTCGGGGAACGCCTGCCACACGCCGTGATACCGCACGACGTACCAGGGACCCAGCGCGGCCTGCACGCGCTCGCTGGCGAGCGACTCGCCGGGGTCGAGCACGGTGCCCGCGGTCATGCGGACCCGCCACGGGACGTCGACGTCGACGTCGGCCATGCCGATGAAGCCGTCGAGCACGCCGGCGGCGTGCAGCTCGCCGACCAGCTCGATCCCCTTGGGCCCGAGCGCGGAGAGGAGGAGGGGAGTGTCGATGGGGCGGGCCACCGCCCAGTCGGGATGGTGGATCATCTGGCAGCGCTCGCCGTCGATCTCGACGACCTCACCGCGCAGCAGCCCGCGCAGCTGCTCGAGGTAGCGGCGGGTCGTCGCCCACGACAGCGCCTTCTTGTTCAGGACCCAGCGCGCGGTCGCGCCCGTGCCGAACCCGCACGCCAGACGGCCCGGCGCCAGCCCCTCGATGGTGGCGATCGCCGACGCGGTCGTCATCACGTGACGGAGGTTGGGCACGAGGACGGCGGTGCCGATGTCGACGTCGGTGTGCTCGGCGATCCGGGCCAGCCAGATCCAGATGTCGTCGTAGAGCGCGGCCGAGTCGTAGAGCCAGACGCGCTCGTAGCCCAGCTCCTGCGCGAGCTGCGCGTGCTCGACGGCCCTTGGTCCGGGGGGCATGGCGACGGAGAGGTGCATCGGTGTCCCTCCTCGAACCGGCGTCACCTGCCCGCGCTCTTGGCCCGGTGAACGACGCCGGTTCAGTGTGGATGCGAAGTCGGATGGGTCAGAGGTCGGGGAGGTGCATGTCGAGGTTGGAGGCCTCGATGCCTCCGTCGACCTCGAGGATCTTGCCGGTGACGTAGCTCGACGCATCGGAGGCCAGGTAGAGCACCGCCAGCGCGATGTCGTCCGACTCGCCGAGGCGTCGCAGCGGCGTCTTCGCCACCATCTCGGTGTTGAGCGCCTCGTCGGTCAGCACGATCTCGAGCGCCGAGGTGGCGATCGAGCCGGGCGCCACCCCGTTCACCCGCACGCGCGGCGCGCAGTCGGCCGCGAGGAGGCGGGTCATGTGCGCGAGCGCGGCCTTGGCGGTGCCGTAGGCGACGTAGCCGCGATCGCGGAACCGGCCCATGGCCGAGGTGATGTTGACGATCGAGCCGCCGTCACCCTCGAGCATCGGCGGCACCGCGGCCCGGCTGAGCGCGTACGCGGTAGCGACGTTGAAGTGGAACGCCTGCTCGACCGTCGCGGCGGTGGTGTCGAGGAACGGCATCGGCATGGTGCCTCCCACGTTGTTGACGACGACGTCGAGGCGCCCGAACTCGGCGACCGCGAGATCGACGAGTGACTCCACCTTGGTGAGGTCACTGAGGTCGGCAGGCGCGACCACGGCTCGCCGCCCGAGCGCTTCGACGTCCGCCGCGACGGCCTCGAGCTCGGACCGCGTCCGGGCCGAGATCACGACGTCGGCGCCGGCCTCGGCGAAGGCACGGGCAGAGGCAGCACCGATGCCGCGCCCGGCGGCGGTGACGATGGCGACGCGGTCGTCGAGGCGGAAGCGGTCGATCAGCATGTGGCGCACGCTACCGGGACGGTGCGTCGCGCGCCGGGCCGCGATCCCCTGACTCCCGCCCGGAATCGCCCAGCAGGTAGGCCTCGCCGCGGGGCGACAACCGGTAGCCGATCTCGAGGCTCTCGGTGGTGGCAGCGTCGCGGTAGCCCGAACGGCGCGCGTCGGCATCGGTGATCCCGGCCGGATCGATCACGTCGACCCGGTCGACCTCGATCATCTGGCGCCCGACGACCCGGTGGCCGGTGCGGTAGCGGTGCCCGGCGACGACCTGTCGTCGGCGCCAACGCCGGAACGTGACGGTCACCGACCCGTCCACGACCAACGGCCAGAACCGAGCCTGGAACAGCGCCCGGCGAGGTTACGGCGCCGCGGATCCGAACGTTACGGCGACCAGCGGCGCGGCGACTCGCCCCGCCGTTTGCGCCCTCGCCCCTGAGCGGCGGGTCAGGCCGCCAGCCGCATCGGCATGCGCTTGTAGCCATTGTTGAGGTTGGAGCGGACGCGGACGGGGTCGCCGGTGAGCTCGATGGTCGAGAACGTCGACAGCACCTCCTCGAAGAACACCTGACCTTCGAGGCGGGCGAGGTGCGCGCCGAGGCAGAAGTGCTCGCCGATCCCGAAGGACAGGTGCGGATTGGGCGACCGGTGGATGTCGAAGCGGTGAGGATCGGCGAACACGGTCCCGTCGCGGTTGGCCGACGTGTAGTACATCAGCACCTTGTCGCCCTCGGCGATCTCGGTGCCGTGCAGCACCGAGTCGGCGGTCGCCGTGCGGCGGAAGTAGTGCAGCGGGTTCTCGTAGCGCAGGATCTCCTCGACCGCGCCCGGCAGCCGCGAGCGGTCGGCCCGCACCTCGGCGAGCTGCTCGGGGTGTTGCAGCAATGCGAGCAGTCCCGACGACAGCATCGTCTTGGTCGTGTCGTTGCCCGCGGTCACGAGCTGCACGAAGAAGATGCCGAACTCGAGGTCGCTCATCGGCCCGTCACCGAAGTTGCCGGCGAGGATGAGCGACGTGAGGTCGTCGCGCGGTGCCTCGGTACGTCGCTGCGCGGCGAACTGCATCGCGTACATCGCCATGTGCATGGTGCCGGCCCCGCCGGTCTCGTACGAGGAGTCGTCGGCGGTGCCGGCGTGCTCCTCGCCCACGATGTCGGGGTCCTGGCCGCTGGTGTTCATCTCCGCCCAGAGCTGGATCTGGTGCCAATCCTCCCGCGGGAGTCCCATCAGCTCGCCGACGACCTGGCTCGGGAGGAGCGTGGCGACGTCGTGCACGAAGTCGACGTCTCGCGCCTCGAGTGCCGCGGCGTTGATCTCCTTGCAGATGGTGCGGATGCGGCCCTCGAGGCTGCCGATCACCCGGGCCTTGAAGCTCGGTGCGAGCGGCCGCCGGTAGGCGACGTGCTTCGGCGGGTCCATGGCGAGGAGCATCCCGCGCATCTGCTCGAGGTTCTCGGGGTCGAGGTTCTCGAGCACGACGCCGCCCTCGCTCGCCGAGTAGAGCACCGGCTCGCGCGCCACCGCGGTGAGGTCGGCGTGGGTGAGCACCGCCCAGAAGCCGGGCTCGTCCGGCATGTCCTGCCAGTACACCGGCTGGGTGCGGCGCAGCTCGTCGAGCAGGTCGTGGGGTGGGCCCGCGACGAAGACGTCGGGGTCCCAGAGCGCGGGTCGTTCGGTGATGAGGCTCATGCCCCCAGCTTCACAGGTTCCAGACCCGCCGCGCATTGCCGGCGACCACGAGCTCGCGTTCCGCATCGGACAGCACGCCGAGGCTGTCGGCCACGACCTGGCGCGAATTCGGCCAGCTGGTGACGGGGTGGGGGTAGTCGCTCGACCACATCATGTTCTCGATCCCGATCCGCTCGCGCAGCTGCGGCGCGGTGATGGCGTCGGTCTCGTCGATGAAGGTCACGAACACGTTGCGATGGAAGTAGAAGCTCGGGAGCTCGGTGATCGCGGGCAACTCGTAGCCCTGGCGGGTGACCATGTCGTCGGTGATGAACAACCACCAGGCGATCCAGCCGAGGCCCGGCTCCACGAACACCACCTTGAGGTCGGGGAAGCGCTCGAAGACACCCCCCATGATCCACATCCCCAACGCCTCGCCGGTGCTGAGCGCCGCCATGGGCACCATCACCGCGCTCCCGGGCGTCGGGTCGCGCGCGACGAGATCGTCGAGCATCGTGTTCAGCCCGATGTGGCAGCAGATCGGCAGACCGGTCTCCTGGATGAGCTCGAACAGCGGGTCGTAGCGCTCGTGGTAGTAGTCGGCGAGGCCGACCTCGGGCGGGAAGACCGGGAGCTGCAGCGACTTGGCGCCGAGGGCGGTGACCCGGCGCACCTCGGCGACGGCGGCGTCGACGTCGTGGATGGGGATCTGGTAGGAGACGATCAACCGCGACGGGTCGGCGGCGCCGAAGCCGCGCAGCGCCTCGTTGAACGCGACGGTGGCCTCCGCCTGGCCGACCTGCAGGTCCCGGATGTAGCGGAACGCGCTCACCTCGCTGTAGATGACCTCCTGCTGCACGCCGTCGGTGTCCATGTCCGCGAGACGGGCGACGCCGTCGGAGTGGCCGGGGCGGGTCATGTTCCGCAGCCGGAAGGAGCTCGGTGCCTCCGCCTGCTTGCGGTCGGACTGCCACGCCTGGTTGGCCCGCCCGGCGCCCCTGGCCATGCGTTGCTGGAACGCGGCCACCGCTGCGTCGTACTCGCCGTGGAACTTCGACGCCAGGTGGGCCTTCACCGATTCGTGGCTCACCTGGGCGTGGGAGTCGGACGAGATGAGCACCTCGGTGGCGGTCACGCGTACCTCGTTTCGTCGGGGCGGTCCGGCGCCTGCATAGCGGTCACTAGGGAGTCGGCTCAGCGTACCCCTCCCGCGACGGGAGCGCGTGGTCGATGGCGCCCGGGAAGCCGTCGACCGTCCGGAGCGCGGGGAAGAGCCCCCACCACGAGGCGGCGACCACGAGGGTGGCGGCGCCACCGAGGACGACGGCCACCGCTGGGCCGAGCAGCTGGCCCACCACCCCCGACTCGAACGCGCCCAGCTCGTTCGACGCACCGATGAAGACGGCCTCGACCGCCAGCACGCGGCCACGCATGTCCGGCGGGGTGACGAGTGGGACGAGCGTGGAGCGGATGAACACGCTCACCGAATCGGCGCCCGAGAGCACGAGCAGGGCGAAGAAGGCGACCGCAAAGTTGGTGGTGAGTCCGAGTCCGATCGTGCCCACCCCGAACAGCGCCACCGCGGCGAGCAGCGTGTGTCCCACACGGCGGCTCACCGGCCGCACCGCCAGCCACAGCGTGACCACGCCGGCGCCGATGCCGATTGCGGCGCGCAACCACCCCAGCCCGACGGCCCCGACACCGAGGCGGTCCTCCGCGATGGCGGGGAGCAGGGCGACCGCGCCCCCGAAGAGCACCGCGAAGAGGTCGAGGGAGATCGCGCCGAGCAAGATCGGCTGGCTGCGCACGAAGCGGAGCCCGCCCACCGCCTCGCGGAGGCTCGGTCGCTCGCGGTCGAGGGGGCCGGGTGCCACCTGGCGGGGCCGCACCAGCAGCACCACGCCGGCGGCGCCGACCACGAACACCGCCGCGGCCGCGAACGGCAGCCAGACGGCGACGACGTAGAGGAAGCCGCCGATCACGGGGCCGACGATCGACGCGCCCTGCCAGGTCGCCGACTGCCGGGCGGTCAGCCACGGGAGCCGGGCGGCCGTGACGGTGTCCGCCGGGAGGGCCCGGGTGGCGGGCGTGGCGAACGCCCGGGCGGTGCCGAAGCCGATGACGAGGAGGAAGATCGGCATCGTCGAGGTCGGGTCGGACGCCGCGTAGACCGCGACCATGCCGATGAACACGGCCTCCACGCTCAGGGCGACGGCGGCGAGACGGCGACGGTCGATCCGGTCAGCCACGGTGCCGGTCACGAAGACCAGGAGCGCAGCCGGAGCGAACTCGGCCAGGCCGAGGAGCCCGAGTGCCAGCTCGCTGCCCGTCATGTCGAAGACGAGCTTCCCGAGCACGGTGGTGAGGAGCGCCAGCGCGGTCGACGATCCGAAGACCGCAGCCAGCAGTGCGACGACCGACCGGGTTCCGCGCTGCACCGGGGAAACGCTACGCCGCCGAGTACCTTGTCCGGCGTGTCCATCGGTGACCAACCCCGGGCGCTGCCGCGCGCCCGACGTCCGGGTGCGCATCGGGGCCGGAACGCGGTCAGCGCCGTGCGCTGGCGCCGCTTCGGGGTCGCAGTCGGCTTCACCGTGGCGCTCATCGCGCTGTTCGGCGCCCTGCCGCGGGATCTGGCGGCTCGGCCCCGTTCGGCGCAGGCGGCGGCGGTGCGCGTGGTCGGCGACGACACCACGACCGCGAGCATCACCAGCGTCACGAGCGCCACCACCGCCGCGGCGACCACGACGACGACACCCGTCACCACCACCACGGAGCCGCCGACGACCACGACGGTGGCGGTGGAGTTGCGCGAGCCCGGGCTCGGGCTCGTCCCGCAGCCGGCACCGACGCCCGTCGACCTGCCGCCCACCGGTCAGGCCCCGGTGTTCAGCCGCATCCCCACGACCAACAAGGTGATCTTCCTCGGCATCGACGACGGCATCGTCCGAGATCCGGCCGTCGCCGACCTCTTGCAGCAGGCGAACGTCCCCTTCACGATGTTCCTGGTGCAGGGCGAGGCCGAGGCCGGCGCGGACTACTTCCGCCGGCTGCAGGACTACGGCGGTGTCGTCGAGGCGCACACCGTCAACCACCCCGACCTCGTGACCGTCTCGGCCACGCGACTGCAGAGCGAGGTCTGCGGGACGCTCGACGACCTCCAGGGCCTCTTCGGACGCCGGCCGACGTTGTTCCGGCCGCCCTACGGCTCCTACAACGCCAACGTGCAGGCCGTGGCCGCGTCGTGCGGCTTCAAGGCCATCGTGATGTGGAAGGGCTCGACCAACGACGGCCGCTTCGACCTGCAGGACGGCGATCAGCTCACGCCGGGCGACGTCGTGCTCATGCACTTCCGCACCGATCTGCTCGCCGACCTCAAGAAGGTGTTCGAGGTGTGCAAGCAGCAGGGCTTCGCCATCGCCAGCCTGGAGGACTACCTGCCCGGCTGAGCGATCAGAGGCGCAGGGCCTTGGTGGGCGCCAGCACCAGCGAGGGGTCGTCACGCCACGCCTCGGGCTGCACGTCGATGTAGAGCTCGATCTCGTTGCCGTCGGGATCCTCGACGTAGAGGGAGTGCGTGACCGTGTGGTCGGACGCGCCCACGACCGTGACCCCGGCCTCGTGCAACTCCGTCGTTGCGGCGCGGCAGCTCGTCGTCGGTGGTGCCGATCTTGAAGCCGAGGTGATACAGGCCGGTCCGCCGGCCCGGCGGCGGCGACACCGCCGCTGGGCCGACCTCGATCAGCAGGAGCTCGTGATGGGTGCGGCCGCCGCTGAACGCCGCCGCCCCGGGGAACGCCGGGCCGATCTCCGGGAGACCGAGGACGTCGCCGTAGAAGTGGCGAGATCGCTCCAGGTCGCGGCACGTAGAGCACCGCGTGTCCGAGTTCGACGGTCTTCATCGCACCCACCTTCCGTCGGGAGGTCTCAGGCCTTCACGATCTGGATGTCGAGCTGCACCTTGACCTTGTCGCCCACCAGTACACCACCGGTCTCGAGGGCGACGTTCCACTCGAGGCCGAAGTCCCGGCGGTTGATCTCGGTCTCGGCGCTGAACGCGGCCTTGGTGGCACCCCACGGGTCGGTGTTGACGCCGTCGAACTCCAACGCGAACTCGACCTGACGGGTGACGCCCCTCACGGCGAGATCGCCGAAGAGCACGTAGTCGCCGTCGTCCTCCTTGATGCCCGTGCTGTGAAAGGTCATGCTGGGGGAGGACCCACCGTCGGTGTCGAAGAAGTCGCCGCCGCGCAGGTGCGCGTTCGCGACCTTCGTCGCCGGTGCTGATCGACGCCAGGTCGACGGTCGCCTCGATCGTCGACTGCAGCGGGTCGGGCGCGACCTCGACCACACCGGAGAAGTCGGTGAAGCGACCACGCACCTTGGTGATCATGAGGTGGCGGGCCACGAAGCCCACCGTCGAGTGTGACGGGTCCACCTTCCAGGTCCCGGGGGTGAGGGCTGAGAGTTCGGTCATCGGAGGCTCCTTCGTCGCAGGATTGCGTGCAGCCCGTCCAACCTCTTTGTGCGCGCAAGTATTCCGCGACATGCTTGTGAGATCAAGTATTCTGCGTTCATGGTCGACTGGCTGGACGACGAGGAGATGCGGGCCTGGCGAGGTCTCGTGGAGGTCTTCGCCGACGTCCACGCCTCGCTGGAGGCGGAGCTGGTCGAGGGCTTCGGGATCACCGAAGGCGACTACGGCGTGCTGGTGAACCTCTCGGAGGCGCCGGGCCGCCGGCTGCGCATGTGCGACCTCGCGATACGGCTCCACCTGTCACCGAGCGGGCTCACCCGCCGGCTCGACGGCCTGGTGCGCGACGGCCTGGTGACCCGGGAGCCGAGCGCCGACGACCGACGGGTGACGCTGGCGGTGCTCACCGACGACGGGATGGCCAAGCTCGAGGCGGCCGCGCCCGTCCACGTCGACGGCGTGCGCCGGCACTTCATCGGGAACCTCAGCCGCACCCAGATCCGCCACCTCGGCACCGCCTTCGACGCGCTCCGGCGCCGACGCACCCTCGGCGAGGCCGCCGAAAGCGCCTGACCCGCACCGCGGCACCTCGGTAGCCTCGGCCCATGGGCACCCCGCGCGACACCTATACCCACGGGCACCACGAGAGCGTCCTGCGCTCGCACCGGTGGCGCACCGCCGAGAACTCGGCGGGCTACCTGCTCGACGTGCTGGTGCCCGGTACGCGGGTGCTCGACGTGGGCTGTGGCCCGGGCACCATCACGATCGACTTCGCGCGCCGCGTCGCGCCCGGGGAGGTCCTGGGCATCGATCGCGAGGGCGAGGTGCTCGAGAGCGCGCGCGATCGCCGCGCGGGAGGCGGGAGTCGACAACGTGGTGTTCGACACCGGAGACGTGTACGCGCTCGGGTTCCCCGACGCGTCGTTCACCGTGGTGCACGCGCACCAGGTGCTGCAGCACCTGACCGACCCCGTCGCCGCGCTGCGCGAGATGCGCCGGGTGTGCGCCCCCGGCGGCCTGGTCGCGGCACGCGACTCCGACTACGCGTCGTTCACCTGGTTCCCTGAGGATCCGCGACTCACCCGCTGGCTCGAGCTGTACCACCTGGTCGCACGCGGCAACGACGCCGAGCCCGACGCCGGGCGGCAACTGCTGCGGTGGGCGCGCGCCGCCGGCTTCGCCGAGGTGGACGCGTCCGCGTCCGCCTGGTGCTTCGCCTCCGACGCCGACCGTGCGTGGTGGGGTGGCATGTGGACCGACCGGGTGGTGGCGTCCGCGTTCGCGGGTCAAGCCGTGGACCGCGGTCTCGCCACGCGCGCCGACCTGCAGGAGATGTCCGACGCGTGGCGTGCCTGGAGCGAGTCACCCGACGGCTGGTTCGCCATCCTGCACGGCGAGATCCGCGCCCGTGGCTGACCTCACGCGCCGGCGAACTCGGACCCGTCGTAGCGGTCGACGGTGGTGAAGGACTCGACCGGATTGCGGGTGAGTCGGGTGGCGCGCTCCACCGGGTAGCCGAGTGCCAGGACGCCGGCCACGGCGACGTGGTCCGGGACGCCGAGGAGCTCCTTGACCGCCGGTTCGTGGAGGATCGCCATCGTGGTGAGCACGCCCCCGAGACCATCGGCGTGGGCGGCGAGCAGGATGTTCCAGGCGAACGGGTAGACCGACGCGCCGCCCACCAGCGTGGAGCGGCCGAGGTCACGGTCCAGGGTGGCGAGGAAGCGCAGGTCGGCCAGCAGCACGAGGAGCACGGGGGATTCGTGGAACCGTTCGGCGAATCCCGGTGGTGCGCCCGCGGCGCGCTCGGCGATCTCCGGCGCGCGGGCGATCGCCCGGGCCTCGGCGGCCCGATCGGTCACCGCCGCGAACGGGGTGAGGCCGGCCTCCACCTGGGCGAGGTACTGGTACCACCCGGCCACGTAGAGGTCCCGGATCGCGAGCTTCACCGACGGGTCCTGGAGCACCACGACGTGCCACGCCTGGCGGTTGCCGCCGTTCGGCGCGAACCTCGCGGCGTCGAGCATCCGGTACACGACGTCGTCGGGCACCGGGTCCGGTCGGAAGTCACGCACCGCACCCGTCGTGCGCAGCCCCTCGATCAGGTCCATGCCCCGACCTTACGAGACGTCGCCGGAGCCGGTCGGACAACGGGTCTACGCTCGACCCGACGACTCAGCTCGGAGGACCTCCCATGTACGACATCCTGATCCGCGGCGGCGACCTCATCGACGGCACCGGGAGCGCGCGGCGGCGTGCCGACGTCGGCATCCAGGGCGACCGCATCGTCGCCATCGGCCAGCTCACCGAGGAAGCGGGCGAGGTCATCGACGCGACCGGCAAGGTGGTCACCCCCGGGTTCGTCGACGTGCACACCCACTACGACGCCCAGGTCTTCTGGGACGGCGCGCTCACGCCGTCGCCGTTGCACGGGGTCACGACCGCGCTGGCCGGGAACTGCGGGTTCACCATCGCGCCGCTGTCGGACGACCCCGAAGACGGCGACTACCTGATGCGCATGCTCGCCCGCGTCGAGGGCATGCCGCTCGAGTCGCTGCGCGACGGCGTGCCGTGGAACTGGAAGTCGACCGCCGAGTACTTCGGCGAGATCGAGGGCCGCCTCGGGATCAACGCCGGGTTCATGGTCGGCCACTCCGCGATCCGCCGCGTGGTGATGGGCGAGGAGTCCACCGCGCGCGAAGCGAAGCCGGAGGAGTTCGAGGCGATGCAGGCGCTGCTGCGCACCGGGCTCGATGCGGGCGCTCTCGGGTTCTCGTCGTCGTGGGCGCGCACGCACAACGACGCCGACGGCCACATGGTGCCGTCCCGGTACGCGTCCCGCGACGAGATCGTCGACCTCTGCGCCACGGTCTCGGAGTACCCCGGCACGTCGCTCGAGTTCATCCCGATGGTCGGACCGTTCGAGCCGTGGGCGGTCGAGCTGATGGCGGCGATGTCGGCGGCCGCGCAACGGCCGCTGAACTGGAACGTGCTCGGGGTCAGCGCCAAGACCCTCGCCGATGCCGAGGCCAAGCTCGAAGCCGGTGACTACGCGCGTGCGCACGGCGGGCGCGTGGTCGCGCTCACGGTGCCGATGAGCTTCCCGATCTACCTGTCGTTCCGTTCGGGATTCGTGCTCGACGCGATGCCCGGCTGGGAGGACGTGATGGGGCTCCCCCTCGACGAGAAGCTGCAGTTCTTCGACGACCGGGAAGCGCTCGCCAAGCTCGACGCACAGGCCCAGGGCGCGAACAACCCGATGCGGGGGCTCGCCAACTGGGGGAACCTCAAGATCCACGACGTCGTCGCCGCGGAGAACGTGGGCTACCGGGGCCGGATGGTCGGCGAGATCGCCGAAGCCGAGGGTCGCAGCGCCTGGGACGTGCTGACGTCGATCGCCCGCGCCGACGAGCTGAACACGAGTTTCGGCACCGTCGCCGCGCAGGACACCGACGAGGACTGGAAGGCACGCATCCAGGTGTGGCGCGACCGCCGCGCGCTGATCGGCGCGTCCGACGCCGGCGCCCACCTCGACCTCCTCGCGTCGTTCAACTACGCGACGGAGGTGCTGGGCAAGGCGGTCCGCCAGCGCAAGCTGCTGCCGTTGGAGGAGGCGATCAACCTCCTGACCGACACTCCCGCTCAGCTCTACGGCCTGAAGGAGCGCGGTCGCATCGCCGAGGGCTGGAAGGCCGACGTCGTGGTGCTCGACCCCGAGACGATCGGCAGTCACGACGTGCGGATGCGGATGGACCTGCCGGGCGGCGCGGGCCGACTCTACGCCGAGGCCGACGGCATCGAGCACGTGCTCGTCAACGGGGCCGCCATCGTGCGCGACGCCGAGCTCACCGACGCGCGGCACGGCACGCTCCTGCGCTCCGGCCGCGACACCGAGACCGCGCCCATGGTCTGACCTCGCACCGCTCAGCGGTGGGAGGTCTCGCCGGTGAGCGCGCCCGTGAGCTTCGTCGTCACGTCGACGAGCCGCGCCCCGGCGGTCAGGACGTCGCGGCCGGTCAGTGGACGGGCGAAGCCGGTGAGGGACAGCACGAGGGTGACCCGACCCGTGTGGTCGAACACCGGGGCGTTCACGACGTTGACCGCGTACTCACCGTCGGCCTCGAGCGCCACCGCGAGGAACTCCTCGTGGGCCGCGAGCTCGTCGGCGAGGCGATCGAGCACCGCGCCGGTCGACGCGTCGGTGCCCAGCAGCAGCACGAGCTCGCGCACGCGCGCGACCGGCGTCGACCAGATCTCGA
The DNA here is from genome assembly GCA_963750045.1 of uncultured Actinomycetes bacterium. Lineage (GTDB taxonomy): Bacteria > Actinomycetota > Acidimicrobiia > IMCC26256 > DASPTH01 > DASUAS01. The sequence continues at coordinate 544,282 of CAVVPD010000004.1, read as the reverse complement.
CCGCGAACCCTCGGTCGTGCGTGGCGGCGAGGGCGTCGCGATAGTGGTCGCGGGTGTCGGCGGGGACCTGCGCGAGCCACGAGTCGCGCGCGTCGGCGTCGGCCCAGGCGAGCACCGCGGCGCCGAGCGGAGGGCGGAGCGGATAGGTCGTGCCGACCCGGAACCCGCCACGCGTGTCGCCCGCCCGGTCGAGCACGGTGATCTCGCCGTCGCCGACGCCGAGCGCCGCGCACGAGGCCGCGAACTCGAGGCTCAGCTCGGTCATGGCGGGCCGGGCGAAGTCGAGCGCGGGGAACGACTCGGCCGCGGTGCGTCCGAGGGCCACCATCGCGGGCCCGAGCCGGTAGGTCTTGCGCGCCGGGTCACGCAACACCCAGCCCGCAGCACCCAGGCTGGCGAGGATGGCGTGGCAGGTCGACTTGTTGACGCCGAGGCGCCGGGTCAGCTCGGCGAGCGTCATCGGCTGGTCCCGGTGGTCGGCGAGCAGGGAGATGACGGCCACGACACGGTCGGTCGGCGGAGAGGTCCGGGCCATGCCGCGGAGTGTCGCAGCAGTGTTCGAATATTGCAACCCTTGTGCCGAACATTTCGATCATGAGAGGATGGGCGGCACAACGGCAAAACCGGGGGGAGATGAAGCGGAGCCGCGCTCGGAGAACGGGACGGCGAAGCGGAGTCGACCAGGACAAGGGGACCCACATGCACGAGCTCGTGATCCGCGGGGCCACGCTGGTCGACGGCACCGGCACCGAGGCCCGCCGGGCCGACATCGCGGCCGACGACGGGATGATCACCGAGGTCGCCGAACCGGGCGCCCTCGACGACGCGTCGGCCCGCCGCACCCTCGACGCCGACGGGCTCCTCGTCACCCCGGGCTTCGTCGACCTCCACACGCACTACGACGGCCAGGTCACCTGGGACCCGCTCCTCACACCGTCGTGCTGGCACGGGGTCACGACCGTCGTGATGGGGAACTGCGGCGTCGGCTTCGCGCCGGTGCGGCCGGGTAGCGAAGACTGGCTCATCCAGCTCATGGAGGGCGTCGAGGACATCCCCGGCACCGCGCTCGCCGAAGGGATCACGTGGGGCTGGGAGACCTTCCCCGAGTATCTGGATGCGCTCGACGCGATGCCGCGCGCGCTCGACGTCGGCACGCAGGTGCCGCACGGTGCGGTACGCGCCTACGTGATGGGGGAGCGGGGCGCGCACAACGAACCCGCCGGCACCGACGACATCGAGGCGATGGCCGCGCTCGTGCGGGACGGCATCCGCGCCGGCGCGCTGGGCTTCTCGACGTCGCGCACGATCATGCACCGCGCCGTCGACGGCGAGCCGGTGCCGGGCACCTTCGCGGCCGAGGACGAGCTGTTCGGGATCGGGCGTGTGCTCGGCGAGCTCGGCACGGGCCTCTTCGAGCTGGCGCCGGCCGGCGTGATGGGCGAGGACCTCTCCGCGCCCGAACGCGAGGTGGCCTGGATGCGCAAGCTCTCGGCGGCCATCGGCCGGCCGGTGAGCTTCGCGCTCTCACAGCACAACCTCGCCCCCGACCAGTGGCGCGACGTCCTGCGCCTGGCCCAGGAGGCCAACGCCGACGGCGCCGACCTGCGGGGCCAGGTGGGCGGCCGACCTCTGAACCTGCTCATCGGATTCCAGACCTTCCACCCGTTCCTCGGCCGCCCGACGTACCAGAAGCTCGCCCACCTGCCGCTGGCCGAGCGGGTGGCCGAGCTGCGCCGGCCCGAGATCCGCGACGCGATCCTCGCCGAGACGTCGCCGCCGAGCCCGCTCGACGACGTCATCGGGACCCGCCTCGACGTCCTGTTCCCGATCGGCGAGCCGCCGGACTACGAACCCGCACCCGAGCGGAGCATCGCGGCCATGGCCGCACGCGAGGGCCGTGACCCCGAGGCGGTGCTCTACGACGTGATGCTCGGTCACGACGGTCGCGAGCTCGTCATGAAGGCGCTGCTCGGGTACAGCTACGGCAATCTCGACGACATGCGCGAGATGATCCTGCACCCGAACGCCGCACTCGGCCTCTCCGACGGAGGCGCGCACTGTGGCGCGATCTGCGACGCGTCCATCCCGACCTTCATGCTCACGCACTGGGCGCGCGACCGCGACCGCGGCGAACGCCTCCCGCTGGAGCTGGTCGTGAAGAAGCAGTCGCACGACACCGCGCACCTCTACGGTTTGCGCGACCGCGGCGTCGTGGCGCCGGGGTTGCGCGCCGACCTCAACGTCATCGACTTCGACGCGCTCTCGCTGCAGTTGCCGGAGCTGGTCCACGACCTCCCCGGCGGCGCCCGCCGGCTGATCCAGCGGGCCGACGGCTACCGGTCGACCTTCGTCGCCGGCGAGGAGATCATGCACGACGGCGAGGAGACCGGGGCCCGCCCGGGCAAGCTCGTACGGGGGATGCGGTGAGCGCAGACCGGCCCGGCGGCGACGTCCTGCTCGAGACGCCGGTCGGCCCGACGCGCGCGACGCCGGTGAAGATCCCGGTCTCGCGCTACACGTCGCCCGCGTTCTTCGCGCGCGAGATGACCGAGGTGTGGCCGCGCGCGTGGCAGCTGGCGTGCACGGTCGACCACGTGGCCGATCCCGGGGACTGGTTCGAGTACCGGGTCGGCGCGATCTCCGTCCTGATCGTGCACGGCGACGACGGCGTCCTGCGCGCCTTCCAGAACGTGTGCCTCCACCGCGGGAGCGAGCTGTGCAGCGGGTCGGGTACCGACCTGGCGGAGATCCGCTGCCCGTTCCACCGTTGGACGTGGGGCCTCGACGGCCGGCTCCGGGAGGTGCCGTCGCGCCGGGAGTTCGGCGTCCTCAACGACGACTACCCGCTCATCGACGTCCGGGTCGACACCTGGGGACCGATGGTCTTCGTCAACCTGGATCGGGACGCGGAGCCGCTGGCCGACTTCCTCGCGCCGGTCCCCGCCGAGACCGCGTGGGCGAACCTCGACGAGTTCCGCGGCCAGGCGCTGATCTCCGTGCGCGCCGACTGCAACTGGAAGACGCTCATCGAAGGCTTCAGCGAGACTTACCACGTGCAGGGGATCCACCGTGAGATGCTCGGCATGGCCGACGACGTCAACGGTCCTCAGGTGATCTGGCCGCGTCACGGTCGGCTGGTGCAGTCCTACGGCCTGGCGTCGCCGCGCCAGGGACGTCCCGGCGGCGACGAAGACGTGTTCGCGTCGTTCGTCGAGGTGATGGGTGGGCGCATCGGCGTCGAGGACCACACCGCGCCCATGCCGGCGATCCCCGAAGGGGGCACGCTGCGCGGGATGCTCGCCGAGATGGTGCGCGACGTGAACCGGGCGAAGGGCGTCGACCTCTCCTCCTACAGCGATCATCACGTGCTCGACATGGAGCAGTACAACCTGTTCCCGAACATCACTGTGCTCGTCTTCGCCGACATGCTCTCGGTCGTGCGCGCCCGTCCCGGGACCCACGTCGAGGAGGCGTTCATGGACGTGTTCGCGTTCGAGCGCGTACCCGCGACCGACACGTCGCCACGCGCCAAGCCGTTCGACGCGTTGCTCCCGCCCGACGCGGAACCGCCGTTCGGGCTCGTGCTCAACCAGGACGTCGGCAACTTCGCGTGGACCCAGCGGGGCCTGCACCAGCCGGGGTTCACCCACCTGACCGTATCGCCGACGGAGGAATGCCGCGTCGTCAACCTGCACCGCACGCTCGAGGAGTACCTGGGAATCGGTCCCGAGGATGGCTGAGCTGCGATGAGCGGGGTCACCGTCGACGACCTGTTGGTCCGCGAGGAGATCGGCGACGTCGTCAAGGATCTTGCCCGCGGCACCGATCGCCTCGACGCCGAGTTGATCGCATCCTGCTACCACCCCGACGGCACCGACGACCACAACGTGTTCCGCGGCACCGGCACCGAGTTCGCGGAGTGGGTCGTGGACACCCTCCCGCACTTCGCCGCGACCATGCACTTCGTCGGGTCGCCCCGCGTCCGGCGGGTCGGCGATCGCGCCGGGGGCGACACGTACTGCGTGGCCCACCACATCAGCCGCCCCGCCGACGACGGCACGCAGACCGACATGATTCTCGGGCTCCGTTACGTCGACCGCTTCGAGCGACGGGCGGGGGAGTGGAAGATCGCGACCCGGGTCTGTGCGTTCGACTGGACCGTCACGGTCGGGTTCGATTCCGCGCGAGGATTCGGGTTCGAGCCGGGATGGACGCTCGGCACGCGCGACCGCGGTGACATCACGTACCAACTGGAGGAACTGCCATGGCGCCCATAGCAACGACCGACACCGCACCGGAAGCGCAGCACGTCGGCGCCGACGACCTCCCCTTCGTCGACATCGGGGGCGGGAACAAGCTCAAGGTGCTCCAGGTCCACCCGAAGGAAGGGCTCTGGATCGTCGAGAACGTCTTCCAGACCGGCTTCGAGGTGCAGACCCACCGCCACACCGGGCCGGTGTGGGGCTACACCAGCTCGGGGGCGTGGAAGTACAAGGAGTACGACTACGTGAACCGGGCGGGATCGTTCCTGTTCGAGCCGGCAGGCTCGGTGCACACGCTGACGTGCATCGAGGCGGACACCCGGGTCTGGTTCCACATGTACGGCGTGAACCTCAATCTGGGCCCCGACGGGAGCGTCGAGTCGGTCACCGACGGCGCCGGTTCCCTCGCCGCCTACTACGCGCTCTGCGAGAGCCAGGGCCTGCCCCGCCCGAATGTGATCGGGACGTAACCGACCCGTCGCACGCGGCGACCGACCGGCGCGAGTATGGGGCCGTCGTCGACACGAGCAGCGGAGCGAACGGAGGAGGTGGAGCGCGTGGCGGATCGGTCCGAGTCCAGGCTGCCCGACTCCTCGACCCTGCCGCTCCTCGGTGCCACCGAAGCCGCCATCGACACCGCCGACCCGGTGTCGCTCGGGCGCAGCTTCCTCGGTGCGCTGCGTCGGGGCGCGCGGCGCCCGCTCCACTCGGTGCCCGCCTGGCTCCGCTACGGCGCCGGCCTCGGCATGGCCGGCACCAACCTGGCCGCCCGGGTGGTGGGGATCCACCTCCCCGGTGTCGCCGAACCCGACCCGAAGGACGCCCGGTTCCTGGACCCGACCTGGTCCGACAACATCGTCTTCTCCGGCGTCCTGCAGGTGTACCTGCTCACCGCCCGCCTGGTGCAGGAGCTCGTGGAGGCCGTCGCGCAGCCGGCCCCCGAAGGCCCCAAGGCGGAGTTCGCCGCGTCGATCCTCGTCGACGTGCTCGCGCCCACCAACTTCCTCCTCACCAACCCGCGGGCGTTGAAGCGCGCGTTCGAAACCGGCGGCACCAGCGTCGTGCGGGGTGCGCGCAACTACCTGCACGACGTCGTGCACAACGACGGCTGGCCCCGGCAGGTCGACCGCGAGCCGTTCGTCCTCGGCCGCAACACCGCAGCCACGCCCGGAACGGTCGTTTTCCGCAACGAGCTCATCGAGGTGCTGCAGTACGCGCCGACCACCGACGAGGTGTTCGAGCGTCCACTGGTCGTGATCCCGCCGTGGATCAACCGCTACTACATCGCCGACCTGGCACCGGGCAAGAGCCTGGTCGAGTGGGCCGTCGGCCACGGTCACACCACGTTCGCGGTGAGCTTCCGCAATCCCGACCGTTCGATGCGCGAGCTGTCGTTCGACGACTACCTCCGCCTCGGCCCGCTCGCGGCGATCGACGTGGCGCGTGACATCGCCGGGAGCGAGACGGTCAACACGTTGTCGATCTGCCTCGGCGGCACGATGACCGCGATGGCGCTCGCCTACCTCGACGCGTGCGGAGACGACCTCGTCCATTCGGCCACCTACCTGAACTCGGCCATCGACTACTCCGACGCGGGCGCGCTGTCGTCGGTGTTCGCCGACCCGGCCACGCTCGAGGGCCTGGTTCGGCGCATGGAGAAGCAGGGGTTCCTGCCGGGCAAGGACATCGCCCGGACCTTCGATCTGCTCCGCGCCAACGACCTCGTGTTCCGCTACGTGGTCGACGGGTGGCTCATGGGCCAGCCGCCGCCCGCCTTCGACCTCCTCGCGTGGAATGCCGACAGCACCAACATGCCCGGGCGCGCGCACGCCGAGTACATCCGTCTCGCCTATCTGGACAACGCGCTGGCGCGCGACGAGTACGTGGCGATGGGGGAGCGGCTCATGATCTCCGAGATCCGCACCGACTCCTACGTCGTCGCGGGCATCGAGGACCACATCGTCCCCTGGCAGGTCTCCTACCGGACCGCGCTGCTGTTCAAGGGCGCGGTCCGTTTCGTGATGACCTCCGGCGGGCACATCGCCGGCATCGTGAGCCCGCCCCACCCCAAGATGCGGCTGTGGACCAACGATCGACTGCCGCGCGACCCCGAGGAGTGGCGGGCCGGGGCCACCGAGCACCATGACACCTGGTGGAACGACTGGTCGGCCTGGCTGGCCGAGCGGGCGGGTGGGTTGCGCCCGCCGCCGACCATGGGCGACGCCACCCACCCGGTGCTCGGCGACGCGCCCGGCGAGTACGTGGTCAGCTGAGCCCGGCTCAGGCGCCGGACGCGGCGTTGCCGTGCACGTAGCTCCGGTACACCGAGAGGAGCGCCTGCTTCTGGTCGTCGCTGAGCGCCGAATCGCGTCGGATGGCGGCTTCGGTCCCCTGCGTGGCCGGGTCGGCGGGGTCGTCGACGATGCCGGCGTGCGCCAGGAGGGTCTCCGCCGAGAGGTTGAGCGCGCGGCCGATGGACTGCAGGACCCGGACCGACGGCTCGTGGAGGCCCCGTTCGAGCTGACTCAGGTACGGGTTCGACACGTGGGCCAGGTCCGCCATCTGGCGCAGCGAGAGGTTGGCGAGCTGGCGTTGGGCACGGATGAAGGCGCCGAGGTCGTGGAGCTGGTGGTCGCGCCCGGCACGCTCGTCGCCGGGCGCGCTCGCGCCGGCAGAGCTCGGGTCGCGAGGATCGGCGGAGGCGTCGGGCATGCGGGGCGAAGGGGACTGCGGGGCTACCGCGTTCCGGTCCGGCGGGGGGACACCGGACCGGAACGGCAGCGAAGGGTCGCCGTCAGGCGGTCTTCTTGGGGGTCATCGCCTCGACGACCTTCATGGCGAAGTCCTTCTGGGTGCTGAGCAGCTCCTCGGCGAACCCGAAGCTGGACTCGACCACGGCCTTCGGTGTGGGGAGCGACTCGACGAAGGGCATCGAGTCGAGCTCCGGCATGGTGAACGCCTTGCCGGCGAAGTCGATCCAGGTGGTGATGCCGGTGAAGGCGAGCTCCTGGCCCTGCTTCACACCGGCGATGACGGCGTCGGTGAACACGGTGGACGGGTCGGCGGTCTTGGTCGGCATGGGGGTACTCCTGGTGCGGGGGCGGGATGTCGTGCCGCGAGTATAGACAGCGGATGCTTGATCTGTCAAGCACCTCGGGGAAGCCCGGCCCGGCGATAGCCTGATGCAGGTGACCCCCTTGCCGCAGGCCGATCTCCGGGTGCTCTCGGTCCATGCCCACCCCGACGACGAGGCCTCGAAGGGCGCCGCCACCATGGCCCGCTACGGCGCCGAAGGCGTCCGCACCATCCTCGTCACGTGCACCGGCGGCGAGGCCGGCGACATCCTCAACCCCGCGGCCGACACCCCGGACGTGCGCGCCGACCTCACGGCGGTCCGCCGTCGGGAGCTCGACGAGGCCGTGCGCGTCATCGGGTACGACGCGCTGTACCTGCTCGGGTACCGCGACTCGGGCATGGCCGACACCGAGCCCAACGCCCACCCCGACAACTTCGCCAACGCCGACCTCGACGAGGCGGTCGGGCGCCTCGTGGAGATCGTCCGCGCCGAGCGGCCCCAGGTGCTCGTGGGCTACGCGCGCGACCGCGTCTACGCGCACCCCGACCACATCCGGGTGCACGAGATCACCGTGCTCGCGTTCGACCGCGCCGGCGATCCGGACTGGTACCCCGAGGCCGGCCCGCCGTGGCAGCCGCTGAAGCTCTACTACACGAGCGGGTTCACCAAGGAGCGCATCCAGTCGATGCACGACTGGTTCGTGGAGCAGGGCGAGGAGAGCCCGTTCACGAAGTGGATGGAGCGGATCGAGGCCGAGGCACGCGAGGACACGGCCGCCGACCCCGATGCCGACGCGGGCAGCGTGACCACGACCCGCGTCGACGTCCGTGACCACCTCCAGGTCGGGCGCGCGGCCCTGCTCGCGCACCGCACCCAGGTCGCGCCCGACAGCTTCTTCTTCCGCGTGCCCCTCGAGGTGGCGCGAGAGCGCCATCCCTGGGAGGAGTACGTCCTGGCGCGCTCGACTCGTCGACACCGGCGTGGTCGACGGGGAGTACGAGACCGACCTGTTCGCGGGCATCCGGGTGGCCGCGAGCTCCTGACCGGGCGGCGGCCCAGCGCCACGTCGCCGACACCCGGGGGCCCGCGCGCACCACCTTCGGGATCCCGTGCTCCCAGGCGCGCTGGCACGCACCGCCCATCACCAGCACGTCGCCGGTGCCGGGTGCGAGATCGAGCGAGCGGACGCCGCGCCGCCCGAGCCGGCGCAGGAGGAAGGGGCGGCGCGCCCCGAGGGTCACGATGGCGATGAGCGCGTCGTCGAGCTCGCGCAGCTCGCGGTCCCGGTGGAACGCGACGCTGTCGCGGCCGTCGCGGTAGTAGTTGAGCGCGAGTGGGCCCAGCTCCACGCCGTAGCGCGCGTGTGACGCGGCGCGCACCTCCGCGAGCACGGGGTGGGGCACGGTGTCGCGATCGGGACACCGGTAGGAGAGGCGCGGGTCGTCGACCACACGGTCGTACATGCGTCGCCGGCCGCACGACCACGGCACCCGCGGGACCACGTGGTCGAGGACGTCGTCGGCTCCCCGCAGGAACCCGCGGGCCACGTCGACCCAGCTGCGGGCGTCGAGCTCGTGGCGCGTCCAGGTGACCCCGGGGTCGGGCGCGGGCTCGCCGGCCGTGAGGAGCGACCGCTGCAACGGCACCATGGTGCAAGAGTATACGAACACCTGTTCGTTCTGCCCGCCGGTAGATTCGGGCGGTGCGCGATCGACGCGGGGGAGCGCTGGCGGCGATGCACCACCGCGACTTCTCGCTCTTCTTCTCCGCGGCACTGCTCTCGAACACCGGCACCTGGATGCAGACCATCACCGTGCCCTACGTGCTCGACCAGCTCACGCACTCGACCGTGTGGGTCGGGATCGGAGCGTTCTGCACGTTCTTCCCCTCGACCGTCGTCGGCCCGCTCGCGGGATCGCTGGCCGACCGATACTCGCGGCGGACGGTGCTGCTCTGCTCCCAGGTCGTGATGATGTTGAGCGCCCTCGCGCTGTGGGGGGTGTGGGTCAGCGGGATCGCCACGCCACCACTCATCGTGGCCTGCGTGGTGGTGGGGGCGATCGGCGCCGGCATCACCATCGCCGCCTGGCAGGCGTTCGTACCCCAACTGGTGCCACCCGAGGCAATGGTGAGCGCGGTGCGCCTCAACGGCATGCAGTTCACCGGCGCCCGCGCCTTCGGGCCCGCGTTGGCCGGCCTGGTGCTCGCGCAGTTCGGGCCGGGTACCGCGTTCATGGCGAACGCGCTGTCGTTCCTTCTCGTGATCGGCGCGCTGCTGCTCATCGCGGCGCGCCCCGTGGCCCGCAGCGCCGGCCACGGCAGCGTCCTCGCCCACTTCCGCGAGGGCATCCGCTACGTGCGCGAGCGCGACGTGCTGGTGGTCTCGGTGCTCGGCGCGCTGCTCTCGTCGTTGCTCGGCGTGTCGATGATCCAGCTCGCCGAGCCCTTCACCCGCCAGGTGCTCCACGAGGGCGCGGGGAAGTACGGACTCCTGGTCGCGGGCTACGGCGCCGGGGCCATCGTGGGCTCGATCATCACCGTGGCCCGCGGCGACGCCTTCCGGCGCTCGACCCTCACCATCATCGGCTTCGCCATCTTCGTCGTCGGTGAGGTGGCCTTCGGCTTGGCGCCGGTCTACTCGTTCGCGCTCCTCGGGCTGTTCGGCATCGGCCTCGCCCAGGTGCTCGCGATGGTGTCGTGCCAGACCGCGGTGCAGGTGAACGTGGACGAGCACTACCGGGGGCGGGTGCTCTCGATCTACGTGATGTGCTTCTTCGCGGGCACGCCGGTGGGCGCGCTGATCGGCGGCATCGTGGCCGAGGTGATCGGGCTACGCGCCACCATCGTCGGTTCGGCGCTGCTGCTCGCCTTGGCGGTCGGCCTCGCGTTGCTCCGTTACCGCGGCTTCCGGGTGCTCGACGAGTCGCGCCTCGGGTTCGACCGCACCATCGAGCCCGTCGCCGAGGGCGACATGCACGGAGCCGACCTCGACACCGCCGCCCACCTCATCGTGGAACCGATCGACTGACGAGCACGCGGGTCAGCGACCCTGCGCGAAGGCGACCATCGATCGGTACACCGAGATCACCTTGCCGGAGTAGGCCGGGTCGGTGGCCCAGTTGCCATGGCCCATGTCGCTCCAGGTGGGTGCCCAACCCTTGGCGAAGTAGCTGTCGAAGTACCGCGCCGCGGTGGCCGGATCCGGGCTCCACCAGTACGGCGACGGCGGGTGGTGCAGGCCGGCCGACCGCGAGCTCGCGTCGGCGTAGTCGACCAGGAGCTGGATCTGGGCGCGGACGCCGTCGCGGGGCGTGGGGAACACCGTGCCCCGGGCGCACCCGTCGCACCACCCGAGACCCGAGTAGTTGTGGTCGGGCGCCGAAGCAAAGCCCCCCGTCTCGACGATGGCCTGCGCGAATGCGACGTCTCCCCGGACGTTCTCGTCGGCCCCCTCCTGGAGGAAGATCTGGGCCAGCTCGGGGACGCTCACGTCCAGACTGGGGTGGTAGCCCTGGGCGCCGTACCAGGCGACCAGCTGCTCCGCGGTGAGGCTCGCGGGGCCCATGACCGGTTCCCCGGCAGCGTGCAGCGCGCCGATGGCCCGGGCCCGCTCGAGCGCGGCGTCGGCCTCCGCGACCCGCTGGTCGACCGCGGCCTGCTGCTGCTGGAGCCGGCCGACGAGCGCGTCGAGCGTGGACTGCTGCTGCTCGAGGTCGTCCTGTTCGCGGCGCAACGTGGCCTGGGTGCTCGCGAGCGTCGTGCGCGCGTCCTCGAGCTTGCGGGCGCTCGCGTGGTCGCTCTTGGACGCCGCGTCTCCCAGCTGCTCGCGCCGTGCGCCCTCGAGCGCGCTCCCCGAGAAGATGCCGGCGGCCCCGGTGACGTCGCCCCCGGCCCGGTACAGCGCCACCGCACGGTCGCGGAGGTGCTCGAGCAGCGTGTCACGGATGGCCGCGAGGGTGGCCCGCTGGCGGTCCAGCTCGGCGATGCGGGTCTGGTCCTCGGCGATCTTGGCCTCGACCGCGGCGCGCTGCTCGGTGGTGGACTCCAGCTCCCCCGCGGCCTCGTGCGCCGCGGCCTGCGCCGCCTCGAGGTCTGCGCGGGCCTTGATCACCGCGGGGTCGGAGTCGATCAGGCTCTCCTGGGCGCCGGCTCGTGGCACCGGTCCGGACCATCCGGCGCCCACCGCGCACCCCACTGCGAGCGTGATCGCGACCACCGCCGTCCGCACCCTGCCCCGTCGCACCGGGAAGAGCATAGGGACGACACCCACCACTCTGTCCACACGAGCCCCACGAGCGCTACCCCATCACGGGTCGGCCGTGGGTGGCCGCCGCGCCTTCGCACGTGCCTTCCCGACGGCCCGGCCCAGCCGGCGCGGACCGTCGGCCTTCGCCTTCCCGACCGCGCCGCCGAGCTGCCGGGCCAGCGGCGGCGCCGGAGACGCCCGAGCCCCTGGAGCCGGAACCGGTGGGGCCGGCTCCACGTGGGCGGTGGGCGAGGTCTCGGCCCTGCCCTCGGCCCGTGATCCGACCCGGCCCCTGGCCCTTCGGGGTGTCCAGTTCGTACGGAGCGCCAGCCACATCATCCCGAGCGCCGCCGCCTCGAGAACGACGATCGGCAGGACGGCGCCGAGCGAGAGCACGAGCGGGCTCGCAGCCAACGCCACGGCCGCGGCGATGTCGAGCACGCGGTGGAATCGCCGACCGATCCACGACCATGCACCGAGCGCGCCGTCGCTCAGCAGCGAGAGCAGGAGCAGCGCGCCACCGAGCCCGGCGAGGACCGCGGTGTGTTGGCCGGTGCGGGCCCCTTCGATCAGGAGCAGCGCACCGAGGAGCATCTCGGCGAGTTGGTGGGCCCAGAACGGCACCGCGCCCGCTGCTCGCTCGTGATCACCCGCCATCACGAGCAGCCTAAACGGCGGCGGCGATCGTGGCGGTAGCCTCCGCGCCATGGACCCGGCCTGGGCACGCCACCTCCCGGCGGGCGTGCGGCCCGAGTCGGTCGATCTCCTGGCGCGTCGGAGTCTCCCCGCGGCGTGGGCGGCGGGCTGGGCCGCCGACCCGGACCGACCCGCAGTCCACGACGGCCGCGGCTGGATCACCGCCGGTCAGCTCGACGACCGCTCGCGCCGCGTCGCCGGGCGCCTGGCGCGGGCCGGGCTGCGTCCGGGGGACCGCATCGTGATGAGCGCGGCGACCTCGGGCGACCTCGTGGTGGCGCACGTCGGTGCGCTGCGGCTCGGCCTGGTCGTCGTCCCCGTCAACGCGGCATACCGGGCCCGCGAGATCGGCCATGTGGTCGGGGACTGCGCGCCCCGGGCCGCGGTGGTCGACGACCCCGGGCGTGGCGACGTGATCGCGGCGGCCGGGCCCGAACCGGTGCTGGTCGTCGGCCCCGGCGTCGAGCTCCCCGACGGGCCCGAACCGGACCTCGACGCGAGCACACCGTCGGACGTGGCGCTGCTCTGCTACACGTCCGGCACCACCGGCGCGCCGAAGGGCGCCATGCTCACCCACGGCAACGTGTTGGCGAGCTGCGAGGCCATTCGCATCGCGTGGCGTTGGAGCGCCGACGACCGCCTCGTGCTCGCGCTCCCGCTCTTCCACGTGCACGGCCTCGGCGTCGGACTCCACGGCACGCTGCTCTGCGGGGCCTCGACCGTCCTCGTGCCCCGCTTCACTCCCGATGCGGTGCTCGACGCGGCGCGCGAGCACGATGCGACCCTGTTCTTCGGGGTCCCCACGATGTACGCGCGCCTCGCGGCATCGCCGCGCGCTGGCCGAGCTGGCTCGACTGCGCCTCTGCGTCTCCGGTTCCGCTCCGCTCCCCGCCGCGCTGCACGACGAGCTCACCAACGCCGCAGGAGTGCGCGTGCTCGAGCGCTACGGGATGACCGAGACGATCATGAACGTCTCGAACCCCTACGACGGCGAGCGACGGGCCGGCACCGTCGGGTTCCCGTTGCCCGGCGTGGAGGTGCGCCTCGATGGGGGCGGCGCCTCGGGCCAGATCCTGCTGCGGGGCCCGAACGTGTTCCCGGGCTACTGGCAGCGGGAGGCGGCCACCCTGGAGGCGTTCACCGCCGACGGCTGGTTCCGCACGGGCGACGTCGGAGCGTTCGATCCCGACGGCTACCTGCGCATCGTCGGCCGGAGCAAGGAGCTGATCATCTCCGGCGGGTTCAACGTCTACCCCCGCGAGGTCGAAGACGTCCTGCTCGCGCACCCCGGAGTCGCCGACGTCGCGGTGGTGGGCGAGCCGTCGGCGGAGTGGGGCGAGGTCGTCGTCGCGGTCGTGGTCGCCGGCAGCCGGCCGGTCACCGAGGCCGAGCTCCTCGACCATGCTGCCGCCGAGCTCGCGCCCTACAAGCAGCCCCGGAGCGTCCGCTTCGTCACCGAACTGCCCCGCAACGCGCTGGGCAAGGTCCTGCGTCACGAGCTCTGAGCCACGAGCTCGGGACGGGATCCCAGCGAACCCCGGAGCTGGCTCTCACCCCGGTCTCAGGTGCGGTCGTCAGGATGCTCCCATGGATGCCCGCCCGCGCCCCGGCCTCCGGCCGGTCGACCGCACGACGATCCCCTCCGTCGACGGTGGACCGCCGCCCCCGGGTCGGGGCCGCGAGCGGGGCGTCCACCGGCGGAGCCGCCTTCGGGCTCCGGCAGGGTGCGCGAGAAACCCGACGCCCGAGTTGCGCGCACCCTGACGCACCCGGGCCCGACCCCGTCGTTCCAGAGCCACGACCGGGGTCGGGCCTCGGTGCGCGACGGGACCGGTCAGCCCGACTGCTCCTTGCGGACGATCCACTGCACGAATTGCTCCACGGTGCCCGAGCTCTCCTGGGCGATGAACGTCTCGGCCCACTCGTCGATCTGAGCATCGTCGAAGCCGTCGGCCCGCAACCGCGCCCGGGCGTCGTTCCCGAGCAGGCGGGCGCCTTCGATGGCGGTGAGCTCGGGGATCTCCTCGGCGACGCCGGCGTCCTCGGTGCTCTCGGGCGTGGGTTCGGGCATCACGGGTTCCTCTCGTTGGTGTCGGTGCTCACGTGCGCCGGCGGGGATCGTCGAAGCGGTCGGCGGGCCACTGCCCCGAGTCGACCGCGTCGTGGCTCCAGTCGGGCTGACGCGTCGCCTGCTCGGGGTCGAGGACGGCCCGGCTGTCGACGAGATCGGCGATGGGCGCGATCGGGTAGGGGTCCACGCCGGCGACCGCACGCTCGGCGTGGGCCCGCACCGCGTCCGGGAACAACCGGAGCACGCTCCCCACCACCAGCTGCTGCTGGGTCGCGAGGTTGCACCGGGCGCCCTCGGCCACCGCGTCGAGATGGGTCTCGATCTCCTCGGTGTCGTGCTCGGTGGCCTCCGAGGCGGCGAGGCGCCCGAGCAGCTCCGCGAGCGCGAGACCGTCCTCCTTGCAGTGCGCGCACTGCCCGCACGACTCGACCGCGAGGAAGTGCGCGACTCCCGCCGCGACCCCCACGAGATCGTCGTCGTCGTCGAACACGATGAACCCCGCCGCGCCGAGCCCGCTGCCCGCCGCGCGCATGGCCTCGTAGCTCACCGGCGTGTCGAGCGCGCCGGCGGGGAGCAGGGGATTGGCCACGCCCGACATCACCGCCACGATCTCGTGTCCCGGCCGTGCACCGCCGCCGAGGGTGTCGATGACGTCGCGCAGCGGCGTGCCGAGCTCGACCTCGCCGACGCCGTGGCGGGCGGTGGCTCCGCTCACGGTGCACACCACGGTCCCGGGGGAGTCGGGGGTACCGACCTCGCGGAACCAGTCGGCGCCCTGGCGCACGATCCCGGGCACGTTGGCGAACGTCTCGGCGTTGCCGGCGAGGGTCGGGGGCGCGACGGACTCGCTGGTCGGGCCGGCCATCTCCACGCCCGCTGCCGAGCTGCTGGCGGAGTCGGCACCGGCGGCGTCGTCGAAGACCTCGTCGACACCCTCCCGGTACGGTGGCGCGATGCGTGGGAACGGCGGTCGGCCGTCGATCACCTCGAGGAGCGCGGTCTCCTCGCCGTAGAGGTACTCCCCGGGTCCGGTGAACAGCGCGACGGGGAGACCGTCGGTCCAGCCCGCGGCGTCGGCCTCGGCGATGGCGGCCCGGAGCCGTTCCACCTCGCGTGTGAACGAGGCTTTGGTGGCGATGATCACCGAGTCCGCGCCGACCGCGCGCGCGGCGATCAGCGCGCCCTCGATCACGCAGTACGGATCACGCCGGAGGATGGAGCGGTCCTTGAACGCGCCGGGTTCGCCCTCGGCCGCGTTCACCACGACCGTGGCGGGCAGCAGCGGCGTGCAGTTGGCCGCCACGGTGCGCCACTTGCGCGCCACCGGGAACCCGGCCCCGCCACGACCCCGCAGTCCGGCGGCCTCGATCAGGTCGATGAGGGCGCCGGGTTCGACGCCGCGAGCGGCGCGCAGGGCCTCACCGGCCCCGGCGGCGACGGCATCGGCGATCGCGGCGCACTCGTCGTGGAGCACACGGGGGCGGAAACCGGTGGACATCTGCGCGACCTACCCGACTCGTTGGGAACTGGCACGGGAACGTGCCCCGTGGTGTGTGAGCGTGGCCTCCGGCCCCCGTCGACGCCAATCCGAGACCAGCCCGCGGGCATCGACCGGAATGGGTCCGAGGCGCTTCGTCATCTCGAACAGTTCACCACTTTCGCCAGCTCGCCGGATCACCACCGGCGCCGGTCAGCTGCGGACCGGGCGCTCGTCGAGGAAATGACGTACCTGTGCGAGCACGGTGGGGTCGCGCTTGAGCTCCGAGTGACCGAGGCAGGCGGTCTCGACGTTCTGCGCACCCGAGAGCTCGGCGTTGGCGTGGGGCACGATGGCCTCGTCGCACGGCGACCACCACGCGCCGGTACCGCGTCGGGCCCGCGGGGTGGAACGCGACCTCGAGCCGCTGGAGGATGGAGGAGGACGGCACCATCTCCCGGCACGGTGTCAGCGGGTAGCAGCCGTAGGCCCAGACCGTGCCCTCGTTGACCCCGGCCAGCGACACCCAGGCATCGACGTGCGCGGCGCCGCCGAGGCGCTCCAGGTAGTACCGGGAGGAGATCGCACCCATCGAGTGGCTGACGACGTCGATGCGGTCGGCACCGGTGCGAGCCCGGAGCGCGGCGGCTTCCTCGGCGATCCGGCGGGCGGTGTCGACGTTGGAGGCGCCGCTGTCGTAGCTCATCGCGTCGATCTCGTCGGCGTGGTAGCCCTGCGTCCGCAGGTACGCCGCCATCGTGTGCCAGCCGGCGCCCGAGCCGTTGAATCCGTGCACCAGCAGGACCGGATCGTGGTGGCGGGCGACCGCACGGGGACGCGCGGACGCCGCCGGGATGCCGACCGCGAGCGCCATCGCCGCGGCCAGCGGGAGCAGGAGGAGTCGGCGGCGCATGGCCGGCAACCCTAGATGCGAGGTCACGGGAGTGGTCGTCGGCGGGCGCCGCCGACGGTAACGTCGATCGATGCTGGTGCTCGTGCGACACGGCCAGACCGACGCCAACGCCCGCGGCCTGCTGCTCGGGCGGGCCGACCCGCCCTTGTCGCCGCTGGGCCGGCGCCAGGCCCGGGCGTTGGCCGCCATGGTGCCGAGCGAAGCCCGGGTCGTCGCCAGCCCGCTCGCCCGGACCGTCGAGACCGCGACCGCGTTCGGACGCGACGTGGAGCTCGACGATCGGTGGATCGAGCTCGACTACGGCACGCTCGACGGCCGACCGCTCGCGGACGTGCCGGCAGAGGTCTGGCAGGCGTGGCGCAGCGATCCCCATTTCGTCCCCGGCGGTGGCGAGTCCCTCGCGGAGCTCGGGTTGCGCGTCCGGGCGGCGTGCGAGGAGCTGCTCGACGAGGCACGCGACCGCGACGTGGTCGTGGTGAGCCACGTCTCACCGATCAAGGCGGCGCTGGCCTGGACCCTGGGAGCGGGCGACGACGCCTCGTGGCACATGTTCGTGCGGGTGGCCTCGATCGCCCGCGTCGGCGTCGACCGGTGGGGCCCGAGCCTGCACTCGTTCAACGAGACGCCCCTCGTACGGTGAAGGGGGTCGGGCGCCGCCGGCTCAGCTGAGCGCCGGGACCACCTCGGCCGCGAGCAGGCGCAGGTGGTCGAAGTCGTGCAGGTCGAGGACCTGGAGGTAGACGGTCTCGGCGCCGGCGTCGCGGTAGCGCCCGATCCGGTCGATCACCTCGGCGGGCGTGCCCGCGATGCCCGCCGCCGTCGCGCCGGCGACATCGCGACCGATGGCGGCGGCGCGGCGGGCGACCTCGGCGTCGTCGGTACCGCACACCACGGTGTTGGCGATGCTCGTCGGCAGGGTCGCCGGGTCGCGCCCGATCGCCTCGCACGCGGCATGGACCCGGGCGGCGATCTCGGGGAACGCTTCGGGGGCGCGAAGGCCACGTTGAACTCGTCGGCGTACCGCGCCGCGAGCCGCGGCGTGCGGACGGGGCCGAACCCGCCGATCACGATCGGGGGCCCCGGGCGCTGCACCGGCTTCGGCAACGCGGGCGACGCTTCGAGCGCGTAGTGCGTGCCGGCGTACGAGAACTGCTCGCCGTCGGGTGTCGCCCACAGCCCGGTGATCACCGCGAGCTGTTCCTCGAGGCGGTCGAAGCGATCGCCGGTGTCCGGGAACGGGATGCCGTACGCCGCGTGCTCGCGGTCGTTCCAGCCCGCGCCGAGGCCGAGCTCGACCCGCCCGCCGCTCATGGCGTCGACCTGCGCCACCGCGATGGCGAGGGGACCGGGGAGTCGGAACGTCACCGGCGAGACGAGCGTGCCCAGGCGCAGCGTGGTGGTGTCGCGGGCGAGACCTGCGAGCGTGATCCAGGCGTCGGTCGGTCCGGGCCGCCCGTCGGACGCGAAGAAGTTGATGTAGTGGTCGGAGCGGAAGTAGCCGTCGAAGCCGAGCTCCTCGGCGAGCGACGCGACCGCGAGCTGGTCCACGTAGGTCGCGCCTTCCTGGGGCTCGGTGAAGATCCGGAAGCGCATGCCGGAGTTCTAGCGCATCGGTCGCCGCCCGGTCCGGCCGCTACGCTCGCGCGCGATGTCGGACGAGACCGGGCGGGCCCGGGCGTGGGAGCAGGCCGTCGACCTCACGAACCGGGTCGGTGACCGCCTGCTCAAGCGGGTGAACCGCGCCATCGCGCGCTGGTCGGTGCTCCCCGACCAGCCCTTCTACGATCCCGCCGACTTCCCCTGGACCCGCGACCTGGAGCGGAACTGGAAGCGCATCCGGAGGGAGCTGGACCAGCTGCTCGCGCGCCGCGACGCGCTGCCCAACTTCCAGGACATCAGCACCGACCAGTACAACCTGACCGACGACGACAAGTGGAAGACGTACTTCTTCTACGGCTACGGCTTCCGCAGTGACGTCAACTGCGCGCGGTGCCCCGAGACCACCCGCCTGATCGAGACGATCCCCGGCATGGAGACGGCGATGTTCTCGATCCTGGCGCCGGGCAAGCGCATCCCCCCGCACGACGGGCCCTACAAGGGGGTGGTGCGCTATCACCTCGGCCTGGTCATCCCCGACGACCCGGAACGGGTCGCCATCAAGGTCGGCGGCGAGGTCGCCCACTGGGCCGAGGGCCGCAGCCTGGTGTTCGACGACACCTACGAGCACGAGGCGTGGAACGACAGCGACGAGACGCGGGTCGTGCTCTTCGTCGACGTGGCCCGACCGCTGCGCGAACCCATGCGCACGTGCAACGCCGCCATCATCAAGATGATCGCCTGGTCGCCCTTCATCCAGGACGCCAAGCGGCGTCACCGCGAGTGGGAACGCACCTTCGAGCAGACGGCCTGACCTGACGGCGCGCGGCCCCAGCCGCGGGCGGCAGGCTCAGACCGACACGCCGTCCTCGGGCAGCTGGTCGTTGTCGTTGAGGACCTTGAGGATGACCTCGGCGGCCTCTTCGAGCAGCGCCGGGGTGTGGTCGAGCATCAGGCTCAGCCGGATCAGACCGAGGCCCTTGGGCACCGCGGGCGCGACCACGGGGTTCACGAAGATCCCGGCTTCGAGCAGCTCGCGGCGAGCACCACCGCCGACAGCTCGTCGCGCTGGCGGAGCGGGATCGTGATGATCGCGCTCTCGGCCGGGTTCACCGGCACGCCACGCTCGGTGAGCAGGCCGAGGAAGAGCTCGACGTTGCCGCGCAGCTGGCCGATGATCTCGGGCTGGTCGCGCAGCATCCGCAGCGCCTCGAGCGCGGCGGCGACGGAACCGGGGGTGTTCGACGCGGTGAAGATCAGGGGGTCGGCATCCAGGGTGAGCAGCTCGATGGCGTCCGCGGAGCCGATGAGCGCACCACCGCACGAGCCGAGCGTCTTGGAGAAGGTGATGGTGATCAGGTCGACGTCGCCGAGCACGCCGTGCTGCTCGACGGCACCCCGGCCGCGGGCACCGAGGACTCCCAGACCGTGCGCCTCGTCGTCCAGGATGAACGTATTGGGGTACCGGGCGCAGATCGCGACCATCTCGGCCAGCGGTGCGGTGTCGCCGCCCATCGAGTAGACGCCGTCGACGATGACGGCCTTCCCGCGGTCGGCGGGCAGCTCGTCGAGGATGCGGGAGAGGCGCTCGACGTCGTTGTGACCGAAGCGCTTCATCGTGGCGCCCGAGAGGTTGACCCCGGTGAGCAGCGAGTTGTGGGCGTCCTTGTCGAGGATCGCGTAGTCGTGGCGGGTCAGGAGGCCGCTGATCGTGCTCACGTTGGCGACGTAGCCGGTCGAGAAGACCAGGGCCGCCTCGCGGCCGTAGAACTCGGCGAGCTCCGCTTCGAGGGTGAGGTGCAGGTCGAGCGTGCCGTTGAGGAGCCGGGAACCGGTGACGCCGGTGCCGTACTTGTCGGTGGCCTGCTGGGCGGCCTCGATGACCGCGGGTGGTACGAGAGGCTCAGATAGTTGTTGGAGCCGAAGTTGATGTAGTGGTGACCCTCGATGGTGAAGCGGGCGCGCGCCGCGCTCTCGACGGTCTTGTAGTACGGCCAGTACCCGGCCGCCTTGGCCATGCGGTAATCGGCCAGACGAGGAAATGCCTCGAGGCGGTCGCGAAAGAAGCTCACCCGAGACTCACCCCAACCTTTCTCTGGCCCCCGGCATTCCGGTCAGCGTACCGGTCGGCAGGGGAGTCTACGGGGAACCGCCCGACGGCGGGGGACCCTGCTGCTCCACCATGTGGTTCGGGGAGCCCGGCGGCCACCGGGTCCTCGAGGATCTGCTTGGCCCGCTTGAGGGCGTAACCGGCGACCAGGCCGTCCTCCACCCGTTCATCGAACGTCCACCGCAGCGTCATCGTGCGGCGGCGGTCGGGCCCGCTGGTCGGGGAGCCGGGGTCGGTGGTCGGCCGGCCGATCACCCCGAAGATGCCGATGGTGCCGTACTCGTAGAGGTGGTGGTAGCAGGCGTCGAGGCCGATGCTGGCGAGGTTGGCGAAGAACACGCTGGCGTACATCGGGTCGTGCTCGATCATCGAGCCGGGCAGCAACCCGAACGCGTCACCGAGTCGCCCGACGGCGAGGATCATGCGCCGGATCAGACCCGGGAGCTTCAGGATCAGGGCGGCCTCGGCGTCCGACGGGCTGACCGAGTCGCCGTAGCGGTCCTCGCGGAACTGCTCCTGCATGGCCGCGACCATGTCCACGAACGGCTCGTCGGGGTGGAACCGGCGCTTCAGCACGATGAGGGGCGACTTGCCCTTGAGGCTCTGCTTGGCCGAGTAGGTGAACCAGATCCCTCGGCGCTGGTAGAGGCGACCACCCGCCACGAAGCGGTTCATGGTGGGGTACTTCTCGAGCACCTGCGTGATCGCCCACATCACGAGGTGCTGGACGGTGATCGGCGTGTCGGGGTGCGCCTCGTTGAACTCGCGCACGTAGCGGTCGGCCTGACGCATGGCCACCTGCTGCTCGAAGTAGACCGCCGACTCGTTCCGGCCCCGCATGAGGTACGGCATGATCGCCTTGGTGGGCGGCACGTCGCGGACGAGATCACCGTCGGGGCGACGCCACAGCATGGGCGCGGATGTTACACAGCGGCGGATGAGGGGCCGCCTGCGCGTGCGGCCCGGTTGGTACGGTCGCGCCGTGGCTTTCGCGGATCTCCTCGCCCATCCCGACGTGCTCGAGGAGCAGGTGCTGGCGTCGAGGGTGGGGTTCCTCGCCCTCCACGGCGGCCTCGAGCCGGGCACCGCCGAGATCGTCCGCGCCGCGGCCCTCCGCGCGGGAGCGTCCTGCTACGCCATCGTGCAACCCGACGACCTCAAGCACCACGTGCCCTCGCACCAGACCGATCCCGGCGTGCACGCCCCTGCTCGCGGAGTTCCTCGACCATGTCGACGCCCTGGTGTCGGTCCACGGCTACTGGGGCCGCGACGAGCTGCACGCCGCGCTGCTCGTGGGGGGCGGCGACCGCGTGCTCGCGGCCGACCTGGCGGTGCGCCTGCGGGTCGCCCTGCCCGCGTACCGGGTGGTCGACGATCTCGACCGGATCCCACGCCGGCTCCGGGGACTCGACCCCCGGAATCCGGTCAACCGGGCGTCGCGCGGCGGCGTCCAGGTGGAGCTACCACACCCGGTGCGGGCCATCGGGCCCTACGGCGCCGGGGCGTGGGGAGAGCTCCATCGGGCGCACACCGCCGCCCTGGTCGACGCCCTGGCCGCGTTCGCGGCCGACCTGGCGGTCGCCTGATCCATGGGTGCGCTCGCGATCGTCGGCGGGAACAGCCTCCTCGGGAGCACCATCGGCGCCGACGCGCCGGAGCTGACCGTCGACGGCGGGACGCGCGCCGTCGTCGCGCGCGACCTCGGCGACGCGTTCCTCCTGCAACGGCACGGGCTCGACGGGTACACGCCTCCGCACCTCGTCGACCACGTCGCCAACCTCCGTGCGCTCGCCGCGCTCGGCTGCGACCGGGTGCTCGCCATCAGCTCGGTCGGCGCGTTACGCGACGCGCTCGGCGTGGGCACGTTCCTGCTGGCCGACGACTTCGTCGCGCTCCACGCCATCGCCAGCGCGTTCACCGACGAGGGGGGTCACCGGGTACCCGGCTTCGAGCCCGCGTGGCGTTCCCGCGTGCTCGAGGTGTGGCATTCCGTCACCGACGTGCCCATGCGCGACGGCGGCGTGTACTGGCAGGTGACCGGGCCGAGGCTCGAGACCGCCGCCGAGATCCGCCTGATGGCCCACCACGCCGACGTGGTCGGCATGACCATGGCGTCGGAGTGCACGGTGGCGGGGGAGCTGGGTCTCGCCTACGCGTCCGTGTGCGTCGTCGACAACCTGGCCAACGGTGTCGGCGAGTCACCGCTCACGTGGAAGGAATTCGAGACCGGCCGCGACGCGACGCAGCGGGTTCTGGCGAAGGTGCTCGACGCGTTGGTCCCCGCGCTGGGCGCCGGGCCCGAACCCCGGCTCAGAACTCGTAGACCTCGAACGTCGCCGCGTACTCGCAACCGACCTCGTCGCCCGCGCCGGCGGCGATGCCGCGCAGGAACGCGTCGGGATCGAACTCGTAGCCGAGGCCCGCGATGTACGCGGCGTGCTCCCGGAGGCTGGCGATCCCGACCTCGAGGTGGGCGCCGATGTCGACGTAGTGCGTGGGTGTCGGCGAACCTCCGAACGCGACCCGGCGGACGCCGGACCACGGATCGCCGGCATCCGGGAACACCCAACGGTTGGCGGCGTCCCGTGAGGCGTCGAGCACGGCGAGCCCCACATGGCGATGGTCGGCCATGTTCAGGTTCGTCGCGCCCCAGGTGTCGCGGTGGTTGATCGAGACCAGCAGCTCGGGCCGGTGCCGGCGGATCGCCGCGCTGAGGTCGCGCCGCAACGGCAGGCCGTACTCGACGAGGCCGTCGCGCGTGACCCTCGAGGAAATCGACGGAGCGGACGCCCACCACGGCCGCGCTGGCGCGCTCCTCGGCCTCGCGGACGCGGGCGGCCTCGGGGGGCTCCATGGCGTCGATCCCCGCTTCGCCCCGAGTCACCAGGAGGTACGCGATCTCCTTGCCCGCCGCCGTCCACGACGCGATGGCGCCGGCCGCGCCGTACTCGAGGTCGTCGGGATGCGCGACGACGCAGAGCGCTCGGGTCCAGTCGTCGGGGAACGGGCTCAGCGGCACGGCGCGACGAGGCTCAGAGCGAACGGGGGCTCGCGAAGACCTCGCGCCGCCGCGCCTCGAAGTGCTCGAGGGGGAGCGTGTCGTAGGCGGGGTCGAAGGCTCGCTGGTCCCACTCGTCGGCGAAGCGCTCGGCGAGCGCGTACGACTCGTGGCCGCGGTACTGGTCGCGCGCGTTCGGGTCGGCGCCGAGGTGCTCGTAGTAGTGCCGGCCCTGGAAGTCCTGGTGCACCAGAATGGTCCAGCACACCTCGTCGCTCACGTAGGGCCGCAGGATCTCCGCCGCGATGCGCGGGTGGTTGGGCACGCTCACCGCCTTGCCGATGTCGTGGCACAGCGCGGCGACGACCAGCTCGTCGTCGGCCCCGGCGCGCTCGGCGAGCGTGGCCGTCTGCAGCGAGTGGGTGAGTTGGTCGACCGCGAAGCCGTCGGTGATCCCGGCCAGGCTCCCCAGCAGCGTGAGCACCGATTCGGCGACCCGGTCCTGGTGGGCGAAGGTCTCGGTGACGATCACGCCCCACTGCTCGGCGGTCGACTCGTCCATCCTCGTGAAGGTGGTCACGGTAGAGGTGTCCGGTGCAGAAGTCATGGCTCTATTCTTCCGCAGATGGGCGACGAGCGCGCGATGTGGTTGGGGACGGCGATCGCCGTCGTCGCCGGACTCCTGCTCACGACGCTGGCGGCGGCTCTGGAATCGACCATCAACGGACCCGGCAGCCGCACCGTCGCCCCGCCGGTCCTGTGGGCCTTCGGCGGTGGAATCGGCCTGGTGCTGGGCGCCGTCGTCGCCTCGTCGCTCACCCGCAAGGCCTGGCCGGGCATCTTCGCCGCCCTCGTCGGATCGGTGCCCTTCCTGGTGCTCGTGATCGTCGGGTACAACAGCAGCGACCTCCGGGCCGAGGACCAGATCGTGGGGTCGCTGATCGTGGTGGTCGTCCCGGGCCTCCTCGTCGCCGTCGGCTTCGCCCTGTTCAGCGCCTTCCTGGCCCGGTTGATCGGCGGCGCGCCCGAGCGGTCCGGGCGGGCGCGGCAGGCCGGTCCGGCACCGGGCTGACCCCGCGGTAGACTTATCGGTTCCCCCCGCTCGTCGCCCCCGGCCAGCGATCGCTCCGGAAGGTCCTGCCATGCCCTCGCGGCACTGCCTCGCCAGGAGGCGCTCCGCAACGTCGCGATCGTCGCCCACGTCGACCACGGCAAGACCACCCTCGTCGACGCCATGCTCCGCCAGTCCGGGTCCTTCGGTGCCCACCAGGAGGTCGCCGAGCGGGTCATGGACTCCATGGACCTCGAGCGCGAGAAGGGCATCACCATCCTGGCCAAGAACACCGCCGTCCGCTACGGCGACGTGAAGATCAACATCATCGACACCCCCGGCCACGCCGACTTCGGCGGGGAGGTCGAACGGGGCCTCACCATGGTCGACGGCGTGCTGCTGCTCGTCGACGCCAGCGAAGGGCCGTTGCCCCAGACGCGGTTCGTGCTCCGCAAGACGCTCGAGGCCCGGCTGCCGGTGATCCTGGTGGTCAACAAGGTCGACCGCAGCGACGCCCGTGTCGCCGAGGTCGTCCACGAGGTCGAGGAGCTGTTCCTCGACCTCGACGCCGACGAGGACCAGATCGTGTTCCCGATCGTCTACTGCAACGCGCGCGACGGGCGTGCCTCGCTCGACCCCGACGATCCCGATCTCGTCAACGGGGTGGACGGGGCGTCGGACGGCCTCAAGCCGCTGTTCGAGACCCTGCTCGACCACATCCCCGCGCCGGAGTTCGACGAGTCGCACCCGTTCCAGGCCCTCGTCACCAACCTCGACGCCTCGCCCTACGTCGGGCGCCTCGCGCTGTGCCGGGTGCGCCACGGGTCGTTGCGCAAGGGCCAGCCCGTCGCCTGGTGCCGCGCCGACGGCACCATCGAGACCGTCCGGATCACCGAGCTCTACGTGACCGAGGCCCTCGACCGGGTCGACGCGGAGGAGGTCGGGCCGGGCGAGATCATCGCCATCGCCGGTCTCTCCGACGTCACCATCGGCGAGACGCTCACCGATCCCGAGGATCCCCGCCCGCTCCCGGTCACCCACGTCGACGACCCGAGCCTCTCGATGACGATCGGCATCAACACGTCACCGCTGTCGGGCCAGGACGGCGACAAGCTCACCGCCCGCCAGGTGAAGTCGCGCCTCGACGCGGAACTGGTCGGCAACGTGTCGCTGCGGGTGCTCAACACCGACCGCCCCGACGCATGGGAGGTGCAGGGTCGCGGCGAGCTGCAGCTCGCGGTGCTCGTCGAGATGATGCGCCGTGAGGGCTTCGAGCTCACCGTCGGCAAGCCCGAAGTCGTCACCCGTGAGGTCAACGGCAAGATCCACGAGCCGGTCGAGCACGTGACCATCGACGTGCCCGAGGACTACCTGGGCGTCGTGACCCAGATGCTGGCGCTGCGCAAGGGCCGCATGGAACAGATGGTGAACCACGGCACCGGGTGGGTCCGCATGGAGTACCTCGTCCCCGCACGGGGCCTCATCGGCTTCCGCACCGAGTTCATGACCGAGACGCGCGGTACCGGCATGCTGCACCACGTGTTCGACCGGTACGAGCCCTGGCACGGCGCGCTCCGCACGCGCCCGACCGGCAGCCTCGTCTCCGACCGCCGTGGCCTCACCAACACGTTCGCCCTGATGAACCTGCAGGAGCGCGGGCAGATGCTCGTCGGTCCGAGCGTCGAGGTCTACGAGGGGATGATCGTGGGGGAAAACGCCCGCTCCGAAGAGATGGACGTCAACCCGACCAAGGAGAAGAAGCTCACCAACATGCGCGCGTCGGGTTCCGACGACACGGTGCGTCTCGTGCCCCCGCGCCCGATGTCGCTGGAGCAGGCGCTCGAGTTCATCGCCGACGACGAGTGCGTCGAGGTGACGCCGGTGAACATCCGTCTGCGCAAGGTTGTGCTCGACGCGAGCACGCGTGGTCGAACGCGTTCCAACGCCAAGCACAGCTGATCTCGGCTCAGCGGTCGGCCACCACGCGGGAATCTCGGCGAACAGCATGCGACCAGCCGGTGGGTCGCCCGCGCACGCTAGCGGTCGAGGTCGATGCGGACCATGACCGCGCTCGGTGCGATCGTCGTGAGGTCCGTATCTTCGTCGGCCTCGATCGCCGTGCGCGCGGCGTGGCAGCTGCGCCAGGTACTGCTGCAGCCCTTCGGCGACTTCAGCGGGACGGTCGCGACCCTCGATCGCGATCGCGACCGCGGTCCCGTGCCGGCGCCGGCCCGCCATCCACACGTCGACGCCCGCCGGCTGGCGCAGGTTCCACCACCACGTCTTGCGATCGGCCTGCCCCGGCATGACCCAGACGTGGTCGTCGTGCCGCGCGTACTGCACGATCAGCTCGTGCTCCGTCCTGGTGCGGCGGCCCCGGTACCGGAGCACCGCGAGCTGCGGCCGAGACGGGCTCCGGCGCGGCTGCGCAGCAAGGGACCCAACACCGGGTTGGCGAGGTGGTTCGTGACCCAGAATCCCCTGCTCCCATCTGCGCTCACGCCGCCCCGAGGACCGACGGTCGACCGTGACGACGCGCCCGCAGCTCGAGCACGACCGGGACGATGCCCTGGATCATGATGCAGGTGCTCACCACCGCGGCGATCGTGCCCGGGCCGGCGGTGGCCGCCTTCGTCCCGCCGAACGCGTTGTGCACCCCATGCCACACCACGACCGCGAGGATGCTCCCCGCCGTGCGGTTGTAGATCCAGGTCGCGACGAACGCGCCGCACGTGAGCCCGAACGCGAAGCCGAAGAGCTGCCCGGTGGTGAAGCTCTCGTAGCTGTGCAACACGAAGAACTGCGGCAGGTGCCAGGCGGCCCAGGCCATCGCGAGGATCAACGTGGACGTGAGGGGCGTGAAGCGCAGCTGGAGCTGCGGCAGCGCGTAGCCACGCCACCCGGTCTCCTCGCCGTAGCCGTTCAGCACGACGATCAGCGCCGTGACGCCCAGCATTCCGAGTGACGACGGCAGACCGCTGAAGCGCGCGAAGTCGCCAGCGCGGGAAGCGACTCACCGGCGACCGCCATGGCCGCGAGCGCGAGCCCGAAGTAGGCGACGGGGCTCAACGCCGCGACCCACCAGCGCCACCCGATACGCCAGCGCCACATCCGCCGCAGATCGAGCACGCCGGCGCGTCGGGTGGTCCACGCCGTCACCACGAACGCCGCGACCAGCGGCCCGATCAGGCTCGGGAAGTGCGTCGGCCAGCCCCGACCCTGGTACACCGTGCGATCGGCCACGACGAACGGGATCAGCCACGCCCAGCTCCACGCGTAGGCGAGCACGAAGAACCAGAGCAGCGCGCGAACGTCCAACGGACTCGACGGGTCCGGTCGGCGGGTCGCCGTGGTCGCCATTCCGGCATTCGACGACGATCGGGCCGACCGTGCCAGAGTCGTTCGACCCCTCGGCGCGCGGTGGCCGGCCGGACCCGCTCCGACGCCGGGCTCGCGTCGCCGTCAGGCCGCGTTCGGCCCGGCGCGCCCCGGCGGGAGCCCGAGTTGTTCGGCCTGTTCCGCGGTGAGCTGGTCGACGTGGACGAGTTGGAGGCCGTCGGGCTGGTTGGGGTTGCCGACGAGGGCCCAGCGCCCGGTGGGGACGAGCATGCCGTGGTGGCCGCCGGTGCGGCACACGGTGGCGAGGTTGGAGATGTCGTCGGTGCCGCCGCAGCTGCGGGGCCGGAGGTGGTGGACCTCGAGGCCGTGGCGGATCTCGCAGCCCGGCACCCGGCAGTGACCGTCGCGCATTCGCACGGCCCGCACGATCTTCGCTGACAACGCACCCGACCGGCGCCCGACCATCGCCGCCACACCGTGACCGTCGACGAGGACCGGTTCGATCCGGGCGTTGGCCCGCAACTGCTCGACCAGCGCGTCGGGCAGCGGGATGCCCGCCACCTCCGCCGGGCCCGTCATCGGCACCTCGACCACCAGGAGCGGCTTCGCCGCCGCGGCCGGCGGTTCCGCGGTCTCGTACACATCACACAACTCGACCATCGCATCCGCGCTGCGATGCTCGCGGGTGTCCCAGGGTTGGCCCTTGGCCGGGCGGATGCGGTCGATCATGCGGTTGATGGTGGCCTCGAAGCGCGCGCCGTCCACATCCGGGAGTGCGCCGCGCAGGTGCAGCATGCCGGTGTCGTGCTGCCACCACATCCGCAGGTTGCGTGCCTCGCGCCGCGCTCGTGCGTCTTCGACCGTCGGCTTGGTCTGGGTGCGGGCCAGGCGAGCCAGATCCGCGGGTGCGACGTTGGGTGCCCGCCGAGCCCACTCGGCATCCGTGTTCTGGTCGGCGAGTGCCATGACCGGGCCGAGCTGTTCGGCGCTCAGGTCACCCGCATGAGCAGCGGCGGCGACTGCGGGCAGTGATTCCAGTGCCCGGGCGGTCTCGAGCGTCTCGCGCGCCGAGCGGGTCGACACGCCGTCACGTCCGGCCACCGACTCGTCGATGCGGCCGCGTTCGTCGAGCACCGCGACCACCGCGAGCTCCTCCACCCGCAAGCGACGTTGCTCGCGCACCAACTCCTCACGGCGCGCGACCAGCCGTTCCGTCGGCCAGCACCGCAACCCGTCGAGACGATCCGCGACGTCGAACATGCACCGATCCAACCACCGGGGTACGACACTCATCGCCTGGGTCGCGCGGTCGCTCAGCCGGCGCTGCCTTCCGGGAGCCGCGCGACGAGATCGGGCCAATCCGGGCCCCAGAAGCGCTCCATCGGCGCGCCGCGGTGGCGTCTGGCCTGTTCCTCGACGAAGGACGCCGGCACGCCGGAGAGCAGCGCGAGACGCCGGGTCCGGTGGTTGGCGTGGGCCGGGTGCACCGTCGACTCGGGAACCCCCGCGAAGCGCGCCAGCACGGCAGCCGAGCCGTCGAGGTCCTCGGTGCGCACCACGAGCAGCCGATCCGGCGGGACGGCTCGGAGCACGCTCTCGTTCCACGCGACCCACCAGCGAAGATACGACGAGACCGACGCCACCCCCACCTCCCGGAGGACGACCTCCTCGGGCGCGAACGCGTCTCCGAAGCGGGCGAGCGAAGCCCACCGGAACTGCTCGAAGTGCTCCGGGGCGTTGCTCCCACTGTCAGTGTCGCACCGCCCGGGACCAGCGTCGGGAGTTTCCCGGCCCTGCTCGGTACGATCGCACCTGCATGCGCGTGCCGCACCTCAGCCCGATCGCGTACCGGCGGATCACGATCCTCGCCGCAGTCCTCCTGGGGATCATCATCGTCACCGGCGCGGCGGTCCGCCTGACCAATTCGGGTCTCGGCTGCCCGGTCGGGGTGAGCTGCCCGAACAGCCAGCTGCAGGCTCACGGTCCGTCGAGCGAGCACGCGACCATCGAGCACCTCAACCGCCTCTTCACCGGACTCGTGTCGGTCGCGGTGATCCTCGCAGTGCTCGGCAGCCTCGTACGGATCCCCCGGCGCCGCGACCTCGTGTGGCTCTCGTGGGGCCTGGTCGCCGGCGTGTTCGCCCAGGCCGTGCTCGGCCAGCTCACCGTCGCGTTCGATCTCAAGCCGCCGTTCGTGATGGCTCACTTCCTCCTGTCGATCCTGCTGCTCACCGACGCGCTGGTGCTGGTTCGCCGAGCCGGTCAACCCGACGGCCCCGCGCACGCGGTCGTCTCGCGCCGTACCGTGCTCCTCGGACGGGTGCTGGTCGGGCTCGCCGGCGTCGTCCTGTTCACCGGTACCGTCGTCACCGGTGCCGGCCCCCACAGCGGAGGCGGCAAGCACGACGACGTGGCGCGGCTCGACCTGAAGTTGGAGGACAGCGGCGCGTGTGCACGGCGCCGTCGTCATGATCTTCCTCGCCGCAGTGCTCGCGATGTTGTGGCTGGTTCGGCGTGACCGCGCGCCGCACGGTGTGCAGCAGCGCGTCACCGTGCTGCTCGTGGTGCTCGTCGCCCAGGCGGCCGTCGGGTACGTGCAGTACTTCAACGACATCCCGGCGTTCCTGGTGGGCGTCCACGTCGCCGGCGCGGCCACGGTGTGGACGGCGACGGTCATGCTGTACCTCGGATGCTTCGAGCGCACCGCACGGGTCGCGGTCGCCCCGCCGGCGGAACCGCTGCTTGCACCGGCCTGAGGCCGCGGCGATGCTGGACCGGTGCCGTCACCGTTCCGCTTCGACCGGTCCTGGCACTTCCGGCTGGAGCCCGCCGGGCTGTGGGCGACGCTCGCGCACACCGACCGCTACCGCGAGTGGTGGCCCTGGCTCCGGGAGTTCCGCGTCGAGGGTGGCGGTGAGGCGCTCACCACCGGCGCGGTGGCCCAGGTGCTGATCCAGGCGCCGCTCCCGTACCAGCTCAGGTGCACGATCCGGGTCGAGGACGCCACTGCTGCCGAACGCCTCACGACGCGCGTCGACGGTGACCTCACCGGCAGGGCCCGCCTCGACCTGCACGGGGCCGCGGGCGGCACCGAGGCCCGCCTCGCGTGGGCGCTCGACCTCCGAGCACCGGTGCTGCGTTCGTTGGCGGTCGTGGCGCGGCCGGCGATGGCCTGGGCCCACGACCGCGTCGTGGAGCGTGGACTCGCGCAGTTCGAGGGCCACGCGCTGCGCGGCCGCGATCGGCTGCCCTGAGCCCGGGTCAGACCGCGGGGGCCCGGCGCGGGGCCAGGCGCGACTTCATGCGCTTGGCGACGTTCCCGACCTTCTCGACGTGCTTCACCAGCCGGTCGCGTGCCTGCTCACCCGCAGCCTTGAGGTTCTGGAGCTGCTCGACGCGCCAATGCTTGAACACCACGGGGACGAGGATCTGGTCGTGGTGCGACGCGAAGTCGTACACCCCGGCGTCGGCGATGACACGCGCGTGGACCTTGAAGTCCTCGATGCCCGCGCCCGGCATCTCGAAGGTCCGCACCTGCCGCTCGATCGCCGCGACCATGCCCGACGGGTCGACCTCCAACGCCGCCGACACGAGGTCGCGGTAGAAGAGGTGGTGGAGGTTCTCGTCGGCGGCGACACGGCTCATGATGGCCAGACCGTCGGGGTCCTCGAGCAGCTTGCCGGTGTTCCGGTGCGAGATGCGGGTCGCGAGCTCCTGCAACGCGACGTAGACGATCCCGTCGGCGATGCCGGCGGGGTTCGGCACGAGCCCGAGCGACACCTGACGCATCCGCGCCCGCTCGAGCTGGCGCATGTCGAGCGAACGGTTGACGGCCAGGTAGTCGCGGATGACGATCGCGTGGCGACCCTCCTCCGCGGTCCACCGGCGGTTCCACTCGCCCCAGACGTCGTCGTTGCCGAACTTGGCCGTGATCGTCCGGTAGTAGTGCGGGAGGTTGTCCTCCGTGAGGATGTTGAGGAACAGCGCGCTGCGCGCGCCCTCGCAGAGCGTCGACTGCTCGGGATCCCACGCTTCGCCCGCGTCGTAGTCGCGCCCACGGCTCCAGGGCACCATCTCGTGGGGGAACCACTCCTTGGCCGTGGACAGGTGGCGCTCGTAGAGCTTGATCGCCGTCGGTTCGAGCTCGGCGAGGAGCTGGTCGTCGTCCACGACGCGAGGGTAGCTCCCCTACCGGACGGTAGGGGCACCAACCTCGGCGTTCTCGGCCGACTCCCAGGTGCGCCCGCGTGGGGTGTGCGAGGCTCGGGCCCATGGTGACCGCAGCGCTGGAGGTCCATCTCGTCGACGGCACCTACGAGCTGTTCCGCCACCACTTCGCGGTGCCTTCCCATTCCGACCCCGACGGGATCGAGGTGGCCGCGGTCCGGGGCGTGCTCGGGTCGGTGCTCGGGATGCTCGAGCAGGGCGCGACGCACGTCGGGGTGGCGACGGACCACGTGGTCGAGTCGTTCCGCAACGACCTCTGGATCGGCTACAAGACGAGCGAGGGGATGGATCCCGAGCTCCTCACGCAGTTCCCCATGTTGGAGGAAGCGCTCGAGGCGCTGGGCGTGACGGTCTGGCCGATGGTCGAGCTGGAGGCCGACGACGCGCTGGCGTCGGCGGCGCGCGTGGCGAGGGACGACCCGCGGGTGCGTCGCGTGTTCGTGTGCACCCCCGACAAGGACCTCGGCCAGTGCGTCGAGGACCCCAAGGTGGCGCAGCTCGATCGTCGCCAGGGCGGTCGGGTGCTCGACGAGGCGGCAGTACGCGAACGTTTCGGTGTGAGTCCGCGCTCCATCCCCGACTACCTCGCGTTGGTGGGCGACGCCGCCGACGGCTTCCCCGGCCTCCCCGGCTGGGGCGCGAAGTCGGCGGCGACCGTGCTGGCCCGCTACGAGCACCTCGACGCGATCCCCGACGACGCCGCCGAATGGGACGTGTCGGTGCGCGGCGCCGCCAAGCTGGCCGCCACGCTCTCGACCGCACGCGACGCGGCGCGCCTCTTCCTCGACCTCGCCACGCTGCGCACCGACGCCGACGTCGGCACCGTCGACGACTGGGAATGGCGTGGCGCGACACCCGCGCTGGCGCACTGGGCCGAACGGCTCGCCGCTGGCAACCTCGTCGCACGCGCCGACCGTCTCTCGGCGCGCCGCAACGGATGAGCTGAAAGGCCCACCATGGAATCGTTCGAGCTCACCGTCGGTCCGTACACGTACTCCGCTCGTGCCGACGGACCGCCGGACGGCGAGCCGGTGCTCCTCCTGCACGGGTTCCCGGAGACGTCGTACGAATGGCGCGCTCAACTCGGCGCGCTGGGCGCGGCCGGGTACCGCGCCGTCGCGCCCGACCAGCGTGGCTACGCGTCGGGAGCACGGCCGGCCGAGCTCAGCGAGTACCGGATCGACCGACTGGTGGACGACGTCGCCGGCTTCGCCGACGCGCTCGGCGTCGACCGGTTCCATCTCGTCGGCCACGACTGGGGCGGGTTCGTGGCGTGGTACGCCGGCGCCCGCCTCGCCGGGCGGATCCGCACGCTCACCGTGGTGTCCACCCCGCACCCGGCACCCTTCCTCCGCGCCATGACCTCCGGGGGCGACCAGCGCGAGCGGTCCGGCTACATGCAGTGGTTCCGCTCGGCCGAGGCCGAGTCGACGTTCCTCGCCGAGGACGGCGCCCTGCTCGATGCGCTGTACTCGGAGCACCCGCCCGACGCGGTCGCCGAGTACCGCAGGGTCTTCATCGCCGACGGTGGCGCCGCGCTCACCGGTGGGCTCAACTGGTACCGCGCCAACGACTTCGGCGCCGCGATCGGGCCGATCACCGCGCCGACCCTCTACGTGTGGTCGACCGACGACGTCGCGCTCGGGCGGGAGGCGGCCGAGGGCACCGCAGCCGAGATCGCCGGCCCGTACCGGTTCGAGGTGCTCGAGGGCGTGAGCCACTGGATCCCCGAAGTCGCGCCCGACGCCCTGAACCGGCTGCTCCGGGAGCACCTCGCGTCGAGTTGACACCGCCGACGTGCCCGGTCCCGACCTCGCCGCTGTGCCAAGCTGTCGCCGGTTCCAGCCGGGGGACCGACCGGGGGACGGCATGGGGAAGCGGAAGCGGGCGGCGAAAGCGCGTCACCGAGCGGGCGTGAGCGCGGTCGTCGCCGTCGTCCTGCTCGGAGCCGTCTTGCTCGGAGCCTGTGGCGGTGGTTCGGACTCCGACCCGACCGTGCTGCGCGCGGGGCAACTCGACATCAAGCTTCCCGACGGGTTCACGGTCGTGAACGGCAAGGTCCAGCGTCCGGCCCAGGCCGCGAGCGAGGGAGCGACCGGCACCACCGTCGCGGGCGCCAAGTCGACCGAGACCACGATCGTCAGCACGAAGGAAGACCCGACCACCGCGCTGTTCGGCGCGCTCGGCAAATTCCAACAGTGCCTCAGCGACACCGGCACCAAATTCATCGGCGCGCCCGACGCGTCGAACCCGAATTCGCCCACCAACGACCCGACGTACCTCAAGAACCTGGGGACGTGCGCGGCGCGTTCGAACATCCAGGCCGCGCTCGCCGCGTCGCAGAGCGCGAACGACAACCTCACCCCGGCGCAGATCAAGACGCGCAACAAGGGTTACCTCCTCTGGCGGACCTGCATGATCGACCGGGGCTGGAAGATCGCGAAGCCCGTGCCCGACAGCCAGGGCCGCCTCTTCTCGTTCAGCACCACGGGAACGCAGACCCAGATCGAAGCGCCGCCGGGCAAGGACCTGCTCTCGAGCAAGGACCTCGAGCAGTGCGCGGCGAAGTCGCAGAAGGCCGTCGGCACCGGGTGAACCGGTCGAGGAACGCGGGGTAAGGCGTGCGCAAGTGGGTCGTGGTCGGCATCGTGGCGCTGGTCGTCGTAGGCGGCGCCGTCGTGTACGCCGCATCGAGTGGGTCGAGCTCCAGCTCGAAGCCGCTGCTCATCACCGCGGTCGCGACTCCGCCGCGACCTGCGCGACGAGGTGACCGTCCAAGGCACATTGGGCCGCGTCGAGGAACGGACGATCAACAGCGTCACCGAAGCGGCGCAGGTGAGCAAGGTGTTCCTGGACGACGGCGCGACCCTGACCGCCGACGAATCGATCCTCGCCCTCGACGGGCGCAATTCCGTCACCACGAATGGCGCGTTCCCGTTCTTCCGCCGCCTCGACGTCGGTGCCGAGGGTGAAGACGTCGCGCAGCTCAACGCGACCCTGCGCGCGGCCGGCTACTCGCCGGGCGGGGCCGACCGCCGGTACACGGAGCAGACCCGGTTCGCGTTGGCGCAGTGGCAGGCAGCCCACGGGTATCCCGGCGCGTCGCCGTCGACCGGTCAGGCCGTCCAGGTGTCGTTGGTCCAGGGCGCCGGGTACATGCTCGGGGACCAGACGTCGGCGGGCCTGACCATCGGACCACCGGCCCAGGCGCGCAAGGCGTCGACGAACCGGGCGGTCACGGCACTCGACGCAGTGGCCCGGACGAGCGGCGACGTCGCGGGGCAGGCGGTGCCGCCGACGCTCACCATCGCGTCGGCAGCGGGCGTGGTCAACAAGGGCACGCCCGCGACGTTCGTCGTCAGCGCGTCCCCGTCGACCCACGATGCGGCGACGTTCTCGGTCTCGCTGTCGGGCGCCGCGGCCAACTCCACCGACGTGGTGTTGACGACCGGGCCGTTCACCATCCCGGCCGACGCACCGTCGATGTCGTTCCAGATCGTCACCCGCGCGAACGGCTTGGTCGAACCGGACAAGACGCTGACGGTGACGCTGCAGCCGGGTGGCGACCACACGGTCGGGAGTCCTGGATCGGCCAGCACGACGATCCGGTCCAACGACGTGCCCCAGCTCAAGCTGACCGGGACGACGACGGTGCAGCAGGGCCAGTCGGCCACGCTCACCGTGACGGCCGACCAGGCGCCGGTGCAGAACACCGTGGTGTCGCTGAACGTCGGCGGCAGCGCGGTACCCGGTACCGACTACCTGTCGTTCCCGCCCACGGTGACCCTCGTCGCCGGGCACACGACGGCGACGACGACCATCACGACCAAGACGTCGAGCACGGTGAAACCCAGCCGGCTCATCGTGGTCTCGCTCTCACCGTCGTCGGCGTACCAGGTCGGACCGGTCAGCAGCGCGACCGTCACCATCGCGGGCACGAGCGGCGGCGCGGCCGTCCCGGTGGTCACCATCACTGCCGGCGGCCTGCGCATCCCGGCCGGTACACCGGCGTCGTTCACCATCGCCCTCGATCGGGCACTGACCGACGAGCTCCAGGTGTCGGTCAGCTACGGAGGGAACGCGGTTCGGGGATCGGACTACAACCCGGCGGGTGGGCTGCTGACCGTGCCGCCCGGGCAGACGGCGTTGCCGGTGACCGTCCCGACGCTCGACAACGGCCACGTCCAGAAGGACCCCGCCCTGTTCGTCACCGTGCAGCCCAGTTCCAGCTACGTCGTGGGGAACCCCGCCGTCGCGGGCGTGGTGATCGTGTCGTCGACCCTACCCAAGATCAACATCATCGGTGGTCCCGCGGCCGTCGGCCTGGGTGGGGGCGTGGTGTTCACCGTCGTGGCCGACCAGCCGCCGGTGAAGGACATCTCCGTGCAGTACACGGTGACCGGCACCGCGCGAGCAGGGCCAGGACCTCGAGCCCGTCACCGGCACGGTGCTGCTCGCGGCGGGGCAGACCACCGCGAGCATCCCGATCCTCACGCTGAACACGAACGTGTTCTTCCTCCCGACCGACATGGTCGCGGGCACGTGGCCGACTCGCCTGGGCCAGGTGTTCGTGAAGGAAGGTGAGATCGCGCCCGCGGGAACCCCGCTGTTCTCGCTGACCGAGACCGACTTCACCGTCACCCTCGACGCCAGCGCGGCCGACCGCACGAAGCTCAAGGTCGGGCAGGCAGTCACGGTGCAGCTCCAGGGTTCCACCGACACCGCGCCCGGAGTGATCACCGAGCTCGACGACACCGCGACGACCGATCCGGAGACCAAGAAGCAGAGCTACCAGGGCAAGGTCCAGGTGAAGGGCGATCTCGGCGCCGCGGACGGCGCGCCGGTCACCATCAAGGTCGTGGTGCAGGAGCGACTGGGCACGCTCACGGTGCCCATCGCCGCGGTCAAGCAGAACGGCAGCGGCGACGACGTGGTGCGGGTCATCGACCTGGCCCACGGCGGGAAGGTGCACGAGGTCAAGGTGGTCACCGGCCTGTCCGAGGGCTCGTACATCGAGATCAAGGACGGGCTCGACGCGAAGCAGGTGGTCGTCGTCGAGGTGGACCGGAGCAATGGCTGAGGCGGTGACGCCGGATGCTTCCGCGGCGGAGAGCCCGGCGCCACTGATCGAGCTCACCGACGTGTCCCGGGTGTACGGCGAGGAGGTGCAGGTCTACGCGCTGCGTGAGGTCTCCCTGCAGATCCATGCGGGCGATCTCCTGGCCATCACCGGTCCGTCCGGTTCGGGCAAGTCGACGATGCTCGGCCTGCTCGGGGTGCTCGACCGCCCGAGCGCGGGCACCGTCGAGGTCGGCGGCCGGGACACCGGCACGCTGGACGACGCGGCGCGGTCCCGGCTGCGCGGCGACAGCATCGGCTTCGTCTTCCAGCAGTTCCACCTGATCCCGCACCTGAGCGCGTTCGGCAACGTCGCGACCGCGCTGCTCTACCGGGGCCTGAGTCCCGGCGAGCGCCGCGACCGGGCCCTGCACGCGTTGGAGCAGGTCGGGCTGGGCGCTCGCGCCGATCACCGCCCGGTGCAGATGTCCGGCGGCGAACAGCAACGGGTGGCGATCGCGCGGGCGATCGTCACCGAGCCCCTCATGATCCTCGCCGACGAACCGACCGGGGCCCTCGACTCGCAGAACGCCGCCAACGTCATGGAGCTCTTCGCCGAGCTCGAGTCGCCCGACCGGGCCGTCGTGCTCGTCACCCACGACCACGGCGTGGCCGCCACCGCGAAGCGCGTGGTGGCGATGCGCGACGGCCGCATCGTCGACGACTCCCCCCAGGCACCGGAACCGTTCCGGGGATCGGAATGAGCCGGGCGCGGGAGCTCTTGGGCGTCGCCGCCAACGGCATCGCGTCACGCAAGGTCCGCACGCTGCTCATCCTCCTCGGGCCCGTGGTCGGTGTCGCGGCCATGGTCGGGGCGGTGGGGCTGACCGAATCGGCCAAGGGCGATCTCAAGGAGAAGCTGGCCACGCTCGGGACCAACCTGATCACCGTGGAGGCCGCCGGGAGCTTCGGCCAGCAGAACCCGACCCTCCCGAAGGACGCGGTCGCCCGGGCCCGTGCGGTGCCGACGCTCGCACGGGCCTCGGCGGTGAGTGAGATCAGCGGCGTGGTGACCCTGCCGAACCAGGGCTCGGAGACGTACTACCAGGCGATCCCGGTACCGGTCCTGGCCGCGGACAACACGCTGCCCGAGGTGCTCGAGGTGCCGCTGCGCAGCGGCCGCTGGCTGCGATCGAGCGACGGGAAGAACAAGCAGCGCGCGGTGGTGATCGGCGCGGGGCTCGCCGACCAGTACGGCATGGTCCCGGGGGAGATCAGGACCATCACCCTCAACGGCATCGACTACGGCGTCGTCGGCGTGCTCGACCGGGTCGCGCTCGATCCGAATCTCGACAACGCCGCGTTCGTGACGCAGTGGTCGGCGAAGCACGACTTCGCGACCGAGGGCACGCCGACGAAGATGTACGTCCGGGCCGAGAGCGGGACGACCCAGGAGACGACCGACGCGCTCCCGACCGCGATCGGCCTCGGCGGCACCGACGAGGTGAGCACGAAGATCCCGAGCGACGCGCTCCAGGCGTCGGCGCAGGCGGACGAGACCCTGCAGCAGACCGCGCTGTTCGCGGGGATCCTCGCCCTCGCCGTCGGCGGTCTCGGGATCGCCAACGTGATGTCGATCTCGGTGATCCAGCGGTCTTCGGAGATCGGCATCCGCCGCGCCCTCGGCAGCACCCGCTCGCTGATCGCCGTGCAGTTCCTGCTCGAGGCCCTCTTCGTGGGGATCCTCGGCGGGGTGATCGGCGCCGCGGTCGGAGTGGGCGTCGTGTACCTCGTGTCGGGGTTCGCCGGCTGGGTGGTCGTCGTCGACTACGGGCGGATGCCACTGTGGATCGGGCTCGCGGTCGGTGTGTCGGTGTGTGCCGGCCTGTATCCCTCGGTCAAGGCGGCCCGGCTGGAGCCGTTGGAGACGCTACGACTCGGCTGACGTCGGGGCTCGGCGGCGGCCGGGGATCCTCGTAGGCGTCACACCCCTGCCATACCTTCGGGGCATGGATCCGATGGTGGCGGTGCTGGGCGTCGCGGTGGTCGGCCTCGTCGCGGCGTTGGTCATCGTGCTCGCGCGGGTGCAGCGCAGCGAGCCGGCCGCCGAGCTGCCCCTCGAGCTCGCGGTCCAGGGCGCGGTCGAAGCCCGTGCCGCCGCCGATCGGGCGGCGATGTCGGGTGCGGTGGAGCAGCTCGTGCGCATGAACCAGGAGATGATGGAGGCCGAGCGCCGGCTGGGCACCCAGGAGCTCGACGGCACCCGCGGCCTCATCGACCAGCAGATGGGGAACATGCGGGTCGAGCTGGCGAAGCTCACCGGGTTGTTGCACGAGGTGGAGCGCGAGCGACGCGAGCACGTCGGTGAGCTGAGCAGCCAGCTGCAGGAGGCGGGCCGGCACACCCAGGTGCTGGCGGAGACCACGCAGTCGTTGCGCGAGGCGCTGTCGAGCACGTCCGCGCGCGGCCAGTGGGGCGAGCGCATGGCCGAAGACGTGCTGCGCCTCGCCGGCTTCATCGACGGCGTCAATTACCGCAAGCAGCAGGCGATGGCGGGCTCGGGCGGCATCCCCGACTACACGTTCCTGCTCCCGCAAGGACTCTGCCTGCACATGGACGTCAAGTTCCCCCTGAACAACTACCTCCGGTTCCTCGACGCCGGGTCCGACGTCGACCGAGAGCGCCTGCGCAAGGAGTTCCTCAAGGACGTCCGCCTCCGGCTGAAGGAGGTCACCCGGCGCAACTACGTCGACACCGCGGCCGACACCGTCGACTGTGTGCTGCTGTTCATCCCCAACGAGCAGGTCTACGGGTTCATCCAGGAGCAGGACCGCACGATCCTCGACGACGCGCTGCGCGACAAGGTGATCTTCTGTTCCCCTCTCACCCTGTTCGCGGTGTTGGCGGTGATCCGCCAGGCCGTCGACAACTTCCGGCTGGGCCAGACGTCGCACGAGATCCTCGGGTTGCTCCAGGGGTTCGAGAAGCAGTGGGAACGCTTCGTCGAGCAGATGGACAAGGTCGGTCGCAACCTGAGGACGGCGGGGAACGCGTTCGAGGAGCTCGAGGGCACCAGGCGCCGGGGCGTGGAACGTGAGCTCGAGAAGATCGAAGCGGTGCGCCGGAACCAGGCTCCCGACGCGGCGGAACCGATCGCGGCGGCCGGGACCTCCTCCGACCGCAACGTGCTGCCGCTCGCGCTCGACGGGTGAACGCAGGCTCATAGCCTGGAGGCGTGTTCGTCGTGGTCCTCCTGCTGGTCCTGTGGCCGCTCGTCGAGATCGCCGTCTTCCTCCAGGTGGTGCAGTGGATCGGCGTGCTCGACACGCTGGCCCTGATGCTGGTGATCGCGGTCGGCGGCGCCTGGCTGGTGAAGCGCGAGGGCGTCGGCACGTTCGCCCGGATGCGGGCCGAGCTCGACAACGGACGGGTCCCGACCGGGCCCATGACCGACGGCGGCCTGCTCGCGCTCGCCGGGTTCCTCCTGCTCCTCCCCGGATTCGTCACCGACGGGATCGGGCTCCTGCTGGTCCTCCCGCCGGTGCGCGCGGTCGTGCGGAGCCGGCTGGGAAGGCGCTTCCGGGTGCGGGGCCAGGTCCGGCGGCGTTCGACGACGGGCTATCTCGACGTCGAGGAATCCACCGGGGCGCCACCGCGCGACGATCCCCCCGAGCTGTTGCCGTAGCGCGATCCCGCCGTCAGCTGAGGCGCAGCAGCTCGGGCGCCACCGGCGAGTCGACGCGCCGGAGGAGCTGCTCGGGACGCACGAGACCGGTCGGGCCCGCGATGCGATCGGCGACCTGCACGTCGAGTCGCTCGAGGCCGACGTCCTCCGGGTCGCCGAGCCCGCGCATCATGGCGTCGAACATCCGGGCGGGCAGCACGCGCCCGACGCCGGCCACGAGCCACACCGCCCGCGACGGACCGGCCAGGTCGGCGAGCACCGCGGAGGTCCCGTCGGCGACCAGCACCTCGGTCGGGCTGGCGCCCGCCACCTCGACCAGCACGTGCGACGGCTCCAGCGCGGCGGCCTCGGTGACGTCCACCGGGCGTGCCGACGCGTCGCTGTGGGCGAGTCGGGCCCGCCAGCTCCCGTCGTGGTCGCGCGCGTCGCCGTGGTCGAGGCGCAGGGCCAGCGCCTCGAGGTCGGGCCGCATGGCGAGGGCGGCGCCCGTGAGCTCGGGCCACCCGAGCACCACGATCGGGTCGTCCGCCGGGAAGGGCAGCAGTGCGGCGAGGCGGTCGGCAGTGTCGTCCGCCCGCATGAGCGCCTCCGCCTCCCACGCCGCCTCCGACGGGTCGGGCGCCGCGAGCACCCGGGCGCAGAGCCACCACAGCGGCGCCCGTTCGGGATGGTGGTGCAGGAGCCGCCGGCAGGTCACCACGAGCGCCGCCGGATCGTCGTCGAACTCACCGAGGCAGTCGGCCGCTTCCGCGACCAGGAGGCGATCGTCGCCGCCGTGGCGGGCGATGGCCCGGAGCCGCTCGAATGGCTGCATCGCCCTGCACGCTACCGGCCGTCGAGCGTCCCGCGACCGGGTCCGGTGACCTCGGCGAACGTCGTGCGGCCGCGTACCGGGGCAAAGGCGGCATCGAGCCGGGCCAGCAGCTCGGCCCGCTTGGCCAG
Organism: uncultured Actinomycetes bacterium; assembly: GCA_963750045.1. GTDB lineage: Bacteria > Actinomycetota > Acidimicrobiia > IMCC26256 > DASPTH01 > DASUAS01. Next base: position 502,535 of record CAVVPD010000004.1, on the reverse strand, counting down.
CACCTCGGGACGGCCCTGCACCTTGAGCGAGCCCGCCGTGAACGCGTCCTGAGCCCGCGCGCGCCCCTCGTGCAGCGACCGCGCGGTGACGGCGTCGGTCACCAACGTGAGGTCGGCGTCTTCGCCGCCGTCGGCCGTGACGTGCGCGCCGCCCGGCCCGAGGTGCACCCGGTAGCGCACCTCGCCGCCGGGAAGGCCGCGCACGACCTGCTCGATCACCAGGTCGCCGTCCGCGAGGGTCAGGTCGCCGGCCGCGCGGGCGGCGGCATCGAGCTCGGCGATCCACGCGACGGAGAGGAACTCGGCCATTCGGGCGGATGCTACCGACGCCCGTAGCATCGCTCCCGATGGAGCCACGCCCCGCGGAGCGCGCCCTGCCGCTCCCTGCCGGCGCGCGCGAGTTCGGTGTCCGGGTGGAGCAGCGGATCACCTCCCTCCTCGACGCCGAGATCACCCGGTGGTCGGCGCTCGACGCGGCGCTCGCGCCACCGCTCGAGGCGCTGCGCGACCTGGTCGCCGCCGGGGGCAAGCGACTGCGACCCGCCTTCTGCTCGTGGGCGTTCGTGGCCGCGGGCGGCGACCCGGCCGACCCGGTGGTCGTCGAGGTGGCCGCGGGCCTCGAGCTGCTCCACGCGTTCGCACTCGTGCACGACGACGTCATGGACGGCTCCCCGCTCCGGCGGGGGCGCCCCGCAGTGCACACGCGGTTCGCGCAGGCCCACGCCGCGGCGTCGTGGCGCGGTGAGGCCCGCCGCTTCGGCGAGGGGGCCGCGATCCTGGTGGGAGACTTCGCGTTCGTCTATGCGGACACGCTCTTCGCCGCCGCGCCGCCGGCGGTCCGCCCGGTGTACGACGAGCTGCGCCTGGAGCTGTGCGTCGGGCAGTTCCTCGACCTCGCGGCCGGCGCGGCGGGCAACCGGGACCGGGCCCGGGCCGAGCTGATCGAGCGCTACAAGTCCGGCAAGTACACGGTGGAGCGTCCCCTGCACCTCGGCGCTGCGCTCGCCGGCCGGCTCGCCGAGCTGGAGGCCCCCCTCAGCGCCTACGGGGTGCCGACGGGGCAGGCGTTCCAGCTCCGCGACGACCTGCTCGACGTGTTCGGCGATCCCGCCCTCACCGGCAAGCCCCTCGGCGACGACCTCCGCGAGGGCAAGGTGACGCCGCTGCTGGCGGCGGCGGTGGAGGCCGATCCGTCCTTCGCCGCCGAGCTCGACCGCCTGGCCGACCACCCCCTCGACGAGGCCACCCTGGCGATGGTGCGCCGTCGCTTGCTTGCCAGCGGCGCGGTCGCGGAGGTCGAGCGCTCGATCTCCGCGCTCGTGGGGGAGGCGCTCGCCGCGCTCGACGCGGGTCCGGTGAGCGGCGAGGCTGCCGCCGCGCTCGCCGACCTCGCCCGGTTCGTCGCCTGGCGGGACCGGTGACGGGCGCGTGCCCACCCCGAGCATGGTTCCACCCCCGGACGGTCGCTAGGCTCCGGCAACGGTGAACTCTCCTGCGCACGCGATCGAGGTCGCCGCGCTCGAGAAGCGCTACGGGCCCACCCTCGCGGTCGCCGGGATCACGCTCTCGATCGCGGTGGGCGAGGTGTTCGGCCTCCTCGGGCCGAACGGGGCCGGGAAGACCACCACCGTCGAGATCCTCGAGGGGTACCGCCGGGCCGACGCCGGCGAGGTCCGCGTGCTCGGCGTCGACCCGTGGCGTGACGGTGGCCGCCTCCGCCCGCGCATCGGTGTGATGCTCCAGGAGGGTGGCCTCTACCCGGGCATCCGCCCGCTCGAAGCGCTGCAGCTCTTCGCGTCGTACTACGAAGACCCCGACGACCCCGAACGCCTCCTTCGACTCGTCGGCCTCGACGACTCCCGCCACACGCTCGTGCGCCGCATGTCGGGCGGCCAGCAGCAGCGGCTCTCACTCGCGCTCGCGCTCGTCGGCAAGCCGTCGCTCGTGTTCCTCGACGAGCCGACCGCGGGCATGGACCCCCACGCACGCGCCACCACGTGGACGATGATCCGCGAGCTGCGCGACCGCGGCGTGACCGTCGTGCTCACCACCCATGCCATGGACGAGGCCGAGCACCTCTGCGACCGCGTGGGGATCATCGACCACGGCCGGCTGGTCGCCTGCGACTCACCCGCCGAGCTCACGACGCGCGCCGCAGCCGACGAGACCACGTTCACGACAAGATCCGGACTGCCGATCGACGACCTCGCCCGCCGGCTCGGGATCGCGGCGGGTTCGGTGCGCGAGCTGCGACCCGGCGACTACCTGATCGACACCGCGGCCACGCCCGCGCTCGTCGCCGCGCTCACCGCGTGGCTGTGCGAGCAGGGCGCGTTGGTGAGCGAGCTACGCGCCGGGCGACGCAGCCTCGAAGACGTGTTCCTGCGCCTCACCAGTGAGGGCCGCTCGTGAGGGCGAAGGCGGTCGCCGCGCAGACCCGCATCGAGATGCTTCTCACCGTGCGCCGCGGCGAGAGCCTCCTCGTCACGCTCGTGATCCCGCTCGGGATCCTGGTGTTCTTCTCGTCGGTCGACGCGGTCAACACCACGTACAAGGACCCGGTCGACTTCCTCGTGCCCGGTGTGCTGGCCCTCGCGGTCATGTCGAGCGCGATGGTGAGCCTCGGGATCGCCACGGGGTACGAACGCCGGTACGGGGTCTTGAAGCGCCTCGGATCCACCCCGTTGAGCCGCGCCGGGCTGCTCAGCGCCAAGACGCTCAACGTGCTCGCGCTCGAGGTGATCCAGGCGACGCTGATCGTGCTCACCGGCGTGGCGCTCGGATGGCACGTCACCGGCGGGCTGGCGTTGGCGGTGGTGCTGCTCCTCGTCGGCACCGTCGCCTTCGCGGGGGTAGGGATGCTGCTCGCGGGCACGCTGCGGGCCGAGGCCAACCTCGCCGTCGCCAACGGTCTCTTCCTCGTGTTGCTGTTCCTGGGCGGGATGGCGTACCCGCTGGCGAAATTGCCGGACGCGATCGAGACGTTCGCCAAGGCCCTCCCGGCGGCGGCCCTGTCGGAGACGGTCCGTGCCGCGCTGTCACCGGGTCGTGCGTTCCCGACCGGCGAGCTCGTGGTGCTGCTGGTGTGGGCGGTCGCCGCGCCCCTCGCCGCGATCCGCTGGTTCCGCTGGGAAGAGTGAGGCACAACACAACAGTCCCGGCGGATAACGGCTGGTCAGAGCGTTAGCCGACCATCGCGACAACCCGAATGACCCCACCGCGATGACCCGATGGCCAGGTCGCTACACCCGTCACGTTCCCTCATCGCTCGACTCGCAAGGCGCCGCACGTAGTCACGCGAGTACCCGAGCTGCTCGGCGGCGTGCGCACTCCACCCCGGGCCCGGCGAGGCCAGTCCTTCCTCACGGAGCTCCAGCACCGATCGAGGGAGCTCCTGGGTGACCTTCGCCCGCGCGACGACCTCCGGCGGCCGCGGTCTGCCCGATCGACTTGCCGAAGAGCGCCTCGGCGCGCGTGCCGGTTTCTCGTGTCGTCACGGCCGGCGCACCGCGGGGTCAGAGCTCGTCGCTCGCGAGGGCGGCCTCCGCGATGCGTGCCCAAGGGATTCGCTGTACCTGGCTGGGCGTCAGCGGCTGCCATCCGCCGAGCTCGATCTTGCGGAGACCGGGCGTCACGAACAAGCGTCGTAGCCAGCGACACGGTTCCTAGGCTGGGACGGTGGTGTTTGAGAGCGGCGACGAACCCGTCGGCCGCCGGGCGCGGCGCGCTCCCGCGGGGGCTGTCGCTCGCTGTGTCGTCGGTCCTCCTGGCTCGGCGTCGCCCGGCGTGGGGGGTCGCGCGCCCTTCGGGCTGGTCGGCGGCGCGGGTCGGCGCCGTCGCTCCCCGTGTCTCTCGGCGGGTCGCTGCCGGGCTCGTTCCCGCTCTCGCGCTCGGGCCGCCTCGCTGCCCCCCGCTCGGTGGCCGGTTGCTGGTGCCGGCGGGTTGGCTGGCTCCGCGGCGCCGTGGGTCGGGCTCCCCGCGCCGGGCTTCTCTTCTCGGCGGTCGGGCGGTCGTGCGGTGTGGGCGTGGCTGGCCGGGCGTCTCGGCGTCGTGGGCGCCCCGCGTGCCTTTTCCCGCCGTGCCCTGCGCCTCGTCGCTCCTTTAGCAGGGTGCTGAAAATCGGCCGGTAGAGCGGTCCCGGGCTCCGATGTCGGTGCTCGTCGGTGATGTCGTGATGTTCGTCGGTGATGTCGGTGATGTTCGTCGGTGTTGCTGGGGCTGTGCGGGTTGTTGTCAGGCTGGTGTGGCGTCGAGGGCAGCGATTCTGACGATGTTGTAGACCGCGCCGCTCATGAGGAACCACGCTCGGTTGCGTTGCTTGCCGATGTAGCGGAGTTTGCGGCCGCCGGCGATGGTCTTGATCCAGCCGAAGGGTTCCTCGATCCGTTTCCGGATCCGTTGACTGATCGCGTGTCCTTCGTGTCGGGTGGTGCGCCCGTCGATCGTCGAACGTTGCCGGGTCGTGTTCGGCGCGAGGTGCGGCGTGATGTTCAACTCGCGAAGGTCAGCGACGAACCCTCGGGTGTCGTAGGCCTTGTCGCCAGCGACGGTGCGTCGCCGTTTCGTCGCCGGCAGACGGGCGAGCATCTCGAGCGCGGTGGCGCGCTCGGCGTAGCCGGTCGCTTCGCGTCAACTCGATGTCCACGATCAAAGCGTTGCGGTGCTCCATCAACAGATGCCCCGAATAGGAGAGCTTCGCCGCAGTCGCGAACGACTTGCGAGCCATCCTGGCTTCGGGATCCGTCGTCGACGCGTGCGTCTCGTTCGTGCGCCGCTGCCCGTGGAAGTCGACTTCAGCGTTGCGACCCGTCGCGGAGGAGCCTACGGGCCGTCTTTGGGTTGGAAGCTCTTGTGCGACGCCCACGCTTCCAACAAGGTCCCGTCGACGGAGAAGTGATCACTCGACACGTAGCGGCGCAGCTTCGCCTGGGCGACCACCGCGGCGAAGAACCGATCCGCGATGTCATGGTCGAGGAGGCGTTGTCGGTTCTTCGAGAACGTCGACGCGTCGAACGCCTTCGCGTCGATCGGGAGGTCCAGAAACCACTTGAACAACAGGTCATAGTTCAGCCGTTCGCAGAACGCCCGCTCCGAACGGATCGAGTACATCGCCATCAACATCGTCGCCTTGAGCAGCTGCTCCGGCGGCACACTCGGCCGGCCACCGACACGTACATGACGTCGAACTCGTCATCGAGCTCGTCGAGCACCGCATCCACCACCTTGCGAATTCGGCGGATCGGATGATCAGCCGGGATCAAATCCCCCGGCTGCAACGTCGTCAACATCGCCATCTGCGGATCAGGAGTTCCACGCATCACCCGAGCATGACGAACCACCGACCCAGATCGCGAGCACCGATCAAGGGTTTTTCAGCACCCTGCTAGGCGGTTCCGCTGGGAAGAGTGAAACGGGATCACAGCCGTGCTTAGCCGTCCGCACGCGACCCTCTGACCTGCGGTTACACGCGTAGCTGACCCCAGCCGTACGCGCCGATTCCACCGTGCGCGGCGGGAAAAGCGTGGGACGAGCTGGGACCGGTCGGCCTTCGGGTCGGCCGGTTCTCTCGCGTGCAGATCGGCATCAGATAGGGCGCGTCGAGCGGGCAGTCCAGGAGCGGGCGACACGGTTCGAGCCCATGGATTTCGATGTCGTCACGTCGGGTCGTGCGCCATCGGTCGGCGCGTGAGTATCCACTTGAGGTTGCGGGCCGGGCGACCTTCTCGCAATCGCAGTGTCCTACTGCCGGCGATCTCGGCGCGGTCAACTACCTGCTCCGCGCGAGCCGTCGAACTCGAGGATTCGGAGCGCGCGCGCACGCTGGTCGGGCTGGGTGGGACACCCACCTCGACCACCCCGGTGAAGTAGAACCAACTGCCGGGCCGTATCCCTGGTGCGGGGCCGAACAGACCGTTCGTGACTCCAAGATCGTGTTCTCATCGGAAACGATCCAGTACGGCTCGTGGAAGTGTCCGGGACCCCGCGTGCTGTGTACCGTCAGAGTGTCGCCTTCGACGGCATCCTCCAGGACGTAGTCAGTCCGAGAAGTCCGTAGGCACGTTCGGCGTCGTAGCTCCGGGCGCGTCTGTGGTTGCCAACGGGATGGGACTCTTCGGATCCGCTGGCCCGGCTTGCAGTCTCCTTGTGGCCGATCAAGGCGATCCCGATGAGAGCAGCGCATCCATCGAGCGCGAGCCCCAGGACGAGGAGCCTGAGTCGCTCGAGCGCATGAAACTCAGTCTTCCCGCGAGGGCCACGCCCATCTAGTCGTTCGCGAACGACTCGACGGCATACCGGCTGTGATCTCAGGGGATGAACGCAACACCTCGTCGATGATGGTCCGTCGGCGTGGAGGTGTGGCGTGGAGCGGTTGTCGGAGCGTGAGAAGGAAGAGATCGTTCGGTTGTCGGCGATGGGGTTGCCGAGCCGGTTGATCGGTGAGCAGATCGGTCGTCACCATCGGACGGTCTGGGGTCATCTCCAGAGGTTGCGGCGACCGGTCGTGCCGGGGCCGATCCGGTCGCCGTCGCGGTTGTCGTTGCGGGAACGTGAGGAGATCTCGCGGGGACTGGCAGCGGGTGAGTCGCGCCGTTCGATCGCCGGGCGGTTGGGTCGGTCACCGTCGACGATCGCGCGGGAGGTCACCGCAACGGTGATGCGCGTCGCTATCGGGCGTGCACGGCGGATCGAGCTGCGTTGGCTCGAGCTCGGCGCCCGAAGGTCGCGAAGTTGGCGGCGTGTCCGCGGTTGCGGGCAGTCGTCGAGTCCAAGCTCGAGCTGCGGTGGCCACCGCAACAGATCTCGGGTTGGCTGGTGGGCGAGTTCCCCGACGATCCGGAGATGCGCGTGTCGCACGAGACGATCTATCTGTCGTTGTTCGTGCAGGCGCGCGGAGCGTTACGGAAGGAACGGGTTTGCCGCGGGTCTGGTTGACACCGTCAACCGAACACGCGGCAGACCCTTGGACGGTGCATTTGAGCCGTGCTGGGCATCGTCGCGAGTCGCCTGCCTCAACCCCAAGAGATGCAGGTGGCGTCGGCATCGATCTCGGCAGGGAGCCACTCGATGCCACTCAGACGAAAGCCGTCACGTCGACGTCCCGGCCGTCCGGATCCTGAACTCGAAGTTGCGAACGACCCCGCTATGTCCGTGATCTGACCGTCTGTAGCGGCGCGCACGACCTCGGTTGCGAAGGTCTCAGCACACTGACGTCCGGGAAGAGCGAGAAGTGATCGGGCGGAGCGCCATCGTGGTACCGCCCCGTGCCCGGCCCGGCTCCAGGTGCGACGAGTGTGGGCCCGTCGGCGGCGTCGAGCACCTGCACGAACGATCCGTTCGGGAAGAACAGCAACACGTTGCGATAGGAGCCCGGCTCCGTGATATCAGTGATCTCGAGCCCAAACACCTCGGCGTAGAACGACGCGGCTGCATCGACGTCGCGAGACACGAGCGCGACGTGATTGATGCCTTGCAGCAGCGGTTCGGTCACTACAGGCCCCTTCCCGCCGGCAAAGGACACGAACCTCGGCGCGAGACCGGACCTCCAGCTGCACCTTCGATGCCGGCGGAGGCTGCTCGTCATCGCGTTGTTCTGGTGCGCTCTCAAATCCCGCCTCGCGAGCCCCGGCGCGATATCGCCAGTCCTGTGCTGCCACTGCAACGCGTACCCGCTGTCGTCGCACACTGCGTTCTCGACTTCGAAGCGAGCGTCCGACGAGAACGCAGGGTGTTCACCGACCACATCTCGACGATGGGCGCGCGCTTATGGTGCAGTCTCAGTGCATCCGTTCTCGGTGGTTGTCGCGCTTGGCCTCGATCCGAAGCAGCTCCTGAGCGACTTCGGCGGGGCGGCGACCATCATCTTGATCTTGATGATCTTCGCCGAGACGGGCCTGCTCATCGGCTTCTTCCTTCCGGGTGATTCGCTGCTGTTCACCGCCGGGCTTCTCGCGTCGCAGAGCAAGCCAGGCGAGCCGCATCTGAATCTGGCTGTCGTACTCGTGGGGTGCGTCGCGGCCGCGGTGATCGGCGACCAGGTCGGGTTCACGATCGGCGAGCGCGTGGGTCCGCGACTCCTGCGCCGCCCGGACTCGAAGCTCTTCAAACGCGACTACGTGGTGCGCACTGAGGCGTTCTTCGACCGCCACGGCGCAAAGACCGTCCTGCTGGCCCGGTTCGTTCCCGTCGTGCGCACGTTCGCCCCGCTACTCGCAGGCGTAGGGAAGATGAGCCGCCGCACGTTCACGAGCTTCAATGTTGTGGGCGCGTTCGTCTGGGTCTTTGGCGTGACATTGCTCGGCTACTTCCTCGCCGACGCCATCGGCAACTCGATCGAGACCTACCTCCTACCGATCGTCTTTGTGATCATCGTCGTCTCGCTGATCCCGCCGTTCCTCGAGTATCGCAAAGCGCGGCGACACGTTTCCCGGAAGGTCAGCGAGGAGCAGGCGGCCGCCGAAGCAGCTCGCCTGCAAGCACGCGTCGACGACGCTGTTCCCGGCGACTGCAACGACGCCGGGGGTCAGGCGGTGTAGGTGCGGAATGAAGCGGAGGATCTCGATGCGGCGGGCGGTGTCGTGGAGCACGAGTTTGACGAGGAGTGGAAGCAGCGACGTTGGGGTGCGCAGCGAGGCTCCTTCACAGGAGCCGCAGTTCTTTGGCGTGTTGTCGTTCGAGGGCGTTCCTCCTCTACATGATGAGGCGGCCGAGATGCTCCGGGAACAACGTGACGTTCGACCCTGTCGCGAGGGTCCACGAAGGGGCACACTCGGCTCTTGGGGAACGGATCAAGGTGCCTCGGGGACTTCTCGTGAAGGGACAAGGCGGCTATGGGAATTGCACGGTTCATGGCCTCACCCGCTGGGCGAGGCGGTCGGATCGTCGTCGGCTTGGGGCTGATCGCGATAGGCGTCGCTGTCGGAGGAGCCGCCGGGTGGGTGATCGCCGTGGTCGGACTCCTGCCGCTGACGTTGGGGATTCTCAACGGCTGCATCCTCGCCCCGCTCCTCCGCGTTCCGTTCAAGGGATCCGACCTGCCGAGGACATAGAACAGATCGCTGCGCGCTGACCGGCGTTCTGGGACACCGTCGTGACGAGATCGGTGGCGGCCGGCTCGCGACCCAGCGAAACCGCGAGGAGGGTGGCGACCGAACGTAGAGTCTGTCCATGCCGTCTCCGAAGCGCGCCGACCTCCACGACTACTACGCGCAGCTCCCCGATGTCGCGGTTCCACATCTCGCGAAGCTGCGCGAACTGTGTCAGCAGGGGCTGCCGGAGGCCGAAGAGGTGCTCCACTGGAACAATCCCGCGTTCGTGCAAGACGGAACGCGGCTCGTGATGCTGCAGTCCTTCAAGCACCACTGCTCGCTGCGGTTCCCGACTCGTCTCTTCGCTTCGCAGATCAAGGCAGTCGAAGCAGCTGGCTACGAGGCAGGCGAGGGCTTCATCAAGCTCCCCTACGACCGCGAGCTGCCGGTCCCGTTGCTGAAGCGGCTCATCAAGGCACGCCTCGACGAGTTCGAAGCCACCGGCGCCGGCTGGTAGCCCGTCGTGGCGCTCCGTTCCGCGGCGCCATCCGGGCGGTCCGTGCGCCGCCCGGTCCCACAGTGCAGACTGTCCCAGCGGTCACGAGGAGTGACCCGCCCAACCCGACGACCGGCTCGTGTTCAGGAGGCTCTCCATGCCCGTGCTCGCCTACGACTACCCGCTCCTTGGTGTCTTCTGGTCCCTGTTGATGTTCGCGCTGTTCGTCCTGTGGATCTTCGTCGTGGTCTGGTGCTTCATCGACAACTTCCGGCGTCGCGACCACCACGGCCTCGCCAAGGCGCTCTGGTTCCTCTTCATCGTGTTCGTCCCGATCATCGGGGTGTTCAGCTACCTGATCACCCGGCCCGCCGTGGTCGAGGTCTGACCGTCACCGAACGACGCGCGGATCTCCCGGTCACGGCCGCCTGAGCACGTCCTCGAGGAAGTCGAAGACGCGTTCGTCGCGGAGACTCTGCGCGGCCGGCTCGCAGTGCCAGTCGGCGCCTTCTGCAACGGTGAAGCGCGCCAGTTGCTTCTCACACTTGAGCGTGTCGAACAGCTGTTGCGCTTGCCCGGGCCAGAACTGCTCATGGTCAGGGTCGAGGACGAGCGTCGGGCACTCGATCGCGGCGACGGTGTCGTCGTCCAGCGTCATCGTCCGTGCCGCCACATATGCGTCGAAGGGCGAGGTGGTTCCGTACGGGGCCATCCGCCAGGCGAGCATGGCGTGACGCGCCGGGTCCGGATCCGCGCCCATCAGCGCGTCGAAGTCCTTCTTGTTGCCGTCGTCGAGCAACTGCACCATCTCCTTCGGGAGATGCTGCTCCCACGAGGACGCGACGCGCGTCACCCCCGGATCCGCGACCAACGCGGCGAGGCGATGTTCGAACGCAGCCGCACGCGGCGCCCAGTACCCGGCCTGGCTCACACCCTGCAACGCGATCCTGCTCGAATCGACGTCGTCGCGGCCGACGAGGTAGTCGACCACCGGCGTCACCACCTTCTCCCAGTCGTACCGGAAGTAGAGGTGCTGACGGTGCAGCGCCGCACCCTGGCCCGGTCCGTCGAAGGTGACCGCGTTCCAGCCCGCGGCGATCGCGGCGCGCCCACCGAGGCTCCACTGGCTGATCACCGGGCCGTCCGAGCCGTTGTTCAAGATGACCGTCGGACGCGGCGTCGACGCGGCGTCGGGCTTGAAGAAGTACCCCGAGAGCTTCGTGCCCTCGTAGGGGATCTCGACGCGTTCGACCGGCGTGTCGAAGAGCTCGATGGCGCGGTCCCAGCAGCGGCGATGCTGCTCCCACAGCCCGGTGTAGCGCGACGGGTCCCTGCTCCCCGGCGAGCTCGACGAGGCGTGGTCGTAGTACGTCGATGCCCGCAACAGCCGTGACCGCCCACTGATCGTGTGGCCCCCGGCGAGCGATTGCTCGGCTTGCTCGAGCACCCGGTCCGCGGTGGAGGTCCACTCCGTGACCCAGGCCTCGACGTCACCGTCCGGGATGCGCTCGATGGTCGCGAGCGTCTCACCGACGTCGGTGATGTTGGACGAGGCGAACCCCAGGCTGATGAGGACCGCGAAGTTCATTCCCTCGTCGTCGTAGAAGCGCTGCATGCCGGCACGCTAACCGGACACCCGGGCCGACGATCGGCGAGCCGCCGACGCACGACGGCTCGGCGCGCCCAAGCGAACACGGGCACGTCGACCGCGCTCTCATCCCCGACCCCACCAACCCCACAACCCCACACTCTCACCCGCGCCACGTGATGAGAGCTTGTCGCCAGTCCGCTCGGTCTTGTGGTCGTCGGCGCGGAGGCGGAACTCCTCGTCGACCGCAGGTGCGTCCGTACGAGGTCCGCACTGGCGCAGCATCGTCGCGAGCGGTCGCACGTGCGGTGTAGTCGTCGATGCCACGACACCTCACGCTCGCGGCCCCGGAGTCAGGCGGATGGACCGCCGGAGTCGGCACGCGACACGGATCTCCGGCACGGTCGCGGACGATCGCGGGCGCGTCGGGGCAGCGGCGTTGGTGGCGTCGAACGCGCGGGCGTGGAGCACGCACTCGGTTGCGAGCGTCGAGTTGCAGCCACGCAGTCGACCCGCTCGACCGCCGCACGGCGCGGTGTGTCGTAGCGCGCTCACGGCCGTCGCCCTCGGCCACAGCGTCGAGCCGATCCCGCGCCGATCGCGGAATCAGCCGATCGCCGGGTCACGCTCGCCCAGCTCAGCCGCGTCGGCCCTCGACAACACGGCCGACGCGCGGAAAGCGGAGAAGGCGCGGCGAGGTCGCGTGGTCGCATGCCGTGGGGGCGATCAGGTGATCACGGCCTCGTCGCGTGCGACGATCACGCCCGAGGTGACGTCGACCGCCCGGAAGCGGCCGCGAAGCGCTCGCGGCGATCGACGCCGTCGCGAGGGGCGGCAGATGCGTCGGATCGACGCCGTGGCTGAACGTGTGCCCCGCGAGCGCAGCTCCGAGATCCTCAGACGAGAGGCCCACTCCGGAAGCGCTCGACGAGCCGGCACGCGATGTCGCCGCGCCGGCGAACGCCGCGATCAGCAGGCCGTGGCCAGGAGCGGAGATATGACCCGGGCCACGAGCCGCCGACTCGACGCCGACCACGGTCGGTCCCGAACTACGTCGATCTCCGACAGAGCCGCCGGTGACGCACGCGGACGACCGGCGTCGGACTCCCCACCCCACGATCGCACCCCGGAGCTCGGATCCAGCACCGAGGGAGATGTCGAACGGATCGAGCGCGCCACGAGAGCAGCTCTAGAACGCGACGAACGGGATCCCACGGTCAGCGCGAGTCGCCGGTCGAAAGACGGCTCCAGTAGCGGTCGAGCAGGCGGCGGTCACGCTCCGATCGCGACCGCACGGTAGAGCACCCGCGTCGCAGGGGATACGACGCGCCACGCTCGAGAGGCCGCGATCACCGCAGTAACCGTCGCGCACCAGTCGAGAGAACGATCGTCGGCGGCCTCGAGCAGAGGACGCCACCCGGTCATCCAGACTATAGCGACGGTCGGGTCACGGCGTCCCGACAACGTCTCCGCGACCCGCCGAGCGGCGGGCGTCGCACGATGCCTGAGCACGGCGGCCGGCGTCGGAGCCGTAGCGGCTCCCGCGAAGCTCGACCAACGACGAGCAGCGCGCGGCGGCGCGCCAGCTCCGGCCGCCGAGCTCGTCGCCGCCAGGCGCCACGATCGCGTCACGCGCCCGCGCCCACGCCGGGCAGCAGCAGCGCCGCGAGCACGCGGCACGAGTGCGCCTCGGCTTCCACACGATCGGCGCCTCATCAGCAGCTCCACCTCCTCCTCCGAACCGAGCGACGTCCCCTGCCGACCCAGCTCGACCGCGAATCCACCGCGTCGATCGCCGCCCGGCGCACGACGCCATATATGCCAGTCGTTCGTCCGGATCGAGGGCCGGCCGCCGGCCGTGGTCGACTGCGCTGTACCACCGCTCGAGGCCCGGCCGAGCCACGGGTGGCCCGAGCCACTCGAGTGCGACCGGCCCGCCGAAGGCAGTCGCGCTCGGGAACCGGTGCCTGGCCGTCGAGCAGCGCGGGTGCCCATCCGGACTCCGTCGCACGTCGTCGTCGAGAACCAGCTCACCCGTCGCCGCTTCGAGACCCCGGTTCCGCGCACGCGACAGACCGGCGACCGAGTTCCACTATCGCGCGACGTCGGTCGCGCCTGCCAAGAGGTCCGCCGTCCGGTCGTGAGAGCCGTTGTCGACGACGATCACCTCCAGGCCCCGCTCCTCGGCCTGCTCAGCCGGAGCCGTCGAGGCAGCCGGCCAACAACTCCGCCCGGTCCCGCGTGCAGACCACGACGGAGAGACGGACCCTGGCCATCGACCTGGCTAGCCGGTGACCGGGCGACCCGGGTCGGGGAGGAGCGGCGTACCCTCGACCCCGGTCACCGCCGACCGGCCGAGGAGCTGGACGAGGGGCGCGCGTCACGTCGAGCGCCGACCGGGTCCCCCAGGTCGCTCGCCTCGATCTCGGTGCCGGCGACGAACGCGTGCCCACGCGGGGAGTGAGCGCCGGTGCGGCGGTAGGGCACCGGTCCGATCCGGCCCGCCGCCGGGTGCACGAGGGTGTCGGTGGCACCTGCCCAGGATGACCTGGAGATCGGCGTCAGGTCCGCCGCGCCGTCGGGTCGTCGCTCCGTAGACGGTCGATCCGCGGACGAGGGGCTCGCCGGTGTGCCCATCGCGACTGGCCCGCACCTCGCGCTCGATCCGCTCGCACACCTGGTCGTACTCACCCGGCGTGATCGATGGTCTCGTTCCTGGCCCTGCACGTTGAGCCGGATGCGGCCCGTCGTAGAGAAGGTCGGCAACGCCGAACGCCTCGAGCCGGGGCCACGAGGCGCGGAGTACTCGAGCGGGATCTGCCAGTCCACCGACGAACGGGGATCTCCCACCTCGTCGAGCCTCAGTTCGGTCTCGGGCGGGATCGGATGTCCGAGCACCCCGACCACCGCGGCGTCCTCCGCCGCATCCAGCGCTGCAACCGCTGCCGGCGTCGGCCACGCGCCCGGCGGCCGCGCCGCACACGGTCGAACACCGACGGCGTCGGCGTAGCGACCGCTGACGTAGGCGTCCAGCCGCGATCGGCACCACGGGTCGATCGGACCCGGCGTCGCCGAGACCGGTCCGGTCGACGAAGCGTGAGGTCCCGGTCTGGAGGCGCCAGAGCAACTCGGAAGCAAGACCATCGACGGGACATCGGCGCCGTTACCGGCCGCACCGTGCATGCTGAAGACGACGGTCACGACGTCTTCGTCGAACCCGGCCAGGAGTCGCCGACCGGTCGATGACGCTCGGTACACCTCCGCAGATGCGCCGACCGGCGAGGTCGGCGGTGGACGTCGATGCGGCGATGAGTCGCGTCGATCCCGTGCCACAGCTGCTCGCCGGCCGAGTGCGGCTCCGACAGCACGGTGACGAACAGCTCCCAGTCCGGGTACCGCCGGAGCAGCCACGCGATGTCGGCACGGCGGCACGTCCCGACGATCAGCCCGTCGCAGAGCCGATCGATCGCGTCGGGGCGGTACCAGACGATCTCGTAGTCGTTCCCGCACGCGGGGTGGGGGCCGAAGCGGGCGTCGATCTCGCGCAGCAACCCCTGCGGCTCCGAGGCACGCGGGTACCCGGGATCGTGGCCACCCCAGCCGACCACGACTGCGCCGTCGACCGCGGCGGCGGGCGTCGCGTACGGGACGTCGAAGATCACCACGGCAGCGGCGGCTCCGCGGCGTAGAAGGGAACCGCACCGCCGCGCCCTCTTGCCAGACGTCGTACGTCGCCGGGTCGAACTCGACGGCCGCCCACCGGTGGTTGCCCGCCGTGCGCGGCCCGAGAGGAAGTGCTCCCACACCAGACCGGTGCGATAGTCGATCGGGTCGTCCAGTCGTGCGACGGCACTCCGCGGAGCCCGGCGAGGTGGGGGAGGTCGCCGGTGGCGAAGAGCTCCTCCATCAGGGTCCATTCCGCGGCGTCGACGCCGATGGCTGGACCCGCGTCATCGGTCGGGGAGAGGGCCTCGCCCTGCGCTCAACGGAAGCCCCGCTCGCAAACCCAAGGCCCGGTATGCCGACAAGCGCGGATGTCGACGGCTTCGCTTCCGATCCGCGCCAGCCCGGCGACCCGGTCGGACGTGTTCGGGGTGGCGACGCCGCCGGCGCCCTCGGCCCGCCTTCGCCGCTCGGCGAGGTAGCGGCGGGCGCGTTGTGGCGAAAGCGTCGACAAGAGGCCACGACTGAGACGCCCGTCGTCGAGGAGGTGATCGACGAGCGAGGCGTCCGGACGCGTCGCGTCGGGTGACCGGCTGCACCTCGGCCTCGAGCCGCACGACACCCTCGGCAGAGGACCACTCGGGTCGGCGGGGCCAGCGAGCCAGAACGTCAGCAACGGCACGTCCAGCTTGGCGTCGACCGCGGCGCGCACCAGCTCGTCCAGCGACCACGACGAGCGCCCACGGTACCACCGGCGGAGAGATCGGCCAAATCCCACGCCGTACGGTCAACGCCAGCAGGTTCTTGAGAGCGTGGTACACGCTCAACAGGACGAGGTCGACCGGCGCCAGCACCGGAACCGCCGCCGAACCGATCGTCGCTCGTCCACACCGTGAGAGCAACGATGCATTCGTCATGCGTACCGGGGGTGCATGACCGAAGCGGAGGTGGAGGTCGAGCTCGAAGCCCTCCTCGTTGCGCAGCGAGACGAACAGGTCGCGGAGCTGCACCATCGGCGAGCGCATCATGTCGATCCACTCCGAGACCCCGGCGGCACCGATGGCTCGCTCAACGCGAAGCCGAGGTCCCCCAGTGCCTCGACGGCGCAGTCGAGCGCCGCGGGATCGATGACGACGTCCACGTCGCTCACCATGCGCGCGGCCGGCGTGACGTACAGCGCCGCGATCACCCCGACGCCTTTGAAGGCGCCCGGGGACATCCGCATCCTCCGCAGCTCGGGAGTACACTCGTCCCCCGGTAGCGAAGAGCGTCGACTGGGCCGCGGCGGCCACTGCCAGCTCCTCGACCCGCTCGTCGGTCGCGTTTCCAGACTCGCACCCTCGGACACACGCTCTCGGACCGCGCGGCACCACTCGCCACGCCCACGCCAGGCGCGTCAGCTCCTCGCCCCAGCCGCGCTCGCTCACCGACGACGCCGCGCGAGCTGCTGTCTCGTCGTCGCCGACGATCAGCTCGAACAGTCACCGGCGCCGGTCGGCGGGTCAACGAGCACTGACGTTCACCTCCACGATCGAGCCGTCTGCGACCTCCGGCGGATCCTCGAGCAGCTCACCGTCGACCGTGATCCAGGCGTGACCGTACAGCCTGTCGGGGCGGTTCGGCTCCACGCCGAAATGGATGCCGACGGTGCGGTCGCCGGCGTCGAGGAAGCGGTAGAGCGTGAAGGCCCGCACGTAGCAGGTGTTCCGGTGCCGGAGGCGGGGAGACGCAACCAGGCGTCACGCAGCCGACGATGCGCGTCCGGCCACGAACACATCGGAGGCCGGCGGCCGGTCCGCGTCCCGCAGCCCGGTGAGGAACACGGTGAGATCGGTCCGCCCGATGTCGCCCGACACCGCCAGATGAACCAGCCGATGCGCACCCCGAGCACGACGTCGACGGGTGCGTGAGCGCCCAACGGGTCTGGCGGAGCAAGTCGCTGGTTACCACCGGGCACGATCCGCCCGCGCCCAGAACGTCGCGTCGAACTCGAGCCGCTGGGCCAGCAGCTTGACCACCAGCCCGCGGCGGAGCAGCGCCTCGTCACCGTCGTGGACCACGAGAGCCGGCGCCGGCGGCGCGCAGCACCGCCGCCCACGCGGCGCGCCTCCTCCCCGACGGACCACGGCAGCCGATCGCGGTAGCGCCACACGAATTCGCGTACCCGCGGCCATAGCTGTACTGCTGCCGCCAGTAGCCGCCCACGAAGGGCGATGGCGATGGAGCACCACGGCGCGTGGTGCGAACACGAACGGGCCGGGCTGGGTCGCCACGAGGCACGTGTGGAGGTCACAGGCCTCGTACGACGAGAAGCGCTCGTCGAAGCCACCGACGTCGAGGAGGCGTCGCGCCGGTACATGACGTTGCACGACGGGGCGAACGGGAAGGTCGGGTGATCGAGGTGACGTTCGCCGTCCAGTCCGCCCACGAGGTCGACGAACCGGGCCGCCGAGCTCTCGGAGTCGTACCCGACCGTGCGCCCCGCGGCCCCGAGCAGCTCGCCGCCCCCGCGTTCGATCTCGGCGGTGAAGGTGGCCAGCCACGTCCGTGACGGCACGCAGTCGGCGTCGGTGAACGCGACCCATCGGCCCCGCGCCGCCTCCCAACCGGTGTTGCGGGCCGCACCGGCCCCCCCGGGCGCGCGCGTGATGACACGGGTGGCGATCGGCGTCGCGACGTTCGCCGATCCGTCGGTGGAGCCGTCGTCGACCACGATGACCTCGTAGCGATCGCGCGGCAAGGACTGCGACGCCAGTGCGTGCAGGCACGACTCGAGCGTCGATCCGCCGTTGCGGACCGGCACGACCACCGACAGGTCCGGCGTCACCTGGCCACCGCCCGCCAGTACCGACCCGCGAATCCCCGCCAGTACGCCCACGTCCAGGTGCGGTGGTAGCGCGCGAACTCGAGCTCCTCCTCCGAGCACCGGCTCTCCCAACCGCGCCCGCGCAGCCAGTACGGTCGCGTCCCGCGAGCGGTCAGCTGCCCGGCGAGCGTGGCGAGGATGCGCGGCGTCCACCCGATCTCGTCGGGGTACTTGCGGTACAGCTCGGCCGCACCCTGCCCGTAGGTCCACGCCTGGCGGCGAAAGGCCTCGTCCGTCGCGCGGTTCCGGTGCAGCACGATCGCCTCGGGCGCGTACGAGATTGCGCACCCAGCAGCGCGGCAGAGTCGGAACGAGAAGTCGACGTCCTCACCGGTCTGGAGGTCTTGCGCCCAACCCCCGATGGCGACGCGGCATCACGCCGTACCGCCATGTTCATCGAGGGTGCAAACGGGAACTGCGTTCGTGCGACGGCCCGCTCGCTCTCGATCAGGCCCGACGCGGCGATGTAGCGTTCCGCGGCGGTTCGGGGCGGATAGCTGACGTTGCGACCGGCGACCAGGACGACCGACGGATCGGCGAACGGTGCGGCGATCGCGGTCAGCCAACGGCTGGTCGGCACCGTGTCGGCGTCGACATGGGCGACGATGTCGCCTCGAGCGTGGCGGAGCCCGCAGTTCCGCGCCACGCTGGGGCCGGGAGTCGGCTCCGCGATCACGGTCGCCCCGGCAGCACGGGCGACGTCCGCCGTGGCATCGGTCGAGCCGTTGTCGACGACGATGAGCTCGACCGGCTCGGCGCCGATCTGGGCCGCGAGCGCGGCGCAGCGTGTCGCCGAGAGTGGCCGCGCTGTCGCGAGCCGGGATCACGATGCTGCACGCGCGCGCCGGCACGGTCGCGCCCCCTCGGCACGACTCATGACGTCAGGAGCAGCTCGAGCTGGTCGAGCATCTCCGGGCGCTCGTACGCACCGTCGCCGACCTCGATCGCCAGGCCCGACGCCTGCCGGGAACACGCCGCGACCCACCTCCACGATGGACGCGGCAACGGTCGGAATACTGGGGATGACCGTCTGTCGAAGGAGCGTCGCGAGCACGGCGGGCTGGGACAACGGGGTCGAGACGACCCCGGCGGAACTCGCGCCCCGGGTTGCGCTCCGGCTCAGGGCGACGACGCGGTTCGGTACACCGACGTCGGCCGTGGCCGCGTCCCAGATCGAGCTCACGGCGACCTTCCGCTTCTCGGTCCACGCGGAGTACGTCGGAAGCCGCTCGAGATCACCGACCTCCGGGAACCAGGTCCGCGTCGAGGGGTGGAGGTTGAAGGTATGGAGCAACGCGGCCACCCGCACCGAGCCGTCGGCGTCGAGCCGGGCCAGGAGCTTGTCGTCACCCAGCGTGCGCCAGCCACGGCGCACGAACGCCGCGGTCATGGTGGACTTCCCGCCTCCGGACGGCGCGCACACCAGCACGCAGTTCCCGGCGGCGTCGACGATCCCCGCGGCGTGCAGCGGCACCCAGCCCGCTCGGCGCCAGCCCGTCGTCAGCGCGAGCCCGACGAGATCCTCGACGTCTTCGAGCGTGCCGTCGGCAACCGCCTCCGGAGGTGCGGTGATCGTCCAGTCGTCCCGTGCCGCGGCGAGGCGACCGGAAGCGGCCGCGCCGGTCAGCGTCGTGGCTTCGAGCAGGTCGTCACCCGGCGCGCCGACGACCATCCGGGCGCACGAGAGGTACGTCGCGTCAACGGGGGCGACGAACGGCGCGGACTCGACCCGGATGCGGACCATCCGGGGCTGGGACGGCCAGACGTGGTCGAACAGCGACAACGCCTCCACGACCTTGTCCACCAGCGCCGGCGGACCGCCGCTGACGTCGACCTCCAGCGGCCCGCAACCGAATGCCGCGGCTTCCACGGCGCTCACTCCGCAAGCGGAATCGTCGGGTCGAATGCGTTGACGATCACTCGCTGCAGCGGCTCGTCCTGTTTCTCGAGCGTCGGGGTGGACCATTCCCCGCTGAGCTCGAAACCGGGGGCCTCGTCGCGATCCGACGGTCTCCAGCAGGTCCTCGGCCACCAGACTGCCCACGAAGCAGTCGATCTCGCTGGCCACGTCGCCCCCGGCGGCGGCGCGTGCGGCCACCGACCGGGCGTGCTCGAGCGACGTCCCGCTCTCGAAGAGCTGCGTGATCGCCCAACCGCTCCGGTTCAGCAGGTAGAAATACTTGGTGTCGAGGTCGAGGAGCAACGCTCCGTCCTCGAGCACGGTCGCCACGACATCGGCGCGCAGCCTGAGAGGCTCCTGGAATCCGATCTGTCCCATCTGGGTAGGCTAGCGCCCTTCCTCTCCTATGCTTTTCGTGTGTCGCGTCGCATCGGTGTCATGACGGTCGCGCGGCGGGTGGAGGGCCCGTGAGCAACGCGGATGTCCCGTTCGGCCCTCCGCCCGAGCTGCGGTTCCGGCGACGGGCGCGGCTCGTGCCGTCGATGCGCGAGGCGTGGCGCAACCGAGAGCTCGTGCTCACGCTGACCCAACGAGACTTCCTCGTCCGGTACAAGCAGGCGGAGCTCGGCATCGCGTGGGCGGTGATCACCCCCGTGGTGCTCGTGATCATCTTCTCGTTGCTGTTCAACCGGGTGGCGCACGTCGAGACCGGCGGCGCGCCTTACGTCCTCTTCGCCTACCTCGGATTGCTCCCGTGGACGTTCTTCTCCTCCGCGCTCTCGCAGTCGGCCACGTGCCTCCTCAACAACCGGCCACTGCTGAACAAGGTGCGGTTCCCGCGGAGGTGCTGCCGGCGGCGACGGTCGTGGTGGCGGCGATCGACACCGCGATCGCCACGATCGTCCTCGCGGTCCTCTTCGTCGTCTACCAGGAGGTGCCCGCCGCCACCTCGGTGTGGATCCCGGTCCTGCTCACGATCCAGGTGGCGTTCACGTTGGCCGTCGCGCTCGCCGCGGCGATCATCGTCGTGTACCTACGAGACCTCAACCTCGCAGTGCCGATGCTGCTCCAGTTCGGGCTCTTCGCCACCCCCGTCGCGTACGGGCTCGATGCGGTGCCGTCGTGGTTCCTGCCGATCTACGCGGCGCTCAACCCTCTCGGCCCCGTCATCGAGGGCTACCGAGACACCATCCTGAACGGCCAGGCACCTGACGCGGTGACGACTTCGATCGCGGCCGTGAGCGCGCTGCTGATGCTCGCCGGGGCGTACCTGCTCTTCAAGCGGCTCGAACCGGGGATCGCCGATGTCGCCTGAGGGTGTCGTCGTCGCCGAACAGGTCTGGAAGCGCTTCCGCGCCACCAGCACAGCCGAGACGTGAAGGACACGTTCCGACGGTTGCGCCCGAAGCGCCGGCGCGAACATTCACGGCTGGCGATGGGTGCTCAGCGACGTCTCGCTCGCAGTCGAGCCGGGGAAGTCGTTGGCGCTCATCGGCGCCAACGGGTCCGGCAAGTCGACGATGTTGAAGATCCTGGCCGGGGTCATGGACCCCTACGCGGGGCGGATCGACGTCGTCGGCCGGATCGGCGCGTTGATCGAGGTACGGGCGGGTATCCACCAGGAGCTGTCGGGACGGGAGAACATCTTCCTCGCCGGTTCGCTCCTCGGTCTCTCACGCCGGTTGGTGGCGGATCGGTTCGAAGAGATCGTCCACTTCGCCGACCTCGAGCACGCCATCGACCGCCAGACCAAGTTCTATTCGACCGGGATGCAGATGCGTCTCGGGTTCGGCGTGGCGGCGTTCCTGGAGCCGGCGGTCCTGCTCGTCGACGAGGTGCTCGCGGTGGGCGACGCCTCGTTCCAACAACGCTGTCTCGATCGCATCCGCAACGTCCTGAGCCAGGGGACGACACTCGTCTTCGTCTCCCACGATCTCGCGGCGGTCGAGACCATGTGCCAGGAAGCGGTCTGGTTGCAGGGAGGCGTGGCCGCGGCTCGAGGGACGACGCACGAAGTGCTCGCGCACTACCGGCAGTGGATCGACGAGATCGCCGCCGGCGACGAGCATCTCGTCGGGGAGCTGGCGCTGACCAAGGCCATCGTGCGGTCGGCCGACGGTCATCCCTTCCCACGGATCGCACGGTCCCCTCGAGGTCACGGTCACCGTCGAGAGCTTCGGGACCCATGACACGGGCCTGGTGATCGGCGTGAGCGAAGGCACCGCATCGCCGACCGTGGTGATCAAGCACAACGTGCGCCTGACCCCCGGACAGACGACCGTCCGGTGCACGATCGCCGATCTGCCGCTCCCGAAGGGGCGCTTCTACGCGTGGGTCGGGGTGTTCGACGGGACGCGTGACCTCCTGCCCTGGCAACCGGCGGCGTCGTTCGATCTCATCGGGCCCGATCTCGACTGGACCCCGCCCGGCATCGTTCGGCTGGCCCCGGTGCACGTGGCGGCGACCTGGGAAACCGACGGGCCGGGATGAGGGGACCTTCGCGCCGACGACGCCGGGGTTGACCATGCGGGCACTGGTGATCGCGAGATGGGCCCCGTGGCCGCCACGCTCCGGCGCCCAGCTCCGGTCGGCCCACGTGATCGCCGCGCTCGCAGCCCTGGGCGAGGTCGACGTCTTCCTGCTCGTCGATCCGCGTCACGAGACCAGCCTCCACGTGCCGCCGGAGCTCTCGGTGCGCAGCATCGGGGCCGCAGCGCGTTCGGACCGAGTGTCCCGCACGAGCGACCGGTTGATCACGATGCTCCCCGGCGTCCGGCCCGAGGCGGTCAGGCGCCTGGCCGCCGCGCCCGCCCGGCGGGCCTTCACCGAGCTCGGCGCCCCGCGCTACGACGTCGCGTGGTTCGTCCGCCTCGAGTCGTGGTTGGCGTTGGGCGACCTCGTCGACGCTCCGGCGGTCGTCGACTACGACGACCTCCGTGACCGGCCCTTGGGGCCTCGCCTCCCGGACAGCTGGCCGGCGGAGCGGGCGAGCGACGGGCGGGCGCGGGCGGCGCTCCGCGCCCGGTACCGCGCCACGGACGCGGCGGCATGGGGCCGCCTCCAGCGGGGGATCGCGTCCCGCGTGGCCTCCGTCGTCGTGTGCAGCGAGCTCGACCGCGTACGCCTCGGCGTCGACAATGGCGCCGTCGTGCCCAACGGCTTCGATCCGCCGGACCACCCAGTCGGCCGGACCTCGATCGGCCGGCCGCCGACGGTCACCTTCCACGGTTCGTTGGCCTACGGACCGAACGTCGACGCCGCGACCGTGCTCGTCCGTGACGTGCTCCCGCGGGTGCGATCACGGGTCCCCGATGTGGTGGTCCGCCTCGCGGGGCGCGGCGACGAGCGGGTCGGACGCCTCGGCGCCCTCGACGGCGTCACCGTGACCGGGCCGGTCCCGGACATGGCGGGCGAGCTCGCCCGCGCCGACGTGGTCGCGGTGCCGCTCCGCGAGGGTGGCGGCACCCGGATCAAGGTGCTCGAGGCGCTCGCGCACCGGATACCCGTCGTCGCGACGAGTGTCGCGGTGGAGGGACTTGCCGTCGAACCTGGACGACACCTCCTCGTCGCCGACGATCCCGATGAGTTTCGCGGCGAGCTGCCTGAGGCTGTTGAGCGACGAGTCCACCAGGCACGAGCTCGCCGAGGCCGGTGCGCGACTGGTGCCGCGACCGGTACCGCTGGGACCAGGCACGGGCGGCGGCGACGCGCTTGGTCTCGGACGTCGTCGGGACCGGCCGGCCGTCACGCTGCCTCGGCGCCACCGAGCACGCCGGCGTGACCGGCGAGGAGCGTTGTCGGCCCACGAGTGGACCGGTGACCAGCCGAGGGTCTCGCGGGCACGGGTCGTGTCGACGAGCGGAAGGCGGGGGTCGGCGGCGAACCGGGCGCGATCGTGCCATTCGACGTCCGGGTACACCTCGTCCGCCATGGCGATCGGCGGTTCGCTCCCCATCGCGTCGCCCGCGGCGACCAGGAGCCGCGTGTGCCCGTCGAACCCCACGTCGACCGCGGCGAGGACTGCACCGGCGACGTCGCGGACGTCGATGAACAGCCCGTACTCCCAGTCTGCGGCCGACGGCGGGCCGCGTCGCCAGGCGCGTCGAGGATGCTCCCGCGGGTAGTGGCCCGGCACGAGGACGCGAGGGATGCGCAGGCAGATGGTGGTCATGCCCGACGTCCTCGTGACCACGGCGCACAGCTCCTCGCCGAGATGCTTCGAGGCGCCGTACCGCGGAGGACGCGTAGGCCGGATGGTCGTCGTCGATCGGGAGGTAGTCGGGCGGGTGGCGGCCGATGAAGACCCCGAACGCGTTCACGCTGCTCGCGAAGACCACCCGCTCCACGCCGTGCTCGGCAGCGGCGGAGAGCACGTTCCACGTTCCGCCGACGTTGGTGCCCATCATCGTCGCCGGTTCGGCCGCACCGTCCCTGGCTGACCGCCGCGAGGTGGACCACGACCTCGACGCCGGCGACGGCACTGGCCACGGACGGCCCGTCCCGTACGTCGAACCCGTCGACCAGGTCGAAGCTCGACACCTCGTGCCCGGCACGTCGGAGCGCATCGACCACGGGGCCGCCGACGCAGCCGTTGGAACCGGTGACCAGGACCCTCACGATCCGCTCATCTTGGCAGGCTCGACGGCCCTGCCGCCGGAGCTACGTCGGGCCGGTGATCTCGGCCAGCGCCGCTGCGAACTCGCCGCTCGTGGGCTCCGAGAAGAACCGTTGCGCGATCGTGCCGTCGCGAGCGATGAAGAAGGTCTGGGGCACCGCCCGGATCCCGTAGGCCGCGCTCACCGCGTTGGCGGAGTCGTCGAGGATCGGCCACGTGGCGCGCTCGTGACCGCGCGAACTTCCGGGCGTCGGAGGCGATGTCCTTGTAGTCGACACCGAGCAGGGCGAACGTGCGGGGGTGGGCGGCCAACGCGTCGCGAAAGCGCGGGAACTCCTCGCGGCAGGGGTTGCACCACGACGCCCAGAAGTTGAGCACCACCGGCGTGCCCCGGTAGTCCGACAGTTGCACGGTGCTGCCGTCGAGGGTCTGCAGGGTGAAGTCGGGCGCCCGGTCGCCCACCTGCGGGCCGCCGTTCCGGACGGCGGCCGGGACGACGGCGTCGCTCGTGGAACCATCGTTCCTCGCCACCGCCACCCAGGTGACGGCGGCGACCACCACGACGAGTGCGGCGGCGGAGGCGGCGAGGATCCATCGGGCGCGCCGCGACCGGCCGGGCGACGGGCCGGGCTCAGACGGAGTGGACGAGGGTGTCGACGGCAACGGCGGCGAAGAGGAGCGCGAGGTAGGTGTTCGAGTAGGTGAACAGGCGAATGGCCTGTGCGGGCGTCGTGTCGCGCGCCAGGCGGATCGCCTGGCCGATGAACAGCGCGCCGAGGACCGCCGCGATCACCAGGTAGATCACGCCGACCTCGTCGGTGACGAGCGGCAGCGTGAACGTGGTGGCCACGACCACGACCGAGTAGACGACGATCTGGCGCACCGCGGTGGGAATGCCTTTGGCGACCGGGAGCATCGGGATGCCGGCCGCCTGGTAGTCGTCGAAGTAGCGCAGCGACAGCGCCCAGAAGTGCGGCGGCGTCCAGAAGAACACGATGGCGAAGAGGATCCACGCAGGCGCCGCGACCTGGCCGGTGACCGCCGCCCAACCCACCAGCACCGGCACGGCGCCGGCGGCGCCGCCGATGACGATGTTCTGCGGGCTGCGGGGCTTCAGCCAGATCGTGTACACGAAGACGTAGAACAGCATCGCGCTGACCGCGAGCACGGCCGAGAGCAGGTTGACCGTCGACCACAGCAACGCGAAGGCCAGGGCCTCGAGGAGGAGCCCGAACACCAGTGCTCCTCCGGGGGCGACGTCGCCCTGCGGCAGCGGCCGGTGGGCAGTGCGGCGCATCAGGTGGTCGCGGTCGCGCTCGATCCAACAGTTGATGGTGTTCGCGCCACCTGCCGCGAGCGCGCCGCCCAGCAGCACCTCCGCGATCAGCGTCAGCGAGGGCATCTCGCCGGCGGCCAGGATCATCGCCGGCAGCGTGGTGACCAGCAACAGCTCGATCACACGCGGCTTGGTGAGGTGGAAGTACGCGAGCGCCGTCGCCCCGGTGCGCCGGGTCCAGGGCTCGTCACGGGAGCTCCCACGCACCGGCTCGACCACTGGGGTCACGACTGGCGCCCTGCGCCCGGCAACCTCGGAAGAGTCGGCCACTCCGGCGAATCTAGCCGCCGTGCCTCCGGGCGTTCGAAGCCGCCCGCGCGGCAGGGAACACCTGGTCGGCCGGTAGCCTCCAAGGATGGCCGACCGCGCCAAAGCGCGCCCCGACGACACCAAGCAGTCCATCCGGATGACCGCCGACCGCGTCCTCGTGCTGCCCTCCGACGACGCGGGTGACCGCAAGAGCCGCGGTGGGATCCTCATCCCGGCGACCGCCAACCTCGATCGGCGCCTCACCTGGGCCGAGGTGGTGGCGGTCGGACCGACGGTCCGCAACCTCGAGGAGGGCGATCGCGTGCTGTTCGCGCCCGACGCCGGGTTCGAGGTGGAGATCAGGGACGAGGAATACCTGATCCTGCGCGAACGCGACGTCCACGCCGTCGCCTCGGCCCGGGAGGACGGCCAGACCGGCCTCTACCTGTAGCTGGTTCAGCGCTTGCGGCGGCCGATCGTGACCGGCACCGCGGCCGGGTGCGCGACGGGCGGGAACGACTTCGGCGCGCGCCGCGCGTGGAGATAGGCGACCACGTCCCGGTAGAGGCGCTTCCCGAGCATCTTGCGCAACTCGACGCCCATCGACTCGTAGACCGGTCGCGACCCGGTGAACGCCTCGGGGACCTCCGTGCACCACCAACCGAAGTCCTCGCCGCCTTCGCCCCAACCCTCGCGGGCGAACTCGGTGAGGCGCGACACCACGGTGCCGTCGTCCTGTTCGTCGTCGATCCGGCGCAAGGGGAGCTGCCAGCACACCTCGGGCTTGAAGTCGCTGAAGTGCTCGCCCACGTTGAGCGCGTGGAGGTGCAGCGCGCACCCGGGCCCGGCCGCGAAGTCCGTGCGATTCAGGAAGATGCACGCGTCCTCGACGACCCGGGTCTGCCAGTCGGGCGAGCCGTCGTCGTTCTTGCCCGCCTTCTTGAAGACGCCCTTCCGCTTCCCGACCTTGGCGAACTGCCATTCGTCGGCGGTGAGGCTCTTGGCCGCCTTGACCACGTGGTCGCGGTCGGCCCGGTCGGAGAAGTGCGCGCCGTAGGTGCAACAGCCGTGCACGAGCTCGGGGGTCGGCTCGGTCCAGATGCCCTGGCAGCCACAGCCGAAGATGCACTCCCACGACGAGAGCAGGAAGGTCACGTCGATCTGCCACGTGCGACCGTCGTCGGCGGGATCGGCGAAGCTGACCCATTCACGCGCGGGACCGGCGTGGTCGTTCTTGGGTTTGACCATGATCTGTGGAGCGTAGCGAGAGCTCGCGGGGGTTTCCGGCTTTCGCCGCAACGTTTTCGTCCTAGTCTCGAGCCATCGACGACACGCGCGCGCTCCTCGGCGACCTCCAATCGGTGCTCGGCACCGACCGCGTGCGCGCAGAGCCACTCGAGCTCGCCCTCTACGCGCGCGATGCCGGCGTCGCGCGCGGCAGCGCGGCCGTGGTCTGCTTCCCGGCCACCCGGCGTGACGTGATCGAGGCGGTTCGGGTCGCGGCACGCCACGACCGCCCGTTCGTGGCGCGGGGGAGCGGCACCGGGCTCGCCGGAGGCGCGACGCCCGTCGACGATCCGCTGGTGATCGTGACCACGCAGCTCAACCGGGTGCTCGAGGTCGACGAAGAGGAGCGGTTCGCGTGGGTGGAACCGGGGGTCTTGAACCTCGACCTCAGCCGGGAGGTCGCCCACCTCGGCCTCCACTACGCGCCCGACCCGTCGTCCCAACAGGCCTGCACGATCGGCGGCAACGTCGCCACCAACGCCGGCGGCCCGCACTGCCTGGCATCGGGGGTCACGGCCACCCACGTCCTGGCGGTCGAGGTCGTGCTCGCCGACGGCTCGGTGGCCATGCTCGGCGGGCTCGAACCCGACCAACCGGGCTACGACCTCCGCGGCTGCTTCGTCGGGTCGGAGGGCACCATGGGGATCGCCACCCGGATCGCGGTGCGCCTCACGCCCGACCCGCCGACCGTCCGCACGCTCCTGCTCGACTTCCTGTCGATC
Organism: uncultured Actinomycetes bacterium; assembly: GCA_963750045.1. Lineage (GTDB taxonomy): Bacteria > Actinomycetota > Acidimicrobiia > IMCC26256 > DASPTH01 > DASUAS01. Next base: position 474,787 of record CAVVPD010000004.1, on the reverse strand, counting down.
GAGGACGCCGCCGCCACCGTCAGCGGGATCATCGCCGCAGGGATCGTGCCCGCCGCGCTCGAGATGATGGACGCCGAGATCACCCGAGCCGTCGAGGACTACGTCGGCGCGGGCTACCCGCGTGACGCGGCGGCCGTGTTGCTCGTCGAGCTCGACGGGCGGACCGACGGCGTCACGCACCAGGTCGACGCGGTGGACCGGGTCGGGCGGGCCCACGGTGCCCGCACGGTGCGGGTCGCCGCCGACGAAGCCGAGCGGGCGCTCCTCTGGAAGGGCCGCAAGTCGGCGTTCGGCGCGATCGCCCGCATCGCGCCCGACTACTACCTGCACGACGCGGTGGTCCCGCGCACCAGGCTGGTCGACGTGCTGCGCCAGGTCTACGCGATCGCGCACGAGCAGCAGCTCACGATGATGAACGTGTTCCACGCCGGCGACGGCAACCTCCATCCGCTCATCGTGTTCGACGCCCGCGAACCCGGGGTGTGGGAACGCGTGCACCGCGCCGGCGACGAGATCCTCGCCGCCTGCGTCGCCGCCGGGGGAGTGCTCTCGGGTGAGCACGGCATCGGGCTCGAGAAGCGCGAGGCGATGCCGCTGGTGTTCAGCGCCGACGACCTCGACGCCCAGGCCCGCCTGCGCGACGCGTTCGACCCGTCGGGACGCGCCAACCCGCGGAAGATCCTGCCGCGTGGCAGCCGCTGCGGCGAGCTGCAGCGGGTGCCCGACGGGGCGTGGATCTGATGGTGCTCGTCGCCGGCGTCGACGAGCTGCGCGCTGCGGTCGCCGCCGCACCCGTCGTGGCCCCGGTCGGTGGCCGCACGCACTGGGAGGTCGGCGGCCCCGCGCCCGCCGCCGCCGACCTGTTCGAGGCGCGCGCACCCGGCGGGATCGTCACGTACGACCCGGCCGATCTCACCGTCACCCTGGGCGCCGGCACCACCTGCGCGGCGTTGACCGCGGCGCTCGCGGCCGAGGGGCAGGAGTGCGCGCTCGATCCGCGCGACGACGACGCCACGGTCGGGGGACTGCTCGCCGACGGGCCTCTCGGGTCACCGGCGGCTGCGGCACGGACCCCTGCGCGACCGGGTGCTCGAGGTGCGCTTCGTCACCGCCGACGGCCGGCTGGTGAAGGGGGGCGGGCCCACGGTGAAGAACGTGAGTGGCTTCGACCTCCCGCGCCTGCTGGTCGGATCGCTCGGCACCATCGGCGTGATCGTGCAGACGACGCTGCGTTGCCAACCCCGGCCCGAGACCGCAGCGTGGTTCGCCGACCGACGCCGATCCGTTCGCGGTCCGCCGCGCCACCTACCGGCCCGTCGTGCATCGCGTGGGACGGCCACCGCACCTGCGCTCCTGCTCGAGGGCATCGGCGCCGACGTCGCCGCCGAGCGCGCCGCCATCGGGGCGCCTTCGGAACCGAGCCCGCCGCCGGCGTGGCCCACCGGCACGCACCGGGGACGGATCTCGGTCCGACCGTCGGCGCTGCCGGGGCTCGCCCCCGCCCTCGACGCGGCCGGCGTGCGCTGGCTGGCCGAGGTGGGCGTGGGCACGGTGCACGTCGCGGCCGACGACGAGCCTGCGCTCGCAGTCGCCCGCGCCGCCGCGGCCGGCTGCGGGGGCTGGCTCCTGCGGGAGGCGGGCGCGCCGTCACTCGACGGCTTCGGCCGCGCGCTGCCCAACGCCAAGCTGATGGAGCGCGTGCGCGCCGCCTTCGACCCGACCGCCAAGCTCTCGCCCGGTCGTCTCCCGATCGGGTCCGCGGATGACTGAGACGTACGAACACCTGCCGACGGCGCGCGGCCACCGCGCCGGGATCCTCCCGGTCGACGAGGACGAGCTGGTCGCGTGCGTCGGATGCGGGCTCTGCCTGCCCCACTGCCCCACGTACCGCGTGTCGGGACTGGAGACCCTCTCGCCCCGTGGCCGGATCGCGGCGATGCGCGCGGTCGAGCTCGACGGTGCACCGCTCGACGACGCGTTCCGCGCCAGCATGGAGACGTGCGTGCAGTGCCGCGGCTGCGAGGCGGCCTGCCCGTCGACCGTGCCGTTCGGTCACCTCATCGAAGGCACGCGCGAGGCGCTGGCCGACCGGCCCGAGCATCCGCGTCGACCGCTGCGCCGGACGATCGAGTGGGCGGGCTACGTGGTGGTGCTCCCACGCCACTCGGCTGCTGCTGGCGTTCACGTGGGTGCTCCTGGTCGCGCAGCGCCTGCACCTCGTGCCCCGCGCGATTGGGCATCCCGCGCCTGTCGGCGGCTTCGCTGCGCGAGCCGCTGCGCGGCCGACGGGGGCCCGGCCCCCGACGCCTTCCTGTTCACGGGCTGCGTGATGGACGCCTGGCAACGCGACGTCCACCGCGCCGCCCTCACCACGATGCGCGCGGCCGGGGCCCGGGTCGCGCTGGCCGGGCGCGGCGGCGACTGCTGCGGCGCGCTGCATGTCCACGCCGGTCGCGTGGGGCAGGCGAGACGACTGGCCCGGCGGGTGATCGCGTCGTTGCCGGGTGACGCGCCGATCGTGGTCGACAGCGCGGGATGCGGCGCGGCGATGAAGGACTACGGGCGCCTGCTCGGCACTCCCGCCGCGCACGCGTTCTCGGCCCGGGTCCGGGACTTCTCGGAGTGGCTCGCCGCGCAGCCACCCCTCCGGCTGCGCGACACCGGCGCCACCGTGGTGGTGCAGGATCCCGTGCCACCTCCGGCACGTGCAGCACGCCCAGGGCGCGGTCCGCACGGTCCTGGCGCCTGCCTACCGGCTCCGCGAGACCGCCGACGACGGGCTGTGCTGCGGCGCGGGCGGCGCCTACGCCGCCCTGGAACCGCAGCTCGCGGGCCAGATCCGCGACCGCAAGGTGACCGCGCTGCGCGCGGCGTTCGGCGACGCGAACGGTCCGCTCGTCGTCGTGTCGGCCAACCCCGGGTGCGCGATGCACCTGGGCGCCGCCGGGCTCGACGTGCGCCATCCCGCCGAGCTCGTGGCCCGAGCCCTCGTGCGCCTCCTCCCGACATGCCTCCGCCCCCCGCGTGAAGTGCGGAGCACACCGATGCGTGACACCGACCACCTCGTCGAGAGACTGCGATCGATCGAGGAGGAGCTGCGCGACCTCGCCTACGAGCGGCTGCGCGCCGCCAGCGAGGACGGCGACGCGGATGCCCTCGCCGACGAGAAGAAGGTGCTGCAGGCGCGCCGGGCGATCGAGCGGGCGATCGTCGCGTTGGGCGGCTCGCCCGGGTACGACTGACCGGCGGGCCTCGCCTCAGGACGAGGACATCTCCGCCATCCGCCGGGCCATCTCCGCCTGGGAGACGTCCTCCATGTGGGTGGCCACGTTCCACCGGTGGCCGAACGGATCCACGAACTGCCCGGACCGGTCCCCGTAGAACTGGTCCTCGACCGGCCGGACGACGGTGGCGCCGCCGGCCAGCGCCCGTGCGAACGCCTCGTCGGCGTCCGCGACGTAGACGTGCACGGTGACCGGGGTGCCCCCGATCGACTGCGGCGACAGGAACCCCATGTCGGGAGACTCGTCGGCGAGCATCAGCAGGCCGTCGCCGATCTCGAGCTCCGCGTGGCCCACCGAACCCGGCGCGTCGCCGGGCATGCGGCCCCCCCGTTCGGCGGCGCCGAAGACGTCCTTGTAGAACTCGATGGCGGCAGCCGCGCCACGACAGCACAGGTAGGGCGTGACCCGCGGGTAGTTCGCAGGGATGGGGGCGACGTCGGGCATGGCAGACCTCCGGGGCGAGGAAGCGAACGTATGTTCGCCAGACGATACCCCACGCCGCCGATCCGCACAAGGGGTCATCGGGACCGACTCAGCGCACCCCCTGGTGCATCCGGTGGTTGAGGCGGTCGATCAACATGCGCAGCCGGGCCCAGCCGTGACGGTCGAACCGGAGGCCGACGCGCGCGAGGTCGACGTGATCGTCGTCGGCGACCTCGGCGGCGGTCGCGGCCATCACCTCGATCTCGCCGCGCACGATGATGTCGGCGAAGTCACGGTTGAGCGCGGCCAGCTCGTCGGCCGACGGCGCGCGTCGGAGGCGCAACACCAGCCGCCCCTTCACGAACCGCTGCGAGTGGTAGTTCGAGTAGAAGCCGAGGATCTCGTCGACCGCGGTCCCGATGCTGTCGGTCACGCAGAACAGGTTGTCGTCCTCCGGGGACACGTACCCGGGTCCTTCGAGCTCGCGATCGATGAAGGTGCCCCAGTGCTGCCAGTAGGTGCCGCCGGGCACGTCGAGCATGATGACGGGCGCGGGCTGGGCCTTCCCCGTCTGCAGGAGGGTGAGCAGCTCGAAGGCCTCGTCGAGGGTGCCGTAGCCCCCGGGGAGCAGCACGAACGCGTCGGACTCCTTGATGAACTCGAGCTTCCGGGTGAAGAAGTACCGGAAGTTCATGAGCTTCGGGTCGTCGGCGATGAACTGGCTGGTCGTCGTCTCGAACGGCAGCTGGATGCTCACGCCGAACGCGTTGTCGGCACCCGCGCCCTCGATCCCGGCTTCCATGATCCCGGGCCCGGCGCCGGTCACGACCATCCAGTCGAGCGCGGCCATCGCCGACGCCAGCTCGCGCGTCTGGACGTAGAGCGGGTCCTCGGGCTGCGTGCGGGCGGAGCCGAAGATCGCCACCTTGCGGGCGGCGCGGTAGGGCGAGAACACCTGGAACGCGTGCCGCATCTCCTTGAGCGCGGCGTTGGCGATCTTGAGGTCACCGCGGTCGGCGTTGTCGCGGGCGAGGCGCAGCGCCGACGCGACCAGCTCGAAGATGAGGTCGGCGTCGCCGGGACCGCTGAACCGTTCGACGAGCGCGGCGACCTCGTCGTCGAGCGCGTCGTCGCCGGTGCGGTACCGGGGAAGCTTCACCTGCGGCCGTTCAACCGGCGCGTTCCGAACGGGCGAGCAACGGCCCGGCCAACTCGGCGAGCGACACCTCGGGACGTGCGCCCATGTGGGCGATCACCTCGGCGGCGGCGAGCGCGCCGAGGCGGGCGGCGGTGCCCAGGTGGTACCCGTGGGTGAGCCCGAAGAGGAACCCGGCGGCGAACTGGTCGCCGGCGCCGGTGGTGTCGACCACTGCCGGCACCGGATGGGCGTCGACGACGTGGACCTCGTCGCGGGTGACGACGACCGCGCCCTTCTCGCTCCGCGTGAGCGCGGCGATCTCGCAGTGGTGCTGCACCCGCTGGAGCGCGTCGTCGAAGCGCTCGACCTCGTAGAGCGACATGATCTCGTCCTCGTTGGCGAAGAGCACGTCGACCTCGGACTCCACGAGCTCGAGGAACTCCGACCGGTGGCGCTCGACGCAGAACGAGTCGGACAACGTGAACGCCACCCGGCTTCCCGCGTCGTGCGCGGTACGGGCCGCGAGCCGGTAGGCCGACTTGGCATCGGGCTCGTCCCACAGGTAGCCCTCGAGGTAGAGGACCTGGGCGCGGGCCACGAGCTCGCGGTCCACGTCCGCCGGACCGAGCTGGGCCGACGCACCGAGGTAGGTGTTCATCGTGCGCTCCGCGTCGGGCGTCACGATGATGAGGCAGCGTCCGCTGGGCTCGCCTCCCGCGGCGGGCTTGGCCAGGAACTCGACGCCGGCGGCCCGGATGTCGTGGCCGAACACGGCGCCGAGCTGGTCGTCGGCGACGCGGCCCACGAACGCCGCGCTCCCACCCAGGGACGTGACCCCGACGAGCGTGTTGGCCGCCGATCCTCCCGAGATCTCGACCGCCGGCCCCATCGCCGCGTACAGCTGCTCGGCGCGCTGGGTGTCGATGAGGGTCATCGCCCCGGGGGACAGCGCCTGCGCGACGACGAACTCGTGCGACTCGTTGCTGAGCACGTCGACCAGCGCGTTGCCGATCCCGACGACGTCGAGCCGTTCGCCGCTCACGATGCCGGCGCCGAGCTGCGCACGCCACCGAGGGTGACCGGCACCGACGTCACCGCCGCGGCGATGCGGTCGGCCTCCACCGCTTCGGGCGGCGGGCGGAGGCGTCGTCCTTCGGTCCGGGTGCGCCCGTAGAGCGTGGTGCGCTGCTCGAGGGGGCGACCGAGCGGTTCCACGATGGCCTGCAGCTCCGACTCGTCGAGCTCCTGGCCGTGGCTCGCCCCCGCAGCCCGCGAGATGTTCTCGTCCATGAGCGTGCCGCCGAGGTCGTTGCAGCCGGCCTGCGAGCGCCTGCTGCGCGCCGCGGACGCCGGTCTTCACCCACGACACCTGCACGTTGTCGATCCAGCCGCGGTAGGCGATGCGCCCCACCGCGTGCATGAGGAGCACCTCGCGCATCGTCGGGCCCTTGCGGGCCTTGCGCTGGAGGAAGATCGGCGTTGCCATGTGCACGAACGGCAGCGGCACGAACTCGGTGAAGCCGCCGGTCTCCTGCTGCAGCGGCGCGCGTGCGCACGAGGTGGCGGGCGACGTGCTCGGGCCGCTCGACGCTGCCGAACATGATCGTGACGTTGGAACGCAGGCCCGACCGAGTGCGCGGTGCGGTGGGCGTCGAGCCACTCCTCGGTGTCGATCTTGTCGGGGCAGATGACGGCCCGGACCTCGTCGTCGAGGATCTCCGCCGCGGTGCCGGGGAGCGTCGCGAGACCGGCGTCCTTGGCCAGGACCAGGTAGTCGCGCAGGGGCATGTCGAGCCGCCGCGCGCCCTTCGGTGACCTCGAGCGCGGTGAAGCCGTGCACGTGGATGTCGCGGCGCGACCGCCTTCACCGCCCGCGCGACCGACGAGGTAGTAGTTCGCCGTCGAAGCTCGGGTGGATGCCGCCCTGCAGGCACACCTCGGTGGCGCCGCAGTCGACCGCCTCGAGCCACCCGCCGCTGGATCTCCTCGAGTCGAGCAGGTACGGCGTACCCCGCAGGTTCAGCGACAGCGGGCCCTTCGAGAACGCGCAGAACCTGCACTTGAACGTGCACACGTTCGTGTAGTTGATGTTGCGGTTGCGGACGAACGTGACGGCGTCGCCGACCGCGTCGAGCCGCAGCTCGTCGGCGACCGCGGCGACCGCGGCGAAGTCGGGGCCGCGCGCGCCGAGCAGCGTGACGATCTCGTCGACGCCGACCTCCTCGCCGGCGAGCACGCCGTCGAGCACCTCGCCGACGGGCGTACGCGCACGCGCCGGCCAGCCCGGAGGCGGCGTCGCCGGGATCAGCGCGGGTGGCGACGTGCACCGCCGGCGGCCCAGTCGTCGTCGCGGGCGAGACCTTCGAGAGTCGGACGCGCAGCGACACCGCGAAGCGCACGTCGTCGTGGAGCCACCGGTCTCCGGTCGCGCACGTACTCCGGGTAGACGGTGAGGCGCGGCGCGAGCGACTTCCCGGCGGCCTCGGTCGCGGCGCGCAGCAGCTCGAGGTCGGGCCAGGGCCGCTCCGGGTTCACGTGATCCGGGGTCACCGGGGAGACCCCGCCCCAGTCGTCGATGCCGGCGTCGACCAGCGCGGCGAGGTCGGCCGGGTCGGAGAGGTTCGGCGGCGCCTGGAGGTGCATGTCGGCGCCGAGCACGACGCGGGCGGCGGCGATGGTCCAGAGGAACTCGTCGGCGTCGCACGTCGGGCGCCTTCCACATCGCCGTGCCCGCCTTGGGCAGGAAGTTCTGGACGATCACCTCCTGCACGTGGCCGTGGCGGGCGTGCGCGTCGCGGATGGCGGCCAGCGCCTCGAGCCGTTCGGCCCGGGTCTCGCCGATGCCGACGAGGATGCCGGTGGTGAACGGCACGCGGCCTTGCCCCGCCGCTTCGAGGGTCGCCAGGCGCCGGGCCGGTGTCTTGTCGGGGGCGCCGGCGTGGGGGCCGCCCGGCTCGCCGAGGCGCGCGGCGAGGGTCTCGATCATCATCCCCTGCGAGGGGGACACCGCCCGGAGCCGTGCCAGCTCGGCGCCGGTCGAGCGCGCCGGCGTTGGCGTGGGGGAGCAGGCCGGTCTCGGCGAGCACCGCGGCGCAGGCGGCCACGAGGTAGTCGACGGTCGACGCGTAGCCGTCGGGCGGCCAGCCACTCGGCGGCCGCCGGGTAGCGCGCCTCGGGGGCCTCGCCCAGCGTGAACAGCGCCTCGTGGCAGCCGAACGCGGCGCCCCGGCGGGCGATGGCCAGCACGTCGTCGAGCTCGAGGAACGGCGCCAGAGGTCCGCGGGCGGCTTGGCGAACGTGCAGTAGCCGCACCGGTCGCGGCACAGCATGGTGAGCGGGATGAACACCTTCGGCGAGAAGGTGACACGCGCGCCGTGCGCAGCGTCGCGGAGCGCGGCGGCCTCGGCCATGAGGGCCGCGGTGGGAACGTCGAGCAGTGCCTGCGGATCGCCGGTCGTGGCGACGGGTGCGGCCATGCGAGGGAGGCTACCCGCCGCCGGTGAACCGCCGACTCGCCTCAGAACGGCAGCGGTCGGGTCACGATCCCGTCGCCCCCTTCACCGGCGCCGCGGGCCCCCCAGCCGCCCGCGTACGCGGCGTCGGTCATCTCGCGCCGGTGGGTGATGAGCCAGCGACCGTCGACCGGCGCGAACTCGTCGAGGTACCGACCCCAGTGGTCGAGCCCGTGCACGGTGATGAACAGGTAGTACGGACCGCGCACGCGCCTCGGTCTCGCTGAGGACGTCGATCTGCGTGGTGGCGGTGAAGTGCCGGATGAACGGGACGTTGCCACGCGCCACCCATTCCTCGGTCGGGGTGAGCAGACAGCGCGGGATCGACATCGGCGGGCACCTCGGTGCGCCCGCGCGTCGCCACGTCCGACATGAACGCGTGGATCGCGTCGCGGCCCTCGTACCGGCCGTGGCCGGTCTCCATGACGCCGTCCGGCGCGAACACGCTCACCATCTCGTCGATGCGACCGCTGTCGCCGTTGGCGTTGTAGCGGGCGATGCAGTCGCGGATGCTCTTCGCCGCGACCAGCTCCCACACTTCCATTCCGGCTCCTCCTGTGCCTTCAGCCGACCGCGGCGGCGTCGACGAGCCAGACGACCCGTTCGCCATCGACCCGGCCCGCGGGCAGGTCCCCACCGGCGCGGACCCGCGCGAGCGCGTCGCGCTTCCCCTGGCCCGCCACGGTGAACACGACCAGGCGCGCCCGCGCCGACGCGGGAAACGTGAACGTCAGGCGAGGGTGCGGATGCAGGTCGTCGCCGTTGGGGATCACCAGCCGGTCGACGACGTCGAGGGCCGCCGTTCCGGGGAACAGCGACGCGGTGTGACCGTCGGGCCCGAGCCCGAGGTGCACGACGTCGATCGGGGGCGCGGCCGCGATCCGCTCGTCGTAGGCGGCCGCGGCCGCCTCGATGGTGGCGCCCGCGTTCCGGAGGGAGTGGACCGCGGCCGGCTGCACCCGGTCGAGGAGCGCGGCGCGGGCCATGCCCTCGTTCGATTCCGGGTCGTCGACGGGGACCCAGCGCTCGTCGCCGAAGTACACCTCGATGCCGGTCCAGGCCAGGTCGGCGCCGGCGAGCGCTTCGTACGCGTGGCGGGCGGTTCCACCACCGGAGAGCGCGACCGAGCTCGGCGCCTCGCGCTCGACCAGGGCCGCGAACGCGGCGGGTACGTCGTCGACGATCTGGAGGTCCCCGTGCACGCGGCCATGATACGGACATGGAACCGGGCACGGTCGCGGTGTACGAGCAGCGAGCCTCGGAGTGGCGAGACCGCCGCCGGCCCCGCTTCCTCGACCAGGCGCGCGCCGCTCGCCGCCGCCGTCCCTGCGCACGGCGTCACCGCCGACCTCGGGTGCGGGGCCGGGCTGCACCTGGCCTCCCTGCCCCGCCCGGCGGTCGCCCTCGACGCCGCCCTCGCCATGGTCCGTCTCGCCCGTGAGGAGGCCCCCGACGCGTGGCCGGTGCAGGGCGACCTCGAGGCGCTGCCGTTCCGCCGGGGCGCCCTGGCCGCCGGCTGGGCGAGGGCCAGCTACCTGCACGTCCCGAACGAGCGCCTGCCGTGGGCCCTGGCCGAGCTCCACCGGGCGCTGCGCGTCGGCGCGCCCGCGCACCTCGTGCTCCGCGCGGGGGAGCGCAGCGGTCGCCTCGCCGACGACGACTTCCCCGGGCGCTACTTCTCGGCGTGGGCGGTCGACGCGTTGACCGACGTGTTGGTGGGCGCGGGATTCGACGTCGACGCGTGCGCGGTCGACCCGGGCGACGGCTTCTGGCTCGAGGCCCGGATCACACGCGCCCGCACGCTCCCCGACACGGTGGGGCCGGGAATGCGCCTCCTCGTGTGCGGGCTCAACCCCAGCCTGCACGCCGCCGACGCCGGCGTGGGGTTCGCCCGCCCGGGCAACCGGTTCTGGCCCGCGGCGATCGCGGCGGGGTCGGTGTCCCGGGATCGGGACCGCGCGCGATGCGCTCACCGCGCACGGGATCGGCATGACCGACCTCGTCAAGCGGGCCACGCCGCGCGCCGACGCGCTGACCCGCGACGAGTACCGCGCGGGCCTCGCGCGGGTCGAGCGTCTCGCGGAGTGGCTCCGGCCCGGGGCGGTGTGCTTCGTCGGACTGGCCGGGTGGCGCGCCGCGGTCGACCGGAAAGCGGCGCCGGGCGTGCAGCCCCAGGACGTTGGCGGACGGCCGGCCTACGTGATGCCCAGCACCAGCGGGCTCAACGCGCGGGTCCCGCCCGCCGAGCTGGCCGAGCACCTCCGCGCCGCCCTCGCGGTGGCGGATCGCGCTACGACGTGACTTCGGCCCGGCGCTTCTCGATGGTGCCGAAGGCGTCGGTGAACGACGCCGCGAAGGAGTCGACGCCCTCGCGCTCGAGCACGTCGGTCACGTCGTCGAAGTCGATGCCGGCGGCCGCGAGGTCGGCCATGAGCCGGTGGGCGTCGCTCACGCCCTCGGTGACGGTGCCGGGACGCTGGTCGCCCTCACCTGCCTGCAGCGCCTCGATCGACGCCGGAGCGAGCGTGTTGACCGTATCGGGACCGATCAGGTCGTCGACGTAGAGGGTGGAAGGGTAGGCGGGGTTCTTCGTGGACGTCGACGCCCACAGCGGGCGCTGCAGGCGGGCGCCCTGCGCGGCCAGCGCCTCCCAGCGGGGGCCCGAGAACTGCTGACGGAACAGCTCGTAGGCGAGCTTGGCGTTGGCGACCGCGGCCTGCCCGCGCAGCGGGCTGTCGTCGGGCAGGCGCCGGTCGGTCTCGGTGTCGACCCGGCTGACGAAGAACGACGCCACCGACGCCACCGTGGAGAGGTCGCCACCGGCGGCGGCGAGTCGCTCGAGACCGGCGAGGTACGCCTCGATCACCTTGGCGTGACGGTCGAGCGAGAAGATCAGCGTGACGTTGACGGTGATGCCGGCCGCGATGGTCTCCTCGATCGCGGGGATGCCTTCGAGCGTCCCGGGGATCTTGATCATCACGTTGGGCCGGCCCACCCGTTCGTGGAGCGACCGGGCGGCGGCGATGGTGCCGTCGGTGTCGTGGGCCAGGGTGGGCGCGACCTCGACGGACACGAAGCCGTCGCCCCCGTCGTGCGCGTCGAACACCGGGCGCAGCACGTCGGTGGCCGCCACGATGTCGTCGAGCACGACGGACCAGTACGTGTCCTCGATCGACAGCCCCTGCTTCGCGCAGTCGGCGAGCGCTTCGTCGTAGCCGTCGCCCGCGCCGATCGCCTTGTCGAGGATGGTGGGGTTCGACGTGACGCCGCGGATCCCGTCGTCGCGCACGAGGGCGGCCAGACCGCCGCCGGTGAGCAGCGGGCGCGCCAGGTTGTCGTACCACGGGCTCTGCCCGAAGTCGTTGAGCCGGGCGATGGCACTCATGAGCGATCTCCGTTCTGACAAGAGCGCGCGTGCACGCGCCGCGACGTTCTCGGGCGTGAAGCCGAATTCGGCCAGCACCCGCGGGCCGGGGGCCGACGCGCCGAAGTGATCGATACCCACCACGTCGTCGGCGTAACGCTCCCACCCGAAGGAGGCGCCCGCCTCGACCGCGAGGGTGGGCACACCAGCGGGGAGCACCCGTTCGCGGTAGTCGTCGGGCTGCGCTGCGAACAGGTCCCAGGAGGGCATCGACACCACGCGGACCGACAGGTCGTCGAGCAGGTCGAGCGCCTCCACGCAGAGCGACACCTCGGACCCCGTCGCCACCAGCACGAGGTCGAGACCGTCGCCGGCCTCGTCGACCAGCGCGTACGCACCGCGGGGGACGCCCGCGGGCGCCCGCTCGGCCGTCGCCGCCAGCACCGGGACCGCCTGGCGGGTGAGGACGAGCGCGGTCGGGCCCTCGCCGTCGACGTGCACCCGCCAGGCCTGGCTCACCTCGTTGGCATCGGCCGGGCGGATCAGGCGCAACCCGGGCATCGCCCGCAGCGATGCCAGGTGCTCCACGGGCTGGTGGGTGGGGCCGTCCTCGCCGAGCCCGACGGAGTCGTGGGTCCAGACGAAGGCGGTCTTGTACTGCGAGAGCGCGGCGAGGCGGACGCCGCCTCGCATGTAGTCGCTGAAGACGAAGAACGTGCCGCCCGCCGGGAGCGTGCCGCTCACCGCCATCCCGTTCATCACCGAGGCCATGCCGTGCTCGCGGATGCCCCAGTGGATCTGGCGCCCGCCGAACTGGTGGGTGGCGATCGGGGTGGCGTCCTTCGAGCTCCATCCCGGTGTTCTCGGTGAGGTCGGCGCCACCGCAGAGGAGCCCGGGCACGACGTCGACGATCGCGTTGACGATCGCGGTGCAGGCCTTGCGGGTGGCGACGTCCTCGCCCGCGTTCCACGTCGGCAGCTTCGCCTCCCAGCCGGGGAGGCCGCGCTGCTCGAGACAGGCGTCGAACTCGGCGGCGAGGCCGGTCTCGGTGGCCGAGAACGCGACGCGGCGCTGCTCCCACTCCTCGCGCGACGCGGCACGCCGCGCGCGCCCATCACGCGGTAGTACTGCGAGGACGTCGGCGGGGACGAAGAACTCCTCCTCGGGGAGATCCAGGATCGCCTTCACCGCGGTGACCTCGTCGGCGCCGAGCGGGCTGCCGTGGGCCTTGGCGGTGTCGGTGTACCGGGGCGACGGGTAACCGATGTGGCTGCGCACGATCACCAGGCTCGGGCGCCCGGTCTCGGCCATGGCCTCCCGGAGGCCGGCCTCGAGCGCGTCGAGGTCGTTGGCGACCTCACCGAGCTGCACGACGTGCCAGCCGTAGCCCGTGAAACGGTCGGGGACGTCGTCGCTGTACGACAGCTCGGTGGGGCCGTCGATCGAGATGTGGTTGTCGTCGTAGACGTAGACGAGGCGGCCGAGGCCGAGGTGACCGGCGATCGACGCCGCCTCGTGGCTCACGCCCTCCTCCAGGTCGCCGTCGCCGCAGAAGGCGAAGACGTGGTGGTCGATCACCTCCTGACCGAAGCGGGCGCGGAGGTTGGCCTCGGCCAGCGCGATGCCGACGCCGTTGGCGAACCCCTGGCCGAGCGGACCGGTGGTGACCTCGATGCCGGCCGCGTGGCGGTACTCCGGGTGCCCCGCGGTCTTCGCGCCCCACTGGCGGAAGTCCTTCAGGTCGTCGAGGGTCAGCCCGAACCCGGTGAGGTAGAGGAACGAGTAGAGGAGCATCGACGCGTGCCCGTTCGACAGCACGAAACGGTCGCGGTCGGGCCAGTCCGGGGCGGCAGCGTCGTACTTCATGATCCGGGTCCACAAGACGTGGGCCAGCGGCGCCAGGGCCATGGGTGTGCCCGGGTGCCCCGAGTTCGCCGCCTGCACCGCGTCCATGGACAGGCCACGGATCACGTTGATGCCGCGCTGCTCGATGTCCCGGGTGTCGATCTCGGTCGTCGCCATTGCGCCCTCTCCGTCCCCGTACCGGTCAGTCCGCGTGTTCCCACGCCCGATCCCCGATCGGACCGCCCGAAGCCTACGGCCTCGGGCGGAGACAGCTCGCGAGGAACGTCGACAACGGCGCCGTGATCACGGTGCCGCCGGCCGCGCCGATCTCGGAGTTCACCTCGCTGTGGGTCAGGGTGGCGGCGTCGACCATGGTGACGGAGACCCCCGCGTCGCGGAGGCGCCGCGCGAACGTCTCGGCGGCGCGGTAGATCGGGTTCCCCGTCCCCGCAATCCTCGCGACGTCGTACCCCTCGGTGTCGAGCGACGCCGATGTGGGCGTGGACCCACGCGACGGCCGCGGCCACGTCCTCGTCGTGTGACGGGTACCGCACGGGCGAGGAGCTCGACGGGTCGGTCAGGCGGTAGTTGACGCTCACGAGCGCGTAGCCGGCGCCGTTGAACAGGCGGATCCTGTCGGAGAGCTGGTTGCGCTTGTCGCCGATTCGCCACCGACCACCGTGGACCCAGATCACCACGGGGGCGGGGCATCCGTGCGGCGGCGGGAACACGTCGAGACTCAGCAGGTCCGGGTCGATGCCGGGGATGGACTCGTACGCGACCGCGCGCTCGGGTCCGGCGGGGACGGGGGACCGAGTGCTTCTCATGATCCCACTCCAGCGCACCTTCGTGAGCCGCGTGTGAGCGAGTGCTCAGAACAACGCGATGCTCGCGGTGAAGCCGTGCAGGAAGTTCCGGCCGCCGACCGGGCCGATCTCCCCGGCGCAGAACGCTCCCGCGACGGGCAACGGACCGAGGAGCTGCTCGACCACACCCGCGTCGTGGTCGGGCACACCGAAGAGGTGCCGGCCACGACCATTGCACGTGAACACCAGCGCGGCCGACGCCTCGACGCCGCTCAGCATCTCGCGGAGGTCCTCGTCGGCCGCGGCGGCGTCGCGTACGTGGAACTGGACGGTCTGGCCGACCGCGATCTCGTCGCCGACCACCAGCGCCCCCGACGCCTGGTCGCCGCCGAGCACGTTGCGCACGAGGAAGTCGCCGCGGGCGAATTCGACGTTGTGCTCGTCGACCACCACACCGAGGTGCAGTCCCGCCCGCATCAACGCGCGGTCCTCCTCGGTCGCCGTCGCCGCGCACTCCTGGAGGCGGTCGAGCGCCGACTTGCCCGCCAGCTCCTCCAGCCGGTTGCGCTCACCACGCGTGATCACGAAGGGGTTGCCGACCGGCCGGCACCCCTGCGAGACGACGGTGCGCACGTCGACGCCGTCGAGGAAGACCCCGACCGCGCCCGACGTGGTGACCGCGGTGTCGAGCACCAGACGGTTCCCGCCCGGGCCGCGCGCCGCCGACGCCGCGCCGCCGATCACCTGGAGGGCCGGGGCGTCGCCCGTCGCGCGGTGGGCGCGGTCGAGCTGGTGGAGGAACCCGTCGATCGGGAAGCTGAAGGGATCGGCGAGGAGCAGCAGCGTCGACGGCTCGTGATCGAGCTCGGGCCACCCGGTGACCGTCGCGCCGTCGGGCTTGCGCTCGACGCCGAGGGCGACCGGCGTGAGGCGAACACCGGGGAAGGAGGCGGCGAACACCGACAGCGCGGGACCCTCTTCCACCTCGTGCGCCCCGCCGATGACGGACACCGCCGTCGCCCCGAGGAGCACCTTCGGCCCGAGGAGGTTGCCGAGCGCGAACGCGAGGTCGTCCATCGCACCCACGAAGTGCGGCGACGCGAAGCACACGACGAGATCGGGATCGGCGCCCTCGAAGGCCTCGATGATCGCGCCGGCCACCTCGCCCACGGCATGGGAAGCGACCGGATGCTCGGAGAGCCCTGCCGCGAACCGTGGGTCCATCTCCGAATCGTACGGCGGCACTCCGCAACCGGGCGATCGGCGCCGCGGTCCCGTGCCAGGGGCCACGGGTCGGCTGCGTCGCTCAGGATCCGTGGTCGCGCCAGAGCTGCACGCGCAGGCGCACGAGCCCCACCAAAGTGCGGGCGATGCGGCGCGCGATCGGGGTGCGCGAGGGCCGGCGCTCCTCGACCGTCACCGGCACCTCGGTGACCACCAGGCCGGCGCGGTCGGCGCGCAGCACCAGCTCGGTGTCGAAGAGATCGGTGCCGTTGCGGCAGCGCTCGGCGATCGGCGTGACGAGCTCGCGTCGCATCGCCTTCATGCCGTGTGTGTCCGACACGCCGAGCCCGAAGCCGAACCGGAGCAGGGTGGCGAACCCCGCGGTGATGGCCCGCCGGGGCCACGGGCGGGCGTCGGTCGTCCCCGGTGCCCGTTTCGAGCCGACGACGATGGCCGGCCCACCCGCCGTGGTCAACGCGGGGAGCACGCGATCGAGGAACGCGGCGTCGTAGTAGTCGACGTCGAACACGACGACCACCTCGCCGGTGGAGGCGAGGATCCCTGCCCGCATCGATTCGCCGTAGTCGGCCTTGGGGCGGGTCAGCACCACGATCGTGCTGTCTTCGCCGGCGACGGCCCGGGCGTCGGCCAGGGTCGCGTCGGTCGAGCCGTTCTCCACCACCAGCACCTCGAAGCGCAGGTCACGGCTCCGCAGGGCCTCCGTGACCTCGTCGAGCGTCGTGTCGATCAGGCCTTCCTCGTTGTGCGCAGGCATCACCACGGACACCTCGAGCGCGTCGTCGCGCGCCAGAAGCGGTCGGGTCATGGCGGTAGGCTACCGACCGTTCATGGACCTCTTGACGCAGCACGCGCAGGCCGACGGGGCACGAGCGGCGGTCATCGTCGACGCCGCGGGCGGCGGTCATCCCTCCGCCACCAGCTACACCGAGCTCGAGGCGCTCGCCAACCGATTGGCCCACGCGCTCGCTGCGCTCGGTGCCGAATCCGGCGACCGGATCGCGTGGTGCGGGCCGAATTCGCTCGAGGTCGTGACGACCATCCACGCCGGGCGCAAGGCCGCGCTCACCGCGGTTCCGGTGTCGTACCGGTTCAACGCGAGCGAGATGCAGTTCGTCATCGACAACTCCGACGCCACCGTCGTCGTGACCGACGCCGAGCAGGCGCCCGCGATCGCGTCGGTGCTCGACCAGCTGCCCAAGGTTCGGGGCGTCCTCGTCTTCGGGGGCGACGTACCGACCGGCTGCACCGGGTGGGACGACCTCCTCGCGGCGCAGCCCGACACGCCGCCCGACACGGATGTCGGCGGGGCCACCAGCTCGACCGGCGCGACCATGATCTACACGTCGGGGACGACCGGTCGGCCCAAGGGGGCCATGCGCACCGGCGCCGACGCCGGCGCGGTCGGTGCGCTGCTCGAGCGACTGAACCTCCTCGCGCCCCATCCGGTGCACATCACGACCGGCCCGCTCTACCACTCGGGTCCGTTGTCGTTCGCGTCGTTCGCGCACGCGCTCGGTGGCACGATCATCGTGCTGCGGAAGTTCGACCCTGCCGCCTGGCTGCGGCTGGTCAAGGAACACCGCGTCACGGACACGTTCACCGCGCCGACGCAGCTGAAGCGCATCGTCGCGCTCCCACCGGGTGAGCTCGCGCGCGCCGACCTCTCGTCGATGCGCACGCTCATCGCCAACGCCGCGCCCGTGCCCTACGCCCTCAAGCAGGAGCTCATCGCCAAGCTGGGCGACGGCTTCCTGTACGAGGTCTACGGCTCCACCGAGCTGGGCGTCGTGACGGTCCTGGCGCCCGAGGACCAGCTGCGGAAGCCGGGGTCGTGCGGGAAGACCTACGGACCGATCGAGGTGCGCATCGTGCGCGACGACGGCGGCGAGGCCCCGACCGGTGAGCCGGGGGAGCTCTTCATCCGGACCACCCTCGAGATGGACGGCTACCACCACACCGACGAGCGACTGGCCGAGCACGGGGCCGACTGGAAATCGGTGGGCGACGTCGCCTACCTCGACGACGAGGGGTACCTCTTCATCTGCGACCGCAAGAAGGACATGATCATCTCGGGCGGGGTCAACATCTACCCGGCGGAGATCGAAGCCGTGATCCACGAGCACCCCGCCGTCCTCGACGTCGCCGTGCTCGGCGTCCCCGACGACGAGTGGGGCGAGCGGGTGCACGCGATCGTGCAACCCCGCAACGACGCCGAGCTCGATCTCGACGAGCTGCGCGAGTTCGTCGAGGCGCGTGTCGGCGGGTACAAGCGACCGCGCGACTACGAGCTGCGCGCCGAGCTCCCGCGCACCGAGTCCGGCAAGCTGCTCAAGCGCGTGCTGCGCGACGAATTCTGGGGCGATCGCGAGACCGCCGTCTGATGCACGATGGAAGGGAGTCGTCGCCCGACGCGGGACGACGGGACGACGTCGACCATCGAGCGGGTTCGTCGCTCTCCGAGCGCGACTCGATCCAGCTGGTCGCCCGGTACGGCGTCCACGTCGTCGACGAGACGCGCGCCGCCGACGCCGATGCCGCAGTCGTCGCCGCCGAGGCGTACGGGTACCCCGTGGTCGTGAAGCTCCACGGCACGGCGATCGCGCACAAGACCGAACGCGGGCTGGTGCGCCTCGGGCTCGCCGGCGCGGACGCGGTGCGCACCGCGGCACACGAGCTCATCGCCGCCGCCCGTCCCGACGACGGCGCGGTCGACCTCGTCGTCGCGCCCATGGTCTCGGGCACGCGTGAGCTGATCGCGGGTGTCCACCGCGACGCCCAGTTCGGGCCGTGCGTGATGCTCGGCATCGGTGGTGTGCTCACCGAGGCGCTCGGTGACGTCTCGTTCCGCCTCGTGCCGCTCTCCGGCGCCGACGCCGACGACATGCTCGACGAGCTGCGCGGCCAGGCGCTGCTCGGACCGGTGCGCGGCGAGCCCGCCGTCGACCGCGACGCGGTGCGTGCGGTGCTGCTCGCGCTCTCTCGCCTGGCCCTCTCCGAACCCGACGTCGTCGCCGTCGACCTGAACCCGCTCGTCGTCACCGACGGCGTTCCCGTCGCGGTCGACGCGCTCGTGGAGCTGCGGTGAGCCGGCTCGACCCGCTGTTCGACCCGCGGGGCGTGATCGTCGCCGGCGCGTCGGCGCACCCCGGGAAGTTCGGCTTCGTCACGCTGCACAACATCCTGCGCGGCGGTTACACCGGGCGGGTGTTCCCCGTGAGCCTCGACGGGGGAGAGGTGCTCGGGTTGCCGGTGGCGACCTCGGTCGACGAGCTCCCCGACGGCGAGGCCGACCTCGTCTTCGTCTGCACGCCCCAGGCCGCGAACCCAGATCTGCTCCGGGCATGCGCGCGCAAGGGGGTGCGCGTCGCGTTCGTCGCCACCGCCGGCTACGGCGAGGTCGGGCCGGACGGTGCGCGCGCCCAGGCCGAGCTGGTCGCGCTGGCGGACGAGCTCGGCATGGTGCTCGCGGGGCCGAACGGCCAGGGCGTCGTGTCCACCCCGTCGTCGCTGTGCGCGCAGATCGTCGCCCCGTACCCGCCCGCGGGCCGGATCGGGGTCGTGAGCCAGTCGGGCAACTTCGTGTCGAGCCTGCTCAACCTGTCGATCCAGAGCGGCGTCGGGGTGAGCCGCGCGGTCTCGGCGGGCAACGCGGCGTCGGTCACCGTTGCCGATTACCTCGGATACCTCGCCGACGATCCCGCAACGGCGGTCAGCCTGGCCTACGTCGAGTCGGTCGGCGACGGGCGCGCGTTCTACGAGCAGGCGCGCCGGACCACCGCGCGTCAGCCCCTGGTCGTCCTCCAGGGGGGCACCACGGCGGGCGGCAGCCGTGCCGCGGCTTCGCACACCGGCTCGCTGGCCAGTGACGCCCGGGTGTTCACGGGCATGTGCCGACAAGCGGGCATCTCGCAGGTCGCGACGGTCGAAGAGGCGTTCGAGGCCGCTGCCACCTTCGCCACGCAGCCGCGGCCGGCCGGGCCGAACGTGGTGGTGCTCACCACGGTGGGGGGCTGGGGCGTCGCCACCGCCGACGCGATCGGCCGCTCGGGGCTCACGCTGGCGGCGCTGCCCGACGACCTCCGCGCCGCCCTCGACACGATCCTGCCGTCGCGCTGGAGCCGCAACAACCCGATCGACCTGGCCGGCTCCGAGACGCGCGACACCGTGCCGGGCGTCCTGGAGCTGGTGGCCGGGCATCGGGCGGTCGACGCGGTGATCTTCCTCGGCCTCGGGATCCAGTCCAACCAGGCCCGCATGATGCGCAGTGGCGACTTCTACCCGGGTCACGGGCTCGAGCGGATCGTGGAGTTCCACGAGC
The DNA here is from genome assembly GCA_963750045.1 of uncultured Actinomycetes bacterium. GTDB lineage: Bacteria > Actinomycetota > Acidimicrobiia > IMCC26256 > DASPTH01 > DASUAS01. Next base: position 454,851 of record CAVVPD010000004.1, on the reverse strand, counting down.
ACCAAGACGCCCGCTACGCGGAGGTCGCCGCCGCGATCTCCGACGCCACCGGCAAGCCCATCCTCCTCGCCACCGAGCTGGCCGTGACCGATCCCGACAACCCGGGCCCGCGTGCCGTGCGGGCGAGTGGCCGGTACTGCGCCTGGTCCGCGACACGGGCGGTCACCGCGCTCGAGCACCTCTGGCGCTACGCGCGTTTCCGCGCGCGGGCGGACGCTGCGTGAGCGCCAGGACGCGTCGCGTGGTCGCGGGTGTGCTCGCGCTCGCGGCCGTCGTCGCGCTGGTCGTGGCGTTCTCCGGCGACGACCCGCACGCGGGGGCACCCACGGGCGCGGCCGCGACCACACCGCTGTGGTCGGTGCGCCGGGTCCCCGAACCGGTCGCCGACGCGGTGGGCTCGCAACACCTCCAGGCCGCGCTCGACACGGCCGCGCCGGGCCCCGGCACCTGCTTCGTGGTGGACAGCGGCACGCACACGATCGCCGCGCACGACCCTGAGACGCCGCTCATCGGAGCCTCCACGCAGAAGCTGCTGGTGGCCGCGGCCGCGCTGTCGATCCTCGGGCCCGACTTCGCATACCAGACGAAGGTGGTGGCGCCCGCCGCGCCGGCCGACGGCGCCGTCGACAAGCTCTGGCTGGTGGGCGCGGGCGATCCGGTGTTGACCACCGGCGACTACGCCTCGTTCCTGCAATCGCAGGGGAAGACCCGCGCCGACGTCACCACCAGCCTGGAGGCACTGGCCGACGCGGTCGTCGCCGGAGGCGTGCGGCGCGTCCCCGGCGGGATCGTGGGCGACGACTCCCGCTACGACGACGTGCGGTACCTCCCCACGTGGAAGGACTCCTACCGCACCGACGGCGAGATCGGGCCCGTCGGCGCGCTCACGGTCGACGACGGTTACAGCACCTGGTCGGCGAGCCACAAAGAACCGGTCGCCGACCCGGCCGGCAACGCCGCGAGCGTGCTCGCCGGCCTGCTCCGGTCCCGTGGTGTCGACGTGGGCTCGACCGCCGTCGGCTCGGGCGAGGGCGGGACCGCGCCCCCCGGCGGGGTGCAGCTCGCCCAGGTCACGTCGCCCAACCTGCGCTCGATCGTGGCGTCGATGCTCTCGTCGAGCGACAACCTGACCGCCGAGATGCTCACCAAGGAGCTCGGGGTGCACACCGCGAAGGTGGGCAGCACCGCCGCGGGCGTGGCCGCGACCACGGCCAAGCTGCGGGAGCTGGGCGTACCGGTCGCGACCGACTCGCTCAAGGACGGCTCGGGGCTCGACCGGGGGAACCGGGTCACGTGCAACGAGCTCGTGCAGACGCTCGCGCTCGCCGACCGACCGGAGCTGGCCACGTTGTTCGACGGCCTGCCCGTCGCCGGCGAGAGCGGCACGCTCTACGACCAGTTCCTCGGGAGCGCGCTGGTCGGCAATTTCCGCGGCAAGACCGGCTCGCTCGACGGCGTGAGCGGCCTCACCGGTGTCCTCGATCTCAATCGGCGCCTGCGTTTCGCCTTCCTCGACAACGGCGACTTCTCCGAGACCGAGGGTGGCGCGGTCCGGGTTCGCATCGGCGAGATCGTGGGCAGGTTCCCGGACGCGCCCGCGGTCGATGCCCTCGTGCCCGCGCCGCAGTAGGGTCTGGAGCTTCATGGAACCGACGCAGCCGGCACCGACCGGCCCCACCCCATCCGCCTCGTCGGCGTCGCCACCACCGGCCGCGCACCATCGCCCGCCGCCGCTGCCGCAGCTCGTCCTCGAGCTTCGCGACCTGGTCGTCACCTACCTCAAGCAGCAGACGCTCGTCCCGCTGCAGAAGCTGGGCCGGTACATCGGCTTCGGCGTGCTCGGGTCCCTGTTGATGGGCTTCGGGGTGCTCTTCCTCGGCGTCTCGCTGCTGAGGCTCCTGCAGGACCACACGGGCGACACCTTCACGGGCGACTGGTCCTGGGTGCCGTACCTGATCACGTTCGTCGCCCTGCTGCTCGGTGGGGCACTGGTGTGGCTGGCGCGAACCGCGCGCCGGGCCGAGAAGGAGTTCGGATGAGCGGAGTGCCGACGGAGCGGGCCTCGCAGAGCGAGGCAACGACATGAGTCCCAGCCCTTCCGGCGACGCGCCCGTCACGCGCGCCGACATCGAGGCGAAGCTGGCGGAGATCCGCGGCGTCGCCGACGACACCACCGAGGTGGCGGAGGGTGCCGCCAAGACCGGCCTCGTGGTGGCCGGCGTCGGGATCGTCATCGTCGCGTTCCTGCTCGGACGCCGTCGCGGGCACAAGAAGAGCACGATCGTCGAAGTGCGTCGCATCTGATGGCCGCGTCCGGTCGCCGGGGCGACGCCCTGGTCGCGCTCGGCGCCGCGGCGTCGGCCGCCAGCGTGCTGCGCAGAGGCTGGAGCGCGCGGCTCATCGCCCGCTTCGCGACGATCGCGCTGGCGCCGCGGGGTGCACAGCGGATCGCGCGCATGGCTCTACGCCGGCGCCGGCGCGACCGCGTTGCGCGTGTTGCACATGGCCGTCGGCCGGCGCGAGGACATCCTGCGGATCAAGCTGAAGCCCGGCCAGGGGCTCGAAATACGCGAGATCGTCCGGACCAGGTAGGCCGGTAGCCTTCACCCCGTGAAGGTCGTGCTCCGCAACCCCAGACGAGAGGTCGAGGTCGAGGGCCCGATCACCGTCCAGGCCCTGCTCCGCCGCTTGGAGATGAGCCCCGAGTCCGTCCTCGTCATCGTCGGCGACGAACTCGTCACCCACGACGCCAAGCTCACCGACGACGCCGCAGTGGAGATCCGCCCGGTCATCTCGGGCGGGGCGACCGCCGGGATCCCTGCATGAAGTGCCGGGTGTGCAAGGGACCGGCCGTGATCGACGTGCGCCGGCACAACGCCGCATTCTGTCGAGACCACTTCGTGCACCACTGCGACGAGCAGGTGCGCCGGGCCATCCATTCGCACGAGATGCTCGAGCCGGGGGAGCGAGTGCTCGTCGCGGTGTCGGGCGGCAAGGACTCCCTGGCGCTCTGGGAGATCCTCGTGCGCCTCGGCTACCAGGCCGACGGCCTCTACCTCGGCCTCGGCATCGGCGACTACTCCGATGTCTCCGGTCGCTACGCGCGCGGGTTCGCCGAGCAGCTGGGGCGCCCGCTCGTCGAGATCGACCTCGCCGCCGACTACGGCTACGGCATCCCCGATGCCGCCGCCGCGATCCGGCGCTCGCCGTGCGGTTCGTGCGGCCTCTCGAAGCGCCACCTCTTCAACTCGGCGGCGATCGAACACGGCTACGACGTCGTCGCCACCGGCCACAACCTCGACGACGAGGCGGCCGTCCTCCTCGGCAACGTGCTCAGGTGGGACGCCGGCTACCTCGGCCGCCAGCACCCGGTGCTGCCGGCCGCGCCCGGCTTCGTCCGGAAGGTGAAGCCGCTCGTGCGTCTCGGCGAGCGCGAGACCGCCGCCTACTGCGTGCTCCGGGGGATCGACTACCAGGTGGAGGAGTGCCCGATGGCCGCCGGGAACCGCCACCTCGGGTACAAGGAGATCCTGAACGCGCTCGAGGACCGGTCACCCGGCTCCAAGGCGGCGTTCCTCTTCGGCTTCATCGAGCGGGGGCACGAGCGCTTCGCCGGCGACGCCGAGACCGAGCGCGACGACCTCGGAGCGTGCAGCCTCTGCGGCGCGCCCACCCCCGGCGACGTCTGCGCGTTCTGCCGCCTGCGCGTGCAGGTCGGCGCCCTCGAGGCTCCGCCCCACGCCTCCGCGCCCGTCGAACTGGAAGTCAGGTAGCCGTGGCCCGCGTCTTCGCCGCCGGTGACCGCGTGCTCCTCGTCGACGCCAAACGCCGTCGGCACCTGATCACGCTGGCCGAGGGGGGCGAGTTCCACACCCACGCGGGCGTGCTGGCCCACGGCGAGATCATCGGTGAGCCCGACGGGGTCACCGTGCGCACCACCAAGAACGCGCGGCTCGTCGCCGTGCGCCCGACCCTGGCCGAATACGTGCTCGAGATGCCGCGCGGCGCGCAGGTGATCTACCCGAAGGACCTCGGCCCGATCCTGATCCTCGCCGACATCTTCCCCGGGGCTCGTGTCCTCGAGTCGGGGGTCGGGTCCGGCGCGCTCACGCTCGCCCTGTTGCGTGCGGTCGGCAGCACCGGGCACGTCACCGGCTACGAGATCCGCGACGACTTCGCCCGGCGCGCCCGCACCAACGTCGAGGGCTTCCTCGGCGAGGACGTCCCCCTGGACGTAGAGGTCCGCGACGTCTACGACGGCATCGGCCTCGACGACCTCGACCGCATCCTCCTCGACCTCCCCGAGCCGTGGCGGGTGGTCAAGCACGCCGAGACCGCGCTGCATCCGGGCGGCATCCTGCTCGCGTACCTGCCGACCATCGGTCAGGTCGCGCGCCTGCAGGAGGAGCTCGCGGGCTCGGCGTTCGGGATGATCGAGTCGCTCGAGGTGCTCCAGCGCACGTGGCACGTCGACGGCCAGTCGGTGCGCCCCGACCACCGCATGGTCGCCCACACCGGGTTCCTGACCCACGCGCGGCTGCTCGCGCCGGGGGCGTGAACTTCCTCGACCTCGTCGTCATCGCCGTCGCCGCGGGCGCCGGCTGGGTCGGCTACCGCATGGGGTTCGTGCGCCGGGTCACGTCGTGGGGCGGCCTCGCGGTGGGGCTGGTCCTCGCGGTGGTCTTCGTGCCCGACGTCGCCGACGCGCTCCGCGGCTCACCACCGCGTACCCGGCTCCTGGTCTCGCTCGGGTTCGTGGTGCTCGTCGCCACCGTCGCGCAGGCCGTCGGCTACACGATCGGCAACGCCGCGCACGCACGCCTGGGCCGCCGCGCCGGGTCGGGGCTCAAGCGGGGTGACCGCATCGCGGGCCGCGTTGGTCGGCGTCGGCGGCGTGCTGATGATCATGTGGCTGTTGATCCCCGCGCTGGCAGGTTCCCCCGGGTGGACGGCCCGCGCCGTGCGCGACAGCGCGGTCGCCCGCTTCATCGACCGCGTCGCCCCGGAGCCGCCGTCCGAGGCCGAGACCCTCGGGCGGCTGGTGGGCGACCAGTCGTTCCCCGAGGTGTTCGACACCTTGTCGTCGCCCGACGCGGGTGACCCACCCGCCAACGGCATCCCCGCGGCTGCCGCGGCACGCGTCGCCGCCTCGACGGTGAAGGTGGAAGGCCAGGCGTGCGATCGGATCCAGGAAGGCAGCGGCTTCGTCGCCGCCGACGGGCTGGTGGTCACCAACGCGCACGTGGTCGCGGGCGAGAACCGCACGCGGATCGAGACGTCCGACGGTCGCCGGCTCGACACCAGCGTGGTCGCGTTCGACCCGGACCGCGACCTCGCGGTGCTCCGGGTACCCGGCCTGGACCTCCCGCCCCTCACCGAGGGCGACGGCCACGTCGACGACCGCGGCGCGCTGTTCGGGCATCCCGGGGGCGGCGCGCTGCGCCAGGCTCCGGCACGCATCGCCGAGCAGATCCTGGCTCGGGGCACCAACATCTCGCGGACCGCGCCGACCGAACGCGAGGTGTTCGTGCTCGCCGCGGTCACCGCACCGGGCGACTCCGGAGGCCCGGTGGTCGACACCGAAGGCCGGGTCGTCGGGGTGATGTTCGCCTACGACATCAGCCGCCAGACCACGGCCTACGCGCTCACCCGCACCGAGCTCGACGCGGTGCTCGAACCGGTGGTCGAGGGAAGGGCGCCGGCCGCGCCGGGCACGGGGGAGTGCCTCTCGGAATAGTGCTGCCGCACGCGGAGGGCGCCCGCGAGGGTCAGTCGACCTCGATGAAGATGCACTCGCCCGGGCACTCTTCGGCGGACTCGATGGTCGCCTCTTCCATGCCCGCCGGCACGTTGGCGAGACCGTCGGCACCACCCGGGTCGCTGAAGACCTTGTCGCCTTCCTTGACGTACGCGAGACCGTCGTCGAGAAGGGTGAACACCGAGGGCGCGATCTCTTCGCAGAGGCCGTCGCCGGTGCACAGGTCTTGGTCGATCCAGACCTTCATCGTCGAGTGGTTCCTTCCGACCGGGCGCCGCGACGTGCAGCGCCGATGCACACCACACTAGTTCCGGCGAACCTATTTCTCAAGCCAAGCCGGTGGAAATTCTCCGGCCGCCTTGGCCCGTGCCGTCCAACCCGGCGACGAGAGGACGCCGGGCGGCCGATTCGAGACGGCCCGGTCCACGAATCTGCCGCGATCGTCGGCAAGCCCCGGTGTAGTGTCCGACGCCTGACACCGACTCCTCTCACCGGGAGGTGAACCCATGGCTTCCGAGCACGACCGTCGTCTGGCCGAGTACGAACGCCAGGTGGGCGACCTCCAGGGACAGCTCAAGGGTCTGGAGGAGGAGGTCGTCGTCCTCCGGCGCCGCCTCCAGGACGCCCCGAAGCGGGTGCGCACCCTCGAGGAGAAGATCCTCGAGACCAAGGGCCAGCTGCAGCAGGCGGTCTCGCAGAACGAACGGCTCTCCGCCACCCTCCGCGAAGCCCGCGAGCACATCGCCGCGCTGCGCGAGGAGGTCGAGAAGCTGACCATGCCGCCGTCGGCGTACGGCACCTTCCTGGGCACCAACGACGACGGCACCGTCGACATCTTCACCGCCGGCCGCAAGATGCGGGTCTCGGTGCACCCCGAGGTCGACGTCGACACCATGAGCCGCGGCCAGGAGGTCGCGCTCAACGAGTCGCTCAACGTGGTGCTGGCCCGGTCCGCCGACGTCTCGGGCGAGGTCGTGGTCCTCAAGGAGCTCCTCGAGGGCAAGGACCGCGCCCTGATCGTCGGCCGGGCCGACGAGGAGCGCGTCTGCGAGCTGGCCGCCCCCCTGCTCGGCGAGAAGCTGCGCGCCGGCGACCACCTCCTCATGGACGGTCGTTCCGGCCTCCTCGTGGAGCGCATCCCGCGCCCGGAGGTCGAGGAGCTGGTGCTCGAGGAGGTCCCCGACATCACCTACGACGACGTCGGCGGTCTCGACGAGCAGATCGAGCAGATCAAGGACGCGGTCGAGCTGCCGTATCTCCACGCCGAGCTGTTCCACGAGCACGAGCTGCAACCGCCCAAGGGCATCCTCCTCTACGGGCCCCCCGGCTGCGGCAAGACGCTCATCGCCAAGGCGGTGGCGAACTCGCTCGCCCAGCGGGTCAGCGAGAAGACGGGCAACACCGGCGCGCGGTCCTTCTTCCTCAACATCAAGGGCCCCGAGCTCCTCAACAAGTACGTGGGGGAGACCGAGCGCCAGATCCGGCTGATCTTCCAGCGGGCCCGGGAGAAGTCGGAGGAGGGCTACCCGGTCATCGTGTTCTTCGACGAGATGGACTCCCTCTTCCGCACCCGCGGCACCGGGATCTCCTCCGACATCGAGAGCACGATCGTGCCGCAGCTCCTCGCCGAGATCGACGGTGTCGAGAGCCTGAAGAACGTGATCGTGATCGGCGCGTCGAATCGCGAAGACCTCATCGACCCCGCCATCCTGCGCCCGGGCCGCCTCGACGTGAAGATCAAGATCGAGCGTCCCGACGAGGAGAGCGCGGCGAAGATCTTCCGCCAGTACCTCACCACCAACCTCCCCATCGGTGACGCCGAGACGAGCAAGTTCGGCGGGCCCGAGAAGGCCGTCGAGGGGATGATCTCTGCCGCGGTCGACCGCATGTACGCGGTCGACGACACCAACCGGTTCCTCGAGGTCACGTACCAGAACGCCGACAAGGAGATCCTCTACTTCAAGGACTTCTCCTCGGGCGCGATGATCGAGAACATCGTGCGCCGCGCCAAGAAGCTTTCGATCAAGCGACAGATCGAGAACGGCGACAAGGGCATCGGCACGCAAGACCTCCTCGACTCCATCCGTCAGGAATTCCGCGAGCACGAGGACCTGCCGAACACCACGAACCCCGACGACTGGGCCAAGATCTCCGGAAAGAAGGGCGAGCGCATCGTCTTCGTGCGCACGATCCTCGCCGAGGGCGAGGAACCCCACGGCGGGCGTCAGATCGAACGCGTCACGACGGGACAGTACCTGTAGCCGTCGTCACCTCGTCCACGAGCGTGATCCACTCGTGGACCCACACCAGGCCGAGCACGCGTTCGAGTCCGTCGCCCGCGTGCGTGCTGAGACACGGGGCGAGGGTGGCGCGAGCCTCGGACGTCGTCGCGCCGCGGCGCGACTCCTCATGCTCGGTCGCGGCCATCACCGATGCCCCGTCTCGCTCCAGCGCGCGACGGGTCGCACCGCAGCCGGTCGTGTCGAGGGCGTGCTGCGCGCCGGTCCGGAGCACGCCGTCGGCTGCGATCCGCAGCACCGTGGCCCGCGCCAGGCGGCCGTCCCACGATCGGCGGTCCACGAGACCGCCGCCGTGCTCGACCGCGAGGTCCTCCAGCGCCGCCACCGCGCGACTGCGCGCCTGGGCGACCGCGACCTGGGTGGCGGCGGCGTCGTCCGGAGCCTCACCGGCCAGCGTCACCCGGAGCGCGACCTCGAAGTCGCGGCGAGCGGCCCGTTGCAGGTCCTCGAACGCGGCGCGGGCCACACCGCTCGCGCCCCGGGGCCAGACCAGCGCCCCGACGACGACGCTGATCCCCGCGCCGATGGCGATGTCCTGCACCCGCACGAGGCCGGTGCGCCATCCGATCGGGTCGAGCAGGTTGAAGAGCACCACCACGAAGACGGTGAACGACGCCTGCCCGACGACGAAGTTCACCGTGCCGGGCGTGAACGCGGCAGCTGAACACGACGATCGGCAGGAGCGCCCAGAGGACGCGCTCGGTCGCTCCCCACGGTGAGCATCACCGCGCTCGCCACGCCGAACCCGACGAAGGCGCCGAGCAGGGCCTGCAGCGCCGTCGCGCCCGTGCCGAGCGTGTTCGACCGCAGGACCGAGAGGGTGCCGAGCACGACCCAGAACGTGTGGTCGACCGACATGCCCTTGGCGACCAGCACCGCCGCGGCCAGCCCGATCCCCGCTCGGCATGCCGTGCGGAACCGCACGGACCTCGCGTTCAGGTGACCACGGAGCACGGCCCACGAGGAACGGTCGGGGTGGGCCACGTCGGGGATCCCCATCGGGTCCGATGCGACGACGGTGCCGCCGGTCGCTTCGGCCGCCCGGTTCGCGAGCTCGAGCGCGAGCAGCGATGCCCGGCGGAGCGGGAAGGCGGCGTCGAAGCGCGCGACGACGTGCTCGGCGCCGGCCCGGCCCAGCTCGTCGGCTGCCCAGCGCTCGAGCGCCACGGTGTGGTCCGCCCGGGCCTGCACGACCGCGTCGAGGTCGACCGCCGTGGCGTCATCGCCCCCGAGCAGCCGCGCCGATGCCGCGACGGCCGCCGCCGTACGCTCGGCGAGACGCGCGTACTCGGGGAGCGTGTCGGCCGCGGCCGACCGCTCGGCGTGGTCGAGCAGGTCGAGGAGGCGCGGGATCCGCCGCACCGAGACGACGAGGGCGACGAGCGCCCGGTCGCGCGCCATGCTCCCGGCGGGCCGGTAGACGATTCCGGTGCGCGCTTCGAGCGCATCCACCGCACGCTGCACCGACGCGAGGTCCCGGGTCGCGACCGGTGCGGTCAACGCGGCGGCGAAGGCGTCGAGCGCCGTGGCGCTGGCGGCCCGCACCCGATGGCGCTGGTGCACCGGCCAGAGCGTGACGGCCGCGACCGCAGAGCACCCGACGCCGAGGAACCAGCCGAGCTCGCGGCGACAGGAGGCTCGCGTCGACGTCGGGCGACATCACCGAGAGCACGAACCCGAGGGTCAACGCGGTGGCGCCGGCGGCGTAGTACCCGCCGAGCGCGCCCGAGAACGTCACCCCGAAGCCGACCACGAGCATCGCCCCGACCGCCAGCGCGGTGTGGTCGGCGAGCACGGACCCGAACGCGACCAGGACCCCGCCGCCCACGAGGAGCACGGCGTAGGCGCGCAGACGCGCGTCGAGCGGGCCCGCGAAGTCGGCGAACACCAACGCCGCGATCGAGCCGAACGCCGCGAACAGCGCCGCCGGATCGTCGCCCCAGGTCGTGACCGCGGCGAACACCGCGGTCACGACGATGGCCGCGCGCGCCGCCTTGCGGAGGTTGACGTGATTCGGGTCCACGAACACCGCTCGCGCCCGCGACGCCGCCGGTCCCACCGTGGGGATCGTACCGACACGGCCGGCCCGCACCGTTCATGGCCGGATTCGTGGAGCAGGAGGGCCGCGGCCCCCAACTAGGCTGATCCCGTGGCCATCCCGAAGGTGTGCGGGATCGAGACGGAGTACGGCGTGACGCTGCGCGGCGCGGCCGATCCCAACCCCGTGCTCGCGTCGTCGATGCTCATCAACGGCTACGTCGAGCACCACAAGGTGGGCTGGGACTTCGAGGACGAATCGCCCGGGCGTGATGCCCGGGGCTTCGCCCGCGACGGCGCCCTGCCACCCGAGATCGAGACCCACCTCGTGAACACGGTGCTCACCAACGGGGCGCGGTACTACGTGGACCACGCGCACCCCGAGTACTCCACCCCCGAGTGCTCGGACGCGCTCGAGCTGGTCTGTGCCGACAAGGCGGGGGAGCGCATCCTCGCCCGGTCGATGCTCGCGGCGCGCCACCTGGTGGAGCCCGGCCAGGAGATCGTCGTCTACAAGAACAACTCCGACGGCAAGGGCAACTCCTACGGCACGCACGAGAACTACCTCGTCGATCGCGCGTTGCCGTTCGCGCAGCTCGTGCGCAACCTGCTGCCGTGGTTCGTGAGCCGCCAGGTGTTCACCGGTGCGGGCAAGGTCGGGTCCGAGAACGGCGCAGCCGCGGTCGACTACCAGCTCAGCCAGCGCGCCGACTTCTTCGAGGAGGAGGTCGGGCTCGAGACCACGCTCAAGCGTCCCATCGTCAACACCCGCGACGAGCCCCACGCCGATCCGCAGCGGTACCGGCGCCTGCACGTGATCGCGGGCGACGCCAACCTGTGCGAGGTTGCGACGTTCCTGAAGGTGGGAACCACCGCCATCGTGCTGGCGATGATCGAAGACGGCTTCATCGCGAAGGACCTGTCGATCGTCGGGCCGGTCAACGCGATGCGCACGGTGTCGCACGATCCCGGGTGCCGCGCCACCGTCGAGCTGCTCGACGGTGGGAGCGTCACCGCGCTCGAGCTGCAATGGGAGTTCCTGCGCCTCGCGCAGAAGTACGCCGACGAGACCGGCCTCGACGCGTGCGGCGGCGAGGACGTCGGCGGCGGGGTGCTCGCCCGCTGGGAGTCCGTGCTCGGCGCCCTCGAGCGCGACCCGATGCTGCTCGACGGCCAGCTCGACTGGGTCACCAAGCTGTCGCTCTTCCGGGCCTACATGGACCGTGACGGCCTCGACTGGTCCGACCCCAAGCTGTCGTTGCTCGACCTCCAGTACAGCGACGTCCGGCCCGACCGCTCGCTCTACGAGCGCCTCGTGCGGGCGGGCAAGGTCGAGCGCATGGTCTCCGAGGAAGCGGTGCACGACGCGATGACCGTCCCGCCGGCGACGACCCGGGCCTACTTCCGGGGCGAGTGCCTCGCCCGCTGGCCCGACTCCGTCGTCGCGGCGAACTGGGACAGCGTGATCCTCGACGTAGGCTCGGACCCGTTGCGGCGGATACCGATGATGGAGCCATTGCGGGGAACGAAAGCGCACGTGGAGCCGTTGTTCAGCCAGGTCGGTACCCCCGCCGAGCTGGTCGAACGGCTCCAGGGATGAACACGAGGAGCAACCACCATGCCCGAGCGTGAGCGCAAGCAGAAGCCGACACCCAAGGAACGCGTCGAGGAGACGGCCGAGGTCGCCGCGCCCGCCAAGCAGGGCGAGGAGCTGAAGGAAGAGCTCGACGACCTCCTGGACGAGATCGACTCCGTCCTCGAGTCCAACGCCGAGGAGTTCGTGAAGTCGTACGTGCAGAAAGGGGGTGAGTGACCTCGATTCGGACGCACTCCGGATGAGCGTCACACCCCCTTCGTAGGCTCGCTTCGTGAAGAGGCGAATCCCGCGACGCGCAGATCATCGAACTCGTCGATGCCGCCCGAGCACGGGCTGAGGGGTTGCGCCGAGTGCCCCGTATAGGCTCGCCCGTGTGACCGATTCCCCACTTCCCACGTTCGGCCCCGGGCTCGATCCGGGGGCGTCGTTCGTCGACCTGCTCCGCCAGGTCGCCCCCCACGACCTTCTGGGCGCCGCGCTCGAGCACACCGCGATCCCGCCGTCGACCGAGATCACCCACGGCACGACGGTGCTCGCCATCCGCTTCGACGAGGGCGTGGTGATGGCCGGCGACCGCCGGGCCACCGCCGGCTACACGATCGCCAACCGCCGCATCGAGAAGGTGTTCCCCGCCGACGACTTCTCCGGCGTGGCCATCGCCGGCGCCGCCGGGCCCGCGGTCGAGATGGTCAAGCTCTTCCAGGTCCAACTCGAGCACTACGAGAAGATCGAGGGCGAGACGCTCTCGCTCGAGGGCAAGGCCAACCAGCTCGGCCAGATGGTGCGCGCCAACCTCCCTGCGGCGATGCAGGGCTTCGCGGTGGTTCCGCTCTTCGCCGGCTACGACCACCGGCGCAACCGCGGCCGGGTCTTCAGCTACGACGTCACCGGCGGCAAGTACGAAGAGGCCGACTTCCAGACCAACGGCTCCGGCGGCGTGCACGCCCGCAACTGGATCAAGGCGACCTGGCGCGAGGACATGGGCCGCGACGACACCGTCGACCTGGCTCTGCGGGCCCTGTTCGCCGCCGCCGACGAGGACACCGCCACCGGCGGCCCCGACCTCGTGCGTCGCATCTTCCCGACCGTGGCGGTGATCTCGACGACCGGGTTCCTCAGCCTCGCCGACGACGAGGTGGCAACCCGGGCCGAGGCCCTCTACGGCGGGCGCGAAGAGGGGAGCGGGCTGTGAGCATGCCCTTCTACGTGCCGCCGGAACAGATGATGAAGGACCGCGCGGACTACGTGTGGAAGGGCATCGCCCGCGGGCGCAGCCTCGTCGGCTTCAGCGTGAGCGACGGCATCGTGCTCGTCGCCGAGAACGTGTTCCGCACGCTCTACAAGATCAGCGAGATCTACGACCACATCGCCTTCGCGGGCGTCGGCAAGTACAACGAGTTCGAGATGCTGCGCGTCGCGGGAGTGCGACAGGCGGACCTCAAGGGCTACTCGTTCGCCCGCGAAGACGTCAACGCCCGCGCGCTCGCCAACGCCTACGGCCAGACGCTCGGCCAGGTCTTCACCCACGAGATGAAGCCGTACGAGGTGGAGATCCTCCTCGCGCAGGTCGGCGAGACGGTCGAGGACGACGAGCTGTACCACATCCTCTACGACGGCACCGTCATGGACGAAGAAGGCAGCACGGTCCTCGGCGGCCAGGCGGAACAGGTCGCGGAGGCGCTCGAGTCGCGCTACAACTCCGAGCTCGACTCCGGCGCGGCCATCCGGCTCGGCGCGGCCGTGCTCGGAGGTCCCGACACGCTGCTCGCCGCGGATCAGCTCGAGGTCGCGATCCTCGACCGCTCGAAGCCGCGGCGGGCGTTCCGCCGCATCCAGGGTGAGGAGCTGGCCGAGATCCTCGCCGCCGGCTGAGCCGCGACCGCCGGCGTCTCACCAGTGGCGCACGGCGCCGAGGAGCGTGCCCAGCACGGCCACCACGAGCAAGATCGCAGCCACCCACCACAACCACGGCCGCCGCCGAGGCGGCCGATCGGCGCCCGCGTCCCACCAGTCGGTCGGCGCGACGAGCGTGGCATCGACCTCGTCGGCGAGCAGCACGTAGCGGGCGTCCGCCAGCTGGTCCTCCGGGACGTAGACGTCGACCCGGGCCATGTCACCCACCGTGAGGCCGTAGGGGCTGTCGAGCGCGCCGCGGAGTTGTGCGTCGATGCCCTCGGACTCGAGGCGTGCCGCCAGGACGCGGGCTCGGAACGCGCCCGCCACCCACGTCAGTGGAGCCATGGGCACTCGGCCTTCCATGGGCAGATGGTACGACCGGCCGAGTTCGCTCGGGCACCCGGGATCCCACGGCGGTGCTGCCCGCGCGCATCGTGCCACTAGCCTCGCGGCGGTGGAGCGACGCATCTTCGGGCTCGAGAACGAGTACGGCGTCACGTGCACCCTGCGCGGCCAGCGGCGCCTCAGTCCCGACGAGGTCGCCCGCTACCTGTTCCGCCGAGTGGTGTCGTGGGGCCGGTCGAGCAACGTGTTCCTCGAGAACGGCGCCCGCCTCTACCTCGACGTCGGCAGTCATCCCGAGTACGCAACGCCCGAGTGCGACTCCATCGCCGAGCTGGTCGTGCACGACAAGGCGGGGGAGCGCATCCTCGAGGGCCTCGTGCGCAGCGCCGAGCAGCGCCTCCGGGAGGAGGGCATCCGCGGCGAGGTCTACCTCTTCAAGAACAACACCGACTCCGCCGGGAACTCGTACGGCTGTCACGAGAACTACCTCGTCGAGCGCGAGGGCGACTTCACCAAGTTCACCGACGTCCTCATCCCGTTCCTCGTGACCCGCCAGGTCTACGCGGGTGCCGGCAAGGTCCTGCAGACGGCACGCGGCGCGATGTACTGCGTGAGCCAACGTGCCGAGCACATCTGGGAGGGTGTCTCGAGCGCCACCACCCGCTCGCGCCCCATCATCAACACCCGCGACGAGCCCCACGCCGACGCCGAGCGCTTCCGGCGCCTCCACGTGATCGTCGGCGACTCGAACATGAGCGAGTACACCACGTTCCTCAAGGTCGGCACGATGTCGATCGTGCTGCGGATGCTCGAAGAGGACTCGCGTCCCTGGCGCGACCTCACGCTCGAGAACCCCATTCGCGCCATCCGTGAGATCAGCCACGACATCACGTGCCGCCGGCGCGTGCGCCTGGCGAACGGTCGCGAGCTGTCGGCGGTCGAGATGCAGGCCGAGTACCTGCAGCGGGCGCTGCAGTTCGCCAAGCGCCGTGGGCTCTCGCCTCTCGAGGAGCAGGCGCTGTCGATGTGGGAGCACGTGATGACCCACCTCGAGAACGACCCGTTGAAGCTCGCCACCGAGGTCGACTGGGTCATCAAGTACCACATGATCGAGGCCTACCGCGAGCGCCACGACCTCGCGCTCACCAACCCGCGGGTCGCCCTCCTCGACCTCGCCTACCACGACGTGACCCGGGCCCGCTCGCTCTACTACCTGCTCGAACGGCGCGGCGCGGTCGAACGCACCGCCACCGACGAGGCGATCGACGAAGCGACCTCCACACCACCGCAGACGACGCGGGCGCGCCTGCGCGGCGCGTTCATCAAGCGGGCGAAGGAGCGCAAGCGCGACTACACGGTCGACTGGGTGCACCTGAAGCTCAACGACCAGGCGCAGCGCACGGTGCTCTGCAAAGACCCGTTCAAGTCACGCGACGACCGCGTCGAGCGACTCATCGCCAGTCTCTAGGTCGTTCCCTCCATGCCGTCGTTCCGGACCGGGGAGGTCGTGACCCTGCTCGAGTCGCGGCGCGGGTTGCAGCGGGTCGAGGTCGACCTCGGCAACGGGCCGGAACGGGCATACGCGCTCTCGCAGCTCACCGGACCGGTGGGCCTCGGGGACCGGGTCGTGGTCAACACCACCGCGGTCGAGCTCGGGCTCGGAACCGGCGGCTGGCACGTGGTGCACTGGAACCTCACGCGCGACGAGTGGAGCGAAGCCGGCCCCGGCCACATCATCAAAGGTCGCTACACCAGCCTCCAGGTCGACGTCGGGAGCACGGAGGAGCACCTCGAATCGCTCGCCGAGGTCGAGTCGATCGACGGCATGCCGGTGGTCGCAGCCGCGCTGCACAGCCAGCTGCCGGCCGTCGCGGCCGCGTTCAAGGAGCGCGCGCCCGGCGCGTCCCTGGCCTACGTGATGACCGACGGTGCCGGGCTCCCGCTCGCGTTGTCCGACCTCGTCGCCACCCTCGGCGACGCCGGCCTGCTCGACGCCACCATCACCTGCGGTCACGCCTTCGGCGGCGACTTCGAAGCGGTGTCGGTGTTCTCCGCCCTCGCGGTGGCCCGCCACGTCGCGCGCGCCGACGCCGCCGTCGTCGTGATGGGCCCCGGCATCGTCGGCACCAACACGCGCCTGGGCTTCAGCGGCATGGAGGTGGGCCCGATCCTCGACGCCGCCCACGCCCTCGGCGGGGTGGCCGTCGCCTGCCTCCGCATCTCGTTCGCCGACACGCGCGACCGCCACCTCGGACTCTCGCACCACAGCGCGACCGCGTTGCGCGTCGCCACCCGAGAGCGCGCCCTCGTCGCGGTGCCGCGGCTGGCCGACCCCGAGCACGACCGCCGTCTGCGCGCCGACCTCGCCGCCGCGGGGATCGACCGGCGTCACGACCTGGTGGACGTCGACGCGCCCGACGCGCTCGAGCTCTTTGCTCGCCACGGACTGTCGATCATCTCGATGGGCCGACCCGCGGCAGCGGACCCCGCGCTCTTCCAGGCCGCCGCCGCCGCCGGCACGCTGGCCGCCGAGCGCATCAGCGGGACGCCAGGCGATGGTTGACCGCCTCGAACGGCTCGTGAACCTCACCGCGACCCTGCTCGACACCCGGCGGCCGCTCAGCCTCGACGAGCTGTCGGAGCGCGTCGAGCCGCGCTACCCGGACGAGAAGAGCGCCCGGCGGCGCCAGTTCGAACGGGACAAGGAGACGCTGCGCGAGCTCGGGGTGCCGATCCGGGTCGAGACCGTCGACGGCTTCGGTGCCGAGCAGGCCTACCGCATCCGCCCGGAGGACTACTACCTGCCCGAGCTGGCGCTCACCGACGCCGAGCTGGCCGCGCTGCACGTGGCCGTCACCGCGGTGCGGCTCGAGGGAGACGCCGGCCGGGAGGGCCTGGCGAAGCTCGGCGGCCTGACCGGGCAGGGGGCCGACGCTCCCGTCGCCGAGCTCGGCGTGACGCCGGGGCTGGCGCTGTTGTTCGACGCGGTGCGCCGCCACGCCACGGTGACCTTCTCGCACCGGGGAGCCCGCCGCCGCCTCGACCCGTACGGCGTGGTGCTGCGCTCCGGTCACTGGTACGTCGTGGGCCACGACCGCGACCGCGACGCCCCGCGGGCGTTCCGCGTCGACCGCATCGACGACGAGCCGCAGATCGGGCCCGACGGCGCGTTCACCCCGCCCGAGGGGATCGACCCGGCGGACTACGTGCGGGCCGACCCGATGACCTACGGCGAAGACCAGCCCGTCGCCGCGCACGTGCTCGTCGACGCGCCCCGCGCCGGATGGGTGGTCGAGCAGGTCGGGGTCGAGGCCGTGGTCGAGCGCCACGACGACGGCGCGGTCGTGATCGAGCTCCCGGTCGTGAACCGGGCCGCCTTCCGCTCGTGGGTGATCGACCTCCTCGACCACGCCGAGGTGCTGTCGCCGCCCGAGCTGCGCGCCGACATGGTGGCCTGGCTCGACGCCGTCGCGAGGAGCTCATGAGCCCCCGCCCGCTCGTCGGTCCGCGCCTGCAGCGCGTGCTCGCGCTGGTGCCGTGGATCCTCGCCCATCCCGGCGTCACCCTGACCGAGCTCGCGGCGCGCTTCGAGGTCTCCGAGCGCGAGCTCGAGCGCGACCTGGAGCTGCTCCCCATGTGCGGGCTCCCGCCCTACACCGCCGACCGTCTCATCGACGTCACGGTGATCGACGGCGCGGTCGAGATCCGCCTCGCCGAGTACTTCGAACGCCCGCTGCGCCTCACCCCGGCCGAAGGGCTCGCGCTCCTCGCCGCCGGTCGCGCGCTCCTGGCGGTGCCGGGCTCCGACACCGACGGCCCCCTCGCGACTGCGCTCGACAAGCTCGACGGCGCCCTCGGCGCGCGCGGCGGCCTCGCGGTCGACGTGGGGGCGAGCGACCACCTCGAGCGGCTCCAGGACGCGGCCGCGGCCGACGAACGTGTCGAGATCGACTACTTCTCGTTCGCCCGCGACGAGATGACCACGCGGGTGATCGATTCGTGGCGGGTCTTCCACGCGTTCGGGGCGTGGTACGTGGCCGCGTGGTGCCACCGGGCCGGAGCGGAACGGCTCTTCCGCGTCGACCGCGTCCGCGCCGTGCGCGACACCGGGGAGCACTTCGACCCGGCGTCACGCACCGACGACGACGCGCGCGAGCTGGTGTACCGGCCGCGGCCCGAGGACCCCCGGGTCACGCTGCAGTTGGCCCCGAGCGCCGAGTGGGTCGTGGAGAGCCACCCCCACGAGTCGGTCGTCCGGCGGGACGACGGATCGCACGAGGTGGTGCTGGCGATCAGCGAGCCGGCGTGGCTCGAGCGGCTGCTGGTCGCGCTCGGGCCCGACGCCCGCGTGGTGGCTCCGCCCGAGCTCGTCAGCCTCGGCGCTGCCGCCGCCGGGCGCCTGCGGCGCCGCTATCGCGACTCCTGATCCGCGGGGGTTCCCGCGACCGGCCCGCGTCCGGTTCAGGGTGGTGGATCTGCGAGGATGGGGGAGTGGAGCAACCTCGGTGACCCCCGACGACGTCGACGCCCCCATCGCCGTCGACACGCCGACCGGGGCGGCGCCCCCGTTGTCGGGCAACGGTTCCGGCGGGGGCAACGGTCCCGACGATCCCGGGGGCGATGGCGCAACGGCGGGCGCCGACGACACCGGGGCGGCACCCACGCGCAGCCCCAAGCGGGCGCTGCTCGAGTGGGGCGTCCTCATCGCGGTCGCGATCGTCATCGCGATCGTCATCAAGACCTTCCTCTTCCAGGCCTTCTACATCCCGTCGGAGTCGATGGTCCCGACCCTCGAGGTCGGTGACCGGGTCCTCGTGAACAAGCTGAGCTACGACCTCCACGACCTCCACCGGGGCGACATCGTCGTGTTCGCGGCGGAGCCCAACGTGGAGTGGCACCGTGCGGGCATCAGCGACCTGGTGAAGCGCGTCATCGCGCTGCCCGGCGAGACGATCACCCAGTGCGAGACCGACCGGGTGTGCATCGACGGACGGCTCCTCACCGAGAGCTACCTGCCGAAGGGCACGGTCACGACGATGCCGACCACTCTGCCCTACATCACCGACACCGCGGGCAAGAAGGCGCTGGTGTGCGATCCGGTCGGGCCGAACGGCAGCCCGGAAGGTGGCTGCAAGGTGCCGGCGGGCAAGGTGTTCGTGATGGGCGACAACCGCACCAACTCCTCGGACGCGCGCGCCAACGGCCCGATCAAGGAGTCGAGCATCGTCGGCCGCGTCTTCGTCCGCATCTGGCCGCCGAACCGGATCGGGCTGCTCTGAGGAAGCCCATCCGCGGCGACGAGCGGCCGGATCAGCAGCTCCATTCGGCGACGGTGGCGACCATGCGGGCGACGTGGTCGGAGTAGACCGCGTCGACACCCATGGTCATCACGTCGCGGAGGTGACGTACCTCCTGCACGTCCCACGCGAAGGCCTTCACCCCGAACCGGTGGAAGAGGCCGACGAGGCCCGCGGTCCAGTCCGACCGGTGCATGTTGACGACCTCGACGCCCGCTTCGGCCAGCCGGGCGGCGTGGCGCTCCAGCGGCACGCCGACGGCTCGGCGGCGGATCGAATGCACGAGGTGGGCGTCGGGGGCCAGCGCGCCCAACGAGCCGAGCAGCGCCAGCTTGGAGGAGCACAGCCAGAGCCGGTCGGTGGCACCCGCGGCCACGGCGGCGTCCAGCAGGGCCGTGCCCGCCGCGGGGTCGTAGACGTCGAGCGAGAGCTCGTAGTCGGCGCCCAGCTCGGCGTAGAGGTCGGCCAGGCGCGGCACGTCGAGCCCCGCCAGCTCCTCGGCCGGAGTGGCGGCCACCCGCTTCCGTCGCCAGCCCTGGCGGGCGATCGACCCGTGGACGAGGACCGCCTGGCCGTCGCTCGACAGCCGGGCATCCGACTCGAGGCCCCGGGCACCCAGTTCGAGCGCGAGCCGGAAGGCAGCGACGGTGTTCTCGGGTGCGTCCGCGCTGGCGCCGCGGTGGGCGAAGGTGATCGGAGGGCTCACACGGGGATTGTTACCCATGACACGCGCGCAGACCGGCTCTCAAGTGCCCCCGCCGACGTGCCGATCCTGCACACAAGTGGGCCACGAGCTTCTGGGAGGTGGGCCCTCCATGACGACCGTTCGAGCCCAATGCCCGGCGTGCGGGGACGTGCAACTTCAGATCCACGACCTCACCGTACGCGTGTGCAGTGACGACGAGACACCCAGCGCGTACCGCTTCACGTGTCCCGCGTGTGAGCAGACCGTCCACCGGGCGGCCAGCCCCCGCATCGTGGACCTGCTGGTCTCGGCGGGTGCGCCCCACGAGATGTGGCGCTGGCCTGCCGAGCTGGCCGAACCACGTTCCGGACCGCCACTGACGCCCGACGACCTGCTCGACCTGCACGTCCTGCTCGAGGGCGACACCTGGTTCCAGCAGCTCGTGGCCTTGGTGCGCAGAACGACACCGGAGTAGTATTCGCTCATGGTGGCCGTCTGGGTGGTCGTGGGGGTCCTGGGGCTGGGGGCGGTTGCCGCGGCATACGCATCCCACCGTCACTCCGACGACGTCGAGCCCTCGGTGCGTGAGTTCACCGAATTCCGCGACGCGATCTCCCGCCAGGTCGCCGGGGTCCAGACCGAGACCCGGACCACCCGGCGCCATCTCGACGCCCCGCCGCCGGGCCGCCCCTCCGACCCGGTCGACCAGCGCGCCGAGCACCAGCAACCACGGGGTTAGGCTGTCGTCGGGTCAGCCCGGCGGAAAGGAACCCCGATGCCCTCGCTCGGCCCGGCCGAGATCCTCGTGATCCTCGTGGTCGCGTTGCTCGTCTTCGGCCCCGAAAAGATGCCCGAAATCGCCCGGCAGGTGGGCAAGGGCATGCGCGAATTCAAGCGTGTGCAGCAACACCTCAAGAGCGAGCTGCGCGACGTCGTCTCCGAGTTCGACGTGCCGTCGTCCGGCACCCCGACGGTCGAGGTCGACCCGGTGCCGATGCTGCCGCCGAAGGACGACCCGGTCGTGCCCGCTCCCGACCCCGCCGACGAGGCGCCCTCCGGTGGCGCCGCGCCCGTGGACACGCCGGACGGCGACCGTGCCGCCGAGTCGGCCCCTGAGCCCGGCCCGCCGGCCGAACCCGCCTGACCCGCCCCGTGCCCCTCCGCAAGGACAGCAATCCCGAGGGTCGAATGACGATCTTCGAGCACCTCGGCGAGCTCCGCCGACGGCTCGTGATCTCCATCGTGGCCGTGGTCGTGACGGGGACGGTCGTCTTCATCTTCGCCCCGCAGATCATCAACTGGCTGATCCAGTTCTACAACGACTCCGCACCCAAGGGGACGCCCAACAAGTTCATCTTCACCGGACCCCTCGACGCCTTCGCGACGCGGCTGAAGATCGCGACCTACGGCGGCATCGTCCTCGCGCTCCCGGTGTGGCTCTGGGAGCTGTGGCGTTTCATCACGCCCGGCTTGAACCCGAAGGAGAAGAGGTACGCGGTCCCGTTCCTCCTGTCGTCGATCGTGCTGTTCGCGATCGGCGCCGGGGTCGCGCTCGCTCACCCTCGAACCCGCGTTGAAGTTCCTGCTCAACATCGGCGGATCCGACCTCCAGCCCCTGCTCACGGCGGACAAGTACATCTCGCTGGTCTCGCTGATGATCCTGGCCTTCGGCCTGTCGTTCGAGTTCCCCGTGATCCTGGTGTTCCTGCTGATCGCGCACGTGCTCACGACCCGCCAGCTCCGCAGCTGGCGGCGGTACGCGGCGGTGATCATCGTCGCGTTCGCCGCGGTCATCACCCCCAGCCAGGACCCCTACTCGCTGTTCATGCTCGCCGTCCCGATGTACATCTTCTACGAGGCGTCGATCGTCATCGGTAAGGTGCTGAAGCGATGAGCCCGAACGCGCGCCGCACGAGCAAGAAGGGATGGAGGCCCCCGCGCGAACCGGCGCGAGGTCGTCGTCGCCGTCCTCTCCTCGCTCGCGATCGTCGTGGTCACCGTCGCGCTGGTGTGGTTCCTGCGCCCCAACCGCGATTCCGGGTCGACCACCACCGATACGGTCGCGTCCACGACCGCACCGGCCGGTGCCACCACGACCACCTCGCCGGTCACGACGTCGCCCGCCACCACCTTGCCCGCCACGACGTCGCCCGCCACCACCTCGCCGGCGACGCCCTGACCGGGCGGGTGCGAAGGTGAGCACCGCCGTCGACCCTCGGCGCGCCAGGTTCGAGTCGGAGCGCGGCTTCCCGCTCGACCGCTTCCAGCACCTCGCGCTCGACGCCTTGGACGAGGGCCACAGCGTCCTCGTCGCCGCTCCCACCGGCTCGGGCAAGACCCTCGTGGCCGAGTACGCCATCGCCCGCGCGCGTGCCGAGGGCGGCAAGGTCTTCTACACCACGCCCCTCAAGGCGTTGTCGAACCAGAAGTACTCCGATCTCGTGCGGGTCCACGGCGCCGCGAACGTGGGCCTGCTCACCGGCGACAACTCGCTGAACGGCGAGGCGCCGATCGTGGTGATGACCACCGAGGTCCTGCGGAACATGATCTACGCGGCGTCGGCCACGCTCGAAGACCTCCGCTACGTCGTGCTCGACGAGGTGCACTACCTCCAGGACCGCTACCGCGGCGCGGTGTGGGAGGAGGTGATCGTGCACCTGGCCGCCGAGGTGCGGCTCGTCTGCCTCTCGGCCACCGTGTCGAACGCGGAGGAGGTCGCCACCTGGATCGAGACGGTGCGCGGGAGCACCGCCGCGATCATCGAGGAGCACCGGCCGGTCACCTTGGAGCACCGCTACCTGGTGGGGGAGCGCGGCAGCGATCTCCTGCACCTGCTGCCGACCTTCGTCGCCGACGGCAAGAACCACGAGCTGCGGCCGAATCCCGACGCGGCACGCCTCGACGCCCGCAACGCGCGCGATCCGGGCTGGCGGGGCCGGCCCCGGACCCGGCTGCGCACGCCGAGCCGGGTGGAGACCGCCGAGCTGCTGGCGTCGGAGTCGATGTTGCCGGCCATCGTGTTCGTCTTCAGCCGCAAGGGCTGCGACCAGGCCGTCGAGCAGTGCCTGGCCGCCGGGCTGCGACTCACCGAACCCGGCGAGCGGGCGCAGCTCCGCGCCATCGCCGACGCCAAGACCGCCGACCTCACCGACGCCGACCTCGACGTGCTGCGCTACGGGGAGTGGCTCGCGGGGCTCGAGGCCGGCGTCGCCGCGCACCACGCGGGGATGGTGCCACCGATGAAGGAAGCGGTGGAGGAGGCGTTCGCGGCCGGGTTGGTCAAGATGGTCTTCGCCACCGAGACCCTCGCGCTCGGCATCAACATGCCCGCCCGCTCGGTCGTCATCGAGAAGCTCTCGAAGTTCACCGGCGAACGCCACGAGTTCCTCACGCCGGGGGAGTACACGCAGCTCACCGGGCGGGCCGGCCGCCGCGGCATCGACGAACGCGGCTTCGCGATCGTCTGCTGGAGCCCCTTCGTGCCCTTCGACCAGGTCGCGTCGCTGGCGTCGCGCCGCACCGACGTGCTCACCTCGTCGTTCCGGCCCACGTACAACATGGCGGCCAACCTCGTGCGCCGCTACGCGAAGTTCGAGGCACACCACCTGCTCAACCTCTCGTTCGCGGAGTTCCACGCCGATCGCGACGTCGTCGCGCTCGAACGACAGCTCGACCGCAGCCGCCAACAGCTCGACCGCCAGCGTGAGCTGGTGGGAGATGGGCTCGGCGACCTCCAGGAGTACCGCGCGCTCGTGGCCGAGCTCGACACCCTCCGACCCAACCGCGGCGGTGGCCGTCGGATCGCCGAGGCGATGGAGGCACTCCGACCGGGCGACGTCGTCGTCGTGCGCCGCCGCGGTGGTCGGGTCGCGGTGCTCAACCACGAACACCGACGCGGCGGCGGGAGCCGCCTGGTCGCCGTCACACCCGGACGCGACGTGGTGCGCCTCGGACCCCAGGACTTCGACGGTCCGCCGCGCCGGGCCGCCACCATCGACCTCCCGACGCCGTTCGCGCCCCGCAACCCGGCGTTCCGGCGACAGACCGCCGAACGGCTCCGGCGGGTCAGGCTGCACGACGACGGGCGGTCGCGGCGTGAAGAGCGCCGCCGGGCCGAGCTCGAGGAGGCGATCGCCGGACATCCCCTGACCCACGACGCCCAGCGCGAGGCCAAGCTGCGCGCCGGTTCCGCCATCGAACGCTTCGAGCGCGACGTCACCCGCACCGAGCGCCGGGTCCGGGGGCGCAGCGAGAGCCTGGCCCGGCAGTTCGACCGCGTGCTGCGGGTCCTCGAGGCCTGGGGCTACGTCGACGGGTGGAGCCTCACGGAGGCCGGGGAGGGCCTCGCCCGTCTCTACACCGAGACCGACCTCCTGCTGGCCGAGGCGCTGCACGAGGGCCTCCTCGACGGTCTGAGCGCCCCCGAGCTCGCCGCGGTGGTGTCGTGCTTCACCTACGAGCGGCGCGGCCCCGACGGCCAGCATCCCATGCCCCCGGCGCGCTGGCCCACCAAGGCGGTCGCCAAGCGCGCGCGGGCCGTCGAGCGGATCGGCAACGACCTCCGGGCCAACGAGGACGACGCCGGGCTGCCCGAGACGCGGTCGCCCGATCCGGGTTTCACCCCGTACGCCTATGACTGGGCCGCGGGCGACTCGCTGGCCGACGTGCTCGACGATGACGAGATGACCGGCGGCGACTTCGTCCGGCACGTGAAGCAGTGCATCGATCTCCTGCGCCAGGTCGGCGACGTGGCCCCCGACGCGCAGACTCGCGCCAAGGCCCGGGCCGCCGCCGACGCCTGTCACCGCGGCGTGGTCGCGGCGTCGAGCGTCGGCGCCGCCGGATGGTCGAGCCGGATGATCGAGCCGGATGATCGAGCCGGATGATCGAGCCGGATGATTGAGCCGGGCGTTCCGTGGGAGCGGCCGTCGACGGGTGCGCCCGAGTGGCAGGTCGACGGCGACGACGCGACCCTCGCGGCGGCGGTGCGCGACCGGCCCGGCGCGCGCGTGGCGTTCCGGCCGGATGCCGGGTCGGATCTCGCGCGGGCGCTCGGTCTCCACCAGCTCGGCGCGGGCACGTTCGAGCTCCCGATGGATGCACTGCGCATCGAGGCCGACGGCCGGGAGCACTTCGCGGTGAACATGCTGGTGGTAGGTGTGGCGCCCGACCGCGCCACCTGGCGCACCGCGGCCCGGAAGCTCCGAGTGCGGGTCGCCGATCGGGTCGTCCACGACGCCGCCGCCACCGCGGTGGTGGTGGCGAGCGGGCAGTACCTGCGGGGCGTCGATCTCGTGCCGCGCGGGCACCCCGGCGACGGGCGCGCCGAGGTGCAGGTGTACGCGGTGGCCCGCGGCCGGCGCGCCGGGGTGCGGGCCCGCCTCCCCCAGGGGGTCCACCTGCCCCACCCCGACATCACCCAGACGACGGGCCGCCACGTCGAGATCCGGGCCGACCGGGGCCGGCTCCCCCTCGAGATCGACGGAGTCGGGGCCCCCCCGGCCGCGCTGGTCACCGTGGCGGTGCTCCCCGAGGCCTTCGTCCTGGTCCTCTAGCGGAGGCGCCGCGTGGGTGTCCCACTGAGCGGCCGATCGCACCGATACCATCGCCAGCCCTGGCCGACGCCGGGGCAGGCCAGTCGGCCCGCGCGCTGGAGGCGAGACTGTGGGCGTGTACCCCTCGGAGAACTTCACCGACGACGAGGCGGCCGTACTCCGGCCGTACTTCACCAATCTCGACCGCCCGGTGTTCGCGCTCGTCAACCTCCCCGAGGTCGTCAAGGGCGCGCTGTTCGCGCGGTACTCGCGGACCCACAAGAGCCTGCGCCGCCTGTTCCTCGACGAGTTCGTGAACGACCTCGACCTCACCGGCGATCTCACCGTCGACGCGACCGTCGGGCTGCGCCGCGCCGAGGAGCTGTACGACCGCGTGTTCCTCGAGTACGGCGACGACTCGGTCGCGCAGCTCGGAGGAGTGCACCTCGCGTGTGAGCAGTCGTCGAACCTGCTCACCAAGATCCTCGAGTGGGGTCGGCTCATGGCCTACCTCGAGCAGTCGACGCGCTACATCGAATACGACAAGAAGCTCGATGGTCGCTTCCGCTACTACCGCGACAGCGCGGTGCTCGCGTCACGCGAGCACGCGTGGCGCTACATCGCCGACATGGACGCGCAGTTCACCACCTATGCCGAGCTGCTGCCGCAGCTCACCGAATGGGCACGCGCGCGCTACCCCAAGGAGAAGCGCGACTCCGACTTCGTCTACAAGCAGACGATCAAGGCCAAGGCCTGCGACGCGATCCGCGGGATCCTGCCCGCGGCCACGCTGTCGAACGTGGGCATCTACGGCACCGGTCAGGGCTACGAGGCGCTGCTGCTCCGCATGCGGGCCCACCCGCTGCCCGAGGCCCGCACCTACGCGGCCATGATGCTCGAGGAGCTCCGGAAGGTGATCCCCAGCTTCCTGACCCGGGTCGATCGGGAGGACCGGGGTGTGGCCTGGAGCGCCTACCTGGCCGAGACCCGCCATTCCACCCGCGAGCTGGTCGACCGGATCTTCGCCGACGAACGGGCCGAGCCGGGGCCGGCGGTTGCCCTCACCGACTTCGATCCAGACGGCGAGGACAAGCTCCTCGCGGCCATCTGCTACCCGCAGACCCACCTGTCCGACGCGCAGGTGCTGGCCAAAGTGCGCACGTTGAGCCACGCGGACCGCGTCGCGTTGCTGGCGGCGTACGTCGGCGAGCGTCGCAACCGTCGCCACAAGCCCGGGCGCGCGTTCGAACGCACCGCGTACCGCTTCGACATCGTCGCCGACTACGGCGCGTTCCGCGACCTGCAACGGCACCGCATGCTGACCATCGAGTGGCAACCCCTCTCGACGCGTCACGGATACGAGGTGCCGGAAGCGGTCGAGGAAGCGGGCCTGCGCGATCCGTTCGACGACGCGATGGAACGTTCGGCCGCGTTGTACGACGCGCTGCTCGACCCGTTTCCGGAGCAGGCGCCGTACACGGTGTCGCTGGCGTACGGCATCCGCTTCTCGATGCAGCTCAACGCGCGCGAGGCGATGCACATGCTCGAGTTGCGCACGGCACCCTCGGGCCACCCGGCCTACCGCCAGGTCGGTCAGGAGATGCACCGGCTCATCGCGGAACAGGCCGGCCACCGCGCCGTCGCCGCGGCGATGAGCTACGTCGACCACACCACCTACGAGCTCGAACGCCTGGCCGCGGAGCGCGTGGCGGAGGCGCGCCGGGCGGCGGGGCCAGTGTGACCAGAGTCTTGCCAACAGGAAAAATTCACAGGCACTCTGACCAGGGTCGACGCGCATCGGTGCAGGTCACGGCGTCACGCGCGCGGGGCCTTCCGCTTGACACGGACCCCCTCCGTCGGGCGTACTACGTGACGTCCTGACTGCTCGGTCGTGGGGCCTGCCGTTCGCGGTGGGCCGCCCCGGCGAGGGATGGGCACGGGGGCTCAGGAGACCAAGTAGAGAACGCTGCAATAACCCGGCCTGCGCGGCAGTCCGGGCCAGACAGTGGCCCCAACGGTCTCCTGGGCCCCCTTCTTCGCTCGTGGACCGTCCCCGGCGGGGACGCCGCGGGGAATAGCTGCGGTCGTTGCCGGGTTAGAGCGCGGCTATCAGCATTCGCGGGTGTTATATTCCGCGGCCCTCACCCCCCGTTTTGGCCGGCTCGATCCGGCCTACCCCGCTCGGAGCCCCGATGAGCGACGAAGACTTCGAAGACGAACCGGAACTCGACGACGACGACGACCTCGTCGAAGACGACGACGCGATCGACGACGACCTCGTCGAAGACGACGTCGACGACGTCGCGCTGCTCGAGGACGACGTCACAGCCATCCCCGAGGTCCCCGTGGCCGTCGTCACCGACACCACCGCCTCGGAGACGCCTGACGAAGACGACGACGAAGGTGTCGTCGACCTCGACGAGGAGCTGCACCCCGACGACGTCGAAGAGCCACTCGACGTGCTCCTCCAGGAACGCACCGCCAGCGCCAAGCTGGAAGACGACGAAGAGGACCTCGAGGAGGAGGAGGCCGACGGCGACGCCCTCGCCGACGGTCCCGCCCGCATCGTGCCCCGCCGGGCCGACGAGTTCCTGTGCCAATCGTGCTTCCTGCTGCTCCCGATGCGTCGGCTCGCCGACAAGGAACGACAGTTCTGCGACGACTGCGCCTGAGCGGCCGCGCCACCGCATGACGCCGCCACCACCGGTGTCACCCGTCCGTCGCGTGCGGCCCAGCTGGACCCGTCTCGGTGCGGCGATCGGTGCGGGGATCGTCACCGGGCTCTGCTTCCCGCCGACCGACTTCGGCCCCGTCGTGCTGGTCGCGCTCGTCCCGCTGCTCTGGTCGTGGCGCGGTGCCCGCCCGCGCCACGCCGCGCTCTACGGCTTCGCGTTCGGTGTCGCCTGCTACGGCGTGGTGATCCCCTGGATCCGCTACTTCGGCTACGTCGCGTTGGTCCCTCTCGTCGTGGCGATGGCGGCGGCGATCGCGGTCGTGGGCGCGCTCGTCGCGTCGTTCGCGTCGCGGCGGCTGGCGTCGCCGTTCCTCACCGCCGCGGTGTGGGTCGTGCTCGAGGCCCTGCGGGGCCGGTGGCCACTCGGCGGGTTCCCCTGGGCCGATCTCGGCATCGCGCTGCACGACGTGCCCGCCGCCGCGCGCGCTCGCCGGCGTCGGCGGCACGCTCCTCGTGACGTTCGTGGTCGTCGCGGTCAACGGCTGCGTCCTCGAGCTCGGGCTCGCCCTGCGATCCCGGCGCGCCCGGGCCGGCCTGGTGGCAGGTGTCGGCCTCGCCGGCCTCCTGCTGGTCTCGGTGGTCGCCGACGTCGCCCGCTACGAGCCCCGCACCACCGGGCACCTCCGGGTCGCGCTCCTCCAGGGCGACGACGAGCAGCTCCCGCTGGGCGAGCAGACCGACCAGCTCCTCACCTCGAAGCACCTCGCGCTCGCCGAACAGCTGCAGGGCCACTACGACCTCATCGTGTTCCCGGAGGCGGCGCTCGACACCGATCCCGAGACCGACCCCGTCCTCCGCCGGCAGCTCACCGACATCGCCGCCGAGCACGGCGCCGACGTGCTCGTCAACGCCCGCACCCCCGGGACCGACGGCCAGGACCGCAACACGAACCTCATGTACACGCCCGATGGCCGCCTCCAGGGGACGTACTCGAAGCAGCACCTCGTGCCCTTCGGCGAATACGTGCCGTGGCGCGACCAGCTGAGCTTCCTGAGCGAGTTGCGCCAGATCCCGTACGACTATGAGGCCGGCCACTCGCGCACGATGTTCCGCGTGGCGGGCCACCCGCTCGGCAGCGTGATCTGCTTCGAGTCGGCGTTCGGGCCTCTCGTGCGCGACTACGTGCGCGACGGCGCGCAGGCGATCGTCGTGAGCACCAACAACCGGTCCTACCAGCGGTCGGGCAACTCCGAGCAGCACCTCGCGTTGGGTCAGATGCGCGCGGCCGAGACCGGGCGGCCGGTGCTGCAGGCGTCGGTCTCGGGCATCAGCGCGGTGATCGATCCCGGCGGCACGGTGCACGACACCACGGAGCTCTTCGAGCCCGCCGTCGTCACCGCGACGATCCCGACCACGACGGGTGAGACCCTCTACGTCCGCTTCGGCGACTGGGTCGTGCTGGGCAGCGCGCTCGCGCTCGTGATCGTGACGGTGGTCGCGGTCCGGCGCCCGATCACGTCACCAGGAGCTTGATCGCGGCGACGAGGCCGACGATCACGACGAGGGCGCGCAGGACCGGGGCGGGCAGCCGCCGACCGACGTGCGCGCCCAGCTGCGCGCCGACGACGGAGCCGACCGCGATCAGGATCACGACCTCCCACGCCACGTCGGCGAAGAACACGAAGAGCACCGCGGCGACACCGTTGGCGATGAGCGCGAGCACGTTCTTGACCGCGTTGAGCCGCTGGAGGTTGTCGGCGATGAAGATCCCGAGCAGCGCGAGGAGGATCACGCCCTGGGCGGCGCCGAAGTACCCGCCGTAGATCCCGGTGAGGAAGATCCCGATCCAGAGCTCGAACCCGCCGTGCTCGACCACGCGGCTGCGGCGTTCGGCCACGAGGCGGCTGAGCCGCGGTTGCACGATCACCAGGGCCACGGCGACCAGGATGAGCACGGGCACCACGTCGTCGAACACCGAGCTGGGCAGCGTGAGCAGCAGCACGCCGCCGGTGATCCCACCGATCAACGACGCCGCGCCGAGGAGCAGCACCCGCCGTCGCTGGCCCGCCAGCTCCCGGCGGTAGCCGAACACGCCGCTCATGGTGCCGAAGGTGATGCCGACGGTGTTGCTCACGTTGGCGATCACCGGCGAGTAGCCGATGGCGAGGAGCGTCGGGAACGTGATCAGCGACCCCGACCCGACGATCGTGTTGATGGCGCCGGCGAGGAAGCCGACACCGATGACGAGCAGAGCTTCGAGGACCGACATCGTGCCCGGCACCGTAGACTGGCCGGCACTTGAGCCTGGGCACCCGAGCGGGAGTCGAATCGTGCCGGACGAGAAACCACCCGTCGAGAAAGCCGTCGAGCTGCTCCTGTACGCGCCGGTCGGGATGGCCCTGTACGTGCGCGACATGTTGCCGAGCATGATGGGGATCTTCGTCGCGCGAGGCAAGCGCGAGGTCGCGTCGCATCGCACGCCGGCCCCGCCGCCCGTGACACCGCCGCCGATCCCGCCCGACGTGAAGCGCCGCATCGACGAGTCGGTGGGCATGGCTCGTGTGATGGCCGAAGGTGGCTTCGGCGTCGCGCGTGAGGTGGCCGGCAGCGGGATCGGCGTCGCCCGCGACGTCGCGGGCAGCGCGCTCATGCAGTTCCTGGCGTTGCGCGGCACCAACGGCGACACCATGCTCACCCCGCGCGAGCCGGCCGCGTCCGCGGGCTCCTCGCCACCGGAGACCGCGCCGTCACCGGCAGCCGCCGCACCGCCGGAGGCGTCCGCTCCCGCCGCCGAGCCGCCGGTCCCGCCCGACGCCGCGTGGAAGGCCGACGTCCCCGCGTCCGAGGCGCTGCCGATCCCCGACTACGACGAGCTGTCGGCGTCGCAGGTGGTCGAGCGCCTCGACGGCCTCGACCGCGACTCGCTCGACGCGATCCGCCGGTACGAGACCGACCACCGCGGCCGGAACACGATCCTCGGCAAGATCGCGCAGCTGACCTGACGTGGAGTCGAGCCGGCCGGCGACGGCCGCCGACGTCCCCCGCATCGTCGAGCTGGCCCGCGTGATGCAGGTTGAGCTGCGCGCGATGCGAGGTGGCGAGCTGTGGGTCGAGCGTGACGCCTGGCCCGAACCCCTCGACGACGCGTACCGCGCGCTGGTCGACCGTGACGACGCGCTGGTCGTCATGGGCACCATCGACGACGCCGCGATCGGCTTCGGCGCGGTCGTGCTCGAACCCCTGCGCTCCGGTCGCGTGCTCGGGGTGATCACCGACCTCTTCGTCGAGGAGGGCGCGCGCTCGGTCGGGGTGGGCGAGGCGATGACCCACACGATCGTGGCCTACTGCAGTGCGCACGGATGCGTGGGCATCGACGGCCGCGCGCTGCCGGGCCACCGCGCGGCCAAGAACTTCTTCGAGACCCACGGCTTCACTGCCCGGGCTCTCGTGATGCACCGGCGTCTCGGCCCCGAGGCGCGGTGACCGCGCCACAGGTGGCCGTCGGCGCGGTGTGCGCGCTCGATCGACGCGCTGCTGCTCGTACGGCGGGGGCGGGGACCGGCGGCGGGGGAGTGGTCGGTGCCGGGCGGCCGGGTGGAGTGGGGCGAGACGCTGCACGAGGCCGTCGTGCGCGAGACCGCGGAGGAGACCGGCATCGAGGTGGTGGTCGACCGCTTCCTCGGTTGGGTCGAACGCATCGACGACGCCTATCACTACGTGATCCTCGACTTCGCGGTGACCGCGCTCGAGTCGACGCAGTCGCCGGCCGCGGGTGACGACGCCGCCGAAGCGGCCTGGGTACCGCGCCACGAGGTCTCCGACCTCCGGCTGGTGGCCGGCCTCTACGATGCCCTCCGCGACTGGGAGGTGCTCTGAACCGATGGACTTCGAGTTCGAACCGCACGACGAGGAGTTCCGCGCCGAGTTGCGCGCGTTCCTCGATACCGAGCTCCCGAGCTGGTGGCGCACCGTGTTCGTCGACGACGCGCGCGCCATGCCCTTCACGCGCGAGCTGTGTCGCAAGCTCGCGGCGCGCGGGTGGCTCACCCTGAGCTGGCCCACGGAGCACGGTGGGGCCGACGGCTCGGTGTGGCAACAGGCCGTGGTGCGCGAGGAGATGTGGGCGGCCGGTGAGCCCCGCGGCCCGCAGTACATGAACCTCAACTACATCGGCCCGTTGATCATGCGCTTCGGCACGCCCGACCAGCAGGCCCGGTTCCTCCCGCCGATGGCCGCCGGCGACGTGATCTGGTGCCAGGGCTTCTCCGAGCCCGAAGCCGGCTCGGACCTCGCGTCGCTCAAGACCCGGGCGGTGCGCGACGGCGACCGTTACGTCGTCAACGGGCAGAAGATCTGGAACAGCTACGCCGACGCGCCGGCCGACCAATGCCTGCTACTGGCGCGCACCGATCCCGAGGTGAAGAAGCAGCAGGGGATCTCGATGTTCCTCGTCGACATGCGCACCCCGGGCATCACCGTGCGCCCGATCCCGAGCATGGCGGGCAGGAGCGAGTTCAGCGAGATCTTCTTCGACGACGCGGTCATCCCCGTCACCGATCGTCTCGGCGACGAGAACAACGGCTGGACGCTGGTCGGCGAAGGGCTCGCGTTCGAGCGCATCGGCATCGCCCGTTACGCGCGCGCCAACCGCGTGCTCGAACACCTCGTCGCGTACGCTCGGGACACCGCGGTCGATGGCCGCCCGCTGGCCGAGGACCCCGCGGTCCGGGCGCGCCTGGCCACCCTGGCGACGCGCATCGAGGCGGCGAAGCTCCTCAACTACGGCGCCATCTCGATCCAGGCTGCGGGCGAGGTGCCCGCGATCGAGGCGTCGATCGCGCGGATCCACAACACGCAGGTCGAACAGCTCGCGGGCCGGGTCGGCCTCGAGCTGCTCGGCCCGTCGGGACAGCTGCTGGAGGACGACCCGTTCGGGCTGCTCGACGGCGAGATGCAGCGGCAGTGGTTGGAGAGCATCCCGGTGACCGTCGCCGCCGGGAGCACCGAGGTGCAGAAGAACATCATCGCCCAGCGCGGCCTCGGACTCCCGCGGAGCGCCTGACGTGGACCTCACCCTCGACGCCGACCAGCGCCTGCTCGCCGACTCGGCCCGCCAATTCTTCGAACGTGCGTATCCCACCGCCGAGGCCCGCCGAGCCGAGGGTCTGGCCGACGGGTTCTCGGTGGAGCTTTGGCGCCAGGCCGTCGACCTCGGCTGGCCCGGCATCGCCCTGCCCGAGGCGTCCGGCGGCGCCGGCTACGGCGCGCTCGAGCTCGCCATCCTGGCCGAGGAGCTCGGGCGGGCGGCGGCCACGCTGCCCCTCCTCCCGTCGTACGCGGCGACGCTGGCGCTCCTGTGGGCGGGGAGCGACACCACACGGGCGCGCTGGCTGGATCGCCTCACCGCCGGCGACGCGGTCGCCACACTCGCGCTGGTCGACCCGGGCGGGGGTCACGAGCACTCGGCGCCGTCGCTCGTCGCCACGCCCGGCGGCGGCGGCGGGTGGACCCTCGCCGGCACCAAGGTCGCGGTCCGATTCGGGGGCGTCGCCGACGTCCTGCTCGTCACCGCCGACCTCGGCGACGGCGGCGCGTCGCTCGTCGCGCTCGACGCGGAGGCGCCCGGCATCACCCGGATGCGTCATCGCTCGTTGTCACCCGAGCCCCTCGACGCGATCACCTTCGCCGACGTGGCGGTGGGCGCAGCCGACGTGGTGGGGGAGCAGGGGCGGGCGGCGCCGCTCCTCGCGCGCGCGCTCGCGCATTTGAGCGTGCTCGACACCGCGTACGCGGTCGGGCTCTCGGACGCTGCGCTCGCGCTGGCCGTCGACCACGCGACGAACCGTGAGCAGTTCGGCCGGCCCATCGGCGTCAACCAGGCGGTGTCGCACCAGTGCGTCGACATGCGTGTCGACATCGACGCCATGCGCGTCCTCACCCACCAGGCCGCGTGGCGCCTCGACCACTACGACGCCGACCCGGCCGCGGCGACACGCGCGGTCGCGCTCGCCAACGCGTACGCGCCGCGACGTGATCCCGGCCGTCTTCGCGCGCGCCCACCAGGTACACGGCGCGATGGGCTTCACGTTGGAGTACGACCTGCAGCTGTTCAGCCGCCGGGCCAAGGGCTATGAACTCACCGGCGGGGGAGCGGCCTGGCATCTCGAGCAGGTGGCCAGGTCACTCGGCCTGTAGGCCGTCGGCACGTCGCCGCGCTGGGGTCGCGGCCTACGCGTCGATCGGCGCCGTCATCGTGTTGTTCTTCGACAGGAAGTTGGTCGCGTTCCCCTTGTCGAGCTCCTGCACCGCAGCGTCGGTGCTGAAGCCGCCGTACTCGCGGGGCGTGGTGTCGACGTCGGTCGCCTGCGCCCGGAGCGCCGCCACCGTGCACTCCTCGCGGGTGCGGTGCTCGAAGGGGTCGAACTGGTACCAGCGGCAGGCGTTCTCCCAGGTGACCATGTCGATCTCGTCGTCGGGGAGCCCGACCTCCTCGAGCGACTTCATCAGCACCTCGGGCGACTCCGGCCACGTGCTGTCGGAGTGCGGGTAGTCGGCTTCCCACGTGATGGTGTCGACGCCGATCTGGTGGCGGTTGCGCAGCCCGGTGGAGTCGTCGATGAAGCACGTCTGCACGTGCTCGCGGAACACCTGGCTCGGGAGCTTGTCGCCGAAGTCGGCGCCCGTCCATGCCCGGTGGTGGTCGTAGACGAAGTCGGCCTTCTCCAGGAAGTAGGGCACCCAGCCGATGCCGCCCTCGGCAAGGGACATCTTGAGCTTCGGGAACCGCTGCATGATCGGCGACCACAGCAGGTCGGCCGCGAAGATCGCGGTCTGGAACGGCATGGCGTGGGGGATCACCGAGAACGGCGTGCGCGGCATGAAGTTCGGGAACCCGCCGAAGTGGAACACCGCGACCGTGCCGAGGTCGTTGCAGGCCTGCCACGCCCGGTCCCACTCGGGCCCGTGGTAGTCGGCGGCGCCGAATCGGTGCGGCTCGGAGTGGAAGGAGACCGCGTGGCACCCCTTCTCGGCGACCCGATGGATCTCGCCGGCCATCCACTCGTCGCCGAGCACGAAGCCCGAGAGCGCCAGGGGGATGAAGCGACCCGGGTACGCGCCGCACCACTCGTCGATGTGCCAGTCGTTGTACGCCCGGATCATCACCTCGACGAACTCGGTGTCGTCGTTCTGCACGAAGAACTGCCCGCCCAGGCCGGGCCACGACGGGAAGTTGAGCGACGCGAGCACGCCGTTGACGTTCATGTCGCGGATGCGCTCGTCGACGTCGAAGGTGCCGGGGCGCACCTGGTCGAAGCTGGCGGGATCGGCGCCCCAGCTCTCGCGGGGGCGGCCCTGCACCGCGTTGAGACCGAAGGTGGCGAGCTCCTGGCCCTCGATGAGCCAGGCGTCGGTGCCGTCCTCACGGTGGATCACGCGCGGCACCCGCTCCTTGAACTTCGCGGGGACGTGGTCCTTCAGGTACTCGGCGAGCGACGGCGGCTCGACGATGTGGTCGTCGACGCTGACGAGGATCAGGTCTTCCGTGCGCATCCGGCAACCCCCCGGGGCTCGTGACTCTCCAGGTGTGGAGACGACCCGTCCACTCTATATCCGCGCGCGGTACAACACACGCGGCCGGGACCCGGCCTGCCTCAGAAGCTCTTCGGGAACGTCGCCACCACGACGATCGCGGTCAGGAGCAGGACCAGGGCCATCCCGAGCAGGAACACCCGGGCCCGGAAGGTGTCCATCTTGGAGCTGATGCCGGCGAAGAACAGCACGGTCGCGAACATGATGGTCATGAGCACGTAGTTGTCGGACCGCTGATTGGCGGTGCGGGCCTCCGCCGACTGCGCCTCGGCCCGCCGCTCGAGCCGGGCGGCCTCCTCGGACGCCTTGAGCCGATACTGCGGCATGACGAAGGGTACGGCGGGCGCGTCCGGGTTCAGCCTCGGCTCGGTCTTGACCCAGGCGTCGACCGCCACTTTGAACTCCGAGCGGAACCGCTCGTAGAGGAAGCCCGAGAGCAGGTTCGGGTCGGGCACGTAGGGCTTGGCCGGGTCGGCCGGCTGCGCGAGGAGGCCGTCGGTCTGGGCGGCCTGGAGCCACGCGGTGAAGGTGACGACGTCGATGGTCTGCTGCTGGCCGGCCAGGGTCGACTGGCGGGTCGACTCGACCCGGCTGGCGCCCGCCTGGCTGTAGCTGTTCGCCTGCACGCCGCCCCACTTGGCGGCCTGGAAGCCCGTCCAGGCGGCGAGCACCGCGGCGATCGACAGGACGATCGCCTCCATCAGCTCGAAGCGCCGATCCAGGCGCCGGCTCTCGGCCCGCTGCTCCTCGGCCGCCTCCAGGTCGTCGAGCCGCTCGCCGTGGGGAGCGTCGTCGCCCGTCTCGTCGTCCGTCGGAGCACCCATGGTCAGCAAACGTACGCCACCGAGCCCAGCGCGGGCTGGACGGTACGCGAGCGCCCATAATCCTCGTTATGTTAAGTACTGCACCTCGCCGACGGCCGGCCCCGGCCGCACTCCCTGGACCCCGCTACCCCGCCTCGCCGGGGACCCAGTCCCACGAGCGGGGCCGGTGGTCGGCCATCGCCGGGTGCTGCGCAAGACGGCGCACGAGTCGCTCGAGCTCCGGGTACACGTCGTCGACCGACAGCTGGCCGCGCACGACGTAGGTCATCGCCGAGTGGGTGAAGTGGCGTACCGCCGAGAGCGCGTCGTCGCGGTACTCGGGTTCGACGTTGCGCATCGCGTACTCGGTCACCGGCACCAGGCTCCTGATGCCGGTGTCGGCGATCCCGTCGGGCACGTCGCCCTCGAGGCGGGCCGCGTGGACGTACGTCTCGAGCATGCGGGGGTTGGCCTCCCACACCGCCCACACCTGGCGGTAGTACGCCAGGAGCTGTTCGGCCGCCGTCTCCCCGTCGAGCCACGTGGGAGCCGGTTCGTAGAACTCACGGTCGCTCCACTGCGTCACTGCTTCAGCGATGAGGCGGTCACGGGACCCGAAGTACCGGTAGATGGTGTCGCTCGAGATGCGGGTGCGTTCGGCGATCGCCCGCACCTGGATGGCGTCGTATCCCCCCTCGGCCGCGAGCTCGAGGACCGCGGCGATCACCCGCTCGCGCCGCGCGGCCTGCGACCGCTGGAGCCGGCCGCCGTCGGGTGTCTCGGTCGTGGTCACGAAGCCCCAAGGTATCGGATCGAAACGGGGTTCCGAATCAAAACGCAGTTGCGATTCTCGCTGAGAGTCGGTAGGTTCCCGAACGTGCACCCGGAGCTCGCCGCAGTGGCCGCCCGACTCCCTGCCTTCGATCCCGGTGACGCTCCAGTGCCTCGTCCACCCCACTCTCGGCGAGCAGGTCGCTTGGGTGGTCGGCGTCACCAGCACCACATCGTGAAGCACATCGTCCGAGGGGGGACCATGAACAGGTTGCGCACGTTGCTCGTCGTCCTCGGGCTCGTCGTCGCGGTTGCAGCGGTCAACGCCCCACCCGCGCGGCGCAGTCGAGCGGCGGGGCGCCCAAGGCCACCGAGGTCGGTGTCACGGCCAAGGAGATCCGCATCGCGGTCGAAGCCGACGTCGACAACCCGTTCGTGCCGGGCCTCTTCCAGGGCATCGTCGAGGGTGTCAGAGCGGGTGCGAAGTACCTCAACAGCAAGGCGGGCGGGGGTGGCGTGGCCGGCCGCAAGCTCGTCGTCGACTTCATCGACTCGAAGCTCAACGCGAACGAAGCGCGCAACGGCGTCATCACTGCGTGTGGGCAGGACTTCGCGCTGGTCGGTACGTCGGCGCTGTTCCTGCCGAACGTCGACGACGCGGTGAGCTGCGTCGACAAGTCCGGAGCCACCACCGGCTTGCCCGACGTCGCCGCGATCGTCACCGGCGTGCCGGAGTCGTGCTCGCCCGTCACGTATTCGATCAACCCGCCCCAGCTCGACTGCACCACCAAGGACCAGCACCCGCAGACGTACTGGGGGAACCAGGGCGACGCGAAGTGGCTGCTCAAACAGAACAAGCACGACCTGCACGGTTCGTACCTCGTCGGGAACGACACGAAGGACGCACTGCGCGGCGCGACGGCGATCGTCGACACCTCGATCCAGGCCGGGATCGAGGCGGACCAGAAGGTCACCCTCTCGGGCCGCGACCCGCAGAGCGCCTACACCCCGGTCGTGAACCAGATGAGGAACGACAACTCCAACTTCTCGCTCACGACCATGCCGCTGGCCAGCGCGGTCGAACTGCGCAGTGAGGCACAGCTCCAAAGCCTGAACTCCGACATCGTGTGGGAGTGCACCACCTGTTACGACAACGGGATCCACGACAACGCCGAGGTGATGGACGGCACGTACATGACGCTCAAATACCTGCCGTTCGACGAGGCGAAGAGCAACACGATGCTCGCCACGTACCTGAAGTATGTGGGCAAGGGCAACGCCAACGGCTTCTCGGTGTTCGGATGGGTGGCGGCACTCGCGTTCGGCGAGGCGGCGAGCAACACCGCGAAGACACAAGGCGTCAACGGTCTCACCCGCGCCAACCTCCTGACGTCCCTGGGCGGCCTCACCAAGTTCGATGCCGGCGGGATGTTCGGCACGACCAACGTCGGGCGGCGGATCCCCACCGCCTGCTTCCTCATGGAGCAGTTCACGAACGACAAGTTCGTACGCCTCTACCCGAAGCAGGCGGCCACGTTCGACTGCAAGGCGTCGAACAACGTCAAGGTCAAGGACGACCTGATCGGTTGAGTCAGGACGCGGGAAGGAGGTCGACGCAGGACCGCTCGCCCTGGAAGAACCCGGCGCGGAAGGCGTCGACGTTCTCGAACGCGGTGGCGCCGGTACCGGCGGAGATCTTGTCGGTGTCGCGGAAGATCAGGAACGACTCGATGGCCTCGTCGAGGTCACCGGCCGACAACGTGAGCCCGTCGCCGTTCGGGTTGTGGCCCCCGCGGACGACGTCGCCGGCCCAGGAACCCGTGAAGCAGGTCTGCTGGAGCTCGAGGCCCTTGGGATCGCCGGTGACGTTTTGGTCCTGCTGCATGGCGACGGCCCACTCGGCCGCGATCACGACGGCGACGCCGAAGTCCCCCGAACGCTGGTAGACGTCGGGCAGCAGGGCCCGGTCGTACCCGATCGTCCGGGTCTCCCCGCAGTAGGCGATCCCGTTGACGGCCTGCGACCGCGGCAGCTTCTGCCCGTCGCAGACCGGCAGCGTCTTGTCGGGGTCGAACGCGGAGATGTGCTCGACCGACTGGTAGTCGCTCAGCAGCCCCGACCAGTAAGTGTCGAGATCCTCGGCGGTGGCCGGGATGACGTCGCGGTAGGGCAGGTCTCCCCCGCGCCCGGCGTCGCCCGGGTCGGTGAAGGGGATGTCGGTAAGTTCCGGCGGGTTGTTCTCGAAGTCGGCACACCGCTGCGGGCCGGAGTCGTAGCCCTCCTGGAAGGCGCCGACCCGGTCGAACGCGCTCCCGTGGGCACCTTTCGCGGACGGGTTGCTCCCGGGTGGGTCCCGGAAGGTGAGGAACCCGGCCAGGCCCGAGTCGAGGTTCCCCGCCCGCAGGCTGAGGCGCGTCGTCTCACCGTCGGCCACGTGACGCACCCATGCGCCGGCGAAGCAGTCGGCCTGCTGCTCCAGCGCGATCGTCGGCCCCGTGAGCCCGGCCTGGTCCTGGATGGCGTGGCCCCACTCGTGGGCGAGGGTGAGGGCGATGGTGAAGTCGCCGTAGTTCGCCTCCAGTTGGGGGAAGAGGTTCTCGTCGTCGTACGCGACGAACTTTCCGGCGTTGCAGTAGAACGCGTTGCCGGCGACGTCGCGGTACGTGACCTTTGCGGGCCCGCAGCGGGGCACCTTCGACTTCGACGTGTAGGGGATGATCTTGTCGGGCGGTATGCGCGTGTACAGCACCTGGTACAGCTCGGGCATGGTCGCGGCCCAGTAGTCCTGCAGGTCGGCGATCGTGAGGCGTACGGTCGCCACGTACGGCTTCGCACGCGGCGTCGTCCCCTCCGCCGCGGGAGCCGCCACGCCGACCGAGAGGGCGATGGCGAGCAGGACCGCGATGCGTCGCACGGGTTCAGTCCGAGGGCAGGATGCCGTCGAGCGCGTCGAGCGACGGCGCGAAGTAGAACGCGCCGCTCACCGGCGTCGAGAAGTCGGTGAGATGGTCGTGGACGCCCTCTCCGTCGGCGTCGAACATCCGGCGCAGCATCTTGGTGAACCGCGTCGGGTCGGCACTGAACGCGAGGAAGTAGAGGCCTGACTCCCCCACCCGGCCGTAGGGCGTGCTGCGGCGGTAGAGCTCGAGCTCCTCGCCGTCCTCCTCGATCACGACGCGGGAGATGTGGGCGGTGGGCGGCTTGTCGGCGAGCTCGATGCTGTCGGGCTTGGTGCGCCCGAACGTGGCTTCCTGCTCGGCCCGGGACTGCGCGTGGAACCGGGTGAGGTCGTGGACCCACTTCTGCGCCAGCACGAACGCGCCACCCGCTCCCGGTTCCCCGTCGGGCACCAGAGCGACGTCGAACGCGTCCTCGACCGGCGGGTTCTCCGTACCGTCGACGAAGCCGGTGAGATCGCGGCTGTCGCGGTAGACGAAGCAGGGCTGCTCGGCCGCCAGGGTCGCCACCGGCGAGAGCGCCACGGCGACGGCCCGCGCCACGTCGAGCTCCACGTCTTCGCCGGTGCCGTGGCTCCACACCCACACGTCGTGCTGGGTGGCGGGCGCCCGCCGACCGTCGCCCTCGATCGGCACGAACGGAGCGAGCGCCTCCGGTGCGTCGGCCGGTTGGAGACGACGCCACAGGTCGGCCCCGAAACCGACGACGACGTTCGACCCGCCCGAGGTGACCGACGGCTCGTGCAGGCCGTGGAGCGCGGCGACGATCGCATCGTCGGCCGCACCCGGCAGCAGGTCGAGCTCGAGGTGATAGTGCGAGCGGGTGCCCTGGGCGAAGATCCCCGGCTGCGGGCGGGCCACGTCACTCCGCTCCGGCGTCGTCGGGCTGGGCGTAGGCGGACAGCGGCGGGCACGCGCACATCAGGTTCCGGTCGCCGTACGCGCCGTCGATGCGGCTGACCGGCGGCCAGTACTTGTCGGCACGGTCGACGCCCGGCGGGTACGCGGCCTGCTCACGCGTGTACGCGTGCGTCCACCGGTCGCTCACGACGTCGGCCGCCGGATGCGGGGCATGGCGCAGCGGGCTGTCGTCGACCGTGCACTCCCCCGCTTCCACCGCACGGATCTCGTCGCGGATGGCGATCATGGCGTCGCAGAACCGGTCGAGCTCGGCCAGATCCTCCGATTCGGTGGGCTCGACCATGAGCGTGCCCGCGACCGGGAACGACATGGTGGGCGCGTGGAAGCCGAAGTCGACGAGGCGCTTGGCGACGTCGTCCGCGGTCACCCCGCAGGCCTGGGTGATCGGCCGCAGATCGAGGATGCACTCGTGGGCCACCATCCCGCCGGGTCCGCTGTAGAGCACCGGGTAGTGCGGACGCAGCCGCGCCGCCACGTAGTTGGCGCTGAGGATGGCGATCTCGGTGGCGCGCAGCAGGCCGTCGCCACCCATGAGCGTCACGTAGGCGTAGGAGATGGGCAGGATGCCGGCCGAGCCGTGGGGCGCCGCCGCGATGTGGCGCGACAGGAACGGGGCCAGGTGCTCGCGCACCGCCACCGGCCCGACGCCCGGCCCTCCCCCACCGTGGGGGATGCAGAACGTCTTGTGGAGGTTGAGGTGCGACACGTCGGCGCCGAACTTGCCCGGCTTGGCCAACCCCACCAGCGCGTTGAGGTTCGCGCCGTCGAGGTACACCTGACCGCCACACTCGTGCACGAC
This sequence comes from uncultured Actinomycetes bacterium, assembly GCA_963750045.1. Taxonomy (GTDB): domain Bacteria; phylum Actinomycetota; class Acidimicrobiia; order IMCC26256; family DASPTH01; genus DASUAS01. Next base: position 412,887 of record CAVVPD010000004.1, on the reverse strand, counting down.
CGCGCAGACGTCGCGGATGTTGCCCTCGTAGACGCCGTGGGTCGACGGGTAGGTGACCATCAGCGCCGACAGGTCGTGGGCGTGCTCGTGCACCTTCGTCTTGAGGTCGTCGAAGTCGACGTTCCCGTCGTCGTCGCACGCCACGACGACCACGCGCATGCCCGCCATGACCGCACTCGCCGCGTTCGTCCCGTGCGCGGATTCCGGGATGAGACAGACGGTGCGCGCGGCCTGCCCGCGACTCGCGTGGTAGGCACGGATGGCGAGGAGCCCCGCGAGCTCACCCTGGGAGCCGGCGTTGGGCTGGAGCGAGACCGCGTCGTAGCCCGTGATCTCGCAGAGCGCGGCTTCGAGTCCCGCGAACAGCTCGGCGTAGCCCTCGGTCTGCTCGGCCGGCGCGAAGGGGTGCAGGTTCGCGAACTCGGGCCAGGTGATCGGCATCATCTCGGTGGTCGCGTTGAGCTTCATGGTGCACGACCCCAACGGGATCATGGTGCGGTCGAGCGCGAGGTCGCGGTCGGCGAGCCTCCGCAGGTAGCGCAGCATCTGCGTCTCGGAGTGGTAGGTGCGGAACACCGGGTGCACCAGGATGTCGGAAGTGCGCATCCACCACCGGTGCTCGAGCGTCACCGCGAACGTCACCGGTTCGGTCACGGCGACGCCGAAGGACCGGGCCACCTCCGAGACGATCTCGTGGGTGGTGGTCTCATCGAGCGAGATGCCCACCGTGTCGGCATCGACCCGGCGGAGGTTCAACCCACGCGATCGCGCCGCACGACACACCTCGTCCGCACCGCCGGGGACGTCGACGGTGACGGTGTCGAAGAACGGGCCCGGGCGTACCGCGACGTCGCCCTGGCGCAGCACGAAGGCGAGCTCCATCGCGAGGTGGTGCACCCTCGCCGCGATCGCGCGCAGCCCGTCAGGACCGTGGTACACGGCGTACATCCCGGCGATGTTCGCCAGCAGCACCTGGGCGGTGCAGATGTTGCTGGTCGCCTTCTCGCGCCGGATGTGCTGCTCGCGGGTCTGCAGCGCGAGGCGCAGGGCCGGACGGCCGGCGGCATCGACCGACACGCCGACGAGGCGCCCGGGCAGGTTGCGCTTGAACTCCTCGCGCGTGGCGAAGAAGCCCGCATGGGGGCCGCCGTAGCCCAGGGGCACGCCGAAGCGCTGCGCCGAACCGACCACGACGTCGGCGCCCCACTCCCCCGGCGGGGCGAGCAGCACCAGGGCGAGCAGATCGGCCGCGACCGCGACGAGCGTGCCCTGCGCGTGCAGGTTGACGACGAGCGCCCGGTCGTCCCGGATCACCCCGCTCGTGCCCGGGTACTGGAGCAACACCCCGAACACCCCCTCGGCCGGCATGTCGGGCTCCGGGACCCCGACGACGACGTCGATGCCGAGGGGCTCGGCCCGGGTGCGTACGACCTCGATGATCTGGGGGTGGCACTCGGCGTCGACGAAGAACACCGCACCCGCTTTGGCGTTCACCCGGCGCAGGAGCGTCATCGCCTCGGCCGCCGCGGTCGCCTCGTCGAGCATCGACGCGTTGGCGAGATCCATCGCGGTGAGGTCGCCCACCATCGTCTGGAAGTTGAGCAGCGCCTCCAGGCGCCCCTGGGAGATCTCCGGTTGGTACGGGGTGTACGCCGTGTACCAGGCCGGGTCCTCGAGGACGTTCCGCTGGATCACCGGCGGGGTGAAGGTCCCCGAGTAGCCCATGCCGATGAGCGGGGTGAGCACCTGGTTGCGGTCGGCCAGCTCCCGGAGACGGGCCAGCGTCTCGGGCTCGCCGAGCCCGGCGGGGAGATCCAGCGGCACGCGGTCGCGGATCGACTCCGGCACCGCCCGGTCGACCAGCTCGGCCACCGAGCCCACGTCGAGGGCGCCGAGCATCGCCTCGATCTCGTCCGCCGACGGTCCGACATGACGGTCCGCGAACTCACGACTCACCGTGGCCTCCTATCGCGCTCCCCATGCAGCACGAGGCTACCGGCGGACGAACGGCAGCTTCGTGACGACGGCCGGTACGGCGCGGCGCCGCACGTCGACGGTGAGGACGTCGCCGTCGACGGTGTCGGGGGGCAGGAACGCCAGTGCGATCGCGTGACCGAGGGTCGGCGAGAAGTTGCCGCTGGTGACCACACCCACCGGTTCGCCGTCACGGGAGACCTGGTACCCCTCACGCGGGATCTGGCGGCCGTCGATCGCGAGCCCGCGCAGCCGCCGCACGACGCCCCGCTCCTGCTCGGCGGCCAGCGCCGCCCGGCCCCGAAAGTCGCCCTTGTCGAAACGCACGACCCAGGCCAGGCCGGCCTGCAACGGCGTGATCCCGGGCCCCAACTCGTGGCCGTGGAGCGGGAGGCCGGCCTCGAGCCGCAAGGTGTCGCGCGCACCGAGGCCCGCGGGCACGACCCCGGCCGCGAGCAACTGCTCCCAGCACCGGGGCGCGGCCGCCACCGGCACGTGCAGTTCGACGCCGTCCTCGCCCGTGTAGCCGGTCCCGGCGACCCAGCCGGGCTCGCCGTCGAAGTCGTGGGCCGCCACCGCGAAGCGCGCCACCGCCGCCGCCCCGGCCGAGACCGTCGCCAGGCGCGCCCGCGCCTCGGGCCCCTGCACCGCGAGCACGGCGCGCGTCGGCGTGACGTCGTCGATCTCGCACTCTCCCCCGCCGAAGAAGGTCGCGGCTTCCCCCAGCGCGTCGAGGAGCGGCTGGGTGTTCGACGCGTTGGGCATCACCAGGAACTCACCCGGTGCCACCCACCACACGATGATGTCGTCGACCACGTGGGCGTCGTCGGGGTCGAGGAGGTGCGTGTACTGCGCGCGGCCGGGGGCGATGCGGTCGAGGTCGTTGGTGAACGCCCACTGCAACGCGGCGAACGCGCCGGCGCCGCGCACGCGCACCGAGCCGAGGTGCGAGACGTCGAACACCACCGCGTCCTCCCGACACGCACGGTGCTCCTCGAGCACGCCGCGGTACTGGATGGGCATCTCCCAGCCACCGAACGCCACCATGCGCGCGCCGAGGGCGCGGTGGGTGGCGTCGAGCGGGCTGTGCTGCAGCGGGCCGTCCGGCGCGGTCTCGCTCACGCGGGCCGGGTCACGCCGTCTCGGCGGCGCGTCCGGGCCGCCTCGGCGGGAAGAGATCCAACGGCTGGGCGTCGCCGGCTTCGATGCCCGCGTCCGCGAGCTGCGACGGCGGTTCGAGGCCGTACTTCACGAGCAGTTGGAGGTAGTCACGTTGGTACAGCACCTTCACCGACACGTCGGGATAGAGCTCCACCAGCCGGCGCGCCTTGCGGTTCTTCTTGGTGACGAGCTTCTGGTTGAGCGTGGTGATCTCGATGTAGAGATCGTAGGTGGGCAGGTAGAAGTCGGGAGTGAACGCCTGGGCGGGGTTGCCGGTGTGGTCGCGCTCGAGCACGAACGTGCGCGGCTCGTACTCCCAGGTGATCGCGTAGAAGTCCAGCAGCTTCGCGAACTGACGTTCGGAATTGTGCGCGAACCGCACCTGCTCATGCGGCAGCGGCTCGGTGGCGTGCGCCTCGGGGATGTCAGCCTCCCTGCGCGGCGCGCATCTCGGTCATGTGCTCACGCACACCTGCGTCGAGCTGCTCCATCATGTGCCCGAGCGGCAGGATGTTGAGCACGCCCTGGCCCCGCCGGACGAGGTCGATGAGCGCGTCGTCGGTGCGCGCCAACACCGAGTTGGTGCCGTCCAGCACGAGGTTGGCGGAGGCCCAGTCGTCACCGAGGTCTTCGCGCAGGTAGTCGATCGCCTTGCGCGCGGTCTGGAGCTTCACGCCTGCGTCGAGCAGGCTCTTGACGACCTTCAGACGGACGAGGTCGGAGAACGAGTAGGTGCGCTGCGTGCCGCTCCCCCGCGCGTCCGTGATCGACGGCCGGACGAGATCGGTGCGCGCCCAGTAGTCGAGCTGGCGGTAGGTGATCCCGACGATGCTGCACACCTGCGGACCTCGGAACCCGAGCTCCCGGGGGGTCGGCTCCAGACCGTCGAGCATCGGCTGCTCGGCCTGCGGCTTCCGGGCTGGGGTCATTGCCACCTCGATCTCGCATCGACCCGGGGTCAGGCTGAAGTACAGGGTCGTAGTTACGGGAATGTGAGGCTAGTGCCTGGAGCGGCGCGGCGTCAACGTTCGGGCGGCCACGATCGAAACGCCGTAGGGGCCTACTCGCCGTGGGCGAAGTCCTCGGGGCGCACCTGGTCGAGGAACTCCCGGAACTGCTCGATCTGCTCCTGGTCGACCGGTTCGTCGTCCTCGTCCTGCTCGAAGAGCACCCCGGCCTCCTCGAGGACCTCCTCGTGGGCGAAGATCGGGACGGTGTCGGCATACCGGACGGCGAGGGCGATGGCGTCGGAGGGCCGGGACGAGATCCGGTAGGTGCCGCCGTCGCGCGAGAGCTCGATCTCGGCGAAGAAGGTGCCGTCGTGCAGCTCGGTGATGACCACCTGCAGCACCTTGGTGTCGAGGTCGTCGAGCACCGACTTGAACAGGTCGTGGGTCATCGGGCGCGGTGTGTCCATGCCCTGGAGCGCGTAGACGATGGCGGTCGCCTCGGGCTGGCCGATGAAGATCGGCAGGTAGCGCTGCCCGTCGTTCTCGCGCAGGAGCACGATCGGCTGGTTCGACGGAACCTCGACTCGGACTCCGACAAGAGACATCGGGATCACGGGCACCCCTCCCGAGTCGGACTGGCGAATCGGACTGCGGCCCACGCTAGCACCGCGGCTCCGGATCCCTCCCGGCAGCTGTGGGCCCGTAGAGCGCGTCGACGTACGCCTCGGGCCACCGGCGCACCGTGTCGCGGTCGGCGGCGACGATCCGGGGCACGTTGCGGTAGAGATCGGCACGGTGGAGCCCGTACCCCAGCACGAACACGTCGGGGATCTCGACGCCCACGTAGCGCACGGTGAGCGGCAGGATCCGCCGCGCCGGACGGTCGAGCAGCGCACAGACGTCCACGCGACGCGGGCGCTGTGCGCGCACGTGCTCGACGAGGTAGCCGAGGGTGAGGCCGGTGTCGACGAGGTCCTCGACCAGCACGACGTCACGGCCTTCGAGCTCGAGCGAGACGTCGTGGAGAATGCGGACCCGCCCGGAGTCGGGCGCGTAGCGCGAGATGGCGATGAAGTCGACCTCCACGTCGACGTCGCGGAGGGCGCGCGTCAGGTCGGCGAGGAAGATCAACGCGCCCTTGAGCACGCCGACGAGGACCACGCCGTCGGGATGGTCGGCCGCGATCTCCGCCGCCAGGCGCTGCACCAGCGCCCCGATCCCCGCTTCGTCGACCAGGGTCTCCGGCGAAGGGGCGGCGTCCGTCACTCGGCGAGGGTCTCGCGCACCGCGTCGCGGAGGAGGACGGTGCGCAGGCGCCGCCCCAGCGTGGCCAGCTCGACCAGCTCGTCCTGCAGCCGGACCCGGGCCTCGGGGTTGCGCTGGCGCACGTAGGGCATGAGCACCTGGCCGAAGAGCACTGCCTCGCGTTCGGCGAAGGTGCGGTACATCCGCAGGTGACGGGCCTCCACACCCCGCCGGAAGAAGCCCGACGCGATGTGGGCGACGTCGAGCGCGTCGTCGTCGTACTGCGCTTCCCCCGCCACCTCGCGGGCGGGGGCGAGCATGCCGTAGCTCTCGAGCTCACCGAGTTGCGCGTCGTCGAGCCCCGCGGCGGCGGCCAGCTCGGCCCGCGAGTAGGCCCCGCCGGAGCCCGGCGCGCCGGGCGGCGCGTCTTCGTGCACGTCGTCGACGGGAAGCGTGGGCGCGAAGGCGGGGGTGCGCGGTGCACGGGGCCCGCGCCGCGGCGCGGCCGAGACGGGAGCGGCCTCGGGCTCCGCGGCCTCGGGCGCGCCGGCCTCGGGCGCGGCGGTCGCGGGACCGGGATCGAGCAGCGCCTCGTCGCCGGGCGCCAGCTCGTCGAGCCGTTCCTTGATCACCTTGAGCGGGAGGAAGTGCTCCTTCTGCTGGTGCAGGATCCACCGGAGCCGGGCGAGGTCGTGGGGGTAGAACTTGCGGTAGCCCGACGGCGTGCGCTCCGGGTTCACGAGGCCCTGGCTCTCGAGGAACCGGATCTTCGAGATGGTGATGTCGGGGAATTCGTCGCGCAGCTCGGCGAGCACCTCCCCGATCGAGAGGTGCTCGGGCTCCCTGGCGCTCACTGGTCGCCGCTCCCGATGAGGAAGACGAGCACGAATCTCCCGATCTGGAGGTCGGCGAGGTGGTGGAGCGGGGCGGTGTCCACCCGCTTGTGGTCGACGTAGGTCCCGTTCAGGGAGCCGACGTCGGCCACCTCGTAGTCGCCGGCGGGCGAGCGGCGCACCGCGGCGTGGCGCCGCGAGACCGTGATGTCGTCGAGGAAGATGTCGGAGTCGGGGTGGCGGCCGAGGGCCGTGAGCTCGCTGTCGAGCACGAACCGGCTCCCCGCGTTGGGGCCCCGGCGCACCACCAGCATGCCCATGCCCTCGGGCAGCTCGGCGAGGGCCGCACCGAGCTCCTCGTCGAGCTCGATCCGCTCGGCGAGCTCGACGAGGCTCATCGTCGTCTCGTCGTCGTGGTGCAGGGGGCTGCCACACGACGAGCAGAAGTTGGCTTCCGGCTCGTTCTCGTGGCCGCACTGGCGGCATCGCATGAGATCGAGGGTACCCCGCCCGGTCAACCTCGCGTGACCGTCAACCTCCAGCTGCGGGTTCGGCCGCGACGGCGGCACCGGCCGCCGACGGCTCGGTACCCTCGGCCTCGGGTCTCGATCTCAGGTCGAGGTCGAGGGTTGTGCGAAAACCCTCGACCACCGCGTGGGCCACGGTCGACGGGTCGGTGGTCGCGCCGAGCTCGCCGAGCGTGACCGTCGCCGCCCGCAGCCCGTCACGGGTCACCGCGGGCGTTCCCGAGCGCGAGACGAGCAGGTCGGTCTCGTCGAAGGCCAGCCGTCGGAGCAGGATCGAGCCGTGCTGGAGGACGGCGCCGGCCTGGCGGACCTGGGCCGAGCCGCAGACCTTGCGCTCCCCCACCCGCAGGTCGGCGCCCTGCTGCGCCGCGAAGCACACCGGCCCCGCCGGGCCGTCGTGACGGGCGACGGCCGCCTCCACCCCCAGCCGGGCCAACCCGGCGACCAGCGCGCCCGCCAGCAGCTCGTAGACCGCGTCCACCCCACCGGCTGCGCCGTCCGGGCGTCGCATCGCCACCGCGTAGGTGAGATCGCCGCCGTGGAGCAGGCCCTTCCCGCCCGTGGGCCGACGCACCACTTCCACGCCCAGGCGGCGGCACGCGCCGGCATCGACGTCGTCCTCGGGCTGGAAGCGCCCCAGGGACAGCGCAGGCGGCGTCCAGCGGTAGAGCCGCAACGCGGGCGGCGCGCCCGCCGCCACCGACGCCAGCAGCGCCAGGTCGGCGGCCATGTTTCCGGCACCGTCGAGACCCCGGTCCAGATCGTCGACCAGCCGCCACTCCCGGCGCAGGTTCCGGGACTCCCGGCGCAGGTTCCGGGACTCCCGGCGCAGGTTCCGGGACTCCCGGCGAGGACTCGCCGGGCTCACCCCGCTTCGACCAGCGCCCGGTAGGCCGCGGCGTCGAGCAGTGCGTCGACCTCGCTCGGGTCTGCCATCTCCACCACGAAGATCCACCCCGCCCCGTACGGATCGGCGTTGACCTGCTCGGGCGAGTCGCCCAGGGCCTCGTTGACCTCGACGATCGTGCCGGTGACGGGCGAGAAGATCTCCGACACCGACTTCGTCGACTCCACCTCGGCACAGCTCGCGTGGGCCAGCACGTTCGTGCCCACGCCGGGGAGCTCGACGTAGACGACGTCGCCCAGCGAGTCCTGGGCGAAGTCGGTGATGCCGACGCGGGCCCGGGTCCGTCGAGGGCGACCCATTCGTGTTCGGCGCTGTAGCGGAGCTCGTCGGGGAAGTTCATGGGCCGGACAGTACCCGGCTACTCGAGCACCTGACGGATGCGCTGCACGTACTCCTGCGCGAGGCGTCGGGCGTCGACGTCGGACCCGGCCTCGGCCCACACGTGGGTGAGGGCCTCGTCCGGGTCGGGCAGCACGAGCGCCCACTGGTCGTCGTCGATGACCTTGACGCCGTCGATCAGCTCGACGTCCCCGCGGCCGGCCCGCTCGACGATCTCTCGCATCACCGTGCCCTTGCGCTCCCACGGCGTGACGATCGTCTCGTGCGCCACGTGGATCTTCGGCAGGCCGGCGACCACCGCCGACAACGGACGGTCGACCGCGGCGAGGAGGTCGAGCAGCTTCACGAGGGTCACCGCGGCGTCGTAGGCCGGGAGGAACTCGGGCCAGATGCAGCCGCCGTCGGGCGTGCCCGCGAACATCACCGCGCGGGCGCTGGCCGTCTCCATCAGGCTGGCGCCCCACAGCTTCGTGCGCACCACGGCGCCGGGGGTGTCGAGGATCCGTTCGACCGCGCTGGTGACGTTGACCGGCACCGCGACGCTGGCGCTGGGGACCGCCTCCTTGATGAGCGCCACGAGGCCGAGCAGCAGCTCTTCGGGTTCGAGCGTGTGGCCGCGGTCGTCGACCACCACCGCCAGCTCCCCCTCGGGGTCGATGACGAAGCCGAGGTCGCTGCCGGACATCTGCACCAGCTCGGCGAGGCGCGCGACCTGCGCGTCGCGGACCTCCGCGGTCGACGTGGCGGCCGCGGTGCTCGCGAACGGGTTGACCGCGAGCACCTCCGCACCGAGTTTGGTGAGGAGGCTGGGCATGACGATCGAGGCGGCGCCGTAGGAGTAATCGAGCACGATCTTGAACCCCTGCGTACGCACCTGCTCGATGTCGACGACGCGTTCGAGGCCCGCGGAGTAGAACTCGAGGGAGCGGGGCGGGAAGACGATGTCGCCGATGTCGCCACCGAAGGCTCTCCGGTAGTCCTCCCGGTAGAGCAGGCGCTCCACCTTGCGCTGCACCCCGGGATCGATGTCGCGCCCGTCGTTGTCGAAGAAGCGGATCTCGACGGTGTCGGGATCGCCTGGCGCCAGGCGCACCGTGATGCCACCCTGCGAACGGCTGTTCCGCACCTGGAAGCGCGTGAGCGGCACCGTCGCCAGCTCGATGTCCTCCACGTTGACGCCCGAGAGGTTGATCCCCGCGATCAGCGCCCGCTTCAGCGCGCGAGCGATGCGGCTGGTGTCGCGGCTCGTCGTGATGATCGAGCCCTTCGGCAGCGCGGTGCCGTACGCCATGGCGAGGCGCACCGCGACCTCCGGGTTGATGTCGACGTTGGCCAGCCCCCGCACGCCGCGCCGGCCGAACAGCGTGCGCGCGCCGCGGCTCTCCCACACGATCGACGCCGTGACGATCGCGCCCGACTCGACCGTCTTGAACGGGTACACCTTCACGTTCGGATTGATGACCGCGTCCTGGCCGATGAAGCACTCGTCGCCGACGACGGTGCCCTCCTCGACCCGCACATGGGCGCGCAGGTCGGTGTTGCGCCCGATGACGCACCCGCGCAGGTTGGCGCCGGTCCCCACGTAGACGTGGTCGTTGCAGATCGCCCGCTCCAGGAACGCGTCCGCCTTCACGATGACGTCGGTGCCGAGCACGGTGTACGGGCGCAGGTGCGCGCCCGCCTCGACCCGGCAGCTGTCGCCGATCACGACCGGCTCGTCGATCCGGGCGTCGGGGCTGATCTCGACGTCGGTGCCGATCCAGCGGCGGTCGCCGAGCTGGAAGCCGTCGATCTCCACGCGCACGCGCCCGTCGAGCACGTCGGCGTGGGCGCGGCTGTAGGCCTCGAGCGTGCCGACGTCTTCCCAGTAGCCCTCCGACACGTGCCCGTGCAGGGTGTGGCCGGCGTCGAGCAGCGCGGGGAAGACGTCCCCCGAGAAGTCGACGACCTCGCCCTCCGGGATGAACTCGAAGACCTCGGGCTCGACGACGTAGATCCCGGTGTTGATGGTGTCGGAGAACACCTCGCCCCAAGTGGGCTTCTCGAGGAAGCGTTCGATGTTGCCGTCGGGTCGGGTGATCACGATGCCGAACTCGAGCGGGTTCTCCACGTGCTTGAGCGCGATCGACGCCGCGGCACCGGCGTCGCGGTGCGCCTTCACGAACGCGGTGAGATCGATGTCGGTGAGGACGTCGCCGGAGATCACGAGGAAGGTGTCGTCGAGCTCGTCGGCCGCGTTGCGCACCGAACCGGCCGTCCCGAGCGGGGTGTCTTCGGTCGCGTAGCGCATGGTGACCCCGAAGTCGGACCCGTCGCCGAAGTAGTCGCGGATCTGGTTGGCGAGGAACGCCACGGTCACGACGATCTCGTCGAAGCCGTGCAACGACAACAGGTTGACGATGTGCTCCATCATCGGCTTGTTGGCCAGCGGCATCATCGGCTTGGGGGTGTTGCTGGTGAGCGGGCGCAGGCGCGTGCCCTCACCACCGGCGAGGATGACGGCCTTCATGATGTGAGCCTCCCGGATTCGGTGGCGCCCGCGGGCACCGGCGGCAGGGCGGTTCGGCCCTCGCGCAGGGCTTCACGGGCGAGGGGAACGTAGGTGAGCGCTGCGTAGTAGCTGAACAGCAGACCGCTGACGGCCATGAACCACGCCGCTACCAGCACCACGTCGCGCGCAGCGCCATGGATCGCATCGGCCCAGAGGTAGAGCGGGAACGCGAACATCAACGCGAGGGTGCCCGCCTTGCCGACCCACTGCACATCGATCCGGCGGGCGCCCGCGGCGGCCAGCGCCAGCACGGCCACGCTGATGACGAACTCGCGGGCGAGCACCAGCACGGCGACCACGACCGGCGCGCTGCCCTGGACGAGCAGCGCGACCGCGCCCGTGAGCAGGAGGACGCGATCGGCCACGGGATCGAGCACCTTGCCCAGCTCGCTCCCCTGGTCGAAACGCCGCGCGATCCATCCGTCGACCCAGTCCGAGGCCCCCAACACCGCGAGCAGCAGCGCGGCCGCGATCAGCTGGTCGTCGACGAGGAGCCACACGAACACCGGCGCGCAGGCGAGTCGGATCAGTGAGATCACGTTGGGGAGCGTCACGATCCGCCCGGCGCGGTCGTCGCCCGCGCGGTCGCGCGCGCGGCCTGGTCGTCTTCGGCGCGTTCCTGAGCGGCGCGCTCCTGACCCATGTCTGGATGGTACGCGCTCGCGCTAGAAGAGCCCCGTGTAAGCCCCGCCGTCGATGGGAATCGCCGTTCCGGTCACGAACGACGCTGCTTCGGAGCACAAGAAAGCCGCGACCCGGCCGAAATCCTCCGGCCGCCCGATCACTCCGGCAGGGATGCCGGCGTCCTTGGCGTCGAGCTCGCCACCGTAGAGCTGGCGGACACGGGCCGTGTCGTGCAGTCCCGGTTGCAGCGAGTTCACGGTGACGCCGTCTCCCGCGACCTCACGGGCGAGGGTCTTGAGGAAGGCCGTGAGCCCCGAGCGGGCGACGTTGGAGAGGATGAGGCCCGCGATGGGCTGGCGGACGCCCACCGACGTGATCGCGAGCACCCTTCCCCACCCTCGTTCGCGCATCGCGGGAACGCCCTCGCCGCACATGGCGATGGCGCTGAGGCAGTTCAGCTCGAGGGCGGCCCGGTACGCAGCCGGGTCGGTCGACGCGAAGTTGCCCGCCGGCGGGCCGCCGCCGTTGGCCACGAGGATGTCGACGCCACCGAGCGCCGCGCAGCGCGTCGCGCACGAACCCGGCGGCGCCCGCTTCGGTCGAGACGTCGGCCACCAGCGCCACGGCCAGCGGGCCGATCTCGGCCGCGGCGGCGTCGATGCGCTCGCGCGACCGGCTGCACACGGCGACGGTGACTCCCTCGTCGGCCAGCGCCTTCGCCGTCGCCAGCCCCAGGCCGCTCGACGCCGCCGCGACCGCGGCCCGGCGCCCTTCGATGCCGTAGTTCACGAGTGGATCGGCCCGTCGCGCGTCGCGCAGGGACCGGGCCTTGCGCCCGGTGCGGGCTCCGATGATCTCGGCACTGATCGACACCGCCGTCTCCTCCGGCGTCCGGGCGCCGATGTCGAGGCCGATGGGCGCCATGATGCGGTCGAGCTCGTCGTCGGTGACGCCCGCCTCGCGCAGCCGCTCGGTGCGCTTGGCGTGGGTCTTGCGCGATCCCATCGCGCCGAGGTACCCGACCCGGGTGGCGAGGGACCCCACGATCGCGGGGACGTCGAACTTGCTGTCGTGGGTGAGCACGCAGACCGCGTCGCGCGGGCCGAGCTCGTTCCCGATCTTCTCGAGGTAGCGGTTCGGCCACTCGTTGACGACGTCGTCGGCCATCGGGAAGCGCTGGCGCGTCGCGAACACGGCGCGGGCGTCGCACACCACGACGCGGTAGCCCAGCACCTTCGCCACGCTCGCCAGCGCACGGGTGAAGTCGACCGCGCCGAAGATCACCATGCGCGGCGGTGGTGCGAACGCCTCGATGAAGACGGCCACGGTGTCTTCGCGCGCCTCACCGTGCGCGCCGTAGTGGCGGGTCGACGTCAGGCCGGCCTCGAGCTCGCCGAGCGCGTCGCGCGCGACGACCCGGTCGAGGTCGGCGTCGCCGAGCGTGCCCACCGCCGAGCCGTCCGGCCGCACCAGGAGCTTGGCGCCGAGGTGGGGGCCGGCGGTGACGGCGGCCAGCGCGACCGGCTCCTCGGCCCGTAGCGCGTCGCGGAGGATCTCGTAGACGGTGCGATCTGCCATGTCCGTCACCGGCTTCCCGCTCACCAGTCCAGCGGTTCGAGGTAGAGGTGGATGGTCCCACCGCACGTGAGGCCCACCGCGAAGGCTTCGTCGTCGGAGTAGCCGAAGGTGATGATGCCCCGGTCGCGCGTGCCGGCCAGCACCTCGAGCGATGCCTCCACCACCGCGCCCTCCACGCAGCCACCCGAGACCGAGCCCGCGACCTCGCCCGCGTCGTTCACGGCCATCGTCGCGCCGGGATCACGCGGCGCCGAGCCTTCGAGCGCGACCACGCGCCGACCGCGACCCGATGACCGGTCGATCGCCAGCGTTCGATGTCGTCGAGTACTTCCTTCATCGGTGCTCCAGTCCTTACCGGGAGACGACCCGGGCAAGATGCTCGAGGGACGCGACGTTGTGCCCCTCGACGAACTCGTCGACGTGGGGCAGGGCCGCGGCCATGCCGCGGGCGAGTGGTGCGAAATTGGGCGACGACTTCAGCGGGTTGACCCACACGACCCGGTAGGCGACGCGGTGCAGGCGCTCCATCTGCTCGCCCAATACCTCCGGATCACCGCGGTCCCAACCGTCGGAGAGGATGACGACCACCGCGCCGCGGGCCATGCCCCGCACGCCCCACTCGTCGTTGAACTGGCGGAGTCCGTCGCCCAGGCGCGTGCCGCCCGACCAGTCGGTGACCCGCTTGGCGGCGGCGGCGATGGCGGCGTCGGGATCGCGCGACGACAGCTCGCGGGTGATGCGGGTGAGCCGGGTGCCGACGGCGAACGCCTCGACGCGGCCCCGCCCCACCACCGCGGCGTGGAGGAACCGCACGAGACCCCGCGGTACGCCTCCATCGATCCGCTCACGTCGCAGAGCAGGACGAGCCGGCGCGGCCGTTCGGCGGGCTCCACGAACGCGCGGTTGATCGGTTCGCCGCCGGTCCGGATGGCCCGCCGGACCGTGCGCCGGAGATCGGGGCGACCCCGGGCGCGGCGGCTGGGGCGCATGCGACGGGACCGGCGCATCGAGCCCGCCATCCGCAGGTCTTCCATGAGTCGGCGGGACTCCGCGAACTCCTGCGGGCTGTAGTGCGCGAAGTCGCGTTGGCGCAGCACCTCGGCCCTGCTGTAGCGCACCGACATCATCGGCGCGTCGCTCTCCTCGGTGTCGTCGCCGGCGTCGGTGTCGTCGCCCTCCTGGTCGAACGCGAGCACCACCTCGCGTTCGGTCGGCGCGGCGAGCGAGACCTCGACCACGTGCTCCCACCACGCCGCGAAGCTCCGGTCGTAGAGCTCGACGTCTTCGGGGCAGCGGACCAGCGTGGTGCGCCCCGCCCAGTAGACGGCGTCGCGCCGGTCGATCCCGACCACGCCCAGCGCCTCGGCGAACAGGAGCGTCATGCCGACCGGCACGTCGAGCCCCGCGCCCCGCAGCAGGCGGGCGAAGCCCACGGCCAGCCGGTCGAACTCGACGGGCGGATCGACCTCGACGGGCACGTCGGTGACGCCCGGCTCAGCCACTGCGCTCGCCGGCGGACCGGACCAGTTGCTCGATCCCGGCCGCCTTCGTGCGCTCCTGGTCTTCGCGGTACTTGAGGATGGTGCCGAGGGTGACCGCGACCGCCTGTTCGTCGATCGTGGTCTTCCCGAGCGCGGCGAGCGCGTTGGCCCAGTCGATGGTCTCCGCGACCCCGGGCGGCTTGTACAGCTCCAGCCCGCGCAGGGTCTCCACCGCCGCCGCCACCTGGCGGGCGAGGTGCTCGGGGACGTCGGGGGCCCGCACGCGCAGGATGGCGAGCTCCCGCTCGAAGTCGGGGTGGGAGATCCAGTGGTAGAGGCACCGGCGCTTCAGGGCGTCGTGGACGTCGCGGGTTCGGTTCGACGTGACCACCACCAGCGGGGGCACCGAGGCCCGGAACGTCCCCAGTTCGGGCACGGTCACGGTGTAGTCGGAGAGGATCTCGAGCAGGAACGCCTCGAACTCGTCGTCGGCGCGGTCGACCTCGTCGACGAGCAGCACCGGCGGGGCGACGGCGGCGAGCGCTTCGGCCTCGTAGGCGATCGCCCGCAGCAGTGGCCGCTTCACCAGGAACCGCTCGGAGTAGAGCTCGTCCTCGACGACCTCGCCGCCCCCTGCCTCCACCGCTCGCAGGTGCAGCAGCTGGCGGGAGTAGTCCCACTCGTAGACCGCCTGCGACGCGTCGATGCCCTCGTAGCACTGGAGGCGCAGCAGCTCGCCGCCGGTCCAGCGGGCGAGCACCTTCGCCACCTCGGTCTTGCCCACGCCCGCCTCGCCCTCGAGCAGCAAGGGGCGCTGCAGCCGTATGGCCAGGAAGATGGCGGTAGCCAGCCCCTCGTCGGCCAGGTACTCGTGCTCGGCGAGGGCGGCGCGGACGTCGTCGACGGTTTCCATCGCCTTCGATCGTACCGCCCGCCCGGGATGGACCCGGCGCCCTCAGAGCGCGAACGAGTACCCGCCGTTGACCGGATAGGTCTGGCCGGTGATCCACTCCGAGAGCGGGCTGGCGAGGAACGCGACCATCGCGGCGATGTCGCTGGGCAGGCCACGGCGACGGATCACGTACTTCTTCACGAGGTGCGCGAGCGCCTGGTCCTCCTCGGGCGGGATGCCCTGGGTGTTCATCGTGCCCAGCGCGACGCAGTTGACCGTGACCCCGTGGCGGCCGACTTCACGGGCCACCGAACGGCAGAACCCCGCCGCACCCGCCTTGGCCGCCGAGTAGGCCGCCATGTGGGTCTCGCCGACCCGCGCGGTGTCGGAGATGACGGTGACCACCCGGCCCCAGTGCGCATCGATCATCGCGGGCAGCGCGGCACGGACCGCGTACATCACGCCGTAGAGGTTCACCTTGATGAACGGCTCCCAGTCCGGCGGCTCGGTGTCGACCAGGTTCTTGAGGTCCTCGAAGCCCATGGTCGCGGCCCGCCCCGCGTTGCCGGCGTTGTTCACCAGGATGTCGACCGGGTCGCCGTCGGCGAAGGCCGCGCTGACCGCGGCGTAGTCGGTGACGTCGAACGGGGCCGCGCCGGCGCGGCCGCCGTTGGCCACGATCTCGTTGACGACGTCGTTGGCCCGGTCCGCCACCAGATCGTTGACCAGGACCTCCGCGCCCGCCTCGGCGAGCGTCGACGCGATCTCCTGTCCCACCCCCTGACCTGCGCCGGTCACGAGCGCGCGGTGGCCGGACAGGTCGATGCCGTACGTCATGGATGCTCCTCGGGGATCAGACCGCGCCGTCGTGGTGCAGGGCGGTGATGTCGTCGGCGGTGAACCCCGCCGCGGCCAGGGCAGCGTCGGTGTGTTCCCCCAACGCAGGCGGGGTACCCGGCGCGAAGGGGGCGGTGGCCCCGTCGGCGTCGGCGAAGCGCACCGGCGTGCGCAGCACCCGGGCACCGTCGCCCTCGAGCTCGACGATCGACCCGCGGGCCTGCACGTGGGGATCCTCCAACAGGTCGGCGACGGTGAGCACCGGTCCGACCGCGGCCGCGGTGTCGCCCAAGCGTCGTACCCACTCCGCCGCCGGCTTCGTGGCGAAGATCGCGGCCAGCTCGGCGGCGAGCGCGTCCTGCTCCTCGGGCGCCACGTTCACCCGTGCCCCGAGGTCGGGCCGCTCGATCGCGGCACAGAACGCGGCCCAGGTGCGCGGCTCGGCCGCGGCGAGAGTGACGAGCCGGCCGTCGGCAGCCCGGTACGCGCGCCGATTGGGGGCCTCGCCCCATCCCGCCTGACCGCCCGCGGCCACGCGGGCGACGGCTTCGCCCAGGATCCAGGTGGCGCTGTCGACGATGCCCGCGTCGACGAAGCAACCCTGCCCGGTGCGGTCACGCGCCGCCACCGCGCTCAGGATGCCGACCACCGCGACGAGGGCGCCGAAGGGCACCGCGAGCACGAAGTCGGGGGTCGGCGGCACGCTGTCGCCCGCCATCAGCGACAGGAGCCCGGAGTACCCGAGGAAGCTGATGTCGTGCCCGGCGCGTCCCGCGTAGGGGCTGTCGGCCCCGAAGCCGGTGATGGAGCACCACACGAGCGCGGGGTCGACGGCGGCGAGAGTCTGGTGGTCGATGCCCTGGGCGCGCAGCGCCGCGGGGACGCCCGACTCGACGACCACGTCGACACCACCGACCAGCCGGCGAACGATCTCGGGGGCGCGGGCGTGTTTCAGATCGAGGGTGATCGACCGCTTGCCGCGGTGGTACGCGTCGGGCGCGCCCGGGATGGCGCGCAGTTGGTCACCGCCGGGCGGCTCGACCCGCAGGACGTCGGCGCCGAGATCGGCGAGCATGCCGGTGCAGTACGCGCCCGGGTGCAGGCGGGAAAGGTCGAGCACCCGGAGGTGGCCCAGCGGGCGCTCGCCGGCCGGCGTCGCGGGGGAAGGGGTGGTGGTCGTCATCGTGGCGCATGATGACACCGTCGCCGGAGTTCTGCGAAGTGGGGTCGGGATGGGTCGGGTCGTCGTCGTGATGGGGGTCACCGGGGCCGGCAAGTCCACCGTCGGCCGGCTCGTGGCCGGTTCCCTCGGGGTGCCGTTCCTCGACGCCGACGACTTCCACGACGCCGCGAGCGTCGAGCGCATGCGCGCCGGAGAGGCGCTGCGCAGCGCCGACCGCCTGCCCTGGATCGACCGCGTCAACGAGGCGCTCCGGACGGCGCACGCCGGGCAGGACGTCGTGCTGGCCTGCTCCGCGCTCACGCCCGAGCTCCGGGCCCGGCTCGCCCGCGGCCTCGACGACGTCGTGTTCGTGGCGCTCACGGGTGATCCCGCGCTGATCCGCGACCGGCTCGCGGCGCGCCGTCGCCACTTCGCGGGGGCGGAGCTGTTGCCCTCGCAGCTCGCGACCCTGGAGCTCCCCACCGGGGCGATCACGGTCGACGTGACCCCCGAACCGGCGGCCGTCGCCGCGCGCGTCGTCGACGCGCTGGGTACCGCCGGACGAGCCGTGTCGGACTAGGTGAGCCGGACCTCGACCTCGGCGCCGCGGGCCGCGGGGTACGCATGCCAGCGCGTGGGCGTGTCCTCGATGAAGCACACCATCTCGTCCATCCCGAGGAACTTCGCGTCGATGCGGGCCACGGTGAACTCCTGCCCCGCGTAGCGCAGGACGTCGCCCGCCTGGATCTCGTCCACGCTCGTCGTCTTCCACCCGTCGGTCATGGTCGTGTCGTCCTCGCTTCCGCTCAGGAGTCGGATGGGCCCGAGGATACGGCGAACTCGACCGAGGGGAACGCCTTGGCGCGACCGGGGTCGTCGGGCGCGGCGAGGCCGAGGTCGACGTAGAGCGCGGTCGCGATGTCGGCCAGGCGGTGGTAATGCTCGTCGTTGCCGCACATGCCGTTGGTCTGGACCACCGCGACCAGCCCGCACTCCGGATCGGCGAACGAGATCGCCGACAGCGCGCCGCCGTGGCCGAACGACCGGCGCGACGCGTGGCGACCCATCGCGAACGTGTCGACCGCGAACCCGAGGCCCCAGTCGCAGTCGGCGTGGAACGTCTCGTCGTACAGCCCGACCCGGTGGCGCGTGGTCATCGCCTCGACGGCCTGCGGGCTCAGCACGCGTCCGCCGTCGAGCTCCCCTCGCGCGAGCATCGCCTCGTAGAGCCGGGCCAGCTGGCGGACCGGGCCCCGCCCGCCGCCTCCCGGGATGCACCGGGCGAGCGCCTCGACCGAGTCGAACGCGTCGAGCGGCACCGCCTCACCCGTCGCGGTGCTGTGCATGGTGCCGAGGCGCTCGCCGTAGGCGGCGGCACGCTCGGCGGGCATCCCGACCCAGCAGTCGCTCATCCCCAGGGGTTCGTAGATCTCCTCGCGCACGTAGCGCTCGAAGCGGCGACCGTCGACGCGGCGCACCACCTCGGCGAGCATGGTCATCCCGCCGCTGAGGTGGTACCCGGCGCGCCGGCCCGGGATCCACTCCGGCTCCGGCGCCACCGCGCAGATGCCGGCCACGATCTCGTCCCAGGCGTCGTCGCCGGCGGCCGTGCTCCCGATCGCGTCGGCGTCACGGATGCCCGCGGTGTGCGTCAACAGGTGGCGCAACGTGATCGTGTCCTTGCTGTTGGCCGCGAACTCGGGGACGTGGTCGGCCACGCGGTCGTCGAGCTCGAGGCGGCCGTGCTCCCACTGCTGCGCGACCGCGACCGCCACACTCGGTTTCGTCATCGAGAACCAGATGACCATCGAATCCGGTGTCATCGGCACGCCCATGCGCGCCTCGCCGATCCCGAGGTCGGCGACGGCCTTCCCGTCGATCGAGACGTAGACCTGGGCGCCGAGGTGCAACCGGCGTTCGATGCCCCGAGCGACCTCGCGCAGCGCACCCGCGATCGTGTCCGTGCCCGTGCCGTCGACGCTGATCTCCGTCACGGCACCGACGCTAGCGCCCGCCGTCGACGGTTGGGCCATGATGAGCACCGATGGAACAGCCCCCGCCGACGATCGCGAGAGTCCCCGTGAACGACACCGTGCGGTACGAGCTCGAGGCGCACGTCGCCACGATCACCTACAACCGGCCCGGAGCGCTCAACGCGATCAACGGCCGGATGCGCGTCGGCCTCAACGACGCCTTCACGCGCTTTCGCGACGACGAGGACGCGTGGGTCGCGATCGTCACCGGCGCCGGCCGGGCGTTCTGCGCGGGCGCGGACCTGCGCGACGGCACGGGCGCGACGGGCGAGTTCGCGGGCACCTTCTGGGAGAAGCCGACCATCAACTCGTTCGAGAGCGGCTGGGAGATCTTCAAGCCCGTGATCGCGGCGGTGAACGGCTACTGCATCGGCTACGGGCTCACCCTCGTCACGTGGTGTGACTTCGTGCTGGCCAGCGACCGCGCCGAGTTCGGCTATCCCGAGGCGCTCCTCGGCACGCCCGCGATCGTCGGCGCGATCCGCCTCCCGCAGCGTGTGAACTGGCAGTACGCCATGGAGATGCTCCTCACCGGTGAGCGCATCGACGCGGCGAGGGCCAAGGAGATCGGGCTCGCGGGGTGGGTGGTGCCTCACGACGAGCTCATGACGGAAGCGCGCGGCCTCGCCGCCCGGCTCGGCGCGCGCCGCGCCGCTGGCCGCGCGCGCGACCAAGGAGATGGCGGTGCGCTCGCAACACCTGCCCGCCTTGGAGGCGATCCGGTTCGGCGAGACGATGCGTCTGATCGCACAGCAGCAGCAACAGGAGGCGAACGAGACCGGTTCACCGTCGGCGTGGAGCCCCGCGAGCGCTGACCCGCCGGGGGGCCGCCCGACCTGACGTGCATCGCTTGCGGCGAAATTGTATGGTGCACAAAACCGTCAGGCTCTGGCGGTGCTGACGCAGGCAGAACGACCGGGGGGTCCACGTTGAGCCACCAGCACAAGCGCGCGGCGCGTGGACTCTGCGCCGTCGCGGTGGGGGTACTGAGCATCGGGCTCACCGCCGGCGCCGGCGCCGCCGCGTCGAACAGCTCCGAAGGTGTCACGAAGAACTCGGTGAAGCTGGGCTTCATCGGCTCCGAGACCGGCGTCGCCAGCCCGAACTTCGAGGACACCGGGAAGGCGTGCCAGGCGCGGGTCGACGCCCAGAACGCCAAGGGCGGCGTGAACGGCCGCAAGATCCAGCTCGAGGCCGTCGACGACGCGTCGTCCGGCGCCAACCTGACCGCGGCCAAGGATCTGGTGCAGAACCGCCACGTGTTCGCGGTGGTCGACAACTCGTCGTTCGCGTTCCTCTCGTACCGGTTCCTGCTCGACGAGGGCGTGCCGATGATCGGTGGTGGCTTCGACGGCACCTACTACAGCGAGAAGGGCAACGAGAACATCATCGACGCGGGGGCAACGGCAGCCCGCCGCCCAGCGGGATCATCTTCACCAACGGCACGGACGTGGCGAAGCAGCTCGGTGCCACGAAGATCGGGTCGGTGGGCTACGCGGTGTCGCCTTCGTCGACCGGTGTGGCGAAGGACACGCAGAAGTACGCCGCGAAGGCCTCCGGTCTCGATCCCGTGTACCTCAACACTGCGCTCGACTTCGGGACCACCGACGTCGGTCCCATCGTGTTGGGGCTCAAGAACGCCGGGGCAGACGCCGTGTACCTGCCTCTTGACGGCAACACGAACCTTGCCATCGCGCAGGGCCTCAAGCAGAACGGCGTCGACATGAAGGCCGTCCTGATGGCGTCGGGCTACGGGCAGGCCATGCTCGACTCGCCCATCACCAAGACGCTCGACTCCACCGACGTCGTGTCGCAGATCTACAAGCCCGCCGAGCTGAAGAAGGACCCGGCGGTGAAGCAGTTCCGGTCCGACCTCAAGAAGTACTCGGGCATCACCGGGGTCCCCGACTACGGCGCCTACACCGGGTACATCGCCTGTGACCTGGCCATCACCGGTCTGGAGCAGGCGGGCAAGAACCCGACGCGTCAAGGCTTCATCGACGGCCTGCACCAGCTCGGCACCTACAAGGCCGCCGACCTCACGTGCGCGCCGCTCGACATCAGCCTCAAGAACTTCGGGAAGACGCCCGAGAAGAGCTGCCAGTACTTCGTCACGTTCAAGGACGGGAAGTTCGTCGTGATGAACAAGGGCAAGCCCATCTTCGGCAAGCTCGTCGGTGATCCGGCGCTGATCAAGGCCAACCAGACGGGCACGGCCAGCGACGTCACCACGACGGCGGCGCCGTAACGCGTGCTCACCGCAATCGTCGACCGGGGAGGGGTGACGCGCTGCGTCCGCCCCTCCCCGGCGCGCGTTCGCCGTCAGCCGGGCGGCGGGTAGAAGCGATCGATCAGCCGCCCGAAGCACGCGACGAGTGGTGCCGGCGGGGCTTCGGGCGCCGAGCACCACCAGAGCTTGAACATCTCCGCGGTGGCCTCCCGCTGGTTGGTCGTCGCGTAGACCGACACCTCGCGGACGATGCGCTCCCGGGCTGCCCGCCACTCGGGCGGAGCGCCTGCCTCGCCCCCGCGGAGTGCGTGCTCGAACGTTACGACACCGAGCTCCTCACCCAGCACCCGGTTGACCTCCAGGTAGACGGCCGGCGACGTCTGCATCCCGGCGTCGAGGTTGTGCCAGAGCTCGTGCGCGACCACGCCCTCCAGCGGGGTGAACGGCGGAGGCACCACCGCCGACACTCCCCGGCCACCCTGTGCGGCCGCGCGCCGGCGCCGCGTGGCGACTTCCTCGGCGTACGCGAGGTTGGTGTTGACGAAGATCGTGCCGGTGGCGCTCTCGGCAGAACCCACCACCGACCCGTCGGCGAACTGACCGCCACCATGGTCGAACGCGAGCGCCCGCACCCCCGACGCCATCCGGCCGAACCGGCGCTTCACCGCGATGGTCGTGTCGACCGCCGACGCGATCGGCTCCGGCATCATGTCCGGGCGATCGAACATGCGCACCCGCACCCTGGTCGTGCCGTCACCGGCCGTGACCTTGAGGGTGAGCATCTGTCGGCCGAAGGCGGAGCGGCGCACGTCGGCACCCGGCAACAACGCGGCGACCGAGGCGACGCGTGGATCGCCGTCGGGCACCGGCGCCGCGGCACCCTCGGGGCGGGTCAACGGCGCGCGCAGGGCACCCGACCAGCCCGCCGCGTGCGTGCCTCGAAACGCACCAGCTCGTCGTGCACGAAGACGAGGGGCGGGCCGTCGGCCGACGTGAGGCCGACCGTGCCCAGCGCGTCGGCGAGGCCGCGGGCGCCGTCACGCCCGATCAGCAGCGGGGTCAGCACGGTGACGCCCACCAGGTCGCGGCCGTCGCGGTGGCCGAGCTCGAGCGCGGCGACCTGCGTGTCGCCCTCCCAGATACCGCTCCCGGCCCGCAGTTCCATCCGTCGGAGTCAAGCACCCGCGACGGGTTCCGGTGGGCCGACCGTGCCGGGCGGGCCCGGCGGGACCTTCGCCCCTGGCAGGAGGGCGCACCGGCGCGTTGACTGTGGAGATGCACCTCCCCGAATCCGGCCGCGGCGCGGGGTCGTTGGCGGGGCTCCTGGCCCCGGCGTCGATCGCGGTGGTCGGCGCCGGGCGCGCCCACCACTCGATCGGGAATGCCATCGTGCGCAACCTCGTGGCCGGCGGGTTCCAGGGACCGGTCTTCCCCGTCAACCCGCACGCGACGACGATCGCGGGGGTTCCCGCGTATCCGAGCGTCACCGCGCTGCCCGCGCCGGTTGACCTCGCCGTCATCGCGGTTCCCGCGGCCGGGGTGCTCGACGTCGTCGCCGACTGTGCCGAGATCGGCACGGGGAACCTCGTCGTCATCTCGGGCGGCTTCGCCGAGCTGCCCGGGGGCGCGCGGACGCAACTGGAGCTCGTCGCGCGGGTACGGGCCGCGGGCATGCGCCTCGTCGGCCCCAACTGCGTCGGGATCGTCAACACCGACCCGGCGGTGCGGATGAACGCCACCTTCTCCCCGGTGGCCCCGATGCACGGCCGCATCGGGTTCGCGTCGCAATCCGGCGGCGTCGGCATCGAACTGCTGTCGCAGGCCCACGCGCTGGGCCTGGGGATCTCGACGTTCGTGTCGATCGGCAACAAGGCCGACGTCTCGACCAACGACCTCCTCGAGTACTGGGCCGACGACCCCGGAACCGACGTGGTGCTCCTCTACCTCGAGTCGTTCGGCAACCCGCACAAGTTCGCCCGGCTCGCTTCCGAGCTCTCCCGCCACAAGCCGATCGTCGCGATCAAGAGCGGACGCTCGGCCGCCGGCGCGCGGGGCGCCCAGTCGCACACTGCCGCGCTCGCCGATCTCGACGCCGCCGTCGACGAGATCTTCCGGACGACCGGGGTGATCCGCGTCGACAGCCTCCAGGAGATGTTCGACACCGCGGCGCTGCTGGTCCACCAGCCGGTCCCGGCGGGACGACGGGTCGGCATCCTGAGCAACGGCGGCGGTCCCGGCATCCTCGCCGCCGACGCGTGCGTCGCCGCCGGCTTGGTCGTGCCCGACCTGTCCCGCCCCACCCGCGACGCGATCGAGGCGGTCTCGCTCCCCGGCGCGTCGGGCGGAATCCCGTCGACCTGATCGCCGCCGCCAGCGCCGACGTGTACCGCGTGGCCGGCCGCGTCGTGCTCGAATCCGGGGAGGTCGACTCCCTCCTCGCGCTGTACGTGACCCCGGAGGTGACCCGTCCCGCCGACATCGAACGGGCCGTCGTCGACCTCGCCGCCGAGGCGGACACCACGCCCGTCGTGGCCTGCATGCTCGGCCTCGAGGCCCGGGCCGCTCCGCTGCGGGTCGAGCGGCGGTCCACCTACGTGCCGACCGTGGCGTTCCCGGAGTCGGCTGCCGCCGCGCTCGCGCACGCGGCCGGGCTCGCCGAGTGGCGGCGCCGCCCGCGCGGCACCGTTGCGGACCCGGCCGTGAACACGGCACACGCCGCCGCTCGCATCGCCGACGAGCTGGCCGTTCGCCCGGCCGGTGGCTGGCTCGGCTTCGAGGTCGCGTCGGGGATCCTCGCCGACTACGGCGTCCCCGTGGCGGGGGCCGCACTGGCCGACTCCGCCGTCGCGGCGGCCGCGGCGGCCGACACGCTCGGCTACCCGGTCGCGCTCAAGGCGGCCGCGTCGGAGCTGCTGCACAAGACCGACGTCGGTGGCGTCGCGCTCGCGCTCGGCGACGCAGGAGCCGTTCGCGCCGCCTTCGAGCGTATGCAGCGCGATCTCGGCGATGCCCTGGGCGGCGTGCTGGTCCAACCCATGGCCGAACCCGGTGTGGAGCTGATCACCGGCATCACACGCGACCCGCAGTTCGGGGCGATCCTCGTGTTCGGAATGGGCGGCTTCAGCGCCGAGCTCCAGCGCGACACCACGCTGCGCCTCCCGCCCCTCAGCGACGTCGACATCGACGAGATGCTCCATGCCCTGCGCGGATCGCCACTGTTGTTCGGGTACCGCAACTCGCCCGGCGTCGACGTGCCCGCCCTCGCCGACGTGCTCGCCCGCATCGGCCGGCTCGCGGTCGATCTCCCGGAGATCGCGGAGCTCGACTGCAACCCCGTGGTCGCATCGCCCGCGGGTGCGCTCGTCCTCGACGTGAAGCTGCGCGTGGCGCCCGCCCCCACAGCCGTCCTGCCCGGAGGAACCCCGTGAACGACGACCAGCCCCCGACCCCCGCACCGAAAGCTGCGGTCGAAGGCGAGACGACGGGCGAGACGCGTACCGGCTAGCGGAACACCATGTCGAGGAAGCCGTCGAACAGCTCGGTGGCGTCCTCGATCTCGAGCGCGCCACCGACCTCCTCGAGGCGCAGCGCGGGACAGAAATAGCCCCGGTCGTCGAGGAAGTACTCCGGCGAGCCGCGCACGCCGAGACGGGTGCCCTCGTCGAAGTCGGCGAGCACCGACGCGTGCGCGTCCGGCCCCGGTGCCGCGAGGCCGACACGCCGCCCGATCTCGGCCAGGACGTCGGGGTCCGAGACGTCGCGACCTTCCTCGAACAGCGCACGGCGGATCGCGAGACTCACCTGTTCACCGAGCCCGTCGTCCCGCGCGTAGGCGACGGACGCGAGCTCGAACGCGGGGAACGAGGTGCCCGGGACCGCGGCCGGATCGAAACCCGAGAACAGGCCCGGCTCCACCTGGTCGCGCAGGTCGTCGACGTGCCGGGCGACCGCGTCGGGATCGAGCGGGGCGCCGTTGACCAGCTCGAGCGGCCACGCCCGCACCCGCAGGAGCGGTCCGGCCCGGCCCAATTCCTCGCGGCGACGGACGATCCGCCGGAGCCCGACGTGGGTGAACGGGCACGCCACTTCGGCGAAGACCTCGACGACTGCCCGGTGCACGGATCCTCCCGCGGGGTTGGGGGCCGCGATCCTATGAGCTGCGCACCGCGCCCGATCCGGGCGGAGCTACGAAGCGACTGCGACCTCGGCCAGCAGGTCCGTGATCGTCAGGTCGTCGACGTCGTCCTTGGGCCGGGAGAGGTAGACGTCGACGTGGTACCGACCCTCCGCCTCCTTGCCCGCCGGGTCGACGCCGAGCGCCGAGAGCTCGGAAAGTGCGTACTCGCGCTCGGCGTCGCTCGCGAAGCGGCGCTGGGGGAACGTGACCTCCGGGAGCTGCTCGGTGACGAATCCGTGGGACGCGAGGCAGTCCGAGATCGGCTCGTACGAGACCGTGCGCAGGCACAGGCTGGCGACCCAGGGCTGGCGCGGCGGACTCCTCCGCGCATTCGAGGATGCCGTCGAAGGTGCGTTCGGTGATGTAGCCGACCCCGCCGGTCACGGTGATCAGGTCGGCAGCCGCGAGGTGCTCGCCGAGCTCGGCGGACGGCGCGGCCGTCTCGAGGTTCTCCACGCGTCCCGCGTCGAGGAGACCGACCCGCACGGCGTAGTCGATGGCCGGTGCGGCCACGTCCACGCCGATGACGCGCGGCGTGTCCTCTCGAAGGTGCTGCGCGAAGAACTCACGGTCGATCTCGGCGAGCTCGTCGGGCGTCAGGTCTGCGTGCTGCGGAGCGCAGTAGTGGCGGTAGAGATCATCGAGGTCGAGGTCGTGCTTGAGCAGTGCGGCGTTGACCCCGTAGGAGCTGCAGAGGTCGACGACCGTCGGTCGTTCCACATCGAGCGCGTCGAGCGCAGCCGAGAAGACGTGCCAGCCGTGCTGGGGAACCTCGTAGCCGAGCGAGCCGAGACCCTCGTAGTACGCCCGTGGATCGGGTGCTGCGTAGATGTCGTCGAAGCTCGCCTTGCCCCGCTGCGCGCCTGCTGCCCTTGCCACCATCATCGAACTCCCATTGGATCTCGCCGGACATGCCGCCGCGCAACGTCACGCCGGCCACGCGGTGCACCAGCGGGGCCACGGCACGTGGTGCCGCGCAGCCCTCGCAGGCTCGCAGCCGGGGGTTGCGGTCGTGTGACGAGGCTATCGCGATCCCGCGCTGATGGGGCCCGGATCCGCCGGCGAGGCCGCTTCCTCAGTCGCCGTGCGAGGGCACCAGCACGACGGGAAGCCCGCCGTGGTGCAGGATCTTCAGCGCGGTGCTCCCGAGACGGAGACCGGTGATTCCGCCCCGACCGCGGGTGCCCACCACGATCAGTCCGGCGCGCTCACGGACGCCCGCCTCGGTGAGCGCTGGAACCGGTTCCTCTTCGACGACGAGCGCGCGAGTCGGGATGCCCGCCTCGCGCAACGGCTCGGCCCAGCGTGCACACTCTTCGCGCGCGCCCGAGTCGGCGGGGGCCGCCTGGCCGTGAACGGCCAGCACCTCGGCGTGGAGCGTGCCGGCGACGTCACGACACCAGTCGACCGCACCGGCGCTGCCCTCCGAGCCGTCGACACCGACCAGGATCCGGGTCGGGAGCTCGGGCTGGGTCGACGCGGGGATCGCCGCCAACGGACGTTCGGTGTGATGGACGAGATGGTGGGTCACGCTGCCGAGATGCAGGGCATGGGGGTGGCTGCCAATGCCCCGGGCGCCGACGACGACGAGGTCGACGTCGCGCTCGGCCGCGGCCTGCAGGAGCGCCTTGCGAGGGTCGCCTTCGAGCAGCAGCCCTTCGAAGCCGACGCCGGCGTCGCGGGCCGGCGCACACCATTCTCCCGCCAACACGCGCGCGGCGTCGTCGCGCAGGTCGTCGTGGGTCTCCGGCGACACGTTGGCGAAGGACGGCAGCCAGACGTTGGCGACGAGCAGCTCCGAAGCCGTACCCGCCGCGAGCGTCACTGCCCATCGGACCGCGGCCTGGCCGCTCACCGAACCGTCCGTCGCCACAAGTATCCGCTTCATCGACCCTCCTCGACGCCGTCGAGCGGGCCCCGACGTTCCCCCGTCGTCCGCACGAACCGGAGCCGCGCCGGAGTCAGAGCTTGTCGCAGATTCCCGAAGCTGTCGACGCCCGGGCCCGCCTCCGGACGGGGCCCGGTCGTCGCGTCTCGGAAAGTGGCCTCAAGTACCCGGGTCACGCTGCCGTAGACCCGTCAGCGTCGAGGTCTGCTGTGGGTGAGCAACGGAGCTCGTGGGCCGCCGGGCCTCGGCGCTGAAACCCGCTGGTGCGCGCGGCCACGATTTCCAGGCCCCCTGACCTGCACGTTCTGTGTCCGGCCACTTTCTCCGTCGGGCTGGCGGGTGGTAACAACCGGCAACTCGGGACGCACATGGTCAAAGCCAACGACGCTGGGAAACGAGTCGGTCCAGCACATCACCAACCGCCCCTGGATCGCCTACGGGCCTACCGGGGTTCTGGCCGTCCTGTGGCGCAACGCCTAGCCGCCGTACAACGCGCAATCCTTCTTGGTGCCCGGCACCCAGAACGTCTTCACCGCGATCTCGCGCAACCACGGAAGAACCTTCAGCGGTCCCGTACAACTCAACTCCGCGCCGTCACCGCCGCCCGATCCCAAGCAACTCGCCGAGGACGACGTTTCCTGGGTCGCGGTGACACACCAGTACGTCTACGGCGCATGGGGTGACTGGCGCCCGACCGCGAAGAACCCCGTAGCAGCCGGATCAGACCCACCTTCCGGCGAACTCAGACCGTTCGCCGCGAGCTTCTCGATGTTCGGGGTGCGGCACGGCCCACCGAACGCACTTGCCGCGCCGAAACCACAGTCGTCGATCATCAACACGACCACGTTCGGCGCGCCCGCCGGCGGGCGGAGCGCCTCGATGGCCGGGAACCTGGTGTTCGGATCCTTCGCGTCGTAGGTGGTGAGCCCAACGTGGCGCCGCTCGGGGATCGGGAGCACCGTACGCGCGGCCTTCGGATCCTGGATCACTACCAACCTCCTGATGATCCGCCTGCTGCAACGCGGTTCGCCGCGTGGACCGGCGCGGGCCAAGGTCATGCAACATGGCCAACCAACCGAAGGTCACTCGGTGATCGCCCAGCCCGGATGTCACGTTGCCGACGCTGGGCTCGCGAGATGCGAACCGCGCAATGTGCCTGTGGCCGCGTCCAGATGGCGATCCAGGACCAGCCGATGGCGATCACCGCCTGCCATTGCGACTTCAGCCAGAGGCGCTCGGGCAGCGTGTATCCGGTCTCGGCGTACTTCCTCATGGACCAGAAGTTCGACACTGCCGGCGAGACCCAGGTCTACAACGGGCTAGAGGCCGAAGGCGTCGGCCATGCTCTGGGGGAGGGCATCACGTCCGCTTCTGCCCGACCGTCGGGAACTTCGCTGATCCGGACTTTCCTCCATTGACGAAGGAGGTCAACGCCGGAACGCGCCACCGGTGGTTGGGGCCGAGCCCTGGCTCGACCGCTAGAACTCCGGTAACTCGACTACGACGGCACAGCCCACAACGCCGCCGTTCACGAGTAGTTCGGCCCGATTGAGGGGGTCGTCATTCATCTCGATGGCGACGCGCTCGACGGCGCCCGTTTCCATAGCGGTCTTGAGCCGTTCGGTTAACTCACCGACGTCGGTGTCTGCAGGCAAGCGCCAGTTGAACCTTGTGTCGGACCCCAGCAGCAAGTGCTTTCCCATCCGTGCACCACTCTCCATCGCACCGTGATCATTCCGTGATCACGACCTGCGCCCGCCACCGCGCCGAACGCGCCCGCATGGGCTTTGACCTGCACCTTTCCTGTCGGGCTGGCGGGACTCGAACCCGCGACCTTTGGTCCCCCAGACCAACGCGCTAACCAAGCTGCGCCACAGCCCGTACACGGCCTGAGCCGCGGAGGGCAGTGTAGACGGGCACCTTCGCGCGACGACCGGTCGGACCGTCGTTCATCCTCCGAGCAGCCACTCGATGCCCTGCATCGCCCGGTAGCCGAGGTAGACCGCCAACGCGGCCGCGAGCAGCCAGAGGTGCCACGGGATCGGCGGCAGGTCTTCGTCGTCGTCGACCGGGTCGGCCGCGGGGATCGCGGACGCCACGCGGGCCCGACCGGGGTCGACCACGCGTCCACACGACGGGCACGTGCCGTCGACCTTCACCGTCGACGGTGAGAGGAAGCGGTCACAAGCGTCGCACCAGGGCACCCACCCATTGCAGCACGCACCGCGGCTACTTGATGATGCGGACCGGCTCGCCCAGGATGTACGCCGACCAGGTGGTGGTGTCGGTCACGTTCGTCCCCGCCGGATACACGAACTGCAACTTGACCCAGCACCCGAGGGAGTCCGAGGCGTCGCACGTGTAGTCGCTCGGGATCGGGATCTCCCAGGTGACCCACTGCCCGTTGTAGGACGGGCTGCCGCCGGAGCTCACGTTGGTGATCTGGCAGCCGGACGAGGTCGCCGAGAACGACCCCCAGGGCGGCCCCGAGGAGTTCCCCGGCGGTTTCGTGAACAGGCAGTTCGAGAAGAGACCGCCGCTCACGTTCGAATCCGCCGGAGGCAGCACCGCGAGGGTCCCGGGCTGCGATGCGTCGCCCGTGTCGTAGAAGTTGAGCACGAGCGTCTTGCCGGCCTCACCGGGCAAGACCTTCGTCAGGTAGAACTGGGTGTTGGCCCCGGCCGCGTTCGCGTACGCCGACATCTTCTGGTTGCCGTAGAGGTGGATGCCGTTGGTCGTCGTGTAGTTCCCTCCCGCGCCGACGCGGATCGAGAACCGGTTGGATCCGCCACCGTTCGGTGTGGCCGAGCCGTCGATCTTCGTGGCGGTCTGGACTTGGAGGAAGTACGTGCCCTCGATCGGGTTCGCGACGCTGCACAGGGTCACCCACTGGCGGAAGAACGACGCGAACGTGCGCGCCGGGTTCGTCCCGGGATACGGAGTGGCCTGCTGGAGCAGCGTCTTCATCTGGTTGGCGTTGATCGTCCCTCCCGGGAGACCGTTCGAGGTCTCGGGATAGACGCCGGGGAACTCGGCCTGGCACACGATCGGGTTGTTGCTCGGGTCCCAGGTGGAGACGTCCGGGGCGCGCAGGGTCCAGGTGGTCCACGGAGCGCTGGAATTCGAGCCGTCCCCGTAGTAATTGTCGCCGCTGCAGAACGCGCTCGAGCCCTGCCAGTCGTACCGGGTCGCCGGCGTGACGCTGCCCGTGTAGCCGGGAATCTGGGCCGCGGTCAGTGTCGCCGCGGCGACCAGGCTGTTCTTCGCGTTGCCGTCGCTGCTGCCGCAGTTGTCGCCGACGTGTACGAACGCCGGATCGAACACCTGGACGTCGAGCGCTCCGGAGGTGCCGGCGGGCACGTCGATGCCGTAGAAGTAGCCGTTGGGGTCGTAGTCCTTGTTGACCGAGCTCACGCAATTGTCGGCGTTGCAGAGGCTGGCGGCTGCGGACGGGCCGGCCGATTGGACGGCGTCGCCCTTTTCCTTGGCCGACGAGGGACCGAAGAGGTTTCCCCAGAACTGGGGCTGTGCGCTCGCGGACTCCGGATCGTTGCCGAACGAGTTTTGTGGGCTCCCGAGGTTCTGGGGGAGCTGGTACTCGGCCACCGAGCTCCGCACGATGGTGGTGGTGTTGTACCCGACGATCGCACCGAACGGGTTGTGCGTCTTGATGGCCACGGACACCTTCAGCTGATTCGGCAGGCTGCCGACGGCCGTCGTGACGGTGACCCCGTTCGTCCCGTTCTTGAACCCGTTGGCGGCGGAGACGGTCTGCGCGGTCGTGAACGCCTTGTTGCCGGTGTTCTCGGGCAGGAAGACGGCACCGCCGAGTGCGGCGGCGTCGGCCGCCTTCTGCGCCCGGGTGGAGATCTGCTGCCAGCGGTTGTACTCGAGCGCCAGCCCCGCGAACGCGGTCAGGGCGACGAAGGTGACCGCGAACCACACCATGAAGAACCCACGCTCGTTGCCGTGGCGGGTCCGGCTTCGCTCGATGAACGGGAACACGGCGTTATGGGCAGAGCTGGGTCGGGGCGGGCTCCAGGCGGAACACCGCGTGGTCGGCAAGGGTGATGTCGGCGCCGAAGAGCCTGGTCAGGAATCGGTGCTTGAGCTTCACGTACACCCCGACCGAGTCCCACAACGAGGGGTTGCACGCGTTCTGCGTCGAGTAGCTCCAACCGCCGCCGGACGGGTTCGCGGTGTCGAAGCTTCGGGTGGCCTGCAGCCACGTGTACTGGATGCAGTCCGCTGCACACGTGGTGAAGTTGCCCGACGGCGGGAGCCCGGTCGTCGGATCGGCCTTGTAGACCCACATCTCGACGGGCTCGTCGGACGGGATGGTGTGGAGCGCGGTGGCGGCGGCTGCGGCCGCGTCCGTTCGCGTAGTTCGGGAGCAGGGCCTCGGCGGAGGCGACCCTCGCGCCGGCACGGGTCGCCGCAGCTGCGGTCGACGACGACTGGTAGGCCGACGAGAACTCGATCAAGCCGAACGTCAGGAGGATGACGACGGGGATCAGGATCGCGGTCTCGACCAACGCCGCGCCGCGCTCGCCGTCCCGGTTGCTCCGCCAGCCGCGCTTCGGCATCCCTGTCGCCTCGTGATGGTCGTCGGATCCCAGCCCAACACTTCACGGAGTGTCTCGGCAGGCGCATCGCCGAGATTGAGCAAAGGGACCGCAAAATCCGTCAACCGTTGCGGCGGCGGACCCTCATCTTCACCGGGGTGGGCCCGAGATCGAAAGCCTCACGGATCTTGCGCTCCAGGTAGCGGATGTAAGTGGGCGGCAGTTCGTGGCTGGCGAACAGCGTGAACGTCGGCGGGTCGTTGGCGCCTTGGGTGGCGTAGAGCACCCGGGCGCGGTGGCGCTTGCCGGCGGGCGGCGGATGGCTGGCCTGGGCCTCGCGGATCACCCGGTTCAGCGCGGCGGTCGGCACCCGCTGGTGGTAGGCCTCCTCGGCCTCGCGCAGGGCGGGCAGCACCCGCTGCATCATCTTGCCGGTGAGGGCCGAGACGGTGAGGACGGGCGCGTAGGCCAGGAACGCCAGACGGTCGGCGACGTCGATCTTGGCCTTGGCCCGCCCCTCGGCGTCGAGGAGATCCCACTTGTTGAGCACGACGACGACCGCGGTGCCGGCGGCGTCGACCCGTTCGGCCAGTCGCTGGTCCTGGTGGCTGACGCCCTCGTGGGCGTCGACGACGAGCAGCGCGGCGTCGGCGCGGTCCACGGCCTGGAGCGCGCGCACCAGGCTGAAGTACTCGGTCGGCTCGTCGATCTTGCTCCGGCGGCGCATCCCCGCGGTGTCCACGAAGCGCAGCGGTCCGTCGTCGGTCTCGACCACGGTGTCGACCGCATCCCGGGTGGTACCCGGCAGGTCGTGCACGATCGAGCGTTCGTCGCCCACCAGGCGGTTGAACAACGTCGACTTGCCCACGTTCGGTCGCCCGACGATGGCGACCGAGAAGATCGTGTCGTCGTCCTCCGCCGGTTCGGGCTCTTCGGGCGGCAGCGCGTCGACGAGCGCGTCGAGGAGGTCACCGCTCCCCCGCCCGTGGATGGCCGACACCGGGTGCGGGGTCCCCAGACCGAGGCGGGCGAAGGACCACGATTCGTTCTCGCGGCGTTCGTCGTCGACCTTGTTGGCCACGAGGAGCACCGGCGTGTCCGCCCGTTGGAGCACGTGCGCGACCTGGGCGTCCTCCTCGGTGATGCCGACGTTGACGTCGACGACCATCAGGATCACGTCGGCGTCGGCGACCGCGCGTTCGGCCTGGCGGCTCACCTGGCGGGCCAGCGGCTCGGCGCCGGCGCCCGAGGTGGGCGCGAGCCAGCCGCCGGTGTCGACGACGGTGAACGAGCGGCCGTTCCAGTCGGCTTCGAGCATCTTGCGGTCGCGCGTGACGCCCGGCTTCTCCTCGACGATGGCGTCGCGACGCCCCACGAACCGGTTCACCAGCGTCGACTTGCCGACGTTGGGCCGGCCGACGACCGCGACGACGGGGAGGGCGGCGTTCACGAGCGGCCCGTCAGCGCGGCGACCAACGACGTGCCGTCGGTGCCGACGATCTCGACCTCGCGCGGGAGGTCCGTCGGTGTCGTGCCGTCGAGGAACCGGCCGTTCGAGAGCACGACGTCGGGGAGGAGCACACGATCGCCGGGGGCGGTGCCGCGGAGTGCGTCCGCGACGTCGGGGCCGGTCAGCAGCCCGGTCACCGCGATGTTGCCACCGAAGAATCGGTTGGCGACCGGGAGCAGCCGGACGGGCGCACCGGCCGCCGCCGCGAGCTCGCCGGTGAGGGGTTCGAGCACCCGGGCGCCGTACTCCCCGGTCAGGATGGTGACGGGCGCCGGCGCGCTGCCCCGGGTGCGCAGTTCCACTCGGACCGAATCGGTGGCCGAATCGGCGCGGGGACTCACCGAATCGACCGAATCGGTCACCGAATCGGCCCGACGGGGTGCGCGGTAGCCCTCGGCGGGCGCGCCGTCGACCCAGGCGAAGAACCCGGTCCGGGTCCCGACCCCGTCCACGCGCGCCTCCGGCCCGCCGGCCAGCGCGGCCCGCACCTCCAGCGCGAACTGCGCGGCCATGCCGACGCCGTTCTCGTGCTGCGGGAGCCCGTCGTAGGCGTCGAGCGCCGGGAAGGGACGCCCCGCGAGCAGGTAGTACTCGTCGGAGGCGAACACCAGGCGCCGGCCGAGCGCGTCGGCGAAGCGTCGCTGCCACTCGCCCACCACGTCGAGCACCCGCTCGGCCTCGCCGAGGGTGTGGGCGCGCATCTCGGCCTCGGTCGTGTGGTCGCTCACCCCGAGCGGCACCACGCCCACGCTGGCGAGCCGCGGGAAGCGGTCGAGCACGCCGAGGAGGGTGTCGTCGAGCACGTCACCGTCGTTGATCCCGGGGCACACGACGACCTGCCCGTGCACCTCGATGCCCGCGTCGAGCAGCGCCGACAACCAACGCAGGCTGGTGGCGCCACGGCGGTTGCGCAACATGCGGGCGCGGGTGTCGGGATCGGTGGCGTGGATGCTCACGTACAGCGGGCTGAGCTGTTCGGTGATCACCCGCTCGAGGTCGGCCTCGGTGAAGCGGGTGAGCGTGGTGAAGTTCCCGTACAGGAAGGAGAGGCGGTAGTCGTCGTCCTTGACCGAGAGGCTCTTGCGCATCCCCGGAGGGAGTTGGTAGATGAAGCAGAAGGGGCAGTGGTTGTCGCAGGTGCGCACGCGGTCGAACACCGCGCTCTCGAGGTCGAGGCCGAGCGACACGCCCGGGTCCTTCTCGACCAGCACGAGCTGCTCGAGCCCGCCACGGCGGACCTCGAGCTCGACATGAGGCTCGTCGGCCTGGATCTGGTACCGGATGACGTCGCGCACCATCTCGCCGTTGAGCGTGAGCAGCTCGTCACCGGGGAGGAGCCCGGCGGCGTCAGCCGGCGAGCCGGGCGCGACCGCCACCACACGGGCGGTCGGCATCCCCCCAGTCTACGAGGCAGCGGTACCCTCGGGCGTATGGCCGTCGAGAAGGTGCTCCTCGCGCAGCCTCGGGGCTTCTGCGCCGGGGTCGAGATGGCGATCAAGGCCCTGTCGTGGATGGTGCGCGTCTTCGAGCCGCCCGTCTACTGCTACCACGAGATCGTGCACAACCGGCTCGTCGTCGACCGGTTCCGGGAGCTCGGGGTGGTGTTCGTCGACGACGTCGACGCCGTGCCCGCCGGCGCGCCGCTCATGCTCTCGGCCCACGGCTCGGCACCAGAGGTGGTGACCGCGGCCCGCGACCGCGACCGTTTCGTGGTCGACGCCGTCTGCCCCCTCGTCACCAAGGTGCACCACGAGGCCAAGGTGCGGGCGGGCAAGGGCTTCACCGTGCTCTACGTCGGCCACCGCGGCCACGACGAGGCCTCGGGCACGTTGGCGGTCGCGCCCGACGCCATCCGCCTCGTCGAGGACGACGGCGATCTCGAGCACGTGATCTCCACCGTCGACGACCCGTCGAAGGTCGCCCTGCTCGCCCAGACCACCCTCTCGATGCACGATTGGGAGGGGATCATGGACCGCGCCCGCGAGCAGTTCCCAGAACTCTGGACCGCGGCGCGCGGCGACCTCTGCTTCGCCACCACGAACCGTCAGGCCGCGCTCCAGGCGATCGCGGCCGAGGCCGACGCCATCGTCGTGATCGGCAGCGCCAATTCGTCGAACACCCTCGCGCTGGCGAAGGTGGCGACCGCCGCGGGCTGCCCCACGGTGTTGCGCATCGACGGCCCCGACGAGCTCGACGCCGCCGCACTCGGCGACGCGTGGGTCGTCGGGGTCACCGCGGGCGCGAGCGCGCCGGAGGACCTCGTGCAGGCGGTGATCGCGCGACTCGCGCCCACGGAGGGCGTCGTGCCGGTGCACGTCACCGAGGAGGACGAGTACTTCCCACCGCCGCGCGAGCTGCGCGAGCTCATGACCACGCTCGACCGCGTCGCGCCGGTCCTGCTCGGCGGGGCCTCGCCCGAGAGCCCTGGGGGCGCCTTCACGGAGGACCGCCGGGTCGACGCATCCGACGTGCTAGCGGGCTAGGCGCTCCGCGTCGTCGAAGCAGCGTTGCAGCTCTTCCCGGAGCTGCGCGGTGAGGCGAGCCGCCGCCGCCCGGCGGGCGCGCCCCTCGAGCGCCGGCGGCATGATCGGGTGCCCGACCGACACCGCCACCCGGTGGATGCGCGGGAGCACCTTCCCCTTCGGCAGGATGTGTTCGCTGCCGCCGATGCCCACCGGCACGATGGGCACCCCGAGCTTGAGGGCGAGGAACGCGGCGCCGTCGAACAGCTCGCCGATCTCGGTCCCCGAGCTGCGGGTGCCCTCCGGGAAGATCGCGACCGGCGACCCCTCGGCGAGCGCGGCCTCGAGCGCACGCAGGGCGGCGCGATCCGCGGTCCCGCGCTCGACCTTCACCGCGCCGAGCGCGTCGAAGAGCCGCGCCCCGAGCGTGTGCTCGAACAGGTCGTCCTTGGCGAGGAACCGGACCGTGCGCGGCGTGATGTAGGCGGCGAAGGGGACGTCGAGGATCGACCGGTGGGAGGGGGCCACGATGTACGCACCCGCGGTCGGCACCCGTTCGCGCCCGACGACGCGCACCCGGAACACCACCTTGAACACGCTGAGCACCACGCTGCGCGCGAACCTGTAGAAGGTCATCCAGCCCGCTCCACGATCTCGGCGATCACGTCGGCGGCGGTGCGGTCGCTGGTGTCGATGATCACGGCGTCGGGCGCGGCGTCCTCGGGCCGAGTGGCCCGCCCCAGCGTGCCGTCGGCGCGGTCACGCTCCGAGAGCGCGTCGCGGACATGGTGGACCTCCACCGGGCGCGACGCCGTGTGCTCGTCCCGTTGACGGCGCGCCGCCCGCACGTCGTCGCGTGCGGTGATGAACACCTTGAGCGGCGCGTCGGGCAGCACCACCGTGCCGATGTCACGCCCTTCCACCACTCCCCCGCCGTGCTTCCGGACCCATGACCGTTGCCGGTCGACCAGCACGCTGCGCACCACCGGATGCAACGACACCTGCGAGACCGCGCCCGTCACCTCGGGTCCGCGGATGTCGGACGACACGTCGCGACCGTCGAGCTCGACGCGACCGTCCTCGAGCTGCACCCGGGCGTCCCTCGCCACGGCCGCCACCGCCTCGCCGTCGGTGAGATCGACGCCCGCGTCCATCGCCGCGAGCGTGACCGCCCGATACATCGCGCCGGTGTCGAGCGTGGGCAGTCCGAGCGTGTCGGCCACCCCACGCGACACCGTCGACTTGCCCGAGCCCGCGGGCCCGTCGATCGCGATCACCCGCGTGCCCGATCAAAGTGCCGCTCGGCCGGTGAGCGTCGCCAGATCCTGGGTGAACTCGGGATAGGAGCTGGTCACTGCGCGCCAGCCCCGCACCAGGGACTCCCCCTCGGACGCGTTGGCGGCGACCGCGCCCGCCATGGCGATGCGGTGGTCGCCGTGGCTGTCGAGCTCGGCGGCACGGGGCCGCCCGCCGCGGATCGTGAGCCCGTCGTCGCCGGTCTCGACGCCCACCCCCAGACGGGTGAGGAGGTCGCACACCGTCACGATCCGGTCGCTCTCCTTCACCCGGAGCTCGGCGGCGTCGCGAACCTCGGTGAGGCCCTCGGCGAACGCGGCGGCGACCGCCAGCGCAGGGATCTCGTCGATCACCCAGGGGATCTCCGCTCCCTCGATGACGGTGCCGTGCAGCGACGAGGCCGCGACCCGAACCTCCCCCACCGGCTCCCCCAGCTCCTCACCGGTGGCGGCCAGCTCGATCGACGCGCCCATCCGGATCAGCACGTCGACGAACGCGATGCGGGTCGGGTTGAGCGCGAGGCCCTCGACCACCAGCTCCGAGCCCGGCGTGATCGCGGCCGCCACCACCCAGAACGCGGCCGACGACGGATCGCCCGGCACCGAGAACTCGAGCGGACCGGGCGCGCCGGCGGTGACCCGTACCGCACGCTCGTCAACCCGCACGACCGGCGCCCCGAGGGCGCCCAGCATGCGCTCGGTGTGGTCGCGGCTCACGCCCGGCTCGGTGATCTCGGTGGTCCCCGTGGCCTGGAGCCCGGCGAGGATGAGCGCGGTCTTCACCTGCGCGCTGGCCACCGCCAACGAGTGCACGGCGCCGACCAGCCCGCCGCCGCGGATGGCGAGCGGCGCGTAGGTACCGTCGGCGCGACCGTCGACGCGCGCGCCCATCGCCCGGAGCGGTTCGGTGACGCGGCCCATGGGCCGCTGCACCAGCGAGTCGTCACCGGTGAGCACGCTCAAGAAGGGACGCCCGGCGAGGAGCCCGGTGAGCATGCGGATGGCGGTGCCCGAGTTCCCGCAGTCCACCACGACGGCGGGCTCGGTGAGCGCGTCGACCCCGTGACCCTCGACGGTGACGGCCGAACCGGCGATGCTGCTCGTCAGCCCGAGCCGGGTCAGCGCGCGCCGCGTGCGGAACACGTCGTCGCCGCCGGCAAGGCCCACCACGCGCGACCGGCCGTCGGCCATCGCCGCGAACAGCAACGCGCGGTGCGACATGCCCTTGTCGCCGGGGACGCGCAGGCGGCCGCGCAGCGGTCGGGGGCCCGCCAGCGCGAGCTCGGTCGGCACGTTCACGACGGAGACCTCATGGCAGGGGTGTCCGGGCGACGTGGTAGCCGTGCTGCTCGAGCGCAGCTTGGAAGCGGTCGAGGCCGCGCTCGGCGACGACGAGGACGAGCACACCGCTGCGACCCTCGAGCGAGTGTGCGATCTCGAGGTCGGCGATGTTGACCCCGAACTCCGTCGCGAGCGTGGCCACCTCCGCGATGACCCCCTCGCGGTCGGGCACGGGGATACGGAGCTCGAACATCGTCGCTTCGGCAGGGATGCCCACCGGAAGGTTGCGGCGGGCCACACGGGCCTGCTCCAACAGCTCGAGCAGGGCGTCGCGCTCACCCCCGGCGACGATCGCGGCGGACGCGCGTGAGCTCGTCGAGGTAGCGGTCGAGCGCGCCGACGATGGCATCGCGGTTCGCCAGGCAGATGTCGGGCCAGATCGCGGGGTGGCTCGACGCGATGCGGGTCATGTCCCGGAACCCGCCGGCCGCGAGCCGCAGCATCACCGCGTGCTCGTCGTTGCCGGCGCTGGCGACGTTCATGAGCGTCGATGCCGCGAGTTGGGGCACGTGGCTCACCACCGCGACCAGCGCGTCGTGCAGCTCCGGCGCGACCGCGATCGCCTCGGCGCCGAACCCGGCGACCCACGCGTGCACCTCGGCGAACACCTGCGGGTCGGTCCGGCCCGTCGGCGTGAGGACCCAGGTCGCGCCGACGAACAGGTCCGCGCTCGCGCCGGCAAGGCCTTCCTGCTCCGAACCCGCCATGGGGTGGCCGCCCACGAACCGGGGGGCGAGGTCCGGGCGCTGGCGCTCCACCGCGGCGACGACCGGGGCCTTCACCGAGCCGACGTCGGTCACGAGCGACGCGCCGGCGTCGAGCGCCTCGATCACCACCTCGGCCACGTGGCCGACCGGCACCGCCACCACCACGAGGTCGGCGGCGCGCACCGCTTCGGCGACGCTGCCGGCCAGCGAGTCCGCCGCGCCGAGCTCCTTGGCCGCGGCCGCCCGCGGGTGTCGCGGTCGAAGGCGCGCACCTCCACGCCGTCGCGCCGCAACGCGAGCCCGACGGAACCGCCGATGAGGCCGGTACCGATGAGCGCGACCGTACGCGGGGCGGCCATGGGGATCGCGCCGCCCTAGTCCGCGTCGGCGAGATCGGCTCGCAGCCCGGCAGCACCGTCGAGGAACACGTGACGCAGCTCGCCGCGCGAGCGCTCCGAGTAGCAGTGCACGAGCACCCGGATGCAGCGCGGCGTGCCGTGGGCGACCGCCTGTTCTTGGGCCCCGAGCAACGCCACGCCGTCGAGCCCCAGCGCAGCGCGCGCCGCGCTGGCGGGAAACTCGGCAACGAGGTCGGGCGTGGACGTGAAGATGATGCTCACGATGTCGTCGTGGTCGATCTCGTTGCGGGTGAGCAGCTCCTTCACGAGCCGCGCCGTCTTGGCGTCGATCTCGGCCTTGGAGTCCTCGGTGCAGGTGATCGCGCCGCGCAGCGCTCGCAGTCTCATCGGGAGAAGCAGGTTAGGAGATGCAGTGGAGCCGTGGGCGGAGCCCGCGACGGCGGAACGGAATCGACCCGGGGATCAGCCCGGAGCGATGTCCGCTTCGGACCGCTTCGCCGCCTCCGGTGTGGCCGCTTCGTAGAGCCGGCGGACCTCGCCCCGCGACAGCGGCCGCCACTTCCCCGGCGCCAACGCGCGGTCGAACAGCGGGCCGATGCGGATGCGCACCAATCGGCGCACGGGATGGCCGACCGCCTCGCACATGCGCCGCACCTGGCGGTTGCGGCCCTCGTGGATGCCGATCTCGACCGCCGCGGTGTCGCCGTGCCGTTGCACCACTTTGACGCGCGCGGGCGCGGTCGGCCCGTCCTCGAGCTCGACGCCCTCCCGCAGGTGGCGAACGGCGGCCGGCGCGGGGTCGCCCTCGACTTCGGCCAGATAGGTCTTCACGACGCCGAAGCTCGGGTGGGTGAGCAGCTGTGTCAGCGCGCCGTCGTTGGTGAGCAGCAGGAGCCCCTCGGTGTCGGCGTCGAGGCGACCGACGGGATAGACGCGCGGGGTGGCCGGGACCAGCTCCACCACCGTGGGGCGCCTCTGCGGATCGGAGGCGGTGCTCACGTGCCCGGACGGCTTGTTCAGGAGGTAGTAGACGAGGTCGTCGCGTGCGACGACGGCGACGCCGTCGAGCGCGATCCGGTCGTGTTCGACGTCGACGCGCCGGCCCAGCACCGCCACTTCGCCGTTCACCGTCACCCGACCCTCGGCGATCAGGTCTTCGGCAACCCGTCGCGACCCCAGCCCCGCCCGCGAGGACCTTCTGCAGGCGCTCGCCCTCGGGGGCCTCGGCGTGGTCGGCCACCGCGGGTCAGTCGGCGGGTTCGGCCGTGGCCACGGTCGGGTCGTCGTTGATGCGCAGGCCGCGCTCGAGCGCTTCGACCACCGACGCGTCGGGCACGAAGTCTCCCAGCGGCGGGAGGTCGTCGAGCGACGGGAGCCCGAGGCGCTCGAGGAACTCGTGCGTGGTGCCGTAGAGCACCGCCGCGCCCGGGCCCGGGTCACGGCCGACCTCCTGCACGTAGCCCCGTTGGAGCAGCGTGTTGAGCGTCGCCTCGACGTTCACGCCGCGGATGGCCGACATCTGGCCGCGTGAGATCGGCTGCTTGTAGGCGACGATGGCGAGGGTCTCGAGCGACGGCCCCGACAGGCGGGCGTGCTGGCCCTCGAGCACGAAGCGCTCGACGTAGGCCGAGAGGTCGGGATGGGTCTGGAAGCGGTACCCGCCCGCGACCTGCGCGAGCACGAAGCCGCGCTCGGACTCCTCGTAGTCGGCGGCCAGCTCCTGGCACAGCTCGTCGACCCGGGTGACCGGCAGCTCCACCAGCTGCGCGAGCAACCGGGCCTCGACCGGTTCGCTCGACGCGAGCACCACCGCCTCGATGGCGCGCCGCGCCAGCCGCTCGTGCTCCGGCTGCGCCGGCCCGGGCCCGTCGGTCACGTCCGCGAGTCCTCGGCCATGACGACGGTGTCGTGGCCGCCGTCGTCGGCCTCGTCGTCGGTGTCGTCGTCCCAGTCGGCGAGACTGGCGACGTCGAGCGCCGACTCGCCGACCTGCAGGCGCCGCACGAGCAGCTCGCCGAAGTTGGTGAACTGCAGGATGTCGACCATGCCCTGCTTGTAGAGCTCGAGCACGGCGAGGAACCGCACGATCACGTCGAGGCGGTTCGGGGCACCGCTGACGAGCGCCCGGAAGCTCATGGGCTCGGAATCGGGCAGGAGGCGCAACACCGACTCGACCGCGTCGCGGACGCTGACGCGCACCGGCGCCACGTGCTCGGTGTCGACGACGACGACCGGCGGCGCCGACAGCACCCGGAGCGCCGCGGCGCGCGAGCGCCTCGGGACGCACCCGCTCGAGCGGGTCGGGCATCATCCAGCGGTAGGGCTCCTCGGGCCCCGCGCGGCGCGCGCACGCTGCGGTCGGCCTTGCGCATCCGCGACTCGATCGCCCGCGCCGCGTCCTTGAACGTCTTGCACTCGAGCAATCGCGCGAGCAGGAGGTCGCGCTCCTCGAACCGGAGCAGCTCCTCGTCGAGCTCGAGATCCTCGATTCCGGGCAGGAGGCGCCGCGCCTTGAGCTCCACCAACGTGGCGGCGATGAGGAGGAACTCGGTGGCCACGTCGAGATCGAACGTGTCCATGCGGTCGAGCTCGGTGAGGTAGGCGTCGACGATCTCCGACAGCGACACCTCCCAGAGCTCCACCTCCTGCTTCAGGATGAGGTGGAGCAGGAGGTCGAAGGGTCCCTCGAAGACGGGCGTGCGGACCGCGTACGACATCCGGTCGAGCGTACCGGCCGCGACTCCGGATCAATGACATCTCGGCCCGATCGGCCTGCCCGATAGTCTCACCGGCCATGCCACGCGTGCTCTCGGGAATCCAGCCGACCGGGGAGGTCCACCTCGGCAACTACCTCGGCGCGGTGCGCGAATGGGTCGACACCCAGGGCGACGGCTCGGCGCCCGACGCGACGCTCTACTGCGTGGTCGACCTCCACGCCATGACGCTCCCGTACGACCCCTCGGACCTGGCCGAGGCGACCCGCCGCACCGCGATGGTGCTCCTGGCGGCCGGCCTCGACCCGCAACGGTGCACCCTCTTCGTGCAGGGCCACGTACCCGAGCACACCGAGCTCACCTGGATCCTCAACTGCGTGGCCACCTTCGGAGAGCTGCAGCGCATGACCCAGTTCAAGGAGAAGTCGGGCGGACGGGAGTCGGTGAGCGTCGGGCTGTTCGACTACCCGGTGCTGATGGCCGCCGACGTGCTCCTCTACGACACCGACCGGGTGCCGGTGGGCGACGACCAGCGCCAGCACCTCGAGCTCGCCCGCGACATCGCTGTGCGGTTCAACCACCGCTTCGGTGACACGCTCGTCGTGCCCGAGGCCGCGATCCCGCCGGTGGGTGCGCGCATCATGGACCTCCAGCAGCCCACCTCGAAGATGTCGAAATCGGCCGAATCGCCTCAGGGAACCGTGCGGTTGCTCGACCCGCCGTCGGCGATCGCCAAGCGCATCCGGTCGGCGGTCACCGACTCCGGCAGCGAGATCCGCTTCGACCCCGACACCAAGCCGGGGGTGTCCAACCTCCTCTCGATCCTCGCCGCCAGCACCGGTCGGGAGATCCCCGAGCTCGAAGCCGACCTCGACGGCCAGGGCTACGGCACGCTGAAGGCGACCGTCGCCGACGCCGTCGTCGAGGTCGTGCGACCCATCCAGGAGCGCTACGCCGAGCTCGAGCGCGACCCCGCCGAGGTGGCGCGGATCCTCGAATCCGGCGCCCGGCGCGCCGGGGGCATCGCCGCGGTCGTGGTCGAGCGGGTGCGCGACGCCGCCGGGCTCCTTCCTCGCTCGCGCTGATGGACCCGGAGCCGGCTCCCGACGAGTCGCCTCCGGGCGGGCCCCGTCCCGGGATCTACCGGCGCTCGTCGAAGTCGCTCGAGTTCGACCGGGTCATCTTCTTCAGCGACGCGGTGTTCGCCATCGCGATGACGCTGCTCGTGGTCGGGATCGGGATCCCCCACGTGCGCGACTCCGCCCTCGACCAGGCGCTGCGCGACAAGCGCCAGGAGATCGTCAGCTTCTTCATCAGCTTCGCGGTGATCGGCTTCTACTGGCTCGCCCACCACCGGTTCGTCTCGCACCTGCGCGCGGTCGACGTGCGCTTCATGAAGCTCAACCTCTGC
Source organism: uncultured Actinomycetes bacterium (assembly GCA_963750045.1). GTDB lineage: Bacteria > Actinomycetota > Acidimicrobiia > IMCC26256 > DASPTH01 > DASUAS01. Next base: position 369,134 of record CAVVPD010000004.1, on the reverse strand, counting down.
TACCTGGCGGCCATCGCCTTCACGCCGTTCCCCACCGCGCTCGTGGGCGTCTACGCCGACCATCCCATCTCGGTGGTCATCTACGCGGTCACGCTCGGTGCCGCGAGCCTCTTCGAGACGCTGCTGTTCTGGCACTCCTACCACGTCGAGCTCCTCGACGTGGACCTCTCGCCGGAGATGTTCCGCTACAACGTGCTGGCGTCGCTGGGTCCCGTCGTCGTGTTCGCGATCTCGATCCCCATCGCGTACGTCACCACGGAGTGGGCGTTGCTCTCGTGGCTCCTGATCTTCCCGCTCGAGATGATCCTCGACCGCACGATGAAGCCACCGGACACGCCCGAGCTCTAGTCGTTGTCGGCGGCGTCGAGCGCCACGACCACCGGCTCCGGGATCGGGAGGTCGGCCCAGGTCGACGGGTCGTGGTGTGCGGCGGACCAGCGGGCCGCTTCCTCGGGCTCCCGGGCCAGGCGGATGCGATCCGCACCCAGCTCGGCGTGCCGGAGGTAGAGGCCGACCCGGCGGGTGAGGCCACTCGACGTCGACCAGTGCTCGGCGCTCTGGCGACCCGCGACCGATCCCGACACCGTGGCCACCACCCGACCGTAGACGCCGAGGCGGGCGTCGAGCTTGCCGATGTCGTGGAGCAGCGCCGCGGACAGCCATCGGGGGTCGTCCGCGTACGCAGTGCCGGCGAGGCGCGACTGCACGTCACGGGCGACGCCCACGGCGTGGCGCTGGTCGTGGTTGGGTTGGCGGCGGAACTGCGCGAACCCGTCGGCCGTGAGCACCGACTCGACCCACGCGACGTCGTCGGGCCGCGGCGGACCCGGCCACAACGCCCGCGTGAACCGCCCGGCCAGGTGGCGGGCCTTCATCCGAACACGAACCGGAACAACGCGGTCCTCGAACGGACGGAGGAATTCGGAGATCACGCCGGTGGAGAACACCAGCAGGAAGAGTACGAGAAATCCGTAGGGCCGGAACCGGTACCACTGGGGCAGCCAGCTCCCGGGCAACGCCCGCTCGATGATCGCCGAGCCGTCGAGCGGCGGGATCGGCAACAGGTTGAAGAGGCCCAGGAACAGGTTGACCAGCGCGAACGAGAAGAGGACGAGGATGCCGGTGGGCAGTTCGTCGAAGTAGCGCACCGGCGTGATGTCGGCATAGGCGGCGCGCGCGCCGAGGGCCGCCGCGACCATGAGGAGGAAGTTGGTGCCGGGGCCCGCCAGGCTCACGAAGAGCATGTCGCGGCGGGGGTTGCGCAGCCGCCCGGGATTCACCGGTACGGGCTTGGCCCAGGCCAGCACCGGGAGCCCGACGATGGCGCCCATGGCGGGCAGCACGATCGACCCGAACGGGTCGATGTGGGGCAGCGGGTTCAGCGTGAGGCGGCCGGCGTCCTTGGCGGTGTGGTCGCCGAACCAGAGGGCGACGACACCGTGACTGATCTCGTGGAGGATGACCGCCACGACGAGGCAGCCGAACCAGATGACCGTCTGCTCGTCGAGGTGCAACGCCGGGTGGTGACGCCGCTCAGCGTCGCTGGGAGGCGCACTCGATGCACAGGCGCGCGGCCGGCATCGCCTCGAGTCGGGCTTCGGGAATGCGGCGGTGGCACGACTCGCACTCGCCGTAGGTGCCCTGATCGAACTTGGCGAGGGCATCCTCGATGTCGGTGAGGGTCTCGGAGAGCTGCCCCGAGAGGGCCTCGACCTCACCTCGTTCCGCGGTGACCTGCCCCGAGTCCGCGAAGTTCTCGTCGAAGTCGAGGTCGGGCTCGGCGCCGGCGGTCCCGTGCCCGAGACGCGCGCAATTGCTGGCGAACGCGGTCGCGCTCCTCCTGGAGCTTGTCGCGCAGCATCGTGTCGGACGTTTCGGCCATCTGGAGGAGTCTACCGCCGGGCCCCCTCGTGCCCGGCCTCGGTCACCTCGCGGCGCGGGCCCGGGGATGAGCCGCGTCGTACACCGCTCGCAGCCGTTCCGGCGAGACCTTGGTGTACACCTGGGTCGTCGAGAGGCTGGCGTGTCCCAGCAGCTCCTGCACCACCCGGATGTCGGCGCCGTGGTCCAGCATGTGGGTGGCGCACGAGTGGCGCAGCACGTGGGGGAAGAGTCGGCCCTGGAGGCCCGCGCGGTCGCCGGCCGCCCGCACGATCAGCCACGCCCCCTGGCGGGTGAGGCGCCCGCCGCGCGCGTTCAGGAACAGTGCGGCGGTGGTCTGGCGGCCCACGAGCTCGGGACGGCCGGTGGTGAGGTAGTCACCGAGAGCCTCGCGGGCGCTCCGACCGAGCGGGACGACCCGTTCCTTGTTGCCCTTGCCCAGCACCCGGACCTGGCCGTCGTAGAGGTCGACGTCACCGAGGTCGAGGCCGACCAGCTCGCTGATGCGCAGGCCGCCGGCGTAGAGGGTCTCGAGGATGGCGCGGTCGCGCACGCGGCCGGGGGCCGTCGCCGGGTGCGGCGTCGAGGAGCCGGCCGACCTCCGCCTCCGTGAGCGCCTTGGGGATCCCCTGGGGCACCCGCGGGCCCCCGATCTCCTCGCTCGGATCGGCGTCCAACAGCCCTTCCTCCACACAGAAGCGGTGGAAGGAGCGCACCGCGGCCAGCGCGCGGGCGATGGACGACTCCTTGTACCGGGCCATCCCCTCGTCGGTCCGTGCCGTCTTGAGCTCCTCGACGTAGTTGGCGACCATCCCCTCGTCGACGGCCGCAGGATCGGTCTCGCCGACGCGCCGCAGGTAGGCCCCGTAGCGGCGCAGGTCACGCCGGTACGCGGCCAGCGAGTTCGGCGCGAGACCTCGCTCGACCCGCAGCCACGAGTCGTGCTCGTCGAGCAGGTCAGCCAGCTCGTCGTGCCCGGCCACCGGCTACGAGTCGAGGAACCGGCGCGCGAGGAGCAGGCCGATGATGCTCTTGGCGTCGACCAGCTCGCGCGTAGCGATCAGCGTGTCGACCCGATCGAGCGCCACCCGCTCGATGGTCATCGCCGCTTCCTCGGCGCTGACCGCGGCGCGCTCGTGTGCCTCCAGCTCGGTGGCGAGGAAGAGGTAGGTGTACTCGTCGCAGAATCCGGGCGAGTTGTAGAACTCGCACAGCAGGTCGAGGCGGCCCGCGGCGTAGCCGATCTCCTCCTCGAGCTCGCGGTTCGCGGTCTCCTCGGGTGCCTCGCCCTCGACGTCGCGCTTGCCGGCCGGGACCTCCAGCAGTTCGGCCCCGGTAGCGACGCGCCACTGGCGCACGAGGAGCGCGTCAGCGCCACCGTCGGGATTGGCGATCACCGGCACCACGACGACCGCGCCGGGATGGCGCACGACATGGCGGTCGAACTCGTCGCCGTCGGGCCCCGCGACCCGCAGGCGCGAGACCGACAGGAATCCGGCATCGCAGAGTGTGCTCGACCCGAGCACGCGGAAGCCGTGCTCCTCTGCCACGGGCGCGCTCAGACTGCGGGCGCGTCGATCGGCAGCGGGAGGCGTGGGCGACGGCCCTCGGCCCGCTCACGTGCCGCCTGCACGAACGCCGCGAAGAGCGGGTGGGGACGGTCGGGGCGGCTCTTGAACTCGGGGTGGGCCTGGGTACCGACGAAGAACGGGTGCCCGGGGAGCTCCACGAACTCGACCAGGCGGTCGTCGGGTGAGGTGCCCGAGCACACGAGGCCGGCCTCCTCGAGGCGGGACCGGTACTTGTTGTTGACCTCGTAGCGGTGGCGGTGGCGCTCGTAGATCACTTCCTGGCCGTAGGCCCGTTGCACGATGGAACCGGGGAGCAGCTTGGCCGGGTAGGACCCGAGACGCATGGTCCCGCCCTTGTCGACCACGTTGCGTTGCGCGTCCATGAGGTCGATCACCGGATGGGGTGTGTCGGAGGCGAACTCGCTGGAGTTCGCGCCGGCGAGGCCGCACGCGTCGCGGGCGAATTCGATCACCGCGCACTGCATGCCGAGACACAGCCCGAGAAACGGGACGCCGTGCTCCCGCGCGAAGCCGGCTGCGGTGATCTTGCCCTCGATGCCACGGAACCCGAAGCCGCCGGGGATCACGATGCCGTCGAGGTCGCGCAGGCGACCCTCGGCGAGCAGGCCCTCGGCGTCGTCGGAGGCGATCCAGTCGATCTCGACCTGGGCCTCGCAGTTGTAGCCACCGTGCTTCAGCGCCTCGGCCACCGAGAGGTACGCGTCGGGGAGGTTGATGTACTTGCCGACCAGGCCGATGCGCACCGGTTCGGTCGCCGCCTCCACCCGGGCCACCAGGTTCCTCCAGTCGACGAGGTCGGGCTCGTGGTCGGACAGGTCGAGCGTGTTGCAGATGTAGTCGTCGAGGCCTTCGTCGTGGAGGACGAGAGGGATCTCGTAGAGCGACGGCGCGTCGACGCACGAGACGATGCCCTCCTCGGGCACGTCGCACAGCTGGGAGATCTTCTCCTTCAGCCGGGTCGGGATCGGGCGGTCGGAGCGACAGACGATGGCGTCGGGCTGGATGCCGCGGCTGCGCAGCTCGGTGACCGAGTGCTGGGTGGGCTTGGTCTTCTGCTCCCCCGACGGGCCGATGAAGGGCACCAGGGTCACGTGCACGTAGAACACGTTGTCGCGACCGACGTCCTTGCGGAACTGGCGGATGGCCTCGAGGAACGGGAGGATCTCGATGTCGCCGACGGTGCCGCCGATCTCGGTGATCACGACGTCGACGTCCTCGTCGGCGGCGAGGGCGAGGATGCGGTCCTTGATCTCGTCGGTGATGTGCGGGATCACCTGCACGGTCTGGCCGAGGTACGCGCCGCGACGCTCCTTGGCGAGGACGTCCTGGTAGATCGAACCGGTGGTGGCGTTCGACTTCTGCGTGAGCGGGACGTCGACGAAGCGCTCGTAGTGGCCGAGGTCGAGGTCGGTCTCGCCACCGTCCTCGGTGACGAACACCTCGCCGTGCTGGAAGGGGTTCATCGTCCCGGGGTCGACGTTGATGTACGGGTCGAGCTTCTGCATCGTGACCCGCAGGCCGCGGGACTTGAGCAGGCGCCCGAGCGATGAAGCGGTGAGGCCCTTGCCGAGGCTGGAGGCAACGCCACCCGTCACGAAGATGTGCTTCGCCAAGACCTCTGCTCTTTTCTGACGTGGGATCCGACCGCAGGCGACCGTACCATGCGGCCCGCGCCGGGCCGCGCACCGGTGTTCGATACGGTGCCGCCATGGCTCGGGTCGAGACGGCAGCACCCGACCATCTCGATCCCGACTCGCAACGCCTCGCCGCGAGCCCGCACTGGCACCTCGATGCGACGCTGCTGGCGATCGTCGCCATCCTCATCCGCCTACCCGCGTTCTTCGCCGATCGCTCCCTCGTGTTCGACGACGGCGTGTTCGCGTCGTCCGCGCTCGCCATGCGCGCGGGCGAGGTGCCCTTCCGCGACATCTTCTCGAGTCAGGGCCCCGTGTTCCTCCCCCTGGTGTGGGTCGCCGATCTCCTCGGGTTCCGGACCCTCGACGCGCCACGACTCCTCGCCGTCGCCGCGGGCGTGCTCGTCACCGTGGCGGTGTACTCGTGTGCGCGGCGCGTCACGTCGCGCGCGAACGCACTGCTCGCAGCCGCATTGGTGACGACGAGCGGCTCGGTCCTCTGGGTGACCGCGCCGGTGAACGCGGACGGCCCCTCGCTCGCGCTGTCGGTGCTCGCGGTCGCGTTCGCGTTGCGCTACCGCGACGATCCGCGCCTGCGCACCGCCGTCTGGTTGGGCCTCGCGGCGGGCGCGGCGGTGTCGATCAAGGCGTTGTCGGTGCCGGCGGTGGTGATCGCGGGGCTGATCGTGCTGCTCTCGCACCGGCCGGTGCGCGCCGGTGTACGAGACGCTGCCGTGGCCGCGGGTGTCACGGTCGGCGTCTACGTCGTGGCCGCGCTCCCCTTCGGCATCACCGACGTGTGGGACCAGTCGTTCGTGTACCACCAGGATGCCCACCGGGCGAACACGCACACCGGCGCGATGTCCAAGATCCTCGACACGCTGTGGCACCGCGACCTGCTGGTGATGGTCGCGCTGGCGCTCGCGGGGTTCGCTTTCGTCGTGCGCCTCGTGCTGCGGCGCCGGGCCGGGAAGCCCGGCGACCGCTCGCTCCAGCTCGTGGTCGCGGGGCTGCTGCTCTGGATCGTGCTGGTGTTCGCGCTGCTCGTGTGGGAACCGGCCATGTGGCGGGCCCACGTCGTCCACCTCGTGCCGCCCCTCGCGTTGCTCGCCGCGCTGCGACCGGCGCCGTGGACGGTGCTCGCCGTCGCCGGGCTGGTCGCGGCGCCCTTCTTCGTGTCCAACGATCGGTCCATCCTCTGGCCCGAGGGTTACACCGGCCAGGAAGCCGCGCTCGTCCACCGGCTCGAGCAGCTCCCGGACGGCGCGCTCGTGATCAGCGACGACCCCGGCTGGGTGTGGCGGTCGGGTCACCGCCCACCCGGTGCGTTCGCGGACCCTTCGTTCCAACGCATCGACCAGGGCCAGATCACGCAGGCGTCCCTGGCGGAGGCGGCTGCGGCCGACGACGTGTGCGGCGTGCTCGTGTCGTCACCCGAGCACTTCGGGCGGTTCGCGGGGCTCGGCGAGAAGCTCGCGACGGAGGGCTACGAACCGGCACGGTTCGGGTCGCGCATCACCCTGTATCAGCGTGGCGGGCGCGCGTGCTCCCCCAACGGTCGAACCAGCGCAGCGGCGGGACCGCGTCGATCACCCGGCTGAACGACACCATCTCCGCGGCGACGTTGAGCGCGAGCAGGGCCAACATCACGCCGAGCCGGATGCTGTCGCGCGAGCCCAAGACGACCGCGAGACCGAGCACCGCGCCGATCACGTTGGCACCGGTGTCGCCGAGCATGAGCCGCTCGTGGAGATCGTCGCCGAGCAGGCCGAACGCCGCGCCCATCACGGGCGCGACGGCGATCCCGATCGGCGCGGCGCCGATGGCGAAGGCGATCGGGACATAGGCCACCAGGCCGAACTTGATCGTGCGCCCCGGCGCGTGGTCGAGCAGGTTCCCGAGGTTGGCCGCGAGCGCGATGAGCATCGCGTCGACGATGAGCGTGCGCCCCGACTTGAAGCCGGGTGTCGCCACCAGCACCACCGCGATCCCCGCCCCGCCGACGAGCTTCAGCATCCCGGTGGTGACGCGACCGTCGCGCAACGCGCTCAGGTGACCTGTGAACCCGCGGTCAGAGCCGACCGCGGTGAGGTCGTCGACCAGGCCCAGGAAGCCGAACCCGAACACCGCGAACAGCACCGCGCTGCGCGCCTCGGTGAGGCCGGTCTCGGGCCCCACGGCGAGCGCGCCGAGGACGGAGCGTCCGGCCTCGATGACCAACACCGTGAGGACGATGAACAGGCCGCCGGCCGTCGCGAGGGTGTGGCCGCGGTAGTTCTGCCGATCGAGCGCCGGGGACGCGAGTATCTCGCCGCACACCATCCGCAGGAAGCGAACGGTGATGACGCCGACGACGATCGCGACGACGACGGTCACGTTCGGTCCCGCGACCCCGTGTAGACCACCCTCACCAGGAGCACCACGAGTGCGCTCTCGAACACTGCGGCCATCATGCCCGGGATGGTGATCCCCGAGTCGTTGAGCGCGAAGCCGAGCACCGCGACCACCGCCAGCGAGAGCGCGGTCGCGCCGCGGTGGTGACCCGGGCGAGCAGGGGCTGGATCGACCGCGGCGGCACGAACCACAGGTAGAGCAGCATCAGCGCGACCACGATGAGACAACCGAGCAGGAGCGAGTGGGTGAGCACCGAGAGGTTCTCCGAGGCCTTGCGCCGCAACACCAGGGTTGCGTTCCCGAAGTCGGTCCCGGCCTTCTCGAAGAACTTGCCCACGTGGGTCCGCTGGTCGGGCGGCCGCAGCAGGTCGACGAGGCCGACGAGTACACCGCTGGCGACGAACACCCCGAGTAGGGCCCAGACCGTCCGCCACCGCAGCTCGCGGCCGAGCAGGAGCCAGCCCAACAGCGCGAAGCCCGGCGCGGCGGAGATTGCACCGCCGAAGTCGTTGCCCCAGAACGGCACCCCCATGACGACCACGGTCACGGCGAGCAACCCGATGGCGACCCGCAGCCCGCGCGGCGTCGGGACCCGCCAGACCAGCAGCCCGGCGAAGAGCACCACCGCGGCGGTGAGCTGCGCGAACGTCATGTTGCCCTGGCCCACGAAGCGCACGCCGATGGTCGGCGAGTACCCGAAGACGGTGTTCCATTCCAGGTGCGCGCCGGTCACGAGGTCCACGAGATGGAGCACGACCACGGTGCCGAGGCCGACCAGCACCGCGTCGACCGGCCGCTTGCGCGTGGCCAGCATGCACGCCCCGGCAACGACCGCGCCGACGCCGACGACGAACGCCCAGTACGCGACGGCTCCACCGTTGCGCCCGAAGTGCAGCGGACCGGCGAGGTAGGTGGCATCGAGGTAGCCGAGGAGCCAGAGCGCGCCGAACGCGAGCAACGCCCCACCGCGTCGCCACCGGTCGACGAGCGCGACCGCGACCGCGAGCGTGCACGCCACGCCCACGATGACCCCCATCGACGGGCCGACGAGTCCGTCGCGGAACAGCCCGTCCTCGTTCACGTTCACGAGGAGCTCGGTGCGGGCTGCCAGCGATCCCCCCGCCTCTCCGGTCTCCATGCGCCGGCCCTCCATCGCGTCGGGGCGATCGATGCCGAAGTAGTGCAGGATCGTCGGGGCGACGTCGATGAGGTTGACGTAGCCGTCACGCTGGGTCGTGGTCGACCGCAGGAGACCGGGCGCGAAGCCGGGTGCCCGCACCGCGGCGACCGTGAGCGCGTCCCGGCCGGAGGGCGGCGAGGGTGCCGCCACGATCACCGCGTCCGCCGCGTCCACCTGGTCGAGCAGCCGGCCGACGAGCCGGTCGGTGGCCTCGAGCGCGCGCGGCCCTGATCTCGACCGCCTGGTCCTCGGACGCGAAGCGGGCGGCGAGGTCGGCGCGCACGAGGTCGGAGCCCTCGACCAGCACCACGGACCCGGGGGTCCACGCGCCGGAGAAGGCGCGTGCCACGCGAGTCGCGTCGAGGCGCACGCCGAAGGGCGCCGAGGCGTCCTTGCGCAGCAGGCCGGTGTCGACCCGACCCCCCGGCACCTTGCCGTCGCTCGTCATCAGCCCGGCGACGGCGGCGCGCCGCCAGGGGGAGTAGCGGGTCTCGGGGGTGCTCGGGTCGGACCCGTCACCGTTGGCGACCACCGCGCGCGAGATTCCGGCCCGGGCCAGCTCGTCGCCGAGGAGACCGACCTCGGCGCCGTAGAGGGCGGAGTCGTTGGTGTCGATCGTGTCCGCGATCGGCATGTACACGAGCCCGTGCCCCGCAGGGATGCCGGTGCGTGTCGTGAACACGACGCCTGCGGGGTCCCGGCCGAAGTCCTCGCCCACCCCGAACCCCTGACCGCCGGTGGACCCGCTGGCGGTGGCGCGTGCGCCGGCGCCGATCGTGGCGTAGCCGCTCGGCAACGACGTCGGACGGTCGACGCCGTTGGTGACGAGATCGCCGATCGCCGAGCGCGGAACAGCCGGTCCAGGTTGGGGGTGGCGACACCCTGGAAGTCGGACCACTCCACGTCGGGCAGCGAGATGATCAGCACCCGCCCCTGGCGCGGGGTCGCCGCGGCCGCACGACCCGCGTGACCCCCGGCGGCGACGGTCACCACCACGACGAACGCCGCGAGCGCCCCCGCGGCCCGCTTCACACGCCTCCCATCACGCGGGGCGAACCGGCCATCACGCGGGGCGAACCGGCCATCACGCGGGGCGAACCGGCCATCACGCGGGGCGAACCGGCCATCACGCGGGCGGGCTGGTCACGCGTTGACCGGATCCGGGAGCGGCTGCGTGTTCTGCCCGTGCCCGTAGTGGCCGACGACCGGCGGGGTCAGGAAGAGGTCCGACATCGCGAGCGCCGCAGTGGTCGGACCCTCGGGCTGGTCGAGGTCGTCGACGGTCGACACCGTGTCCTCGAGGTCGCTGTCGCGGAGTGGCTGCATGACCGCGGCGCGGTCCGGCCCGTCCGCGACGTCGGCCCACACGCCGGCGATCACGAGCGGCACGTTGGCGCCGTGCAGCGCGGTGGCCGCCGGCAGCACGACGGACTCGGCCGGGACCGACCCCTGGTTCCCGGCCACGAGCACCACCCCGGCGCCGCTTCCGGGGAAGTCGGTGATGGCGGCGTCACCGACCGCGTCGAATCCGAGGAACCCGGCCTGCTGCAGCACGACGAGGAGGTCGTCGACCGAGCCCGCACCGGTCGCCGTCGGGGTGCTCAGGCGCTCGGCGAGTTGGCGCCAGGCCTCGGCCCGCAGGGTGGCCTTGTTCCTGGTCGACGTGAACAGCGCCGCCTGGAGGGCCTTCACGTCGTCCGCGTTCGTGAGCTGCCACTTGTCCTCCAGCCACAGCGTGCCCGTGACCGTCGCGTCGGCCTCCTGCAACGCGGTGACCGTCGCCTTGATGCGATCGCCGTCGACGCCGCGCACCGCGATCAGGCCGACGTCGTCGCCGACGAGGCGTCCGCTCACCGCGAAGGGTTGGAGGTCACCGATGACCCCCTTGAGCTGCTCGTTCTCGCCCGACAACCGGTCGTTGTCCGCCTTGATGCGATTGGACTTCGCCTCCACCGAGTTGATCCGGTCGTTGAGGGTGTCGACCACCCCGCGGTCGATCACGCCCGCGCCGATCACCACCCCGAGCGCGAGGGCGAGGAAGATCGCGATGAGCGAGACGATGTGGAACCGGAAATTGATCATCAGCCGGAGAACAAGTCCTTCAGGGTGACCCAGAGACCGCGGGCGAACACGTGGATGGGCTCGGCCACGATGCCGACGACGAGCATGGCGATCAACGCCGCGCTCACGAGCAGGACGATGTCGAGGCGGCGCACGCGCCCCTCGTAGAGGCGGCTCACCCCCTTGGCGTCGACCAGCATCGGGCCGAGCCGGAGGCGGGTGAGGAACGTCGAGGCCATCCCGGGGCGACCCTTGTCGAGGAACTCCACCATGGTGGCGTGGGTGCCGACGGCCACGATGAGCTGGGCCTGCGACTCGTAGGCAAGGAGCATGGCGACGTCCTCACTCGTGCCCTCGGCGACGAACTCCACGTAGTCGACGCCCCACTCGAGCAGGTTCTCGCGCCCGGGAGCACGTCCGTCGGGGTGCACGTGGTGCACCAGCTCGGCTCCACACGCCAGACCCCTCTGGGACACCGAGTCGAAGTCGCCGATGATGATGTCGGGCGTGTGACCGTTCTCGAGCAGCGCGTCGGCGCCACCGTCGACACCGATGAGCACCGGTCGGTACTCGCGGATGTAGGAGCGCAGCGCGGCGAGGTCGGAGCGGTAGTCGTGCCCGCGTACCACCACCAGCGTGTGCCGGCCCGCGAACTCGGTGCGGATCGGTGGCAGGGCCACCGGCTCGAACATGAGCCGCGCTTCCTTCTGGATGTACTCGAGGGTGTTGGCGGCGAAGCGCTCGAGCTCGGTGCCGATGGTGGCGCGCGCGTCTTCCATCGCCGCCTCGATCTCGGGCAGGGCCATGACCGTGCCCCGTCCGAGCAGCTCGCCGTTGCGCCAGATCTCGCCGTCCTCGATGCGGACGACATCGCCTTCCTGCACGCGATCCATGAGCTCGGCGCCGACGTCGTCGAGGAGGGTGATGCCCGCACCCACCACCCGGATGGGGCCGCCGTTCGGGTAGCGACCCGAGATCGACTCGGCGCAGTTCACGACCGCCACCACCCCCGCTTCGATGAGCCCGTCGGCGGCGACGCGGTCGAGGTCCGGATGGTCGATCACCGCGACTTCCCCCGCCTGCAGGCGCGGGATCATGTCCTTGGTCCGGCGGTCGACCCGGGCGACACCCTGCACCGTGAACGGCGCCTGGCCCTTCCTGCGCAGGCGGAGGCGGGCCATCAGCGCCTCCCGCCCCGGGGCGAGCGCCCGGCGCTCGCCGCAGCGCCGGTCGCGGCGGCCGTCTCGAGCAGCTCGGCCGCGTGCCGCCGGGCATGGGACGACTCGCCGACCCCCGCGAGCATGCGCGACAGCTCTGCGACGCGTGCGTCGCCCTCGACCACTGCCGCGCGTGCCACCGTGCGTTCCGGCTGCCCCGCCTCCTCCACCTGCTCCACGGCCTTCTCCACCACGACCTGAGTACCGGCGAACGCCGCCACCTGTGCGAGATGCGTGACACAGAGGACCTGGTGCCGCGACCCGAGGGTCTTGAGCAGCCGGCCGACCGCGACGCCCGCAACGCCCCCGATCCCGGCGTCGACCTCGTCGAACACCAGGGTGGGCGGTGCCTCGGACAGCACGACGCGCGCCGCCAGCATCGCACGGGACAGCTCCCCGCCGGACGCGGCCCGCGCCAGGGGCCGGGCGGTCTCGCCGGGATTGGGCGCGAGGAGGTAGGTGACGCGGTCGTGGCCGTCGTCGGTGGGCTCGCCCGGCTCGACCACCACCTCCATCACGGCATGCGGCATCGCCAGCTCACGGAGATGCACCTCGACGGCCCGGGCCAGCAGCGGAGCGGCGCCGTGGCGGGCGGCCGACAGCGCGGCGGCGGCCGCGGCCGCGGCGGCTTCGTGCTCCCGCCGCTCGGCCTCGAACGCCGCGGCCCGTTCCTCGTACCCCTCGAGCTCCACGAGGCGCGTCGCCGACGCCGCGCCGTACGCCATGACCTCGGCGAGGGTCGACCCGTACTTCCGGCCCAGGTCGTGGAGCTGGTGGCGCCGGGCGCGCACGGCCTCCACCCGGGCGGGGTCGTCGTCGACCCGCTCGACCTCGTGACGGAGCTCTTGTTCGATGTCGGCAAGCTCGCCCTGGGCGCCGCGAAGGCGCGCGGCCAACTCGGCGAACGGGGGACGCCCTTCGAGCGCGGCGACGGCGGCGCCGAGCGCATCGAGCGCCGGCCCCTCGAGCGCCTCGTACGCGGTGGTGAGTGCCTCCCGGTGCGCGACCGCATCGCCGAGGAGCAGTTCCTCGGCCTCGAGCGAGAGGGCTTCACCCGGATCCTCGAGGTGCGCCGCGCCGATCTCCTCCACCTGGAAGCGCAGGAGGTCGATCTCGCGGACGCGTGCCCGGGCGTCGCCACCGAGCGCGTCGAGCTCGGCGTCGACCGCGCGGATCGCACGCGCGCGGCCCGCGGTACGACTCCAGCGCGTCGAGAGCCACCGGGCCGGCGTACCGGTCGAGCGCGGCGCGCTGCACCGCGGGGTCGAGCAACGACTGGTGTGCGTGCTGGCCGTGCAGATCGACGAACAGGGCGCCGCGCTCGGCCAGCTCGCCCGCGGTGGCGAGGCGGCCGTCGACGTACGCGCGGCTGCGACCCTCGCGGGGGATCACCCGGGCCAGCACCGTCTCGTCGCCCGTTCCGGGGCGCACGAACCGCCCCTCGACGCGCGCCTCGGCGGCGCCGTCGCGCACCAGCGCGGCGTCGGCGCGACCGCCGAGGAGCAGATCGACGGCCTCGACGATGAGCGTCTTGCCCGCACCGGTCTCGCCGGTGATGGCGGTGAGTCCGGGCCCGAGGACCAGGTGGAGATCGGCGACGATTCCCAGGTCGACGACGTGGAGTTCGACGAGCATCGGCGCCGGGCCAGCCACTAGCGGTCGGAGAGGCCGAATTTGGCCTTGAGGATCTGGTGGAAGTCGCGCGGGCCCAGGGTGACGATGCGCGCCGGGAGGGGACCGCCAGTGCACGACACCGCGTCGCCCGCCGCCAGCTCGCCGAGCTCACGGCCGTCGGTGGTGAGCACGACGCTGCGGTCGTCGCACACCACGAAGCGCAACGTCTCTTCGGCCGCGAGCACCAGCGACCGGTCGAACAGCATGTGGGGCGACACCGGCGTGAGCAGGAGGCAGCGGTGCCGGGGCGAGACGATCGGACCGCGCGCGGAGAAGGAGTACGCCGTGGAGCCGGTCGGGGTGGCGATGATGACGCCGTCGGCCGCGTACGTGGTGAAGTACGCGCCGTTGATCTCGACCTCGAGCCGGGCGAGGCGACCGGTGTGCACCTTCTCCAGCACCGCTTCGTTCAGCGCGAACCAGCGACCGCGCGCCGAGCCGGCCGACTCGACCTCGATCGAGAGCACCATGCGCTCGGCGACCTCGTAATCGCCCGCCACGATGCGGTCGAGCGCGGCGTCGAAGTCCGCCGGTTCGATCTCGGTGAGGTAGCCCATCTGGCCGACGTTGACGCCCAGCACCGCCACGCTGGCTTCGTAGGCGAGGTCGACGGCGCGCAGCATGGTGCCGTCGCCCCCGAGCGAGATCACGAGGTCGAGACCGATCGGGAAGGCCGACAGCTCGTAGGCCAGGTGGCCCAGGCCGGCGACGTCCGCGTCGGGACCGGGCACCCGCACCTCGATCCCGTGCTCGGCGAGGCGGGTGGCCGCGTGCTGGGCCAGGTCGGTGGCGGTCCGCCGTCTGGGGTGCGGCACCAGCCCCACCGCGCGCACCGTCATGTCGTCGCGCTCACGGCCGGCACCGATGCATCGAGACGGTCGTCCTCGACCGCGGGGCCGCGGGTGTCGCAACGCACGAGGAACTCGACGTTGCCGTCGGCCCCGCGCAACGGGGACGCCATCACGTCGACGACGAAGAGCCCGGCGCCGCGCAGACCGTCGCGCACCTCGCGCAACACCGCACGGTGCACTTCGGGGTCACGCACGACACCACCCTTGCCGACGCGGGCGCGGCCGGCCTCGAATTGCGGCTTCACCAGGAGCACGAGGTCACCGTCGGGGCGGGTGCAACGCACGAGCGCGGGGGCGACCGTGAGCAGCGAGATGAACGAGAGGTCGGCGACGGTGACGTCGACCGCGCCGCCGAGATGCTCGGGCTCCAGTGCCCGCACGTTCGTGCGCTCGAGCACCGTGACCCGCGGGTCCTCCCGCACGGTCCACGCGAGCTGGCCTCGCCCCACGTCGACCGCGGCCACGTGGGCGGCGCCGGCCTGGAGCAGGCAGTCGGTGAACCCACCGGTGGAGGCACCGGCGTCGAGGGCCCGGCGCCCCCCGACCGGCACCGCGAACCGCGCCAGCGCGGCGGCGAGCTTGTCACCCCCGCGCGAGACGTACCGGGGCCGCTCGCCGGTCACCTGGATGGGTTCCGCCGCGCCCACCAGGCGCGACGGGCCGCGGGCGGGGCTCCCGCCGACCCGGACGCGCCCGGCCGCGATCGCCTCGACCGCCTGGCGGCGGCTCCCGAGCAGACCCCGGCGCACGAGCTCGGCGTCGAGTCGTCGGCGCACAGTCACCGGCGCAGGATACGCCCGAGATAGAGCGGAGCCGTGCCCGGAGGGCGCCACGGCGCAGCGGCATCGACCCGGAGAATCGGCGTGCTACTCCGGAAAGGCCGCGATCAGCGCCGCGACCACCGCTCCGAGGTCGTCGCCCACGTACGGTGGCGCCGGATCCGGCACCGCTTCCCCACCCGGCGGTGCGACGGTGGCGGTCACCCCCGAGAGCACGAGCGCGAACGGCCACCGCAGCGCGTCGGCGAGGGCGCCGTCGGTCGAAGGTCGGTCCCCCACCACGACGCCGGTGGCCCCGAAGCGCGCCCGGATGAGCTCCACCGTCGGCCGCTCGGGCTTCCCCGCCACCTCCGGGGTACTGCCCGCGGCGGTGGCGACCGCGGCGACCAGCGATCCCGCGCCCGGGATGAGCCCGCCGGGGACGGGATAGGTGGCGTCGAGGTTGGTGGCCACGAAGCGCGCCCCGGCGCGCACGGCGTGGGAGGCGCGCTCGAGGGCGCCGTAGTCGAACTCGCGGTGGAACCCCACGACGACCGCTTCGGCGGGACCGTCGTCGACCGCGGTGAGCCCCTCGGCGGCGAGCGCCTCCCACACCCCCGGGCCGGCGCACGCGAGCACGCGCGCGCCAGGTGCCAGCGATCGCCCCAGCAGCCACGCGGCGGCGATGGCACTGGTGACGACGTCGTCGGGCTGCGCCGGCACCCCCATCCGTTCGAGCTTGGCGACCACGTCGCCGACCGGCGAGTTGGAGTTGTTGGACACGAACGCGACCCGCAGCCCCGCGGCCCGCAGACGGGCGATGCCGTCGGCCGCGGGCGGGATGGGGTCGTCGCCCCGCCAGATCACGCCGTCGAGATCGCAAGCGACGACTGGCGGCCCCGACGGGCTCGCGCCCTCTGCGCTCACGCGTCTTCGGCGACGCGGTCGAGCGCAGCCCGGTAGTCGGGCTGATCGGGTCGCATCGCGACCGCCAGCTTGAGGTGGCGGCGCGCACCGAGGCGGTCGCCCCGGCGGATCAGGCACAGTCCGAGCCCGAAGTGGGCATAGTCGTTCACCGGCTCGAGCTCGACTGCTCGCTCGAACTCCTCGCGCGCCTCGCCGAACCGGCCGCTGCGAAAGTAGGCGCGCGCCAGCGTCTCGCGCACCGAGCCCTTGTCGGGTTCGAGCTCGCGGGCGCGCTCCAGCGGGATCACCGCCGCATGCGGGTTCTGCGACGTGAGCAGGCGGGTGCCCTCCTGGAACGCGTCGTATGCCGATTGCATGGGTCGCTCCTCGGAAGAATCGGCCCGGCCGGCCGCCGAGCACCCCGATCCGGCGCCGTGATATGCGAGAATCCGGTCACCGTCCCCCGACTGAATCGCGACCGTGCCCGATTTTCTTCCCTTCCCCGGAATTCGTTACCGCGTGGCCGACATCTCGGCCGTGAGCGCCCCACCCTACGACGTGATCGAGCCCGACGAGCGCGCCGCGCTCGTCGCGCGTGATCCTCACAACTCGGTGCGGCTGATCCTCCCCGACAGCTACGCGGGCGCCGCCGACACCCTGGCGCGTTGGCGGGCCGAAGGTGTCCTCGTGACCGACGACTCCCCCACGTTCTCGGTGTACCGGATGGACTTCACCGGCGGCGACGGGCGTCCGCAGCACACCACCGGGGTGATCGGCGCGCTCGGTCTCGACAACGAGCGGGGCGACGTGATGCCGCACGAACGCACCCTGCCCAAGGCCAAGAGCGACCGCCTCGAGCTCCTGCGCGCGACCCGCGCCAACCTCGACCCGATCTGGGGACTCTCGCTCGCCACCGGGCTGTCGGACCTCCTCGACGGCGCCGTGGCCGAGGCAGGCGGCGATCCCCTCGCCACCGCCACCGACGCCGACGGCTTCCACCACGCGCTGTGGCGGGTGACCGACCCGGCACGGATCGCGGCCATCGCCGAGGCGGTGCGCTCGACGCGCCTGGTCCTGGCCGACGGCCACCACCGCTTCGAGACCGCAGGCAACTACCGCGCCGAGCGCCGGGCACCGGACGCCGACGGATCGGGCCCCGGCGCCTCGGGAGCCGGCGACCCCGGGGCCGACGCCATCATGACCCTCGTGGTGGAGCTCGCGCCCGAGCAGCTCTGCGTGCGCGCCATCCACCGGCTGCTCGGCGGCGTCACCGGCGTCGACCTCCGCGGCGCGCTCGCCGACGGGTTCGTGGTGCGCGACATGGGCCCGAACGTGCCCGAGGGCGTCGCCGCGCTCGAAGCCGCGATGCGCGGCGACGGCGGCCTCGGCCTGGTCGACCGAGAGGGCCTGGCACTGCTGATCCCGCGCCCCGAGCTCGAGTCGCGCATGCGCGAGCTCCCCGACGAGCTGCGCGACGTCGACTCGGCCCGCTTCGACGCGGGAGTGCTGCCGCAGGTACCGGGTGTGACCCTCGCCTACCGCAACGACGCGGGCACCGTCGCCGCCCAGGTGGAGAAGGGCGATGCCGACGCCGCGGTGCTGCTGCGGCCGGTCACGGTCGACACCATCCGCGCCGCGGCGGCCGCGTCGTTGCGCATGCCGGAGAAGACGACGTTCTTCGCCCCCAAGCCGCGCACCGGCATGGTGTTCCGGAGCCTCGACGACGCCTGACCAACCGGTCGAAGATGCGCTGCGTGCGCCGGATCCGGGCGGGCCGACCCGGAACAGTGCGACGGCCCAAAGGGCGCGATGCGGTCGGGTCGATGCAGGCGCCGTCGGGGACCGTGACGTTTCTCTTCACCGACGTCGAGGGCTCGACCCGCCTCTGGCAGGAACATCCCGACGCGATGCAGGGCGCGATGGCTCGTCACGACGAGATCGTCCGGGACGCCATCGAGGCGCACCGCGGACACGTCGTGAAGACCACCGGCGACGGTTTCCATGCCGCGTTCGCCACGTCACATGACGCGCTCGCCGGCGCGGTCGCGGCGATGCGGGCGATCGAGAACGAACCGTGGGAAGCAGTGGGATCGCTCCGGGTGCGGATGGGCCTGCACACCGGCGAAGCCGGCCAGCGCGACGGCGACTACTACGGGACGTCCCTCAACCGCGCGGCGCGCCTCATGAGCGCGGCGAACGGCGGGCAGCTGGTCTGCTCGCAGACCACGGCCGAGCTCGTGCGCGACGACCTCGAAGCAGGGATCGACCTCGTCGACCTCGGCGAGCACCGGCTGCGTGACCTGTCCCGCTCCGAGCGCGTCTTCGAGGTGCGGATCGCCGGACTGAGCCAGGAGTTCCCGCCGCTGCGGTCGCTCGACGCCTACCCGAGCAACCTGCCGTCGGAGCTGACGTCCTTCGTCGGCCGCGAGGACCAGCTCCAACAGCTCCTCGACGATCTCGAGCGCAACGATCTCGTCACGCTCACCGGTACCGGCGGTGTCGGTAAGACGCGCCTGGCGGTGCAGGCGTGTGCCGAGGCCCTCCCCCACTTCGCCGACGGCGCCTGGTTCGTCGACCTGGCGCCGGTGCGCGACGGCGACCAGGTCACCCCCGCGGTCGCGACGGTGCTCAAGGTGAAGGAGCGGCCAGGCGAGGCCTTGGCGGTCACGTTGAGCGATGCGCTGCGCGATCGGCGCGCCATCGTCCTGCTCGACAACGGCGAGCACGTCATCGACGACGTGTCGGAGCTCCTGCTCGATCTCCGGCGGCGCCCGATCGCCGCCAAGTTCCTCGTCACCAGCCGGGAGCCGCTCGGCATCGACGGCGAGCAGGTGCGGCGTACCGCCTCCTCGAGACGCTGCGCCAGTTCGCCGAGTCGAAGCTCGCCGCGTGCGAGGAGAGCGACGAGTACCGGGGCCGCCACGTGACCCATTTCGTCGCGTTCGCCGCCGAGTGGGGGCCCCGCACCCGCAGCGCCGACCAGCGGTCGGCCACCGCGAAGCTGCTGGCCGACCGGGCCAATCTGAACGCCATGCTCGACCGGCTGGACGAAGACGAACGTTGGTCCGAGATCGCCGCGGTCTGCCAGTCGCTCGGGGGATTCTGGTCGAGCATGTCGCCCGAGGACGGGCGCCGCTGGATCCTCCTGCTCGAGCCGCACCTCGGTGAGCTCGACGTTCCCACCCGGATCGCGTTCCTGGCGTTCGGCTCCTACGTCCTCTGGAACAGCGGCTTCCCGGTGGACGGCACCCGGTACGCACGGCTCGCGATCGCGGAGGCCGAGACCGCGGGCGTCACGCCTCCGCCCGATCCGTACTACGCGCTGGTGTGGGAGGCGCGGACCGCGGGTCGCAACGAGGAATCGGTCGAGCTGGCCGGCACGGGCGCCAGGATCGCAGTGGACGCCGCCAATCCCTGGATGGGCCTCGTGATCCGGATGCAGGGCTGCTCGGCCCGGTGCTTCGTCGACGTCGACGCCGCCATCGCCGAGGCGAACGAGCTGATCGGGATCGCCGACCGGCTCGAGGTGCCGGTGTTCCGGGCCGCGGCCGAGTTCGGCCTGGGCCAGGCGCGCTCGCCCTCGCCGGCCGCCGGGACGAGTGCGAACCCCACCTCGATCGCGCCGCAGAGCTCGCCCGCGGCGCGGTGTTGCACGTCCAGATCAGCGTCTCACTCCTCCGAGGCATGCTCGATGCCGACGACCGGCCCGACGACGCGATCGCGTCCCTGCGCGACGCCATCGAGCTCGGCGAGCGCCACGCGGTCATGCCCGACATCCTGGCCAACGCCTACGAAGCGGTCGCCGCGATCTGGCTGGCGGCAGACCGCGTCGAGGATGCCGCGGTGCTGATGGGCGCGGTCGACGACGTGCGCGACGCGGTGGGCGCCCACCAGGACCGCTTCGGCGCCGAGCGACGCGAGCGCGTACGTACCACCCTGATCGCCACGATCCCCCAGCCCGAGCTCGAGGCACTGGCGTCGCGGGGAAGAGCGATGAGTCGCGACGAGGTACGGCGCTTCGCGCTCGGTCACCACGACCCGGTGGCCGTGGTCGTCGCGCCCGCCTGAGCGCTCTAGTTGACTTCCCAGGTGGCGCCGGTGCCGATGAGCTGGTGCAGGTCGCCGGGGCCCTGGCGGTCGACTGCATTGACGACCTGTCGCTGCACCTCGGCCTCGTAGGTGGGCCGCGAGACCGCGCGGAACACCCCCATCGGCGTGGGCATGGTCGGTGACGACGAGAGACGCGAGAGCGCGAACGCCAGCGCCGGGTCCGGGCGGGTCTCGTCGTGCACGAGCAGGCGATCTTCACCGACGTCGGCGACCTCGACGATCTCGCATTCACCGTACGCGTTGAGGATCACGCCACGCTCGTTGTCGGTGCCGAAGCGGATCGGCTCACCGTGGCGCAGCGGGATGATCATGTCGCCCCGCACCTCCTTGGCGGTGATCCCCGAGAACGCGCCGTCGTTGAACACGTTGCAGTTCTGGTAGATCTCCACGAACGCGCTGCCGTCGTGCTCGTGGGCGCGCCGGAAGGCCTCGAGCATCCCCGGGCGGTCCATGTCGTGGGTGCGGGCGACGAAGGTCGCCTCCGCGGCCAGTGCGACCGACACGGGGTTGAACGGCGTGTCGAGCGAGCCGAACGGCGACGACTTGGTGATCTTGCCGACCTCGCTGGTCGGCGAGTACTGGCCCTTGGTGAGCCCGTAGATCTGGTTGTTGAACATGATGATCTTCAGGCTCACGTTGCGGCGCAGCGCGTGGATCAGGTGGTTGCCGCCGATCGACAACATGTCGCCGTCGCCGCCGATGACCCACACGTCGAGGTCGGGGCGCGCCAGCGCGACGCCCGTCGCCACTGCGGGCGCCCGGCCGTGGATCGAGTGCAGGCCGTACGTGTTCATGTAGTACGGGAACCGCGCCGCGCAGCCGATGCCCGAGATGAACACGAGGTTCTCCGGGCGCACGCCGATGTCGGCGAGCTCGAGCTGCATGGCGGCGAGGATCGAGTAGTCGCCACAGCCCGGACACCACCGGACCTCCTGGTCCGACTGGAAGTCCTTGCGGCCGAACTTGACCGCGGTCCCCGTTCCGTTCCCGTTTCCTGCGGCGTCGTTCTCAGGCATCGATCATCTCCATGATCTTCTTCTCGATCTCGGTGGCGCTGAACGGCAGGCCCTGCACCTTGGTGAGCGACTGCGCGTCGGCGAGGAACTCGGCCCGGACCAGCCGCGAGAGCTGGCCCATGTTCATCTCGGGCACCAGCAGCTTCGGGTACCGCGCCAGCACCTCACCGAGGTTGGCGGGGAACGGGTTGAGGTGCATGAGGTGCGCGTGGCCGACCTTCGCGCCCGATGCCCGCACGCGGCGCACCGCCTCGCTGATGGGGCCCCACGTGCTGCCCCATCCGAGCACCAGGAGGTCGCCGTCGGCGTCTCCCTCGACCTCGACGAGGGGGATGTCACGGGCGACGCCCGCCACCTTGTCGGCCCGGATGTGGGTCATGAGCTCGTGGTTGGCCGGCTCGTAGTTGACGTTCCCGGTACCGTCCTGCTTCTCGATCCCGCCGATGCGGTGCATGAGTCCGGGCGTACCGGGGATGGCCCACGGCCGGGCCAGGGTCTCGGGGTCACGCAGGTAGGGCCAGAACTCGCCGTCGTGGTTGGTCTCGGCGGCGAAGGGCACCGAGATGTCGGGCAGGGCATCGATGTCGGGGAGCTTCCACGGCTCCGAACCGTTGGCGACGTAGCCGTCGGTGAGGAGGATGACCGGCGTGCGGTACTTCAGCGCGATGCGGACGGCCTCGAACGCGGCGTCGAAGCAGTGGCTCGGCGACTTCGCCGCGACCACCGGCAACGGCGACTCGCCGTGGCGTCCGTACATCGCGAGCAGGAGGTCGGACTGCTCGGTCTTGGTGGGCAGGCCGGTGGACGGCCCACCGCGCTGCACGTCGATCACGACGAGCGGCAGCTCGAGGCTGATCGCCAGGCCGAGCGCCTCGGACTTCAGGTCGAGGCCGGGACCGCTCGTGGCGGTGATGCCCAGCTGGCCCGCGAAGGCGGCACCCACCGCGACCGCGGCGGCGGCGATCTCGTCTTCCGCCTGGAGCGTGCGGATCCCGAAGTTCTTGTGCTTCGACAGCTCGTGGAGGATGTCGGAGGCCGGCGTGATGGGGTACGACGCGTAGAGGATCGGCAGGCTGGCGGACTGCGCCGCCGCGATCAGGCCGTAGGCGACCGCCAGGTTGCCGGTGATGTTGCGGTAGCGACCGGGATCCAGCTTGGCGGGTTGGATCTGGTAGTGCTCGATCAGCTCGGCGGTCTCGCCGAAGTGCAGCCCGGCCTTGAACGCGGCGAGGTTGGCGTCGCGGACCTTCGGGCGCGACGAGAACTTCTGGTCGATCCACTCGACGGTGGGCTCGGTCGGACGCGTGTACATCCACGAGATCAGGCCGAGGGCGAAGAAGTTCTTCGAGCGCTCCGCGTCGCGTGGCTTGACGCCGAGCTCCTTGCACGATTCGAGGGTGAGGTTCGTCATCGGCACCTGGACGACGTGGTAGGCCGCCAGCGAACCGTCGTCGAGGGGGTTCGCCGGGTAGCCCACCTTGGTGAGGTTCCGCTCGTCGAAGGCGTCGGAGTTCACCAGGATGGTGGAACCCGGGGGCAGCTCGGCGAGGTTCGCCTTGAGCGCCGCCGGGTTCATCGCCACCAGCACGTTGGGCGCGTCGCCCGGGGTGACGATGTCGTGGTCGGAGATGTGCACCTGGAACGACGACACGCCGGCGATGGTGCCCGCCGGGGCCCGGATCTCCGCCGGGTAGTTCGGCATGGTGGCGAGGTCGTTGCCGAACACCGCACTGACGTCGGTGAATCGGTCGCCGGTGAGTTGCATCCCGTCGCCGGAGTCGCCGGCGAATCGGATGACGACCTCTTCCAGGTTCTCAGGCTCGAGTGATGTGGTCTCTGGTGTCGCGGTCACGTCCCTCACCTCGTTGTGTGGGCTCTCGTCGTATGGGCTCTCGTGTCGGTTCGATCGCGCTGAATCGGGTTGACCTTTCGATCATACCGACGGAGGAACGCCGCCCCGGGATGGGGCCCTGGCGTTCACGCTCCCTTCATCCGAGGGCCTCGAGCGCCGCCCGAGCCCGGCGCAGCGCCGCGTCGATCCGGCGGCGGTCGCGGGCGCGACCGATCGTCTCGGCCTCGACGTCGACGCGGGAACCCACCCCGCCCGGACGTTGGTAGAAGCGGCGCCGCAGGCGGCCGACGACCACGACCTCCTCACCGGGCTCCAGGGTCTCGATCCAGGCCGGCGGGTCCCAGACGGTCACGGGGACGGAGGTCGCCCGCTCGTCCCCGGCCGGGCAGCGGATCGCGAGCGTCGCCAGGCGGGTGCCGGACTCGAGGACGCGCAGCTCCGGCACGCTCGAGCACGGTCCGCAGAGGACACCGAGGTTGAGTGGCGGGTGGACGGTGGTGCCGGTGGTGCCGGTGGTGCGGTGGTGCCGGTGGTGCCGGGAGCCATGACTTCCCCTTCGATCGGGATCCTGATTCCGGATCTCGCGGCGGGGGAAGCCGCAACGAGCGTACACGCGGGGTACGACACGGAACCCGTCCACGGTCGACCCTTCCGGTACCGGGGGATCGGCGGGCATCGCAGGCTCCTCGGAAACCGGCTGCGCACATCGCAGATGGCCGCAGCCGGGTCGAACCCGGCGTCCGCGACGCCGCTCAGCCGAGCACGGCCAGTCGCTCGGCGACGTCGGCGAAGCCCGGGTCGACCCGCCGGACCTTGTGGAACAGCTCCCGGGCTCGGGCCAGGTTCCCGGCCCGTTCCTCCAGGTCCGCCAGCGCGTACCAGAGCCGCAGGTGGTGGTCACGCGGTGTCTTCACGTGCTCCGCCCGTTTGCGCAGGAGCGCCAAGGCCTCCGGGAGCCGGCCCTGGTCGGCGAGCGCGCCCGCGTACACGATGCGGCCCTCGGCGACGAGCTCGGCGGTCGGCGACACCGCCGCCAGCTCGAGCCACAGCTCCTCGACCTTCCGCCACCGGCGCAAGGCGCGGTAGCAGTCCATGAGCACGGGGTTCTGGTCGACCGAATCACTCAGCTCGGCGTACGCCTCGATCTCCTTGGCCGCGGCGGCGTAGTTCCCGATGCGGTACTGGGCGAGGCCGGCGAGCTCTCGCACGCTCGGCGAGTCCGGCAGCTGCTCGCGCAGGGGCCGGAGGATCCGCAGCGTCTCACGCTCGCGGTCGTGGGCGAACGCGTCCGCCGCCGCCATCAGGGTGCCGAGCGCCCGGTTGGCGTTGCGCCCGGCGACGCGGGCCAGCTCCTGCTGGACGTCGGCGGGACCACGCTTGCGGCGGCGCCTGCTCGGGGCCGGCGCCTGCGACGTCCGGCGCGACTTCCGCGGGGTCGTGTCGCGCTCGGTGCGCTTCCCGACCGTCCGCAGCGCGGACCGCTGGCCCGATCCCCCGCCCGCGGCCTTCGCCGACGACCGCTTGCGGGTGGCGCGCTTCTCGCGCGTCTCCTCGTCGCTCCGGTCCACTGCGAACGGCCCGAACCCCGCGCCCTCCGTGCGGCGGGCGCCACGGTCGCTCCGGCCGCGGCTCTGGCCACCGGAACGGGATCCCGCTCCGGACGACCGGCCACCACTGCCCGACGACCGACCGGCCGAGCCGGTGGGCGCGCCGCCCTTGTGGGCGGCCGAGCGCGACCCGGCCGCGGGCTTGCGCCCCCCGGTGCCACCGCCGCGCTCGGCCGGCGGCCGACCCTGGCTGCCACCGCGTCGTTGCTCTGCCATGTCTGTTCCCGTCGTGTGCTGGTGGTGTGAGCGTACCGAGGCCCGGAGAATCGGCACGCGAGAACGCCCCCGCCGCAGCGATCGCTCGCGCGGCGGGGGCGTCTGAGAAATCCCGGCGACGACCTACTCTCCCAGGGGGTTCCCCCCCAAGTACCATCGGCGCTGGCGGTCTTCACTTCCGTGTTCGGAATGGGAACGGGTGTTTCCCCGCCGCAATTGTCACCGGAAACCTTATGAAATTGTCAAAGCCCTCGTCGAGAGACTCCAGAGCGAGCACGAGCAAATAGAAGAAAGATCCCAAGCCCTCGGCCGATTAGTACCGGTCGGCTGAACACGTCACCGTGCGTACACCTCCGGCCTATCAACCTGGTCGTCTACCAGGGGCCTTACCCGGTTAACCCGGTGGGAGATCTCATCTCGAGGCAGGCTTCGCGCTTAGATGCTTTCAGCGCTTATCCTTTCCGCAGGTAGCCAACCAGCCGTGCCTTTGGCAAGACAACTGGCACACCAGAGCTGCGTCCGTCCCGGTCCTCTCGTACTAGGGACAGCTCCCCTCAAATCTCCTACGCCCGCAGAGGATAGGGACCGAACTGTCTCGCGACGTTCTAAACCCAGCTCGCGTACCGCTTTAATGGGCGAACAGCCCAACCCTTGGGAGATGCTTCACCCCCAGGATGCGACGAGCCGACATCGAGGTGCCAAACCTTGCCGTCGATGTGGACTCTTGGGCAAGATAAGCCTGTTATCCCCGGGGTACCTTTTATCCGTTGATCGACCGCGCTTCCACACGCCACGGCCGGGTCACTAAGCCCTGCTTTCGCACCTGCTCGACTTGTAGGTCTCGCAGTCAAGCTCCCTTGTGCCTTTACGCTCGACGCCTGATGGCCAACCAGGCTGAGGGAACCATTGGGCGCCTCCGTTACTCTTTAGGAGGCGACCGCCCCAGTCAAACTACCCACCTGACGCTGTCCCCGACCCGGATTACGGGCCCAGGTTAGATTCCCAATATGTACAGGGTGGTATTTCAACGTTGTCTCCACCGAAGCTGACGCCCCGGCTTCCCAGACTCCCACCTATCCTACACAATACATACCGAAAACCAACATCAAATTGTAGTGAAGGTCCACGGGGTCTTTCCGTCCTTCTGCGGGAAACGAGCATCTTTACTCGTACTGCAATTTCGCCGGGTCTCTGGTTGAGACAGTAGCCAAGTCGTTACGCCATTCGTGCAGGTCGGAACTTACCCGACAAGGAATTTCGCTACCTTAGGACCGTTATAGTTACGGCCGCCGTTTACCGGGGCTTAGGTTCAGAGCTTCGCCTTGCGGCTAACCCTTCCCCGTAACCTTCCGGCACCGGGCAGGCGTCAGTGCGTATACGTCGTCTTTCGACTTAGCACGCACCTGTGTTTTTAGTAAACAGTCGCTTGGCCCTGGTCTCTGCGGCCTCCTCGGGCTCTGGACGAGAAGTCCGTCACCCTACTAAGGCCCCCCTTCTCCCGAAGTTACGGGGGCATTTTGCCGAGTTCCTTAACCAGAGTTCTCCCGATCGCCTTCGTATTCTCTACGTGCCCACCTGAGTCGGTTTGGGGTACGGGCACCATGTCAGCTCGCTAGAGGCTTTTCTCGGCAGCATGGGATCAGTCACTTCACCTAAAGCGGTTCGGCATCGCATCTCGGCGTTGT